>CAZEFR010000035.1:9775-22617 GCA_964511555.1 uncultured Chryseobacterium sp.
AAGAAAATGGACAGAAAGAAATTCATCGTCAGCACAGCCCTTGCAGCAGTAGGTGCATTTTTTGTTTCGAAGATCAGTGGGGTAGATGGAAAGAGTGAGAATGTGAATGAGAAACAGAATGAAAACAATACTTCTGGATTGAGAGGAGTGGAAGGAGTGTTCTCACCAACGAATCGACACATGGTGGGGAATGGATTTAAGGTGATGAATTTTTATCCGAATGGAAAGGGATTCGAAGAGCGCATGTCGCCATTCTTTTTGTTAGACTTCAACGCGGAAGTTAATTTTCCTCCATCGGAAATTTCACAAGGTGTAGGTGTTCATCCGCATAGAGGAATTGAGACGGTGACTTTTGCATACAAGGGCTCAATAGAGCACCACGATAGCAAGGGCAATCACGGAATTATTGGTCCAGGCGACATTCAGTGGATGACAGCAGGAGGAGGAGTTCTTCACAAAGAATATCACGAACAAACCTTCAATCGCACGGGCGGTGCGTTTGAAATGATTCAGTTGTGGATTAACCTTCCGAAGAAACACAAGTTTGTTCCGGCGAAGTACCAGAGTATTGTTCATTCCGACAAACCAAAATTCTCGCTATCCAATAACGGAGGCGAGGTGCATGTGGTATCAGGAGAGTTTAAAGGTGTAAACGGAATAGCTTCAACTTTTTCTCCAATTCATATGTATGATATTCATTTGAATGAAGGAGGATTTGTTGATTTTGAATTGCCTGCGAATTATAATTCAGGATTATTATTGGTAGACGGAGAGTTGGAAGTGAATGGAACTTCAGTATCCGAGAACCATTATTTGCAATTCAAAAATGAAGCTGGCGCCATTCACATTTCAGCAAAGAAAAAATCGATTCTTCTCGTTCTCAGTGGTGAGCCTCTGAATGAACCGTTCGTTGCTTATGGTCCATTCGTTATGAATACCGAGCAAGAAATTCGCGAAGCGATTGAGGATTATAACGCGGGAAAGTTTGGGTTTTTAAAGGATTGAAAAAGGAGAATTAGCGACTTTTCGTTAACGCTCAAATTTGCCTTTAACTTTTGAAATGACGTATCTATTCAGTCCTTTCCCAGCCTTTGCAAGCTCAATCATTTTTAAAACGTTCGATTCGGAAGCAGATGCAAAGCTGTACTTTTTTGGTTTAGAAATCCCCTCATACCAAATTTGAATATAATCTATCCCAATAGAGTAATGCGTAATACTGGAATAATCATCGATGTTGCCATAGACTTGCTTTTCATCTTCCATTGAATAAATGTACGTAAAATATTTAACAAGCGTCTGTCCTGAATAAATTAAACAATTTGAATAAATTGAATATCTTGAACAAGCGGAGATATACAGCGACTAAATTAAGAGTGAAGCTGAGGTATATTCTTCTCGAGTATGCTGCGAACGAGATCTTTTGAAATGGGTTTCGCAATGTAGTCATTCATGCCAGACGCTATACAAAGTTCTCTTTCACCTTCAGTAACACTTGCAGTGCACGCAATAATCGGAAGTTTGTAGTTTAGCGCTCTAATTTTCTTAGTCGTTTCTCGTCCATCCATTTCAGGCATTTGAATGTCCATGATTATAAAATCAGGATTGACGCTTTTCATTAATTCCAGGGCAGCGAATCCGTCTGCAGCCTCATGGATAGTTAAACTCGGATAAATTTGCTGAAGCATAACTTTCAACAGCAGCAGATTTAGAACATTGTCATCTACGATTAACGTGGATAATTTTTCATTTGTGCTTGACTCAACTTTTGGGTTTGTTGTCTCTTCAAGATTTAGCTCCTTTGTGTCGTGCTCACAAGTGTCCAACTCCATGTCGAAATAGAATAGACTTCCATTCTCTAGGCTCGAATCGCAGATAATTTTACTGTCCATAAGCTCAAGAATGCCATTGGATATAACTAGACCAAGACCAGAGCCGCCATATTTTTTAGAGGTGGAGTTATCACCTTGATGAAACACTGAGAATATATTCTTTTGTTGTTCAGCCGAAATGCCTATTCCCGAATCTTGAACCGAAAAGCGTATGTTTATTTTGTTTCCAATCTCACTAAGTTTTTCCAAAGTGAGTCGCACGAATCCCTGTTCAGTAAATTTTATACCATTGGACACTAAGTTCACGAGCACTTGACGAATGCGAGTCTCGTCTACTAGCACGCAGTCTGTCTTCCCAATGTTTACTGTTAATTCAAAGTCTATGTTCTTTGCCTTTGCTATCGGTATGAGAGTCTTATGCACGCTATTCGCTAGTTCAAGGAGATTAGTTCTTTCCCGAAGGAGTTCAACTTTTCCAGCTTCAATTTTGGTGAAGTCAAGAATTTGATTCACAAGTTCAAAAAGAAAATTCGCGGAGTCGTTAAGTCCGCTCACAAAGACTTTCTGATCTTCATCTAAGGGAGTGCTTTTCAGTAATTCACTAAATCCAATGACACTGTTTATGGGTGTTCTTATTTCATGGGAAATGTTTGCAAGAAATTGAGATTTGGCTTGACTCGCTGCATTGGCAGCGGCTGTTTTTTCTTGCAGTTCAATGTTCTGGTTGTTTCGTCGAATTACAGAAGCAATGTTGTTAGATAAAATTTGAAGAAGATTTCGAGCATTGTCATCCCATTCAATTTTTTCTTCAACAGCATCGAATCCAATAAATCCGAAAAGATAGCTTTCTTCAATTACGGGTAAGACAAGTAAAGACTGAATGCCTTGGGGTTCTAAAATTTCTTTCTCTGGGCCCCAAGATTCATCGAGTTCATTCAAATCGCGAATGTAAATTTCTTCACCTCTCAGCATGGTATTCATCCAATTGGGTAGAATTTCAATTGGAATATCTTGAAGCTCTGAAATTTGCGGAGCTACCCCTGGCTTACACCACTCGTTGGTATTTGAACAGGTTGAAGCTTCGTAGTCGAAAGAAAAGTAGTACACCCGATCAACCTCAGAGAAAACACCCATTTTCATAAGCACTAAATCGAGGGTTTCAGAGAGATTGTTGGAATTCGATTTAATAATATCAGAAGTACAAGTGGTCAACAAACTACTGAATTCATTGAAATACGAAACATCGTTGTGATTTCTTTTCATGTTTGGTTCTTAAGCGGCTTATCTAAAAGTAGAGTTTTTTTTTTGAGCGCTTTTAATTGTCTTGAATTTTTTTTGATTTTTTTGAAAAACTGTTTTAAGGTTGTCTGATTTGTTGAATGAAGACACAGTCATAGGTTTCAATTTATCGTCATAGAATCATAGCAATGAACAATGAAGCTTATCTTTTGTTTTAAAACTATGAGAACCAATATTTTGCAGAATCTTTACCAAAAGTTTCTTTCCAATGAAACGAGAAAAAAGAGTGAGCGAATCATTCTCATCATTGCCATTGCGAGCTTTTTCGTGCATCTTTCTTTGATATTCCTAGTGGAGGTGGGTGTTATTCAAATTCAAAGTGGCGCAAGTCTTTTTGAGAATCCAATAGCCGCCATTTACACTCCGTTTTCATTTATACTTGTATACGAGGTGTACTTGTTGATTTATTATTTGCCGAGATCCATTACCACCTATATCGGAAAGCAATATGAGATTATTACACTCATCATCATCAGAAGAATATTTAAGGACCTTTCAGCCCTATCGCTTTCTCCCGATTGGTTCACTCAGAAATATGATTTACAGTTTACGTATGACATTCTGGCGTCTGTGATTATGTTTTTCTTAATATATCTGTTTTACAAGCAAAGCAGAGGAAGGGTAGTTTTGGACGAAAGTAATCTGCCAGATCAGGAGGGAACAGCTCGATTCGTTAAGATAAAAAAAATGATGGCGTTGGCATTAGTGCCTATTTTGTTGGTTTTATCTGTCTATTCTTTCTCTACTTGGTTATACGGAACGCTTGCACCATCTGCCCATGCCGATGTAGACTTTCAGAATCTGAACAATGTCTTCTTTGAACAGTTCTTCACGGTATTAATTATTGTGGATGTTTTTCTTTTGTTGTTCTCGTTTTTTCATACCGATGAGTTTCATAAGGTGATTCGTAATTCTGGATTTATTATCTCGACAATTCTTATTCGCTTGTCCTTTTCAGTAACCGGATTAATGAATACAGTGCTTATCGTTGCTGCGGTTGTTTTCGGATTGGTTATGTTCTTTATTTATAACAAGTTCCAAAAGCAGATTGACGCTGAAAGGTCGAAAGGTTAGTTACGAGATTGGTGTTCTAATCATTGTTGAATGAGTAATACAGGACCATTATATTTGAATGACTCTTTTGCTACCTCTATGTTCGTATTTATCAAAAGCATGAATAACATAAATCCCAGGAGCTAAATTTTCGTTTTCAATTTTCAAGTGTTTTCCCGAAAATAGAATGCTCTGTACTCGCTTTCCTTGTGCATCGTAAATTTCGACTCTAGTTTGATCTTGTGTTTGGTCGAAGATAACAGTTGCCTCTGTTGAGAACGGATTTGGATAGACTGCAAAGTTCAAATCAGAGTTAGGACCGTTTATGTCATCAATGCCTACCTCTGTTGTGGTTAGTAATGCAATGGCAGAAGTATCAGAGCAATCTCCCAGAGTTACAATACATCTGAAAGGTTGGTTGTTGTTCGAATTGGTAACTGAAGCTATGGTAAGGGTATTTGAGCTACTTCCTGAATATTGTCCGAAGTCATTTAAATCTTGCCAACCGAATCCAATGTTCGTCTGCCATTGGTAGGTATCTACTCCTTGAGCCGTTTCAACAAAAAAGGAAATGCTTGTGCCCTCAGTGGCGGTCTGATTTGACGATTGGTTGGTTACTGAAGGTGTTGTGTTAACAGTTATTAAAACATTGGCGGTATTTACGCATTCATTTGAATCTGTTCCTGTCACGCTGTAGTTGCTAGTGGCCGCAGGCACAAATGCCTCTCCATTTACAACTCCGTTTGTCCACACGTATGATGAAGCTCCTTCACCGGAAAGTGTTACTGAGCTGCCGGAGCAAATGTTTGCTGCTGAAGTATTTATTGTAACATTTGGAAGAGCGTGTACGGTCATGTTTACGCCCGAAGTATTCGTGCAACCGTTGCTATCGGTGTAGGAATAGGCAATTGAATGCTGACCTGCACCGGCTGCAAGAGGTGAGAAGGCGTTGTTATTTATTCCTGCACCACTCCAGGTTCCCCCAATTGGAAGAGCTGCCAAGGCAGGTCCTGATGCATCAAGGCAGAAAACTGTTTCAGAACTGTTCGCTGTAACAGTCGGAAGCGGATTAACCACAACACTAACATTCGCAGTGTTTGAGCAGTTGGTTGTTGTGTTAGTTCCTGTTAAGGTGTAAGTGTTCGTCGCGTTGGGTTGAAAAGCCTGTCCATTCGTAACACCATTATTCCAGGTATAAACCTCAGCTGTGCCTTCTCCTGTTAGGGTGAGAGATGCACCCGCACAAACAGCGTTCGACGAGGCCACAGCTGTAACGGTTGGAATAGGGTTAACTGTTACTAGAGTAGTTGCAGCCGATGTGCAGCCGTTGGACGATGTGGCTGTCGCAGTATATGACGTAGAGGTGTTCGGAGATACAGTTATTGATGCACCCGCGATGTTTCCTGGCATCCATGTAATTGTATTTCCTGAACTTGTTGCGGTTAAGGTTTGCGCAAGGCCAGCACAGATCGTTGAATTATCGGTGATAAAACTGACACTTGGTGATGGAGCAAAGCTTACTGAAATGTTCTGATACGCAATGCATCCGAGAGCGTTCATTGCAGTTACTTCAAAAAAGTCAGCTGTTGCTGTAAATTCAGGAAGGGTTACACTTGGGATAAATGGCACTCCGTTAATGATGTTAGGAGAAAAATACGAGGACCATTCAACTGTTGTAAAGTTCCCTGTTGCATTTAGCGTTAAAAAATTGCCTTCGCATAGGTTGGTATTACTTGCTTGGGCGTTTATTGTTGGAGTAGTTGTTACATGTGAAATGTTGAATTCATTGTCATGCCATTCAAGGTTATTTAGGAATTTAAAATCAACTGGGAGACTTATATCATCCGCTGTTGGAGTGCAATAAATAACAGCAAGCTTATAGGTTTCTGCAGATGGTTGAAGTACTTCTGGAGCTGCTTTGGGATAGAATATTTTTCCATTTGTTTCTTCATTACAACTGGTGAAGTTTTTTATTGAAGTCCAGGTCATGGTTTCAACATCAAGAGCTTTCGAGTACAAATTGGAAAAATTGGCGTCACTGATATTTGCAACACTAAAATCTGTTCCATTCCATAAGTAAAAAATTTTTGTACCATCGGCATTCCGAGCGATCGATGGCTGAATACTCTCATAATATTGATCTCCAAATTGCGAGTCTGAAAATATAGATTGGAGTTGATTCATTTTACTTATCCCATAGATCTCGAATGAAATATTATTGGCATTAGTAATGGTGCTTGGTTGCACAGTAATATCGAATAGACGAAAATCCATAAATGTCAGAAGATGCGGAGCACCGTTTATATCTACTGTTAAGTCAGACTTTCCTGTTATTGAGCGTTCGAAGCCTAAACAAGGAAATTGGATTTGATTGTCAAGAGCAGGTATGAAAGGTCCCGTCCATGTTGTTCCTCCGTTTAAAGTACGGTAAAAAACGGGAACAGTTCCTTCATTTTCCGAAGTTTTAGTCATGATAGCAATCCACCCAATTTGTCCGGAAGGAGAGAACGATATGAGATAATCACTTAAAACGTAAGCACCCCATTCATATATATACATAGGTGGAGAAATAATGTTATTTGTACTCCATTGGACGTCTTGAACATTATTATTCCATGTGCCTTTTAAAATTTGAAAATCAACACCGTTATCATACTGTGGACTAATGTTCCAGAAAATTCCGGGTGCACCTTTAGACATAGTCGAAGGAACTCCGTTTGTAAAACCGGCCTGATTGTAGTTTTCAGTATTACCTGTTCCATTTAGCCTTCTAACACCACTCACGGCTCCGTTCCAACCTAAATTAATGTCGAAATTTGGCGCGAAGTAAGACAAATATGCGTTATTCGGATTGGTATTTCCTGCCGGGTTGTAGATACAAGCTTGGGGATATCTCGCCGGGGTTGTGGCTCCGTTGGATGCATTGAGTACGCCCAAATCTGATGTCCAGGAATTCCCGCCATCGGTTGAAATGTCATACCTCAATTCTCCGGAGTTCCCTCCATAAACGGCAGTATTGTTGCGGTGAATAAAGATAACAGAGTTCAAGTCTTTGTCTACCGCCACGCTATTAGTAGGACCAAATGAATTTGTATAGCTGTTACTTGAAGAACCGACTGTAGATGCGGTTGGACAATTTTGCGCGAAGGAAGCTCCACCGGCCAAAAGACAAAGTAAAAGGACTAGTTGTATTTTTCTTTTCATGTGATTAGATTAATTCGATTGTACGAACAAGTTTTTTTGTAGTCAGAATTTGGAAGACCAAAGTACCTTTGCTTTGTGTTTAAAAATGATACACAATTGATACATTCGAAAAATGGTTGAAGAATTAAAAAGTCAAATTGAAAAGTCATTTGGAAAGAAGATCATCTCTCGAGGAGATTGTGAGTTGCTTTCTGAGGATTTGTACAAGCGAACGGGTGTTGTCATTTCCTATAACACATTCAGAAGAATGTTCGGATTGGCCGAATACCGTCAGCCGAGGCTAACAACTTTGAACCACTTGTCGAATTATATAGGCTTTCAGTCTTATCAAGATTTTACACAACGGTTTGCGGAAGTAGATTCATGGCCCACTTGGGAGACCTTGTATGTTACTCTTTCAACAGGGAATATGCATGAAATTATAGAGATGCTCCGATACAGACAGTTGAATAATCTTCAGTTTGCTATTTCATTTACAGCAGTAACCAGAGAATTATTGTTGCGGAATGATAGCAGGTTGCTTATTGAATTATTTAGATGTCCATACTTTCAGTTTTCGAAAATGACTTACGATGAAGTGGCGCAAATAGGAGTTTTAACCGGACTTCTCTTCCGAACGCATTCAAATAGAGTTACTGAGAGAAGATTACTAAGAGAGCCTAATTTTAGAGATTTAATTCTGAAAATTTATGTCGACTACGCCCGCTTGAATGGTAAGTATGGCGAGTGGATAGATTGGTTGTTGAAGTATAAGGGACTCGATGATGAGACGACTACTTTTATTCGTTGTATTGCTATTTGGAGGCGAGTTTTAAAGGCACAGTCATTTCTTTCAAGTGATATACAATTGCTTCCCATGTTGAACAGCAACCAGCATCCAATTTTGTTTGGAAGAATATTTGGATTGAAGTTTTTAGCTTCTGCGAACGCGAATTCTCGGAAGTCAATCGTTCGTCAAATGAAAACGAGATTGACGAAATTTCCCGAGTTGAGAACTGAGCTTTTGCATGAGCCGGCTATACAATCTCTGGTGACTCGAAATGAACAGTTAGTTGATTTTGTTTACGAGCATATTCAAACAATCTCTGAGATCCACCGTTGGTATCATCTTTCCCAAATGTCAATATTGAACGTTTTCCATGTTTCAGTATTGATCTCTCAAAGTGAGTTCACACGAGCAAATTCAATTCTAGAGAATATTCCGGTTGGACATATTCGATATGGATACAGAGAGTTTATTGATCTATACATTTCATTTTTTAGATTGAAAATTGCTGAGGCGTTGGAGAAAGAAACCACCGAAGTGTTAATGGAATTTTATGAGCGTAGAAATAGAATAAGCTACGCTATTTTTACTGATGAATATTTTCAGAATTATTTTTTAAAAAAATGAGTGCATCTTTGCCTTAATTGAAAAAGATTATGAAGAAGTTATTGGTTTTGCTTTTCTGTGTTATCTCTATTGTTTCTTGTAGAAAGGATCACGACGATCACGACGATCACGACGACTACGACGATCACGAGGAATGCACAACCGTAAAAGTTGCTGCTTTAGTCTCGCAGACTGGCTCTTGGTCTAATTTGGGTATCACATCGAAAGAGGCTATCGAGATAGCAATTGAGGCTATAAATGAAGATTTTGATGAAAGAGATATTCCTTTTCAGTTTGAGTTAACCGTATTCGATACGCAGTTAAATCCTGCAATTGCAGCTCAAACGGTAGAGAACATTTCTTCAGGAGATTTCAAATTCATTATAGGTCCGCAATCAAGCGCAGAGCTGGCCGCTATTAAACCTTTGGCAGATAGTTTGGGTATCTTAGTTGTAAGTCAAGGAAGTACCGCAAGCAGTTTGTCCATTGCGAACGATATGGTGTTCAGATATGTGCCAGGCGATCAGATTGAAGGTGCAGCCATGGCCAATACCATTCAAAGTCAGGGCAAGCAAGCGCTTGTTACTGTTGCAAGAAACGACGCGGGTAACCTTGGACTCCAAAATTCTGTTGGAAACAATTTTTCTAGTTTAGGTGGAAATGTGATTTCTGTTGGAAACTACGAAACCACCACCACCGATTTCACAACTGTTCTGGCCAATGTGAAAAGTCAAATCGTTAGTTTGAATTCGATTTACACCAGCAATCAAATAGCTGTATACCTGGCTTCTTTCGACGAGGCCATCGCGTTGTTTGAACAAGCAAGCACCGATCCGATCTTGTCTGGCGTTAGTTGGTACGGTGGAGACGGCTTTGTGAGAAATCAAGATTTGTTGTTGAATCCGGCTGCAGCTCAGTTCGCGATTAACACAAATTTCTTCTGTCCAGACTTCGGATTGCCCAGTTCAACAGAAAATATTTGGTCTTCAATTATTTCAGAGATCTCTGCCCTTTGCGGAATTCAATCCGATGCGTATACACTTGCGGCATATGACGCCATGTTTGTGATTTCTCAAATGATTGAGAACGAAGATGGGATTCCAGAAAATGCAAATGATCTCAAAGCTGCATTTATGAGTGCGTCCAATGGATATTCGGGAGCAACAGGAGTTATTACATTGAACGATAACGGTGACCGAGCAAGTGGTTCATACGACTATTGGGGAGTTGAAAACGTGAACGGCGTGTTGCAATATGTTTTCGTTGGGCAGTCGGAATAACTATTCAAGAATGTCTTTGACGAATGCTGCGCGAATGTTCTATGAACGAATGCCCTTCGGGCGAATGTCGTTGACTATTTATATTTAAAATTTATCCAATCCGATTTGAATGGTGAAAAGCACAAGGCTTAAGATCATTCCTCCGATAAAGATGGCAGAGCTTATTTTTAAGAAGGGGTATTTACGCGTAGAAAGGACTTTTCCAATTTGGTAGATGTCGCGAATCATGGCTTCTTGAACTTCTTCTTTGGTCTCCATGATCTGTTTCATTCTGCTATCATATTCTTCAGGACTATATGCAGTGAAATGCATGAAAAATAGAGGGTTGAAATTTTTCGAGTCGAAGGAAGGACGTTGTTTTGGTAACGACAACGGCGCTACAACCATAACGGCAGTAATAATACATAAAACGGAAGTGGCTAATAATGCCCAAACTCCCCAATATTGAGCGGCTGTTTCAATGCGAGCCAAGGTTATTGAGAAAATAATGCAATTGCTAGCAATAATGATGTTCGCTTTTTGATCTGCAAATGAACTTAACTGAACATGGTGCTGCTGCGTTGTTCGCAACATGTACATCCAGTTCGTGTTTTCGTGATTCTCGTTACTCATGGCCGCGAATATAACTTTTCAAAGTGAACTTAATGTTAACAACGAAGTTCCAATTACGAAGTAGGAACAATCACAAGGTAAGAGAGGGGGAAGAATGCCCTGCGGGCGAATGTGTAACCACGAATGCCTGCGGCGAATGTCTTCGACTGTTAATCAAAAAAAACACTAGTTCCAATTACATAGTAGGAATAAAACCTCCGGTTTTCCAATTACATAGTAGGAATAAAACCTCCGGTTTTCCCATTACGTAGTAGGAATAAAACCTCCGGTTTTCCCATTACGAAGTAGGAATAAAATCTTCGATTTTCCCCGTTTCTTTTACACGAACGCCTTTTTCCGTATGCTGCAACGTGCAACATTCATTCACGCTGTCGTGTTCGAAGAAGAGCACGTAGCCCTTGTCGGCAGCGGTGTTGAGGAAGAGCTCTTTTTCAGCCATGGTTAGAAGCGGACGGGTGTCGTAGCCCATGACGTAGGGAAGTGGAATGTGTCCGACAGACGGCAAAAGATCGGCCATGAAGGCCACTGTTTTTCCCATGTAAGAAATATGCGGAATCATCATGCTTTCGGTGTGTCCGTCTACAAATAACACATCGAATCCAAGCGGAGTAGGCGATACATTGTTCACACGTTCAATGAAATTTAATTGTCCGCTTTCTTGAAGAGGCAAAATATTTTCTGAAAGGAAACTGGCTTTCTCACGCGGATTAGGCTCTGTTGCCCACTTCCAGTGATTTTCGTTGCTCCAGAATTTTGCATTTGGAAAGGCCGGCTGAAAATGTTCGCGGGTAGCATTGTACTCAATGCTTCCGCCGCAATGGTCGAAATGCAAATGCGTAAGCAGCACATCGGTAATGTCGTTTCTATGAAACCCTTTCAGGGCAAGCGATTGGTCAATGGTGAGAGTGTCTTGCAGATGATAGTGCGAAAAGAATTTTTCACTTTGTTTACTGCCTATGCCGGTGTCTATGAGGGTAAGACGATCGCCGTCTTCCACCAACAAACAACGCATGGCCCAGGTGCAAAGGTTCAGCTCGTCGGCCGGATTGGTCTTTTGCCACAGCTGTTTCGGAACTACGCCGAACATGGCACCGCCGTCTAATTTGAAAAATCCAGTGTCTATAACATGTAGTTTCATGGTGCAAATGTAATAGCGATTGTCTCGCTTTCCGTTTGTACCTTTGCGCCTTAGAAATTAAACATGGACCATTCGTCGTTATTCAGTATTTCCCCTATCGATGGCAGATACCGCCGTCAGACCGAAGACCTGCAACAATACTTTTCAGAATTCGCCCTCATCAAATACAGAGTTTGGGTGGAAGTGGAATACTTCATTGCACTTTGCGAACTTCCTCTTCCGCAATTGACCAGCGTTACGCCGGATACATTCGTGCATTTGCGCGATATCTGTGCGAACTTCTCTGAAGAAGATGCGCAGTGGATCAAAGACAAAGAGAAGATCACGAATCACGACGTGAAGGCCGTAGAGTATTTCATTAAACATAAAATGGATGAAATGCAGTTGGGCGCAGTGAAAGAATTTGTTCACTTCGGCTTGACTTCTCAGGATATCAACAACACTGCAATTCCGGCTTCGTTCCGCGACTCGTTAGAGAATGTATACATTCCGAAAATTGACGAGGTTATGCATCACTTGGCCGAGCGAAGTAAAGAATGGAAAGACGTTCCAATGTTGGCACGTACCCACGGTCAGCCTGCTTCTCCAACTCGTTTAGGAAAAGAGTTTTTTGTTTTTGTTGAAAGATTGGAAGAGCAGTTGCAGCAATTGGAAAACATTCCAGTGGCAGCGAAATTCGGTGGTGCAACAGGAAACTTCAACGCGCATCATGTCGCTTATCCGGATATTGATTGGGTTGAATTCGCGAATGAATTTTTGGGTGAAAAGCTTCGCTTGTCGCGTTCGCAATACACCACGCAAATTGAACACTACGACCACATGGCCGCGTCGTTCGATGGATTAAAAAGATTGAATACGATATTGATCGATTTGAGCCGTGATATTTGGGCATACATCAGTATGGATTACTTCCGTCAGATTGTGAAGGAAGGTGAGGTTGGTTCTTCAGCCATGCCGCACAAGGTGAATCCAATTGACTTTGAAAACGCGGAAGGAAATTTAGGAATCGCGAACGCCTTGTTTGAACACTTGGCTGCGAAGCTTCCTGTAAGCCG
>CAZEFR010000036.1:0-15389 GCA_964511555.1 uncultured Chryseobacterium sp.
TGGAGTCAACTGATTCAAGGCTGCGGAAAAGAAGACTTTTATTGGTTTCCTTAAAGTAAAGTTGCATCTGACTTAACAAATGGCTTAACTTTGTCTCCCGTTATGCAAAAAAAGCAAGCGGTATCCTCAAAACGTTCCAAATATATCTTCGTAACCGGCGGAGTAACCAGTTCTCTGGGTAAAGGAATCATCTCAGCATCATTAGCTAAACTTCTTCAAGCAAGAGGCTATTCTGTAACCATTCAGAAGCTAGATCCATACATAAACATTGATCCAGGAACACTGAATCCGTATGAACACGGAGAATGTTTTGTAACCGAAGACGGTGCAGAGACCGACCTCGATTTGGGCCACTACGAGCGCTTCCTAGACATTCCAACGTCTCAAGCCAATAACATTACAACCGGAAGAATCTACCAAAGCGTTATCGACAAAGAACGTCGTGGCGAATATTTGGGAAAGACCGTTCAAATTATTCCGCACATTACCGACGAGATTAAGCGTTGCATTCAACTTTTAGGGAACGCCCACGATTACGATGTGGTGATTACTGAAATTGGTGGAACCGTTGGCGACATTGAATCGCTTCCTTACGTAGAGTCCGTGCGTCAATTGATGTGGGAATACGAAGACGATTGCATTAACATTCACTTGACGCTTGTTCCTTACTTGGCGGCAGCCGGTGAATTGAAAACGAAGCCAACACAACACAGCGTAAAAATGTTGTTGGAAAACGGCGTTCAACCTGACATTCTCGTTTGCAGAACAGAGCATGAGCTCTCGCCTATTCTTCGAAATAAAATTGCAAAGTTCTGTAACGTGTCTCAAGATGCGGTTATTCAGAGCATTGATGCAGATACCATCTACGATGTTCCGTTGCTTATGCAGCAAGAGAAGCTCGATGAAGTGGCTCTTCGCAAATTAGGATTGGCTCCGAAGAAGAAACCAGATCTTAAGAAATGGAGTAGCTTCCTAGAAAAATTAAAACACCCGAAAAAGCGCGTTCGCATTGGGTTGGTGGGTAAATATGTTGAATTGAAAGATGCGTACAAAAGTATTGCTGAAGCTTTCATTCACGCAGGAACATCGTTAGAATGCGCAGTTGACATTGAATGGATTCACTCGGAAGGATTGAATGCAAAAAATATTAAAGCGAAACTAACGGGACTAGACGGAGTGCTGGTTGCACCCGGATTTGGATCAAGAGGTATTGATGGAAAAATTGAAGCTATTAAATTCGTTCGCGAAAACAACATTCCGTTTTTCGGAATTTGTTTGGGAATGCAAATCGCTACGATTGAATTCGCGCGCAATGTCCTTGGACTGAAAGACGCACACAGCACAGAGATGAAAGCTTATACCAAGCATCCAGTTATCTGTCTTATGGAAGAACAGAAGAGCATCGTAAACAAAGGCGGAACCATGCGTCTAGGCTCTTACCCTTGTACATTGAAGAAAGGATCTAAAGCACAAAAAGCTTACGGGAAAATAAATATCGAAGAACGCCACCGTCATCGTTTTGAATTCAACAACGATTACATGGAGAAGTTCGAGAAAGCCGGATTGAAAGCGGTAGGAACAAATCCGAAAAGCGGATTGGTTGAAATTATTGAATTGGAAAACCATCCGTACTTCGTTGCCTCACAATTCCATCCGGAATACAAGAGTACCGTAATGACTCCTCACCCTCTCTTCATCTCTTTTGTGAAGGCGTGTGTGACGACGAAGGCTTAATGAATAAACGTGAGCTGTAAAGTCTCAGTTTTCTTTCCATCTGGATTGGAACAGTAGACGTAATACATTCCCGTAGCAGGACGTTGTCCGTCTGTGGTTTTTCCATTCCAGAAAACACGTCCACCTTCGCTTTGACCTTGAAACACAACGTTTCCAGCAGCATCTGTAATGCGAACGCTGCTGTTGTAGGCCAGACCGTCTACCGTAATGTTTCCATCGAAATCAGGTTGTACTGGGTTTGGGAAAACGCGAACGTTGTTCATTTCTTGATCGAAATTCGTTGCTGTAGAGAAATAAGAAACCATCCCCTCTTCTGTGGCAATGTAAACTTCTCCATTGTCTTGGTTAATGGCAATATCTGAAATTGTATTTGATGGAAGCGGGCTGTTTTCTTGGGTAAAGTGCTCAATTTCTTGCAAGCCATCTGCACTGAACAAATACACACCACTGTTTCTTGTCCCTATCCATTTCCTATTACCTCCGTCTATTTCTATACACGTGATGGTTTCAGTATCGAGAAGCCTCTGAACATTTCCGTCTTGTGTAATTAAAATGGGCTCGCCGTCTAGCGGATCTTCAGAGAACAAAGACGATTGGGAATAAAAGACAGAGAGCCCTTGCAGTGTTCCGACCCAAACTTCCCCATCTAAATCTTCAATCATACAAAAAACATCTTTATTGGCCAATCCACCCGCGCCTTCCGCTTCCGACAGAAAAGTAATATCGTCGTCGGAAGCATTGGAAACAGTGCCATTCGGATCACGTACCACAATTCCTCTACCGGCAACAATAGCCCAGATGTATCCTTCACGCGTTGGCATGATATCTTTCAACCAATCGTCGTTCGAGACAAAAGGTGCGCATGAAAACGCAACAAAATTTCCTTGTCGATCAACCGCTTGAATGGGTTTCGTTGAATAGCTGTTGGTTAACCAAAGCACTCCATTCGGATCAAACGCCACTCCGCCAACACCAGTCCATCCGGGGGCCCAAGCAAATCCAGAACCTTGTAAGGGATTGTTTCCCGTTTCAACATTAAAGTACGTTAACGTTCCGTCGGTGGCTCGCTGAATAAGTCCTTCCTCCCAAGACCCGTAAAACACGCGGTCGTTATTGAAAGGGTCAATGGCCACATCTATCATATCCGAGACACCGGGTGTAGAATTCGCACCAGATCCTGGGGTAAACGTGTACCAACTGTCACCAACTCTACCCGAGTAATTTCCTTTTCGCCATAGATTTCCTCCGAAAGGATAAATTCCTCCGTGCGCTACCCATAAATTATGGTTGTAGGCATTTAGTTTTCTCACTTCAGCAGAAGCCGGACCATCGGGTTTTATGGCAAGCTCCTGGCCATTTCCTTTCTTACCCAACATTCCACTAAATTTATCTGCAACCCAAAGCGTGTTCTGCATGTCGCGAATAACCAGATTAGGCGCAATGGTTTGTCCTTCCAAATCAGAAATGTTGTAGGCCAAGTATAACAGTTCGTCGTAACAAATAGCGGCCCACTCTCCGGCTAAACACAAGTATGTATCTGAATTCCAAATTCTCCCGAAGCGCATGGTTCCGAATTCAGAGAAGACACTCCATACTCCGGTAGTCAGATCTTTTCGATAGATTTTATCATTCTGTGACTCAACTCTATGAACAAAAAGATTTCCTGCAAATTCTGTTGCATCTGCATACCCTCCGCTTCCGGGCCAATCCGTCACAACTGACCAGTTTTGAAAGTTCGCTAAAAACGGATTTGTCACACTTGCCTTTCGCACCGTTGAATCTGATATTGCAAATATTTCATTATTCAGCACTAACACATCGTTGACTTTTTCTTGCTGTCCGTTGGGACCTAAAAAATAAGTAGAGCGAACTTCACGTGCAACCAAATCAACAACTACAACACCAAAGCCCGTGCTTAAATAAAGAAATCCATTGAAGGGCAGAATATCGTATATCTGCTTATCTCCAATAATGTTGCTTAACTTAATATCTGGCAAATTGAATTGTGAGTCTTCTAGCAGAATATCTAAATTACCGTTGGAATAACCCACGACCACTGCGTCGCTATTTGAATCATACTCAACAGCAGATATACCTACATCACTCAATCTATTTACTTTTGACCAGCGTTCGACCTCAAGTGTAGCAGGATTATAGCTGACAACGGCATATGGCGTCGCCGCATACACCATATTAATTTCATCGTAACAAATGTCAATTACATTTCCGTATGGAAGGTGGTCACGCCATGTGCCTGTGCTGAATTGCCCCAAGGACAAAAGGGGCAAACAGGAGAGCACCGTTGCAATGAGTTTAAGAATGCTATTATTTTTCACGAATGTTCGAACGAATTTCTTATTAAAGTATTGTCTGTAATGACGAATTCAAGTCACTCACCAAAAATACGCAGAGAATAACCGAAACTCTTGAAATGAATACCGAAAAAATAACAAGTTTGGGTTTATCCGAAAAATAGAGATACATTGTAGTTAACCATAAAACCTATTGCCATGGCGAACGTAGCATCAGACGCACTCTTCATCCTTATAAAGAGTTTAAGCAAATCGGAAAAGAGGTATTTTCGATTGCAGCCTATGTCGGAAGATGGTCAACACCGTCTGCTCTTCGACGCCATGGAAAAGCTAACCAAATACGATGAAGAGAAGCTCATTAAATCTTTGAAAGATTCTCCAATTGCAGATGGAATTTCCATAGCAAAGAACAGATTGTACCATGCCCTTCTCAAATCACTTTCCTCTTACCATCAAAAAGCAACAGCACGTGCAGAAATTATGCGTTTGCTTCAAAGCATTGAAGTGTTGCATGCTCGCGGTCTTTTCGAGCAAGCTGAAAAGCTTGTGAACTCAGCTCTTAAAATAGCACGGAAAAACGAGCATTTCGCTCTTCAATTAGAACTGAATGAATGG
Organism: uncultured Chryseobacterium sp.; assembly: GCA_964511555.1. Lineage (GTDB taxonomy): Bacteria > Bacteroidota > Bacteroidia > Flavobacteriales_D > Sanyastnellaceae > CAIZGX01. Next base: position 4,662 of record CAZEFR010000036.1, read on the forward strand.
AAAGAACGCTTACTCGAATCTTTGAACATCACTGCGACAGAACGCTACGAACAACTTCATAAGAATTACAACGAAATGAAAGATGTTCTTTCTTCCATTGAAAATGAAAATGAAATTGCGGCAATGAAGTGGTCTTGGTTCACTGGCTATTATGCAAACGGACAACCCCGACAAACCGAAGAGCAGAAAAACAGCGAAACATTTCTTCAAGAGATTGAAACGTTGAATCCTATCTCTATTGAAGCCCAATTAAAAGCCATGCAGCTAAAAAGTGCTGTGCTCTTGAGTTTACAAAAACCATTGGAAAGCATCGCTTGCATCAAATCTCTTATCGAATTGTTGGAAGCAAACCCATGGAAAAATACTGCTAATAAGAGTTTACTTCGAAATGCTTTAGCGAATGCAGCAGTGATTTCTGCTCAACTTCGGAGAGCAGAAGATGCTTCAAATTATCTATCACTGCTTCAAGCCTGCTTCGAGGAGAATGAAAATCAAACACTTCTTCACAGCACCTCACTCACCGTTTATCTCCTTCAAAAAAACACTCAATCTGCATATGCCTATATTCTTCAACACAAAGAAAACCTATCTCTTCTAGAATGCGAATACGACATGCGCGGAGCTCATGTTTTGTTCCAATGCGCTGTAGTTAGTTTTATTCAACAAGAATTTAAAGAAGCGGAACGATTTCTTCAACGATTTCTTCAAAATACTCCAACAAACGAATTACTTCATTTGCAATGCGTAGCTCAAGTATTCAACCTTGTTATTCAAATTGAATTAAAGCAAGATCGATACATACCTTATGCCCTGCGCAATGTGCAGCGCTTTCTTACGACCAGAAATAAAGCCTTCGAAGGTGAAAAAATAGTTCTTCAGTTCATTAACGAAACTTTAAAAAAGAGAAAAAGCATAGCAGACAAGGAATTGTGGAATTGGCTCGAACGTGAACTGATGGAAATAAAAAAAACTGATCCACTCTTCTTCACATATTTCGATTTCCACAAATGGGCCAAAGCCCGCTCTTTGAATACCGATTTTGCTTGTGTAGTGTTCGAATAAAATAACATTACATTTGTTTACATGAACAGTATAACCTCTTTCTTTCAAAATTTGGTAGAAACAGGCGGTCCCTACGGATACGTTTATGCAGCTCTCATTGCAACTACCTTCACTTGGTTTGTCACAGCCTTGGGAGCTTCCTTGGTTTTTGTTGTCAAAGATTTAAATAGACGCGCGCTAGACGGGATGCTTGGTTTTACTGGTGGGGTTATGATTGCGGCAAGCTTTTGGTCGCTATTAGCTCCAGCCATTGAAATGAGTCCCGGCGAAGGATTTACGAAAGCGTTTCCTGCCGCAATAGGCTTTGGCTCTGGAGCATTGTTTTTGTTTGCTCTTGATAAATTTCTTCCCCATTTACATCTCAACTTCCCACAAGAAAAAACAGAGGGAGTTCAAACAAAACTGAACAAAACTGTGCTTTTGGTACTTGCAATTACATTACATAACATTCCTGAAGGGTTAGCTGTTGGCGTCTTATTCGGAGGAGTTGCGGCGGGTCTTCCAGAGGCGAGTATTGGTGCGGCGGTTGCCTTAGCTATTGGAATTGGACTTCAGAACTTCCCAGAAGGAATTGCTGTATCATTTCCGTTAAGAAGAATGGGATTGTCGCGCAGAAAAAGTTTTTGGTACGGACAGCTTTCGGCCATTGTTGAACCCGTAGCCGGTGTTGTTGGAGCTCTTGCAGTGATTCAAATGCATGCGGTTCTGCCCTATGCCCTGGCGTTTGCCGCTGGCGCTATGATTTACGTTGTTGTGGAAGAAGTAATTCCGGAAACGCAACAAGACAAATACACCGATGTGGCCACACTTGGGCTCATTGGTGGATTCATTGTCATGATGCTTCTTGATGTTGGACTTTCCTAAATCACTTGTGCATTTGATTCCAAATTTCCTGGTAATCCAAGCCGTCGAAATTTCCGGAAGACATTAGAAGCAAATTGGCGTTTTTCCAATTCATTTTCAACAATATTTTCAATAGTTCTTTCGAATCGTTAATCACTTTTACGTTCTTCGAAGCGAAAGCTTGCGCGACTTCTTCCGTTGAAATGGGCGGAAGTTTTTTGTGCTCGAGTGTATGTGTGTTGAAGTAGACAAACGCCTCGTCGGCCGCAGCCATAGCGCCTTCGTACTGACTTAAAAAGTTTTTATTCAGACTTGAAAACGTATGCAACTCCATGCACGCGATTAATTTTCTATTTGGAAATTGTTCCTTCAATGCATTAGTTGTCGCTTTCAATTTGGAAGGAGAATGCGCGAAGTCTTTGTAACACGCCGAATGTGCATTTCTTCCGACCAACTCTAATCGTTTCGCTGCGCCGGTGAACGATGAAATAGCGCGAAGAAACTCACCCGCGTTTACGCCTAAACTTTCGCAAACCAAAAAGGCTGCGTTTAAGTTTTGAAGATTGTGATTTCCAAAAATTTCAATGGCTGTTTTCGTTCCATTGTGTCGAATAAACGTAATGCCGTTGCGCACTTCGTGCTCGAAGGTGCCGTATGGTTTAAGTGAAATATCTTGTCTTGCTTTTTCGCAAACTTTCTTCACCTCTTCGTCTAATTCGCAATAGATCAGTGTTCCATTCGGAACAATCTTCTCTACAAAAATTTCAAATTGCTTGATGTAGTTTTCGAATGTTGGAAATACGTTAATGTGATCCCACGCAATGCCGCTCATGACTGCAATGGTTGGATGGTACAAGTGAAACTTGGGTCGCAAATCGGTTGGTGAAGACAAGTACTCATCTCCTTCAATAATAGCAATATCAGCCTCTTCGGTAAATTTCACCATACAATCGAATCCTGCCAACTGCGCGCCCACCATGTAGTCTACGTTTTTACCCAACGCGTTGAGCACATGAAGAATCATACTAGTGATACTGGTTTTGCCGTGGCTTCCACCAATGACCACTCGAATCTTGTCTTTCGACTGCTCGTAAATGTATTCAGGATATGAATAAATTTTCAAACCCAATTCTTGCGCGCGAATGAGCTCTGGATTGTCTATGCGCGCGTGCATACCAACAATAACTGCTTCAATACCTTCATGAATTCTTTCGGCCTTCCACCCCATCTCTTCGGGCAGCAAACCCAAGTTATTCAAGCGCGTTTTACTCGGCTCAAAAATCTCGTCATCGCTTCCGGTAACCAAATATCCCTTTCTGTGAAGCGCAATGGCCATGTTGTGCATGGCGCTGCCACCTATGGCAATGAGATGAACATGTCTAGAATTTTCCATACTTGCGAAGATGACCTGAAACTTGAATTAAGATTTCATTGAACTCAGAAATTATTCAGATTGAAATGTTGAGTGTATCTTCACAAGAGGTATCAACAAAACGGACCTTCGAGTGTTGTAGGGAAAGATAGATGAAAGAAATGGCTAGAAATTGAGCCCTCGTAAGCATTTACACACTAAAATTGCAAAAAATATTAAGCGCTCTACCAATAGATGAACACGAAGTACAAAGATTTAATTGACCAAACATTTGAATGGCCTCAGGAAGAATTTCAAATGGAAAATGACGAGTTAGTTTTTCATGGGATTCCAATGATGGATTTGGTGAAGAAATTTGGATCTCCGTTGAAATTCACCTATCTACCTAAAATCACCGATAATATTAATCGCGCAAGAGAGTGGTTCGAGAAAGGTAAGCAAGAGGTAGGCTACGAAGGTGAATATCATTACTGCTACTGTACCAAGAGTTCACACTTCAGGTATGTGATGGAAGAAGTGTTGAAAAACAAGGTTCATTTAGAAACATCTTCCGCCTACGACATTGACTTGATTAAACGACTTTACACGCTTAAAAAAATTACAAAAGAGCAAACCATTGTTTGCAACGGTTTCAAGAAAGAAGAATATGTGCAGCGCATTTTAGATTTGAAGGAAAATGGTTTTGAAAACATTATACCTGTCATAGACAATGCTTATGAATTAAATGTATTTAAAGAAAGAGCCACATCTGCCCTCAACATTGGCATTCGAATAGCGAGCGAAGAAGAACCCAAATTTGAGTTTTATACCTCTCGATTAGGGATTGGATATAAGAACATAACCAAATTTTACAAGAAAGTCATTCATGACGATCCGAACTTGAAATTGAAAATGCTTCACTTCTTCATTAATAGCGGTATCAAAGACACCGCTTATTATTGGAATGAATTAGTCAAGTGTTTAAAAGTGTACTGCGAACTACGTGAAATTTGTCCAACCCTTGACAGTCTGAATATCGGAGGTGGTTTCCCTATTAAAACCTCCATTGCATTTAGTTTCGATTACCAGTACATGGTGACTGAAATACTTCGACAAATCAAAGCGGCTTGTGAAGATGCAGGTGTTCCTGTACCCAATATTTTTACTGAATTCGGTTCATTTACAGTTGGAGAAAGCGGTGGAGCTATCTATAAAATTCTTTATCAAAAAGAACAAAATGACCGTGAAAAATGGAACATGATTGATTCTTCATTTATGACAACTCTACCTGATACTTGGGCAATTAACAAGCGCTTCATAATGCTCCCTTTGAACAATTGGGACGAAGTGTATGAGCGCGTTTTCCTAGGAGGGTTGACTTGTGACTCTGACGATTATTACAATTCAGAGCAACACACCAATGCTATTTACCTTCCTCGCTTCTATCCAGACCAAGACCAATACATTGGTTTCTTTAATACTGGAGCTTATCAGGAAACTCTTGGCGGATTCGGCGGAATACATCATTGCCTTGTCCCTCAACCAAGGCACATTCTTATCGACAGGGATGCAAAAGGGAAAATTAAATACAAAGAATTTGCACCTGAGCAAAAACCAAAAGACATCTTAGAAATTTTAGGTTACTACAATGATTAAAAGAAATTCAAGTATCCATCTTGTTGTTGCTCTCACACTAATTACCTCTGCGTTTTCCTACAAGAATAGTATAATTGAATTCGTTAAGCACATTCCATATGTTGCATACATGGCTGAATCTGCCTTTCGAATTGCCATTACCGTCTTAATCACTGATATCATTCATCAGACTGTAGTTCTATTCTACAGATCTGAACTCGTTGGCAAACGAGACAATTTCTTATACGGTATTGGTCACATCAAAAAAGTTCTTTTTGCTTTGTACACAGGTTTGTTATTATTGGCTATTCTAAACATATCGTTAGAAAAAGCACTAACAACACTCTCACTCCTTGCCGCCGCAATAGTCTTAATAACCAAAGACTACATCTCTAACTTCATTAATGGAATGTATATGACCTTTGCGCGAGTGGTAAACATTGGAGACGAGGTTTCTATTGGTGCACACAAAGGAAAAATTCAGGACATTACCCTTTCAAGTGTTCATCTCTTGAACGAAGACGATGATTTGATCTACATTCCAAACAGCGTGGTTTTTAGTTCTGACATTGTGAACTATACCCGAAGAGAAATTAAGAAAACAAGCCTCGATTTTGAAATTGACGTACTCGCTGTAAAAGACGTATTAGAGTTAGAGAATGAGATCATTGACGGAATGAAAGATTTTCATTCTTCCATTCAACCCGGCTCTTTCAATCTGAAGGTAGTGGTAGTGCACAATGAATTTTTGAAATTCAAATTTCAGTATCTCGTAAACGAGGGCACAGACAAAACGTTAGAGAGGAATATTAAGCGTCACACCATAAGACATATCGTTAAACTGGTGCACGAAAGAACAGAAAAAACGAACGCTTAACCGTTGTTTTTTCTCGGGATAATTATTCTACTAAAAAAATCACTTTTTTTTATTGAAAATTCGACTTGATGTTCGAATTTCGCGAACTATGGGAAAATATTCTACAATGCGCGAGTTCATGGAGAGCAATTATTTGCACTTCAACTCTGCGGCTTTGGTTGACGCAGCCAAAGGTTACGAAGCACACTTAACAGAAGGTGGCAAAATGATGATCACTCTTGCAGGGGCAATGTCTACTGCAGAGTTGGGAATTTCTTTGGCAGAAATGATTCGCGCGGGGAAGGTAGACATCATCTCTTGTACCGGTGCGAACCTCGAGGAAGATCTTATGAACCTTGTTGCCCATGATCATTACGAGCGTGTTCCGAATTACCGCGATTTAACTCCGCAAGAAGAATGGGGTTTGTTGGAGCGTGGCTTGAACCGTGTAACAGATACTTGCATCCCTGAAGAAGAGGCTTTCAGAAGATTACAAAAACACATTCATGCACTTTGGGCAGATGCGCAAGCGAAAGGCGAGCGTTATTTCCCGCATGAGTTCATGTACAAAATGATCTTAAGCGGTGTATTGGAGCAGTACTACCAAATTGACCCGAAGAACTCTTGGATGATTGCTGCTGCAGAGCGTAACCTTCCGATCATTTGTCCAGGGTGGGAAGATAGCACCATGGGAAATATTTTCGCTAGCTATTGCATCAAAGGTGAAATTCAACCGACTACTATGAAGAGCGGTATTGAATACATGATGTGGTTGGCCGATTGGTACACGAAGAACTCAGGCGGAAAAGGAGTTGGATTCTTCCAAATCGGTGGAGGTATTGCAGGTGACTTCCCAATTTGTGTAGTGCCTATGCTTTATCAAGATATGGAAATGCACGACATTCCATTCTGGGGATACTTCTGTCAGATTTCAGACAGCACCACCAGTTACGGATCGTATAGCGGCGCAGTTCCAAACGAAAAAATTACTTGGGGTAAATTAGACATTAACACTCCTAAATTTATTATTGAAAGTGATGCGACGATTGTTGCTCCTCTTATTTTTGCTTGGCTATTAAATCACTAAGAGTTTTTTTTTTGAATTATGAAACGCGTAATTAAAGACTACAACAGCATAACTGACGAACATGCTGCATTAATTGAAGCCGCTTATCCGAACGGCTTCGAAAATGAACATTTAGTTTCTTTCACCACTCCAAAAGGTGAATTTATTAAAGCTCTTGAAATCCGCACGGAAGACACCATTTACTTGTTCAAGATTGACAAGAATATGAAGGTCGATGAGGAAGAAGGAAATGATGACAGCTTGAACTTGAATGACATTGACGGCTTCAAATCAGATGACGATTCGAATGACGATGATGACGACGATGATGATGACAACGACGTTGCTGACGACGCCGATGAATCTGACGAAGAAGAAGACTAATTTTTAAAAGCCCGAAAGGGCTTTTATTTTTCAACTCAAACAACCTTTTGACTCCATAATTTATCTCATTACCATGAAACAACTTTTCACATTGCTCTTCACCGTTAGTGCGCTAATCGGATCTGCTCAATGCATAGACCAATCACTTATAAACCTGAACGCTATTTGCCCTGCGATCTGGGCACCGGTATGCGGATGTGACGGTAACACCTATAGCAACACATGCGAAGCAACGAATTACGGAGGGGTGACTTCATGGACCGATGGAGAATGCACCGGACTGACTTGCCTTCCCATTCCAACGGGAGTTGATTTCGGAATGTGCGACATGGCTTTGGGTATTGCTATGACCGATAGTGGTTGCGTTTCGTTGAGCGGTTGTGGCTATATCGGTTCAGATGGAATCGATTACTCGCTCGGATTCTTCACTTCATCTTATGCCTGCAACGCTTCTTGCCTAGAAGACACAACAGTTATCATTCAGTGCATTGACTCTTCCTTAATTAACAACACAGTCGACTGCATTTCCATTTACGAACCTGTGTGTGGGTGCAACAACGTTACGTACAACAATTCATGTGAAGCAATTAATTATGGCGGTGTGTTGACGTATACAAATGGCACATGCTCTGAACAAGCCCCTCTATGCAGCGATGTCAGCGAAATAGACTTCGGACTTTGTCAGATGTTTCTTGGCTTCGCCTCTAACGGCACTTCATGTTCAGGATACAGCGGATGTGGTTATGTTGTTGGCAATATTAATTACTCAACTTCATTCTACAACACACTCGAAGAATGCCTGAGCAATTGTGCGTCCTCAGTAGTCTGCGTGGATTCTTCACTCATAGATCCAAACATAGGTTGCCTAACGATTTACGATCCTGTGTGTGGTTGTGACGGTGTAACATATGGAAATTCTTGTGAAGCTATCTATTTCCACGGTATAGTTCACTACACAGCGGGTGAATGCGGAGTTGGTGTGGATGAATTGATGGAACAAATTGAAATCTTTCCTAATCCAACAAACGGTTTTATTCAAATCAATGCCGATTTAGGTGGAAGAAAAGAGCTGACTGTAATGACAATTTCAGGACAAACCGTTTTGGAAGACTCATTCCTAGGCAAAAGTAAAACACTTGATTTATCAAGCCTTCCAGCAGGAATGTACTTGGTTAAATTAACAAACAAAGAAGGAAACGTAACGCAAAGAATTATAAAAGAGTAATCTTGTTTCTTCCCATTTGAATTTTTCCTTTTCGCTCCATTTGCTTGAGCAAACGGGAAATAACTTCGCGAGAAGAATTCAACTGGTTTGCTAATTCTTGGTGGGTGGTTTTCAGTTCACTTCCCTCCTTCTCTGACTTCTGCTTCAGCAATTGCGATAGACGATCATCGAGGTTATGAAAGGCAATTCCGTCAATGGTATTCAATAATTCTTCAAATCTGCGCTGGTACGTTTTTAGAATAAACGATTTGAAGGAAGGGTACTTGGTTGTCCATTCGTCAATGATTTGTATGGGCAGAAGCAACAGCTCGGTGTCCTCTTCCGCCACCGCGCGAACATTACTGACTGCATTTCCGCTGCAACAGGTAAGCGACATGGCGCAGGTCTCGCCCGGACGAATGTAATAGAGCAACAACTCGTGCCCTTCTTCATCTTCACGAAGAATACGTAATTGTCCTTTCAACAATAAAGGCATGTATACGATTGGATCTCCGATGTCTACCATCCAATCATCGGCCTTTAATTTTTTCAACTTGGCAGTTTCCAAAATAACCTCTGCAGTGCTACGTTCGTAGATATCGGGAAACACTTGTTGGAACTCTGTTATAGAAAGGTTGGACATAGGATTGGGGTGATGATTTTCCCCACAAATATAGAATTATTGTGGAAACTGAATTTTGTAAAGAGGAATCGGATTAAATTCGTTGCAAGAATTGAAATTATGAGCAAATCAAATTGGCCCTTGTGGGAGATTTTTATCCGCAGCAAAAGCGGATTATCGCATAAACATGTTGGAAGTTTGCACGCCTCAGATGCTAAAATGGCTATTGAAAATGCGCGTGACGTGTACACGCGACGCATGGAAGGAGTTAGTATTTGGGTAGTTCCAAGTTCTGAAATCACAGCCTCTGCTCCTGCAGACAAAGACGCTATGTTCGACCCTGCAAACGACAAAGTTTATCGTCACCCAACATTTTACGACATTCCTGACGAAATCGGACACATGTAATCATGAAGAAAGAAGAAGCATTAGCACTGCATTTAGCAGACAACAACCTTATACTCGGACAGCGCCTTTCGGAATGGTGCGGACACGGACCTGTGTTAGAAGAAGATATTGCGTTAAGCAATATGGCGTTGGATTACATTGGTCAGGCAACGCTTCTTTTCAAACATTTAGCGGAAGCTAGCGGAGACTCTAAAACAGAAGACGATTGGGCATTCCTTCGCGATGCGTGGGACTATAAAAATTTCTTGGCGTTGGAACTTCCTAATGGAGACTATGCCTTCACCATTGCCCGTCAGTATTTGTATTCTGAATGGTATAACTTATATCTGATTGAACTTTCAAAATCGAGTAACACCTTCCTTCAAGAATTTGCCTTTAAGTCTGTGAAAGAAGTACGTTACCACTTGCAACACGGTCGTGACTGGGTTTTGCGCATGGGAGACGGAACGGAAGAAAGTCATGCACGCATTCAAAAAGCATTAAACGACATTTGGAATTACACCGGCGAGTGGTTTATTCCAAATGCAAACGATAACGATCTTTCAGCAACGGGTATTTGTCCGAACGTTGAAAGTCTACATCAAATCTGGATGGAAAATGTTCAAGCCACTTTGAATGAAGCCACTTTACAAATGCCTGTTTCAGGATGGATGCACAAAGGCGGACGCGAAGGCAAGCACACCGAACATCTGGGTCACCTGTTGAGCGAAATGCAATTTCTTCAAAGAACTTACCCGAATTCAAAGTGGTAAAATGAACTACTCGATTCAAGAAATTTGGGAGTTTCTCAAAGAAGTGGAAGACCCTGAAATTCCCGTCTTGAATGTGGTTGAAATGGGCATTGTGCGCGATGTTCAGCTCGAAGACAATAAAGTTATTGTTTTGATTACACCAACCTATTCGGGTTGCCCGGCGATGCATGCCATAGAGCAAGACGTTCGCGAAATGTTGGTGGAAATGCACGTTGAAAATTTCGATGTGAAGACGATTCTTTCTCCGGCCTGGACAACAGACTGGATGACCGAAGAAGCACGTATTAAGTTGGAAGCCTACGGCATTGCGCCGCCGCAAAAGGGCAGCGCTGATAAAAATCTTCTTATGGGTAAACTGCGCGACGTGCGCTGCCCGCGTTGCAAATCTTCGCACACCGCTATGGTCTCTCAATTCGGAAGCACCGCCTGCAAATCGCTCTACAAATGCGAAGATTGCAAAGAGCCATTTGATTATTTTAAATGTATCTAATCGACGAAGTCGAAGATTCTACGAAAGATGTTGCACAAGATTCTAGCGAAAGATG
>CAZEFR010000036.1:15489-17214 GCA_964511555.1 uncultured Chryseobacterium sp.
CGCAAGTAAAGTAAGCCGAACGTTATAGCACCATTCACAATAAGATTCTCTGCTCCCATTTCGTAGCCGAAGAACCACGCCTTACTATTCAAGGCAAGCAAATAAGTCAGCACCGGAGAGAGCAAACAAATTACCACCACATTCCATTTGCTGCCTATCAATACGCGTTGCGTAAGTATGCCGAAGGCAAACAAGCCAAGCAAGGGTCCGTAGGTGTATCCGGCTAAATCCATGAGCAGATCAACAATCGTCTTTTCATTCAACCAACGGAAATACAAGACGATGAAAAAGAACAAAACCGTAAACGCCAAATGCACGCGCTTGCGAATCTTCGCCTTCTCCTCTTCCGTCTTTTCCATCTTCGAAAAGCGAAGTAAGTCAATGCAAAACGAAGACGTCAACGCCGTAATAGCCCCGTCGGCCGAGGGAAACAAAGCACTCACCAATCCTACAATAAACAACAGCCCCATAATCGGAGGCATGTGCTGCATGACCATCGTCGGGAAAATGGCATCACCCGTGTATGCTTTTTCCAACTGAAACTGCTGCATGTAAACGAAGAGCAACGCTCCTAAAAACAAGAACATTCCAACCACAATCACCATCACCGCACTGAACGAAATCATGTTGCGCTGCGAGTCTCTCAAATTCGAAACACTGATGTTCTTCTGCATCATTTCCTGATCCAATCCAGTCATGGCAATCGTTATGAATGCCCCGCCCAAAAACTGTTTCAAGAAATACTTCTTGTGCAACACGTCGCCGTTAAACACATAAGCCAAATCCAATCCGCTTGTCGCCTTCGTGCTTGAAATGGCTTGCCACGCAGTATCCCATCCACCAAGCTGATTCAAAATATAAATCACACAACCCACCAAGGCCGACAACATAAAAAATGTTTGAAGGGTGTCTGTCCAGACAATCGTCTTCACACCGCCGTTGTAGGTGTAGGCCAAAATCATGAGCAGCGTAATTCCAGCAGTCACCGCAAATGGAATTCCCAGGGCATCCATGATTAAAAACTGAATGACGTTTACCACTAAGAACAGACGCAGCGAGGCGCCTACTGTTCGTGAAAGAATAAAAAACAAGGCGCCGAGCTCATAAGCCGGAGAACCAAAGCGTTGTTCCAAATACGAGTAGATGGAAGTTAAATTCAATTTGTAATACAGCGGCAACAAGACATAAGCCACCACGAAGTATCCAGCGAAAAATCCGAGCGCCATCATGAAATACTGCATTCCCGCTACACTCACCGTTCCCGGCACTGAAACAAAGGTCACACCTGAAAGCGAAGTGCCTATCATTCCGAACGCTACCAATACCCAAGAAGCACTTTTATTCGCTTTGAAAAATGATGCGTTGTCGGCTTTTTTAGATGTCACCACAGCCACCGCGAAAAGCGCAATGAAGTAGACAATCAGTACAGATGCAATTACCAGAGGAGACATGGTCTTTTTCTTTGCAATTAATCGATTTTTTTGAAAAGTCTTTTTGTTTATTCAAAAGGTTTCGAACAACAGCATGTAATTTCGCTGCTATGAATTCGAGTTCGAAATGGATTGAAGCAGCCGTTGACCAAATGTCTTCGTTACCGGGCATTGGACGCAAGACAGCGCTTCGCTTGGTGCTAGATCTTCTGCGCCGTTCGAACGATGAAGTGGAACGCTTCTCTTCTTCTTTTCAACTCATGAAACAACATGTTCAATTCTGTACGAATTGTCA
>CAZEFR010000036.1:17314-22247 GCA_964511555.1 uncultured Chryseobacterium sp.
CGCGTTCCATACGGAAAAGCAAACTCTTGATATTGTATCTTAGCCGAATGCGTTTAACCGTCATCATTGTCAACTACAACGTCAAGTATTTTCTTGAACAATGCCTCGCTTCTGTTCACGCTGCTATGCGCGGAATTGAAGTTGAAGTTATTGTGGTTGACAACAACAGCGTTGACGGTTCGAATGAAATGGTACTCGAGAAATTTCCTTGGGTTCATTTGATTGCCAACAAAGACAACACCGGATTCTCTAAGGCAAACAACCAAGGTATGCGCATTGCCAAAGGCGAATACATCTTATTGCTGAATCCAGATACCGTTGTCAAAGAAGATACGTTTTCGAAAGTCCTCGACTTCATGGATGCACATCCGGAAGCAGGCGGTCTGGGCGTTACCATGGTCGATGGAAAAGGAATTTTACTTCCGGAATCGAAACGCGGACTGCCTACTCCGGAAACCAGTTTCTACAAGATATTCGGGATTTCGAAATTGTTCCCGAAGAGTAAAAAATTCAATCGCTATTACCTCGGACATTTGAGTTACGATGAAACATGCGAGATTGAAATTCTGGCTGGAGCATTTATGTTCATGCGAAAAAAAGCACTCGATCAAGTGGGGTTGTTAGATGAAGCCTTCTTCATGTACGGAGAAGACATTGACTTGAGCTGGCGCATTATTCAAGGTGGATGGAAAAATTACTTCTTTCCTGAAACAAGTATCATTCACTACAAAGGTGAGAGCACGAAGAAAGGCAGTTTGAATTACGTGTATGTGTTCTACAATGCCATGATCATTTTTGCGCGTAAACATTTTTCGGCATCGCATGCGAAATGGTTTTCGTTCTTCATTCAGATGGCCGTGTGGATGCGTGCTTCCGTTTCTATTGTGTCGCGCATTATTTCAACCAGTGTTCTTCCTTTGGCAGATGCTGCAGTTTTAAGCTTCGGCATTTACACCTTCGCTGATCACTATTCGCAATGGCAATCGAAGAACTTCGACGGCACACTCATGCTTGTTACCGCAAGCGTGATTGCCGCATTTACCCTCATTGGAAACTGGTTGAATGGCGCTTACGACAAGCCTGTGTTTCCGCAACGAACATTGAAACCCATTCTTCTTGTTGCGGTTATTACGTTGCTTATTTATTCGCTACTTCCTGAGACGATTCGTTTTTCAAGAATCGTTATTCTATTAAGTTCACTTTTCGCTATTCTCTCGCTTCCCCTTATTCATGCGCTTTACAGCAAGTTCGTTTCAGGCAAATGGAATTGGCAAGGCAATCCGAAAAAGAGAATTCTTTTGATTGGATCTGAAGAAGAAGGAACACGCGTTCAAACATTCTTACACCAGATAGATTATCCAATTGCCTCATTCGAACAAATGAATGCAGTAAAAGCACGAAGTCTTTCGTTGTTCGAATATGTTCGCATTCACAAAATACAAGAAGTTATTTTTTGCGCGAAAGATTTAAGCAGCAGTGAAATTATTTCAGAGATGGGCACCCTCTCTTCCCTTCAACTTGAATTTAAAATCGCACCACCCGAAAGTTTGTTCATCATCGGAAGTCAGCATATACAAAGCGCTACGGAAGGTTTCTTTGTAACCGTAAACTCTATTTCCAACACGCTTAACAAACGTCAAAAAAGAGCCTTCGACTTTGTGAGTTCGCTCGTTCTTCTTGTTCTTTTTCCTTCGGTTCTTTTCACTTCAAAACCACTTGCAACTTTCATGAATGCATTGCATGTTTTAGCTGGAAGAAAATCGTGGGTAGGATACGGAAAAGTCAGCGCTGAATTCGCGAGTCAACTTCCGAAAATAAAAGCGGGAATTTTAACTCCGAATAAAAACGCATTGGTACTAAACGAAGATGGCGTCCAACAAATGAACGCCATCTACGCAAAAGATTATTCTTGGTGGAAGGATTTGAAATCCTTCACTTCACAATTCAAACAACTCGGGAATTAAAGTCTAATTTCCCATTTACGAACGGTCTCGCCGCTGTTCTTCATTTCAATGGTTACTTCTTCAGAAAATTTCTTTCCGTCTTTCTCAGCAGTTACAACATAGGTTTTCCCACCTTGAACATTCACCCGGCAGTAACCCGCTTTGTCGGTTTCTCCGGTTAGAATTTCTCCTGTATCTAAATCTTCCACCTGCACTTTCACACCTTTAAAAGCCTTTCCATTCACATCAAGAACAATGGCTATCAACTGAGCGTAAGAACTTTTCTCATAGCCTTCACTCATGACTGCGTATCTCGAAATATCTACTTTGTATATATCGCGATCACCGTATGAATCGGAATACTCCGCCGCGATATACATGGTCTTATTATCTGCAGTAAGCGAAAAAGTAGACTCTTCATTCACTGTATTAATCGGGTATCCCAAATTAATTGGCTTCGACCAAACTCCGTTGACCAACTCTGTTTTGAAAATATCATAACTGCCCATACCCAAATGTCCGGCTGAAGCAAAAAATAGCGTCCTTCCGTTCGGATGTATAAACACAAATTTCTCGTCGTGATCGGTATTTATAACTGGCCCCATGTTTTTAGGCTTCCCCCAAGCTGAACCGTTCTTTTCAGAAACATAAATATCTCCTCTTCCCATTCCATCCATTCGCTCACTAATGAAATAAAGCTTTTTGCCATCAGCAGTTTGAGAGACGCTTCCTTCGAAAAACGTTGAGTTAATGGTTTTAGGCAAACGCTCGGCCTCTCGCCATTTCGTCTCTCCCTTTTTCGAAAAGAAAATGTCTCCCGCATTATCACCATCATTCTTATACACGTAGATCATAGAACCATCAGGAACAATACTCAAGACGGCATCATGATAAACAGTGTTTACCGCTCCAGGCAACTTCTCACAATCGCCCCACTGGCCCGTCACAGAATCCAAAACACTGTAATAAATGTCTTCATAGAACTTGAAATCTCCTTTTTCATCAATGTTCTTACCCATGCGCTCAGGTGGCGAAGTGGTGTTGTCTCGGCGAGAGGTAAACACCAATGTCTTACCATCTGCAGTTATACTCGGTGCATACTCTTCCAAACGCGTGTTTATTGAGCCTCCCAAATTTGTAATGGTAACATCTGCAGGCTTCTCCAATTGACGTTTCGCAAATTCACATTCACGAATAAACTTAGCGGCTTCCTCGGCTTCATATGATTTAGGCTTCTCTAAAATCAGATAGGATTTATAATTCTCTATAGCCTTGTCCAACTCTCCTGTTCGGTGATAACATTTTGCATAAAACAAAATCAATTCTTTTCGTGTTTCACCGTCCTTAATCTTCGTTGCCTTATCCAACGATTTAAATGCATCTGGATATTTCTTCAAATTGTAATAACACTCTGCTTCACCCAACTGCGCTTTGTAGTTCATAGGGTCGTTAGCCAACACTTCGCGATAAATTGTTAGAGCACCGCGCATGTTACCCTTGATGTATTCGTGCTCTGCACTTAACATCTTCGCTGCGTTTGCAGCTATATCTACATCGCCCGCAATGGTCGAATCTTTCTGTGCATTGGCCGTCACCGCAGTGAAGAGCACCAGCATTAACCAAAAAATTTTCTTCATTTCTTTTGCATTTTACACTTTCGAAAATAGACAATCACCTTGTAAGATTTCATTCAAATGAAACGGGTTGTGAACACCTTTCTTACCTTCGTTGTGAAAAACATTTACCATGTCAACAACCGAATCTGCAAGCCACCACAACGAACTCGAACGCAAATCCATTTCAGAATTGCTTCAAGGCATGAATACGGAAGACCGCTCTGTTCCTGAGGCCGTGGCTGCTTCACTTCCTCAAATTGAAAATTTAATTGCTGAAATTGTTTCGAAAATGAAACAAGGCGGAAGACTTTTTTACATGGGCGCAGGCACCAGTGGAAGACTTGGTATCGTTGACGCATCTGAATGTCCGCCCACTTTCGGAGTAGACTTCGGACGTGTTATAGGAATTATTGCAGGAGGCGACGGTGCCATTCGCAAAGCCGTAGAATTTGCAGAAGACGATGAAGAACAAGGCTGGAAAGACCTTCAGACTTTCAACATAACTCAAAACGATGTGGTGGTTGGAATTGCTGCGTCGGGAAGAACTCCCTACGTTATTGGCGCGTTAAAGAAATGCAACGAAGAAGGCATTTCTACCGGTTGTGTGGTTTGCAATGCGGGATCGGCTGTTGCTGCTGTTTCGAAATTTCCTGTTGAAGTGGTTGTGGGACCTGAGTTCGTAACAGGAAGTACGCGATTGAAAAGCGGAACCGCACAGAAGCTCGTGCTGAACATGCTTACCACGTGCACCTTCATTCAACTCGGACATGTGAAAGGAAACAAAATGGTAGATATGCAGCTTTCCAACTACAAATTGGTCGATCGCGGCACACGCATGGTAATGGAAGAAACAGGGTTGAATGCAGAAGAAGCGAAAGCACTTTTGTTGAAAGAAGGCAGCGTTAGATTTGCGGTTGATTCGTTGAAAAAATAACATGCATACGTTAGAGCCATATTATAACTGGAGGGGATTGTATTGCGCAGAGGAAGATGAGCGCTCACCTTTTTTCAATTTCGAATACTCTGAATTCGAATACAGCACAGAAATTTACGGATTCTTCATTCACCCACAGTGGGACTCTATTGGCAGTCAGACACTATTCGTAAAACTACTCTTCGCGAACTACGACGAAGGATATGCGATTGTTGAATTGATTGGTGAATGGAACGATTTGTTGTACAACGACATTATGTTTTTGAAACGCGAATTCGCTGATCATTTGATTAACGAAGGAATAACGAAATTCATTTTCATTGGTGAAAATGTGTTGAACTTCCATACGAGCGACGACTGTTATTACGAAGAGTGGTTTGAAGATGTGAACGATGAAGACGGTTGGATTGCCTTGGTGAATTTCAGAGATCACGTGTTGG
>CAZEFR010000037.1:0-19376 GCA_964511555.1 uncultured Chryseobacterium sp.
ATTTGCAAGAGATTGGTCGTGTGGATTTGATTACTGCCGAAGAAGAAGTTGAGTTGGCTCGTCGCATTAAACAAGGTGATCAGATTGCCTTGGAGAAATTGACTAAAGCGAATTTGCGTTTCGTTGTATCTGTGTCGAAACAATATCAAAACCAAGGTTTATCTCTTCCCGATTTGATTAACGAAGGAAACCTTGGCTTGATTAAAGCGGCTCAGCGTTTTGATGAAACCCGTGGATTTAAATTCATTTCTTACGCTGTATGGTGGATTCGTCAATCTATTCTTCAAGCGTTGGCTGAGCAATCTCGTATTGTTCGTCTTCCTTTGAACAAGATTGGTTCGATTAACAAAATCAACAAGGCATTCGCTAAGTTGGAACAAGAATTCGAGCGTCCGCCTACGCCAGCTGAATTGGCTGAAGTGTTAGAAATGACCTTGGATGAAGTGAAGCAATCGTTGCGCAACAGCGGACGTCACGTATCTATGGATGCTCCTTTGAAAGACGGAGATGACAGTAGCTCTACGATGTACGATGTATTGCAAACGAACGACACTCCTTCTCCGGATACAGATCTATTGCATGAGAGTTTGCGTCGCGAAATTGAACGCTCACTTCGCACGCTTACAGCGCGTGAGGGCGACGTGGTTCGATTGTATTTCGGTTTGAACGGTGAACATCCACTTACGTTGGAAGAAATCGGAGAGCGCTTCGATCTAACACGTGAACGTGTTCGTCAGATTAAAGAGAAAGCCATTCGACGCTTAAAGCACACAAGCAGAAGTAAGATTTTAAAATCTTACTTAGGATAATACCTGAAAGGCTCCGAAAGGAGCCTTTCTTTTTTACCTTCGTTTTATGAAACAAAAATTCAAACATTGGCTTAAACGAGTTGGCTGGATTGGCTTTTTGTTTTTTTTGATTAAAGGGTTGTTTTGGCTAGCGCTGTTCGCATGGGCTGCTGTTTAGCGAATACTTCGCGAAGGCAACTGGCGATGCGAGGGTCCTGTGGACGAGGGCAACTGGCGTTGCGAGAGTCCTGTGGACGAGGGTCTTTGACGAGGGCAACAATGTTGCGAAAATTCAGATGGTTTGAGTAGTATATTCGTTAAACCATTTCAATGAAAGATTTTCAAACGAACATGAAATACACTTTGCTTCTTCTTTTGATTCTCACGAATCTTGTTGCCAAAGCGCAAATATATTTTCCTCCTAACACAGGTAACACTTGGGCAACTGTTACTCCAGCGGAATTGGGCTGGTGTGAAGATCAGATTCCTGACCTCTTAACTTTTCTAGAAAGCAACAATACGAAAGCATTTATTGTGTTGAAGAATGGCAAGATTGTCATTGAGAATTACTTCGGGACATTCACGCAGGATAGCCTGTGGTACTGGGCTTCTGCGGGAAAGACACTTACCTCCTATTTGGTTGGAATAGCGCAACAAAACGGACAGCTTTCGATCAATGATTTAAGTTCAAGTTATTTGGGAACTGGATGGACCAGTTGCACTACTGTTCAAGAAAATAACATTACGGTTCGAAACCAATTAACGATGACATCGGGGTTAGACGATGGTGTTGCAGATCCGTATTGCACCGATCCGAATTGTTTGGTTTATTCTGCTGATGCCGGCACGCGCTGGGCGTATCACAATGGTCCATATACGTTGCTCGATGGTGTGCTGGAAGGAGCGACTGGACAGACATTGAACGGACTTGTCTTTTCTGCATTAAAGCAACCGACGGGAATGGATGGGTTCTTTTTTCAGAGTGGCTACAACAATGTTTATTTGAGCACTGCACGAAGCATGGCACGTTTCGGAATCTTAATGCAGAACGGCGGTAATTGGAATGGAAATCAGTTGATGACCGACGCGAATTATTTTCAGGAAATGATAACGCCTTCTCAGAACTTGAACAACTCTTACGGATACTTGTGGTGGCTGAATGGACAAAGCTCATATATGATTCCGCAAGCACAAATAGTTATTCCGGGGATGATGTTTCCAAATGCACCTTCAGATGTATACGCCGCAATGGGCAGAGATGGACAGTTCTTGAATGTGAGTCCGAGCGAAGGTTTGGTTTTCGTTCGTATGGGCAATGCCCCGGACAATTCGTTGGTTCCTTTCTTATTGAATGACCAGATATGGGAAAAACTTAGCAATATTTTATGCACTAACCTTGCTGAGACATCAGCCGAAAATTTTCGACTTGATCAAACGGCTAATTCAATTCGGATTAACTGGCCTGGGCAGACGTTTGTATGTGAAATACTTGGTGCAGATGGAAAACGAATTGAAACATTTTCCTCAAAAGAATCGGCTGACGTTTCAACATCGCAATGGGCACAGGGAATCTACTTTGTAAAGTGTTTCGATGGACATGAAATCGTTGTGAAAAAAGTTTTTGTTCGATAGAAAAAGAAGAATGTACTTCGTACGAATGCCTCTCTAAAAGGTAAGAGAGGGGAAGAAAAGGTAAGAGAGGGGAAGAATTAAAACGAAGTTCCCATTACAGCGTAGGAATTACGAAGTAAGAACAACGAAGTTCTATCAACGTAGTTCCTAGAGGGCATTTCGGATGCCGCTAGCAGAGCTAGCTCGAAACGAAAGTTGGATTGGAGCGAAAGAAATAAGACAATGAAAAGAAATAGCATTCTACTAATTTTCAGCTTGACTTTGCTGATCTGTTCCTGCTCTACTATTAAACTTAAAAGCAGAAAAGGAAAAGACATACACTTAGACAAGAGCTCATTTGATGCGCTTAGTGGTTCCTTCAAAAACACGAAAAATGACACTGTTCATTTTCAAAAAACACTCTTCAGCAATTTCGACTACGATACAGTTTACAATCAGAAAAAACTGATCGTCAATTTCACTCCAGTAGATAAGCACCATATAAAATTAAAGGTGTTGGACAACGCGTTTACTATTGACAGTTTAACTATTAAAGGAAAGTATAGAAGAGGTTATTTCAAAGTTAGAAGGCAGTGGGATGCTAGTTTTATAGCAGGACCTTTATTGTGGGTTCTTGGAGATAATTTTAAATATGTGGGCTTGTCAGAGGAAAACAAATTGGTTATTATAAACTCCGGAAGCAGCGGAGTTATGCTATTGATTGCCTTCCCTATTTTTGGCGCCGGAAGTGGACAGTTTGAAAATGAATATGAGCGGATCGAATAATGGGTGACTACCTATCAGAAAAACGACGCAATGAACTACAACGACAAAAAATTCAGACCAATAAGCAACACTGAAAACGGAGAAACATCCAATGAAACTCTTTTTCATTACAAGCAAATTGGAAATATATTAACCTCTGAATATTCAGGCGGAAAGATTAAATATGGTCATCTCATTGGTTTGGTTGACGATTTCGGAAATATAGATATGCGTTATCATCAAGTAAATGAAAATGACGAATTGATGACAGGCATTTGCATTTCAAAACCGGAAATTCTTGAGAACGGAAAAATTCGCCTTCATGAAAATTGGGAATGGAGTTCTGGTGATAAATCAAAAGGAACATCAATAATAGAAGAACAGTAAACTAAAATACAATGGCACACGAACACAACTACAATCTAACTGCCGTATGGACAGGTAACAAAGGGGACGGAACAAAAAATGTACGAACCTATGATCGTAGTCACACCGTTTCCATTCAAGGAAAACCTGAATTATTACTTACAACAGATAATCCTGCTGTTGGAGACAAATCAAAATTGAATCCCGAAGATTTATTGGTTTCGGCTATTTCATCTTGTCATATGCTCTCCTACTTATATGTCTGTGCATTAGAAGGCGTTGTAATTACATCATACATTGACAATGCTGCAGGTATTATGATTGAAAAAGCTTCTGGTGGCGGAAGTTTCAAAGAAATAACTTTGAATCCAATCTTTCATGTAGCAGACGAAAGTATGGTGGAAAAAGCTATTGCGTTACACCACAAAGCTCACGAAATATGTTACATCGCTAATTCTGTGAATTTTGAAGTAAAATGCAATCCAACTTGCAACGTCGATTAAAAAGTTCTTCGAAAATTCATTCGAAAGTATGCCCCTTCCCTATCAAGTTGAAAAGCCAATCAAGCGTAGTTTTCTTCGAAGTAAATTGGGGAAAGAATATTTCGTTTTGAAAAGAAGATTGGTGTGGTTTCTTGAGCGAAAGAAATTTGCGCGAATTAATGCTGAAATTGAACTCGCGCACTCGCTGATCAAACATAAATCAATGTTGCTGCGTCCTTTGAAAGATGTAGACATGTATCTTCAGCACAACAAGGTTACGAATCTTAGAATTGCTACTCAGCGAATGCACAAAGTTGTCATTCTTCCGGGACAAGTCTTTTCGTTATGGAAATTGGTTGGAAGACCAACTGTAAATAAGGGGTATTTGGAAGGGCTCGCGCTTCACAATGGTAAAATCTCTACCGACATTGGCGGAGGACTTTGTCAGCTTGGAAATCTACTTTATTGGTTGGCGCTTCACACACCTTTGACAATAAAGGAACGTTGGAGACATGGCTACGATGTTTTTCCAGATGTGAATAGAACCATTCCTTTCGCATGCGGGGCAACACTTTCATACAACTACATTGATTTGCAATTGGAAAACAAAACGTCCCATACCTTTCAAATATTCTTGTGGTTAGACGATAAAAATCTGAACGGCGAAATCCGCTGTAATGAAGATTTAAATTTAGATTATCGCATTTATGAAACCGATCACCTGTTCCAGCATCAATGGTGGGGCGGCTATACACGTCACAATAAAATTTGGAAGTCGATTCACGACAAATCAACTAGACTCACCACTGAAGAGTTGGTGAGTGAGAACAATGCGATAATGATGTACAATCCTTTGATTGAAAACTGAATTGAAAACGTTAAAAAAAAGCAAACAACATTCGGAGAAAGGAACAGCTAAAATGCATTAGATTTGCGCACAGAATGAAAAAGCTCGTCTCCTATATTATTCTCGGAATATATCTGAACATGGCTTTTGTTCCTCACATAAATGAGATAAACGCTTTTGGTTCATCTTTAAATAGTCCGATAGATGAAATAAATACTTTCTATGAGCAGGTAATGGTCGCAATGAATTTCGATCAAATAGCAGATGATGAAGAAGGTGATACAGGAAGCGAAGATGACGGTACTGTAGTTACCTCACTAACGCTTAATCTTTTCCATTTAGTTTTAGCTAACAATTACTCATTCAAGTATTTGTTTTGTGTAAAAAATCGCTTTTTACATTTTTGGCAAAACAAGTTCAAACAATCTAGATTTCTATCTAGACTGGACTCTCCCCCGCCCGAAGCATAAGATTATTGTCTTCCAAACCAAGAATACAAGCTCTAAAAGGGCTTGTGTTTGATTTTTGGTGTTTTCAACTTTGAATCTAAAAGATTCAACACTTCAATAATCTAAATATTCCAAATTATGATCATTTCGTATAGAAAATATATATTCTACTATTCTCTTTTTTTCTCTATTTCCTTATTCCTATTAACTTCTTGTGAAGAAACCAAAGTAGATATATCAACAAATAAGTATGTTGTAATATCTCCAATTCGCGCAGACTCTTCTTACACACAAGAGTACGTAGCTGAAATACAATCCATTCAAAATGTTGAGTTAAGAGCAAGAAATGAAGGCTTTGTGGAACGAATTTACATTGACGAAGGGCAAACTGTTACCAAAGATCAGCTCTTATTTACTTTGAATGCTGGAGAATACAAGCAGGAACTTGCTAAAGCTAAATCACAATTAGCAACAGCACTTGCCGAATTAAAACAGGCTGAAATTGATTTTGAAAATACGCAAATTCTACACGCTAAGAAAATTGTATCTCTATCAGAACTTGAAATTGCCAGATATAAAAAAGATGCACTTGACGCAAAAATTGAAGAGGCGAAAGCAACAATCAATTTGGCGACAATAAACTTGAGTTACACGGAAATACGCGCCCCATTTGATGGCACAATTAATAGAATACCATACAAGGAAGGAGCTCTAGTAGAGGAAGGAACGGTTCTGACTACTATTTCGAATAACACTGAAATGTTTGCTTATTTCAACGTGTCTGAAACAGATTACTTGAATCTAATTGGAAGAGATCAGACTTTGAAAGCCGTGAATCTAAAGCTAGTTAACAATAGTATTTTCTCTGAAGTTGGTAAGATTGAAACAATTGACAGTGAAATAAATCGGAATACGGGCAGTCTAACTTACCGAGCAAGATTTCAGAATCCTGAACAAATTCTGAAGCACGGTTCATCGGGAAAAGTTATGGTTCAAACTCAACTATCAAATGTGATACTGGTGCCTCAAAAAGTCACTTTTGAAGTTCAAGAAAACCTTTATGTATATGTTCTAGATGAGAATAACACGATAAGACAAAAGCAAATAATTCCTGAAATGCAATTAGCTAATATGTACGTTGTGAAAAATGGACTTAACGAAACCGATAAGGTTCTGTACGAGGGTATTCAACTTGTTAAGGAAGGAGATAAAATCGAGCCTGAATTCAAGAACTTTTTTGATCTAAAAAATTAATTATATGATTTCGAAGTTTATTCACCGCCCGGTATTATCTATTGTAATATCGATTATTATAGCCTTACTCGGTGTCCTTGCTCTTTTGCAGTTACCCATGACGCAGTTTCCTAACATTGCTCCTCCTGAGGTAAACGTGACTATTGAGTACACTGGCGCCAATGCTGAAACAGTAACAAAGGCTGCGATAGTTCCTTTAGAGAGAGCCATCAATGGTGTGCCTGGCATGAAATACATGAGTAGTGATGCAGGCAATGATGGTGTTGGTGTTGTTCAGATAATTTTTGAAGTGGGCACAGACCCTGACATTGCCGCTGTCAACGTCCAAAATAGGGTTGCCGCTGTCATGGGAGAACTACCGGAAGAAGTAATTCGAAACGGGGTGAAAATTGCAAAAGAGGAAAATGCGATGCTCATGTATCTTAACATCTATAGTGACGACCCGAATCTTGAAGAAAAGTTTCTTTACAATTTTGCGGATATAAATGTTTTAGCCGAATTGAAGAGAGTTGATGGCGTTGGATATGCAGATATCTTGGGTGCAAAGGAGTACGCCATTCGAATATGGCTAAAGCCCGACAAAATGCTCGCTTACCAAGTAAGCTCACAGGATGTTAAAGAGGCTCTTGAAAATCAAAACTTAGAAGCTGCACCAGGTAAGTTAGGAGAAAACAGTGATAGACTGACAAACTATCCAATGCAGTATGTTGTGAAATATACAGGTAAATACAACACTGTAGAACAGTACAAAAGAATCCCTTTAAAATCTACTCAAAGTGGTCAAATACTGCGGATTGAGGATATCGCTGATGTGGAATTCGGAACAACCTATTTCGATGTTGAAGCCAAACTTAATGGTAAGCCGACAGCTTCAATCATGCTTAAACAATTACCCGGATCCAATGCAAGTGAGGTTATAAAAAGTATCAAGGCTAAAATGGAAGGCTTAAAGGAGAAAACATTTTTATCTGGCATGAACTACACAGTTAGCTATGATGTTAGTCGTTTCCTTGATGCCAGCATACACGAAGTAATAAAAACACTTATCGAAGCATTTATTTTGGTCTCTTTGGTAGTCTTTCTTTTTCTGCAAGATTTTAGAAGTACAATCATTCCGGCCATTACCGTTCCAATAGCGCTCGTTGGTACGTTTTTCTTTATCCAGTTTCTCGGTTTCTCAATTAATCTCGTTACACTCTTCGCCTTGGTTTTGTCTATTGGTATTGTAGTAGACAATGCCATTGTAGTGGTAGAGGCTGTGCACTCCAAAATGGCTAATGGT
Source organism: uncultured Chryseobacterium sp. (assembly GCA_964511555.1). Classification (GTDB taxonomy): domain Bacteria; phylum Bacteroidota; class Bacteroidia; order Flavobacteriales_D; family Sanyastnellaceae; genus CAIZGX01. The sequence continues at coordinate 7,845 of CAZEFR010000037.1, forward strand.
ATTGGAGCAAGAAAAGCGACTGAGCAGGCGATGAGAGAAATAACTGGTGCCATCATTGCAATTACTTTGGTAATGAGTGCTGTCTTTATTCCTGTGGCCTTTATGAGTGGTCCTACCGGTATTTTCTACCGGCAGTTTTCTCTTACAATGGCAATATCAATTGTTCTTTCAGGTGTGATTGCTTTAACGCTAACACCTGCACTTTGTGCTTTGTTGTTAAAGGATAATCATCAGACAAAAACAAACGAAAGTGGCTTGAAATATAAATTATTTAAAGGCTTTAATAATTGGTACGACGGTATTGAGAACAAATACGCCCTTATACTTAAACGAATCGTTAATATTCGGGTATTTACCTTTGGAATACTAATCATTTTTATCATTGGAACAGGAATTCTAAACAGAGTTATCCCAACGGGATTTATTCCAAATGAAGATCAAGGGACTTTTTATGTGAGCGTTACATCTCCGGCAGGAGCTACGTTGGAGCGAACAAAAGACATTGTTAATTCTATTCAATTAGAAGCTAGTAAAATTGCTGAGATTGAATCGGTCTCCTCACTTTCAGGAACAAACATTCTTTCTGATGGAACGGGCGCCACCTACGGCACTCTTCTGGTTAACCTTAAAAACTGGGAAGATCGAAATAAATCGGTGGATGAAATTATTGAAATACTGCAGGCCAACACTAAGAATATTCATGGTGCTAAACTCGAGTTTTTCCCTCCGCCTGCGGTTCCTGGATATGGTAATGCAAGTGGTTTCGAACTTCGACTCCTCGACAAAACAGGTACTGGTGATTTAAAGCAACTCGAATTGGCTGTAAAGCAATTCATACAGGATCTTAAAGACCGACCTGAGATTGGTTCTGCATTTACAATTTTCGATGCTAGTTACCCACAGTATATGCTTCATATAGACGAGGACAAAGCTGCTCAAATGGGAATAACCGTTCAAAATGCAATGAGTAACTTACAAACCATGTTAGGAAGTGAATATGCAACCAACTTCATACGTTACGGACAGATGTACAAAGTAATGGTGCAAGCTCTGCCAGAGTTTCGAAGTAAACCGGAAGATATTCTAAATATGTATGTTAAAAACGAAATTGGTGATATGATACCAATGAGCGCTTTTACCTCAATTGAAAAGGTGTATGGCGTAGATCAGATTACACGATACAATATGTTTCCGAGCGCCGAAATAAATGGTGAAGCTACGGACGGCTTTAGCAGTGGTGATGCCATTAAAGCTATTCAGGAAGTTGCCGCAACAAAGTTGCCGAAAGGATATGACATTGACTGGGCAGGAATTACTAGAGATGAAGTAGCAACAGGAAATGAGTCTGCTTATATCTTTTTGATTTGTTTAATATTCGTGTATTTAATCTTATCAGCACAATACGAGAGTTTCTTATTGCCCCTGCCAGTTATTCTGTCTCTTCCAACAGGAATTTTTGGTGCTTTTCTATTCTTATGGCTTTTTAACTTGGAAAACAACATTTACGCACAAGTTTCAATGATCATGCTCATTGGACTTTTGGGAAAAAATGCCATTCTCATTATTGAATTTGCAGTGCTTAAACACAAAGAAGGCATGAGTCTTATTGATGCAACTTTAACCGGCGCGAAAATTCGATTACGTCCAATTCTGATGACTTCATTTGCTTTTATCGCCGGACTTGTTCCCCTTATGTTCGCTTCAGGAGCAGGAGCTGTTGGAAATAGAACCATTGGAAGTGCCGCGGCCGGCGGAATGCTAATTGGCACATTATTCGGAGTAATATTGATCCCGGGGTTGTATTTTGTTTTTGGCAGACTTGGAGAAAACATTTCTTTCAAAAAGAAAAAAAAGAACAATAACGATCCGATCTAAATAACAATTCAATACTCACTATGGAATTACTCATTATTATAATCTTGGTGCTCATTAACGGCCTTTTCTCAATGAGCGAATTGTCTTTGATTTCCTCGAGGCGTTTTAAATTGGAATCCGCAGCGAAGAAAGGAAGCAAATCTGCTAAAGTCGCGTTGGAATTGTCTGAAAATCCGACGAAATTTCTGAGCACTATACAGATAGGAATTACACTTATTGGTATTTTGCTTGGAGTTTATGGTGGTGAAACAATTACCAAGACATTTGTCGAATATATCTCTTGCATTGAGCTTTTAGCGCCTTTTGCCCATGAAATAGGAACGGGACTTTCGGTGCTGTTGATTACATACTTGTCAATTGTTCTTGGTGAGCTATTCCCGAAACGTTTGGCCATGACGTTTCCCGAGCGAATTGCCTTGATTGTAGCTAAGCCTATGCAAGTATTATCTCTAATTACCTCTCCCTTTGTTTGGCTGTTGACGGTTACGAATAATTTTCTTTTAAGAGTTTTCGGAATAAAAAAAACGTCTGAAAGTAAAGCCAGTGAAGAAGAAATAAAGGCCATGGTTAAAGACAGCGCAGATGGAGGTGAGATTCAAGAAATAGAACAAGACATTGTAGAACGCGTTTTTGAAATGGGAGATAAAAAAGTAACTTCATTATACACAAGCAGAAACGACATTGTCTACTTCGATATAAAAGATGATTTATCCACCATAAAAAAGAAAATCAACTCTGAAAAGCATTCTGCATACCCCGTATGCGTTGAAAACAATCTCGATAAAATTCGTGGGATTGTATTGCTAAAAGATTTATTCGACGATAGTATTGATCCATTTGATTTGACTTTAGTAATGAAGCAGCCAATCTTTATTAATGAAAACACCTCTGCGTTTAAAGTTTTAGAACAATTTAAACAAGAGAGAATGCACAACGGAATAGTCATTGATGAATTCGGTGTAACTGTGGGAGTGGTAACGATGGATGATATTCTAGATGCCCTCATTGGAGATGCTACAGAGCAGGAGGTTCACGAGTACTCTATTGTTCAGACCGACAACAACATGTGGTTGGCAGATGGTTTTTATAGTCTTAGTGAATTTCAGAAGTTCTTCGGGTTAGACATTGATGAAGCTATTCTAGCAAAATACACTACCATATCCGGCCTTTTTATATTTCATTATCATAAAATTCCAAACCTAGGTGACACCCTTACTCTGGAGAACTACACGCTTCAAATTATGGATAAGGACGGACCGCGGGTAGACAAAATATTAATTACAAAAAACTAACGTTTCAAATGAAAGTTCAACATTTTTTCTTCATATCAGTTATAGTCATACTTGCCTCATGCAAAGCTGTGCACCTTCCTGAGGAGCCTGCGCTAATTAACATGCCCAATGCGTTTGATAATTCATCTAACTACTCAATTGATAGTCTGAAATTGACCCAACCTAAAATCTCTATTCTTTTTACAGACGAGTATTTAAGTGAACTCATTCATGATGGTCTAAGAAACAACACCGACTTAAGAAACACCTTTTACAACATTGAAATTGCCAAAGCCAATCAGATTCGAACAAAAGGCTTGCTGTTGCCCGAGTTAAATTTCGAGACAAATGGCGCAATTTTTAAATATGGGGATTACACGCAAGAATGGGCGGGAAACAGGACAACGGAAATGACACCAAACGGACCATTTTTCAATAGACTTTTACCCAACTTTTACTCAGGTTTAACATCGAAATGGGAGATTGATATTTATAATAAGCTAAGTGACCGAAACAAATCAGCGCAAGCTCGCATTTTATCTTCGGTTGATGGTAGAAGCTTAATCGAAACCAATCTCGTCTCAGAAATTGCCAAAGCTTATTATGAACTTGTTTCTTTGGACAATAAAATCGAAATTTTCCAACAAAGCATCACTATTCAAGAAAACTCATTAACCATTATTCGCGAGCTTAAAGCGGCTGGACGTGCGAGTGAGTTAGCTGTTAATCAATATGAATCTCAAATTTTAAATACTCAGGCACAAGCTCTGCAACTGAATCAAGAGATTGTTGAGTTGGAAAATTACATTAATCAATTGTTGACTCGATATCCCCAAAAAGTATTCAGGAATAATAAAGCGTTAAAAGAAACTGAATTCGATTTTTTTGAAACTGGTATTCCTTCGGACTTACTTCGAAATAGACCCGACATTCGCATGGCAGAAAAAGAGTTGCAGGCTACTCGTTTTGATACTCAAGCCGCTAAAAAAGAATTCTATCCATCGCTTCGAATAAATGCAGGAATTGGGTTCAATGGATTTTCAGCACCCCTTCTATTTACACTTCCATCTGTAGCATTCAACTTTTTGGGTGGATTGAGCGCCCCAGTGTTCAATCGGAAACATTTGGAATCTGATTTTAAACAAGCCAGTGCTATGCAATTGATTGCGTTGAATAATTATCAGCAGAGCATTGTTGCCGCATTCACAGAGGTTCACAATGAACTGAAAAACATTGAAAACCTGAAGTCTATAACGGAACTTAAAGTTTCTGAAGCGAATAGTCTTGAAAATATCGTAAAGAATTCAGATTTACTATTTGTTTCAAATCGCGCCAACTACTTGGAGGTGCTTACCGCGCAGCAAAACCTTCTTCAAGCGAAACTTGAATTGGTTGATCTAGCCAAAGCTTTAAAGATTAGTTCAATAAATCTGTTCAAAATACTTGGAGGTGAACAAGAGTAAATTTACTTCGTGTGCCTAAAACTAAGAATGTCTTTCAGACGAATGCCTCTATAAAAGGTAAGAGAAGGTAAGAGAGGGGAATAATGTACTTCGTACGAATGCCTGAGGCGAATGCTTCGCGAATGTCTGCGACGAAAAGAAATTAATCAGCCTCATCTTTGCAGAAATTATCTGAATTATAAAACATGCTTAGCATCTACCTCCCCATCGCGTTTGCAGCACTTTTCATTCTTTGGGTTCTATTCCGATTGATTGTGAAGCGTGATTTGAAGAAGCATCTGAATACCGTTTTTCTCGGATTGTTTTTCGGGGTGGTGTGGGCGGTGATTTACTTTTTTGTCTTCACTCCTGCCCCTGTCGAAGCTGTGGAGAAGGTCGATCGGACAAAAGAATTGAAAAAACAAATTGAACAAATCTTGGCCGATAAAAAAGCGGTGGTGGGAATTTCTATTTCAGGAGAAAATGGGAACGATACCCTTTCGATCCATGGGAATATGCACTGCCCTACTCAGAGCGCTTACAAAATGCACATTGGTCTGGCCATGCTTGATAAAATTGATCGCGGCGAATTCAGTCTCGATCAAAAAATAAAAATATCCAAAGACGACTTGCCTGTTAATGCGTATTGGAATCCGCTTGGAAAAGATTTTCCCAATGGAGGAGATCTCACCGTTGCGCAACTGATTCAGTATTGTATTTCGCACAGTGACAATACCGCTTGCGATACTTTAATTGGAATGGTTGGTTCTCCGAAAGATGTGGAATCTTACTTCAAAAAGAACAATATTCAAGATCTTCAATTTGCATTCAACGAACGCACCATGCAGTCGAAATGGGAGAATATGTTTCAGAATTGGATTACTCCGAATGCCGCTGTTCAGACTTTGCGCTTGTTCTATGAAAATAAAAACGGTTTGCTCTCCAATTCGAGCTACAACTTCTTCTGGCAAACCATGAAAGAAACCTCCACAGGCGTGAAGCGTCTTAAAGGGCTCTTGCCTGAAGGGACAGTTGTGGCGCACAAAACGGGAACATCAGGAACGACCGATGCTGGATTAACTTCAGCCACCAACGATTGGGGAGTTGTGTTCCTTCCGAATGGACATTATTTCATCATTAGCGTTTTGGTTACCAACTCTTACGAAAGCGAAGAAACGAATGAAAGGATTATAGCGGAGGTTTGTAAAGTGGCGTATGACTACTTTACGAAAAGTTAAGAGAGGGGATAATGTCTTTCAGACGAATGTGCTTTGCACGAATGCCTGCGGCGAATGTCTGCGACGATTTCAGTAAAGGCATGCAGGATCAATTTCAAGCAATCAATTCTTCATATTAAACGAAGCGATTTCAAATTTGAGATATTTAGTTTGCGGAGTTCTTCACTAATTTCGAAAAAAAACATTTGAAACAGCGTCTCTCTTTATTTGCTTTTATCTTTTTAAATAGCTCGCTTGTTTTTGCACAAACGCTGAATGACTTATCGTTCGGGACAGACACTACCCTTGAACTTGTTACTTGGAACATTGAACACTTCCCGAAAAACGGGGACATTACCGTGAATTACGTCCAGCAAATTATCGAAAACATAGACGCTGACATCTACGCTTTTCAAGAGATCGATGACACTGTATCCTTTAAATACATGTTAGCCGATTTACCTCAATATCACTACTACTTCATGACTTCATATTATGCTGGATTGGCTTTCATTTATAAACATGAGGTTATTCAGATTAACGATATTTATGAAATCTACACCTCTTATCCCTACTGGAATCCTTTTCCTCGTTCGCCGAAGATTATGGACTTCAACTTCGACAATCAAAATTTCTTCGCTATAAACAACCATTTCAAATGTTGTGGAGATGGATACCTGAATCCAGCTGATTCAGATGATGAAGAAGCCAGAAGGTATTTGGCATCGAACCTTTTAAAAACCTACATCGATACGAATATGCCCGATAAGAGTGTTTTTCTTTTGGGTGACCTCAACGATAGACTTACCGACCCCGCACCCAACAATGTATTTATAAACTTCCTGAATGACACTGAGAACTATGTGTTCGCAGATATGGATATTGCAACGGGAAGCAGCACGGGTTGGTCATACCCTTCGTGGCCCTCACATCTTGATCATATTCTCATTACGAACGAATTGTTTGACGAAGTTCAGAATAGTTCGTACGAAATAAAAACGCTGAAAATTGAACAGTATCTGCCAAATGGCTGGAATGAATATGACGAAAATGTCTCTGATCACAGACCCGTTGGAATCAAGATTCTTCCTAATAATACTGTGCATCTTAACGAAAGTGCAGATTCTAAATTTTCACTCTCAAACTATCCGAATCCTTGCTCGAGTAGCACCACTTTTTCCTTCAATGAAATAAAAGAAACGAGCTCAATAGACATTTACGATTGTGCTGGATCATTTGTGAGAAGTGTGAACTTAAACATTGGAGAAAAGTCGAGGGTACTTGATATAGACGATCGCGGTCCAGGAGTATACTATGCAAAGCTTGTATGTAATGGAACAACCCGAGGGGTAAGAAAAGTTGTGGTTATGCGTGAGGGATAGCTTTCAATCCTTGCAGGATTGATCACAAAGTGATTGAAATCGGCATATTAGCCGATTTTTTTTGTATATTCGCGTCCCTTTTTGGGTAGTGATAAGACGCTGAGTCACTGAACAATAACTAACTCTTTCATTCCGTATGCGTGCGAAGGCGAATGAAATACAAATTAAAATGCCCCATGGCAGAAGAATTAAATCCGGCTGAAGAAGCTGAAAACACGGTTCCAACCACCGAAGGAACTGAAAACACTGAAGCAACTGCTTCTGCATCTGTAGAAGAAGAAGTTATTGCTGAAGAACCACTTGAGTTGTACAGCACTGCTGACGACGCTGCTTTCATGAATGAAAATGGCGAGTTCAGCTGGGAAGCTTACGAAGCTTCTGGCGGATACAGCAACGATGATCGTGCACGTTACGATTCATTGTACGAAAACACATTGTCTACAATTGCTGAAAAAACAGTAATTGAAGGAACTGTTGTTTCTGTAGGAAAGAAAGAAGTTGTAATAAACATCGGCTACAAGTCTGAAGGTGTTGTTGCGGTAACTGAATTCCGTTACAATCCGGATCTTAAAGCTGGTGATCGCGTTCCTGTTTATGTTGAATTACAAGAAGACAAAAACGGACAATTAATCGTTTCTCACAAGACTGCTCGTTTGTTCAGCGCTTGGGGTAACGTTAATGCAGCTCTTGAGTCTGGCGAAATCATTAAAGGTGAAGTTAAGTGTCGCACGAAAGGCGGACTTATCGTTGACGTATTCGGTATCGAAGCATTCTTACCTGGATCTCAAATCGACGTTAAGCCAATTCGTGATTACGATGTGTACGTTGGAAAAATTATGGAATTGAAAGTTGTTAAAATTAACAACGAATTCAAAAACGTAGTTGTTTCTCACAAAGCGCTTATCGAAGCTGAATTGGAAGAACAGAAAAAACAAATCATGTCTGGCCTTGAAAAAGGACAAGTATTGGAAGGTGTGGTTAAAAACATCACAAGCTACGGTGTATTCGTTGACCTTGGCGGCGTAGATGGATTGATTCACATTACTGACCTTTCTTGGGGACGTATTGTTCATCCTGAAGAGATTGTTCAATTGGATTCTAAAATCAACGTTGTTATTCTTGACTTCGATGATGACAAGAAGCGTATTGCTCTTGGCTTGAAACAATTGTCTGCTCACCCATGGGATGCTATTCAAGATACTTTGGAAGTTGGACAAAAGATTAAAGGAAAAGTGGTTGTTCTTGCAGACTACGGTGCATTCGTTGAGATTGCTCCTGGTGTAGAAGGATTGATTCACGTTTCTGAAATGTCTTGGAGTTCACACTTACGTTCTGCTCAAGATTTCTTGAAAGTAGGACAGGAAGTTGAGGCTGTAATCCTGAGCATGGAAAAAGACGAGCGTAAATTAAGCCTTGGATTGAAGCAATTGACTTCTGATCCATGGGACGGAATTGAATCTCGTTTCCCAATCACAAGCAAGCACACGGCGAAAGTTCGTGCATTCACAACATTCGGTATCTTCTGCGAATTAGCTGACGGTATAGATGGACTTGTTCACATTTCTGACCTTTCTTGGTCTAAGAAAATCAAACACCCAAGTGAATTCTGCGCTATCGGAGATGACATGCAAGTAGTTGTATTGGAATTAGATCGTGAAGGACGTAAAATTAGCCTAGGACACAAACAAGTGGAAGAAAATCCATGGGATGTGTTCGAGACAGTTTTCGTTGAAGGAACGAAGCACCAAGGAACTATCGTGAAGAAAGAAGGTAACCATTGTGTTGTTGCTCTTCCTTACGGTTTGGAAGGATTCTGCTTGAACAAAAACATGAAGAAAGAAGACGGTTCTACTGCGAAAGTGGAAGAAACACTTGACTTCATCGTTCTTGAATTCAACAAGAACCAACGCAAGATTGCTGTATCTCACACGCAAACTTGGAAGCCGGAAGAAATCACTTCTACTCCTTCTTCAGATGCTAAGCCAAAGCGCTCAGGTGCGGGTTCTGGATCAGGTGCTAAAAAAGAAGACAACAATTCAGCTGTGAAGCAAGTTAACTCTCAAGTTGAGAAATCAACTCTTGGTGACTTAGGTGCATTGGCTGCATTGAAAGAAAAAATGGACGGCGAAGAAGGAGCATAATCCTTCTTCCATCTAACATATAAAAACCTCCTTCGGGAGGTTTTTTTTATTTTAACTTGCATTCATGATCAAAATACTTTTCCTAGTCGCAAGTATTCTCACCTCTTCACTCTTGATTGGTCAAAGAAATATTGGAGACGTGGTAGACGAATTCAATGGAGTAAAGGTGCATTACAATGGAAGTGTATCGCATGTGAGCACGCGCAATGTAAGCAGCGACGGGTATAATATTGGATTGAAATACCAATGCGTGGAATTCGTGAAGCGATACTATTACGAATACTTCAAACACAAAATGCCCAACTCATACGGGCACGCCAAAGACTTCTACAATTCAAAATTCAAAGACGGACAACTGAACACAGAGCGAAATCTGATTCAATATAAAAACGGAGGAAAAGGCATTCCTCAAATGCACGATTTAATTGTATGGAAAGGTAATGAATGGAACCCATACGGACACGTTGCTATTGTGGTGAAAAACAACAGCAACAAAAGCATTGAAATCATACAGCAAAATCCGGGACCCAATGCTCCGAGTAGAATAACTTTGAACCTCATTTATACCGGAAGCGGATACACCATTGATGACGATGAAATACTTGGCTGGCTTCATAAAAATTAGTTTACTGTCTGTCCTGATTTCGTTTCAGTGCACTTCAGCATACGGACAATTTTCGAAACTAAAAGTTTTGTCCTTCAACATTCGTTACAACAATCCGAATGATGGCGAAAACAGTTGGCCGAACAGAAGCGAACGTGTAAAGAATTTTCTTTGGAGCGAAAGTCCCGATATTATTGGATTTCAGGAAGTCTTAGACAACGAAGTTCTTGAACTCGATCGCGCACTTTTCAATTACAATTTTAGTCAGCGTCAATACACCCGCATTGGTGTTGGAAGAGAAGACGGAAAAACCAAAGGCGAGTACTCCCCTATTTACTTCCGATCGAATCGCTTTCAACTCATCTCTTCCAAAACCGTTTGGCTTTCACAGACTCCTGATAAACCCAGCAAAGGTTGGGATGCCGCTTGCGAGCGAATTGCAACTTTCGCATTGCTATTTGATAAGAACAACAAAGACACTTTACTTGTGGTGAATTCACATTGGGATCATGTGGGTGTTGTGGCTCGACAAGAAAGCGCTGAACTTATTTTGAATGAGATGAACAACTACTCCTCCATTCAAAATAAAATACTCATGGGCGATTTCAATTGCACACCGGAAGATCCGGCTTTGAAGAAACTTCGTGCAGAATTTTCGGATGCCGGAATAGGCGTTTCCTCGAAAGTTGGAACATTCAACAATTTCGAACGTGCTGCAAATCCAAAGGCTCCGCGCATAGACTACGTTTTCTACAACTTGAAAAACCTCGGTTTTCATTCTTACAAAGTTGGAAATACCGATGTTGCTGAACCGCTCCTCTCCGACCACTTCCCTATCGTTGTTGAATTTGAGAAGATGAATTCAAAAATGGAAGGAAGTTTTCAATTCAACTTGAAAAATATTCCACTTCAATTCGTCGATTCTTTGCTTCATGTTGAAACATTGAAGTGCTACGTGGGGCATATTGAGTTGTTGGATATGAATAAACAAATCATTGGAAGGGATTCTTTTTCCTACAGACTTCTCGATTTCCATAATTCTAACTCCTTGAATTTTTCAATTCCAATCAGCAGCAATAAAGCCAGCTATATTCGACTTACCCTCGGCGTCGATTCTGTTACCAACGCCACAGGCGTTCATTGCTGCGCGTTAGATCTTGCGAACGGCATGTCCTGGAGCTCGCAAAGTGGATACATTCAGTTTAAGTTAGAAGGAAAAGAAAAAGACGGCACTGCATTAAACCTTCAACTCGGAGGCTTCTCCAATGCTCACATGAGTTCAATTACCGATGACATACCCATCCAACGGTTAGTTACCGGCGGACCTGTTCTGCCACCTGATAGAAGGTCGCAACACTTGACTATTCATTTGAATCTAGATTCCTTCATGGAGCTTGTTCATTCAAACAAAGAGTATTCATTCATGAGTCCGAATATTCACGTTCAAGAGTATATGCGGAAATTATGCGCTTCCTTTTCAGCGACACTTAAATAAAAAAGGAGCTTAACGGCTCCTCCTTTGTTTCTTATCGCGTTCTTGTTTGAACTTCATCTTCGCTTGTAGCGATTTCTTTTCGTGGAATGCGCCTTTGAATTCAGG
>CAZEFR010000037.1:19476-22208 GCA_964511555.1 uncultured Chryseobacterium sp.
GCCTGAGGCGTTACTTCAACACGTGAAGGGAACAAAAGGAAGTTGTCTGCAATGCGTTCTACACGCTCAGGAAATGTTGCAGAGAACAACAACTGTTGTTTTTTCTGCGGAAGCTTTTCTTGTATTTCACGCAGCTGTGGCCAGAATCCCATGTCCATCATGCGGTCACATTCATCGAGCACCACGTGCTTTATTTTCTTCGGAATAATCACGCGTTTCGCGTAGATCTCTAAGAAGCGTCCTGGGGTTGAAACAATAATGTCAACTCCTTTCTTGATTGTTTCTATTTGTGTCTTCGGACCAACACCGCCGTATAAGGCTACATAGCGTAGCTCTGTATACTTGCAAAGGCTCTGAATTTGTTCTTCCACCTGAACCACCAATTCTTTGGTCGGAACGAGGATAAGCGCGCGTGGCTCATCGCCTTGCGGATATTTCAACAATTGCAATAACGGTAGCACATAAGCCGCTGTTTTTCCAGTGCCGGTTTGCGCAATTCCTATGACGTCTTGTCCACCCAAAACTCGAGGAATTACTTTCTCCTGAATTTCGGAAGGAGACTCATACCCCAACTCTTTAACAGCATCTAAAAACTGTCTCGTTAACTTTAGTTCTTCGAACGTCATACGACAAAGGTAACCTTCTTATCTTCGTGTCCGAAAATCATTTTCAATGAAAAAAATATTTATCGCCTTTATTGCGCTTGGCCTTACTGCTTGGTGCTATTTCCAATTCAAAGATCAAGTAGCTCAACTTCCTAAATCGGAAACCGAAAACGGTCCGTTCGAATACGAAGTAGATCGCTTTGCCGACATTCGAATTCTCCGTTACAAACTAGACGGATTCGACAAGTTAACCACCAAACAAAAAGAGTTGGTGTATTACTTAACGCAGGCAGGCCTTGCTGGACGCGACATTATGTGGGATCAGAACTGCAAATACAATTTGGAAGTTCGTAGCATCTTCGAGAAAATTTATACTTCTTATTCAGGAGATAAAACGGCTGAAGAATGGTTGAACCTTGAAACGTATTTGAAGCAATTGTGGATGAGCAACGGCATTCATCACCACTACAGCAACATTAAGCACACGCCGAAATTCAGCAAAGAGTACTTCGTTTCGCTCTGCAGCGCAACGAATACGCTGGTTTCAGAAGAGATTCTTGAAGTCATCTTCAATCCGAATGTTGCTAACATGAAAGTGGAAAGCGATGCTTCGAAAGGATTGGTAGAAAATTCTGCTGTTAACTTCTACGAAGGCGTTACCACAAAAGAAGCCTTTGATTTTTATGCATCGAAGGAAGTTGCCGGTGATCGCGCGCCTTTGTCTTACGGCATTAACGCCAATCTTCGCAAAGAAAACGGGGTTATCGTGGAAGATGTATACCGCGTAGGAGGCAAATACAGCGCGGCTTTGGAGCAAGTGGTATTCTGGTTGAATAAAGCTGAAAAGGTTGCTGAAAACGACAAACAAGCGGTTGCATTGCGTAAGTTGATTGAATTCTATACAACAGGAGATCTGCGCACTTGGGACGACTTCAACATTCAATGGGTGAAGGCAACTGAAGGTGACATTGATTTCATTCACGGTTTTGTGGAAGTATATAACGATCCGCTTGGAAAGCGTGGATCATACGAAAGCATTGTTGAGATCAACGATTTCGAAGCAAGTGATCGCATGAAGGTGATGATGCAAAACGCGCAATGGTTCGAAGACAACTCTCCTATTCTTCCTGAACACAAGAAGAAAGAAGTAAAAGGAATTACTTACAAAGTGGTGAACGTTGCGGGTGAATCTGGCGATGCGAATCCATCTACTCCAATTGGAGTGAACCTTCCGAATGCACAATGGATTCGTGCCATGCACGGATCGAAGAGTGTGAGTTTAGGAAACATTGAAGACGCTGCAAACAGCGCAGGTGGTTCGGGCATGTTGAAGGAATTCGCGAACGACGAAGAAGAAATTGCTCGTGCTGAAAAGTATGGAGCAACAGCGGGTAAAATGCATACCGCAATGCACGAGGTAATTGGTCACGCCAGTGGACAATTGGAGCCAAATGTATCTGCGAGTTCTCAAACATTGAAAGAGTTCGCTTCAACCATTGAAGAAGGAAGAGCTGACTTGGTTGCCCTGTATTATGTAATGGATCCGAAGTTGGTTGAAATGGGTTTGATGGAAAGTTTGGAAGTGGGCAAAGCCGAATACGACGGATACATTCGCAACGCCATGTTGGTTCAAATGAGAAGATTGAAAATGGGCGAAGACATTGCTGAAGCGCACATGCGCAATCGCGCTTGGATTAGCAATTGGATCATTGAAAAAGGGGCCGCTTCTAATGTGATTTCGAGAGAAGTTCGCGATGGCAAAACGTATTTCAACATTAACGATTACGACAAGATGCGCGATTTAGTGGGTGACTTGTTGCGTGAAGTTCAACGCATCACTTCTCAAGGAGATTACAAAGCTGCTAAAGCATTGGCAGACGGATACGGAAAGAAAGTTGATCCAACCTTGCATGCTGAAGTGCTTGCTAGATCAGAGAAATTAAACATTCCTCCGTACAACGGATTCGTAAATCCGATTCTAACACCTGTGTTGGATTCTAACGGAAAAATGATTGACGTAACCGTAAGTTACACCAAGACCTTCGCAGAACAAATGTTAAACTACAGCAAGAACTACGGTTTCCTTGCACCAAAAAAATAAGATATGCCTAAAGGAGTTTTTAAAGT
>CAZEFR010000038.1:0-21823 GCA_964511555.1 uncultured Chryseobacterium sp.
AAGCACCGCTTCAAATCCCTTATCAAGGTGTTGCGCGAGATGCTCAAGGTGTTGCGTTGCAGAATCAGGATATCTCTTTAATTCTATCTATTGAAGATATTTCGGGAACTGAATTATTTTCTGAGACTCACAGCACGACAACGAATCAGTTTGGTTTGTTCACGGTGAAAATTGGAAGTGTGTCTGCACTGCCTTCGAATTTATGGAACAACGGCGATCGATTTCTTCACGTAAAGATGGATCCAGCTGGAGGTACTTCGTACACCGATTTAGGATCGACGCAATTCTTAAGCGTTCCTTATGCGTTGTACGCTGAAACATCGAACACACCAGGCCCGCAAGGCCCGGCAGGACCGCAAGGTCCAGCAGGTGCCAATGGTATTGACGGAACGAACGGACAAGATGGAGCACAAGGACCTCAGGGTATACAAGGTATTCAAGGTATTCAAGGAGAAGTAGGACCGCAAGGTCCAATAGGATTAACCGGAGCTACGGGACCTCAAGGACCTATCGGATTAACAGGAGCAGCAGGTGCAACAGGACCGCAAGGTCCAATAGGATTAACCGGAGCTACAGGTCCTCAAGGAGCGACTGGTTTAACTGGGGCTACGGGTTCGCAAGGTCCGATTGGATTAACTGGAGCGACAGGCCCACAGGGCCCGATCGGATTGACCGGTGCAACGGGATTAACAGGAGCTACAGGACCACAAGGATCAATTGGTTTGACTGGTCCAGCAGGTGCTACTGGAGCAACCGGTCCACAAGGACCGATCGGATTAACTGGAGCGACAGGTGCGACAGGACCTCAAGGACCAATTGGGTTGACCGGTCCAACCGGCGCAATGGGTGCGACCGGACCGCAAGGACCTATCGGTTTGACTGGTCCAACCGGCGCTACAGGTGCAACAGGACCACAAGGTCCAATAGGATTAACTGGAGCTACAGGATTAACAGGTGCAACAGGACCTCAAGGACCAATTGGGTTGACTGGTCCAACCGGCGCAACGGGAGCGACAGGAGCAACCGGACCACAAGGGCCTATCGGATTGACAGGCGCAACGGGAGCAACAGGTGCGACAGGACCTCAAGGACCTATCGGATTAACAGGCGCAACGGGAGCAACAGGAGCAACAGGAGCCACCGGACCACAAGGGCCTGCGGGAGCGGATGGTGTGAATGGACAAAATAGTTTGGTGAAATCCACAGCCGAATCATCAGGTCCGAACTGCGCAGCAGGTGGAGTGAAATTGGAATACGGCGTAGATGCAAATAGTAACGGAGTACTTGATGCAAGCGAAGTAAATACAACTTTAACAAATTATGTGTGCAATGGCATGAGTAATACCATGTCTGCATTGGATACAATAGCAATTGGTGATTATTATGAAGGAGGTATAATAGTTTACTTTTTACAACCAGGTGATATTGGTTATGTTTCGTCTATCCCGCATGGTTTGATAGCTGCCACGGTTGATCAGGGAACAAGTCATTGGGGGTGCAACGGAGTTGCGATGCCCTACGCTACTTCCCATGAACAAATCGGCTCTGGATTACAAAATACTATTGCACTATTCGATAATTGTAATAGCGCAAACGCCGCAGCTATCTGCTACAATTTAGTTTTGAACGGAAAATCCGATTGGTTTTTGCCTTCGAAAACCGAGTTGGAAAAAATATTTTTAATACCGAATTTAGTTGGAGGAATTGATAACACATCTAATTATTGGTCTTCAACCCAAAAATTAGGACCTTCCAATGAATGGACTCCCTGGTACGCCTATGGAAATTGTGTTTCCTGCAGTTCTGGTTGGTACGAAAAAACTCAAGTATTTAAGGTTCGTGCTATGAGATACTTTTAAAAAACGATTTTAAAAGATTTACAAGTTCAAAATAAGACATCTCAAGAATTCAAGACCATTACCATAATCAAAGCCAACTAAGATGAACCTAAGATCCAAATTAATCTTCCCCTTTCTTACCTTTTTCTTAACTTCTCTTACCTTATCGGTAAATGCTCAAGCCCCGCCGCAAATCCCTTATCAAGGAGTTGCGCGCGATGCACAAGGCATTGCTTTGCAGAATCAGGACATCTCTTTAATTCTATCTATTGAAGACATTACCGGAGCAGTGATTTTTTCTGAAACACATTTTACGACAACTAATCAGTTTGGATTGTTCAATGTGAAAATCGGAAGTGTGTCTGAAATGCCTTCGAATTTATGGAGCAACGGAGATCGCTTTCTGCATGTGAAGATGGATCCAACAGGAGGTTCAGTTTTCACAGATTTAGGAACAACGCAATTCTTAAGTGTTCCTTATGCCCTTTATGCTGAAACATCCAACACACCTGGCCCACAAGGACCAGCAGGTCCACAAGGAGCGCAAGGTATTCAAGGTGAAGTTGGTCCACAAGGTCCAGTTGGAGCAAATGGAACGGACGGACAAGACGGCGCTCAAGGACCGCAGGGAATACAAGGTGAAGTTGGTGCCACAGGCCCACAAGGACCGACTGGATTAACAGGCCCAGCGGGAGCGACAGGAGCACAAGGACCTATCGGATTAACCGGTGCGACTGGACTAACTGGTGCTACCGGTGCTACGGGAGCAACAGGACCTCAGGGACCAATTGGGTTGACTGGTCCAACCGGCGCTACCGGCGCAACAGGTTCGCAAGGTCCAATTGGATTAACAGGTGCAACAGGAGCGACAGGACCACAAGGTCCTATCGGATTGACAGGCGCAACGGGCGCCACAGGTGCGACCGGTCCACAAGGACCGATCGGATTAACTGGAGCGACAGGTGCGACAGGACCTCAAGGACCAATTGGGTTGACCGGTCCAACCGGCGCAATGGGTGCGACCGGACCGCAAGGACCTATCGGTTTGACTGGTCCAACCGGCGCTACAGGTGCAACAGGACCACAAGGTCCAATAGGATTAACTGGAGCTACAGGATTAACAGGTGCAACAGGACCTCAAGGACCAATTGGGTTGACTGGTCCAACCGGCGCAACGGGAGCGACCGGACCACAAGGGCCAATAGGATTAACAGGAGCAGCGGGAGCAACAGGATTAACAGGTGCCACAGGACCTCAAGGTCCTATAGGCTTAACAGGAGCACCAGGTGCGGCGGGAGCCACAGGTCCTATTGGATTAACAGGCGCTACCGGTGCAACGGGATCAACTGGACCACAAGGGCCTATCGGATTGACAGGAGCTCCGGGTTCGCAAGGTCCGATTGGATTAACAGGTGCAACTGGAGCAACAGGACCTCAAGGTCCAATCGGATTAACTGGGCCAGCTGGAGCTAATGGATTAAGTGCTTATCAAATTTGGTTATCGCAAGGGAATACAGGGACAGAATTGAATTTCTTAAATTCGCTGAGTTCTTCAGGAACTTCAAATCATGGTTCATATAGTGCAATCGGAATTGGTAGTCACAATTTCACCGTACCTGCGGGCGTTAAAACAATTGAAATATCTGTATCCGGTTCAATTGGAGGAATTGGAGGCAGCGTAAATTTCGCTAACTACTATTGTGGAGGCGGCGGGGCAGGAAATTTTGCATTCAAGAGAATTTTGCTTCCTGTAACGTCTGGGGACGTAATAACACTAAATTCTGGTGCAAACGGCATGAATGGTTCTAGTGCATCTTGTTTCTGTTCGGCAGGAAGTGGAACGAATGGCGAAAATTCTATTTTGGACATCAACGGCACCAGTCTATTGACATTAGCGGGCAGTGGAGGTGGAGTCGGTGGATGCCGGGGCTGCGTCGGGAATATTGCTTGCTCTGGAGGTACTCAAGGATATGATGGATTTGTAATTTCCAGTTCAGATTTGATAAATTCAGGGGCCATTGTTCTTCAAGAGAATATTTGGAACATTGCTCAAAGCTCAATATTAATACGTTATTGAATTTCAGAAGATTATTATTATCATACCGCTGAAAAATAACAACCGATTTTTCATAAAGCAATTTTACTAAGCATTTTCCTGCCCTATGAATTAAGGCTTTTAGACAAAAAAAACAAGCACGTACGTAATTATAAAATACATATTCTACTTCAATTTCCCGACAGTTAACGAAACTCGTTTCGTAATTCACAGTTCTGAGTGTAAATGCAGAAAAATTAAAACTAATCGCAATGGTTTTTGGACTGAGTGTTATGAGAAATATGCAGATGCTGAAAAAAGCATAAGAAGATTAATTGAGAAGTTTCGAGATTCTGATTTTGAGATTGCGCCTTGTAAAGGGATAAAAAAATAAATAGATGTACATTGAACACCCCTGGCTAGAAGCCTATCCCATCAAGCCTTCTGATAAAGGAATCATCATAGGCACACATCCACCAATGCCTTACAGAGGATGTCTGAAATTTTATTATGGCAACATGTATGAATTCTGGCGTTTTTTAGAGCAGGCGTATCCAAACGATTCTTTTTTTGATAAAGAACAAAAGCCAGATTTAAAGAAAATTCTGATGTGGTTAAAAAAATATCATTTAGGCCTAACAGATATGCTTTATCTCACACGCAAAGACAATAATTTCAGTGTGGATAATGACTTGATTATTGATGACAAGAAAAAGCAGCTGAATCCCTTTTTGTTTGATTGGCTAAAAAACAGTAAATTAGACACTCTTTACTTTACCAGCTTTAGCAACGGCAAAAGTGCTTTTGGTCTTTTTAAAATTTGGTATCGAATACATTTTAAGAAAACGCTTCCTAAAGGATTGGACATTCTAAAAGATGGTAATTCATTCACTATTGAACTATTCAACAGAAAAGTTAAACTAGTTATGTTGTACTCTCCTTCTCCAGCAGCAAGAAGGGGTATACCACGATCAAAACCTTATCAAGATTGGTTAATCAAGAACCCAAAAGGTAACATTGATCAATTCAGAGTTGGGTGGTACAAGAAGTATTTACCGAAGAAATAAAAGCTCGCTCTGCGAGCGGCATGGGTAATGCCCCCAGCAAAGCTGGGGGAGAAAAATCTAAAGAGAGCTCTTACGCTCAAGTAGGAGCTCTTTTTTTTTGTTAGCCCTTTTTGCTTGGAATAATCTCTCATCTCAACCTTTTTCCCCCACCTTCAGTGGGGGCATTACTCATGTCGCCCTAAGGGGCTCGTTGATGTGCGCTTCAATGAAGTTTCTGTTTCTTCCTGAGAAGTCAAAACTGGAGTGATGCTCCTTTTGATTCTGAATATACTTTTTCAATCGCGGTATTTCTGATTCACCAATACTGTATGCGGCATACCCCAATTGCCATTCAAAGTCTTTCAGGAAATCAGCTTTTGTCTTCATCCATCGCGATGAATTCGATTTTAATTTTTCAGCCAGTTTCATGACTGCAATTTTTCTTGATAAGAAACAGAGAATGTGAACGTGATCATAATACCCTCCAATTTCAATCCTAGGGCATTCCAATTCGTGGCAGAGACCGCCTAAATAAGTGTGGAGTTCATTTTCAATTTGAGGAAGAATAAAAGGCTGCCTGTACTTTGTTGAGAACACCAAGTGAATAGCCATTTGTGAGATAGATTTTGACATGATTTTTTTCTAGCGAAATTCAATGTGATATTTCACAATGGCAAGAAACAGTTATGCGTATAACAAACTCGAGCTCGTTCTGCGAGCGGCATGGGTAATGCCCCCACAGGAGGTGGGGGATGGAATATCATGAATAGAATATAGTTGAACTGGAAATTAATTCTTTTTGAATTGAGATTTTTTGAGTATTTGGAAAAGAGATGAATTGATTACGACGTGATCAATCTGAAAGATTTCACCGAAGGTTTGATCACGTAGTGATTTGTCTGAAAGATTGATTCGAAGAATTGATCACCGCAGGTGAGTAATGTGACTCTCCTCACAACACCATTCAATTTACCATACTACCTTCGCTAAAAATTCAAACAACATGGATGTATTAGCAGCTTTAAAAAATGGAACGGCAACAATCGTTGATGTCCGTTCAAGAGAAGAGTTTCAAAGTGGACATGTAGCGGGTTCAATAAATATTCCGTTACAAGAGGTGCCAACGAAAGTAGAAGAACTTAAAAACATGCCGAAGCCTTTGGTTATGTGCTGCCTTTCAGGTGGTAGAAGCGGACAGGCAACAGGATACCTTCAGCAACAAGGTGTAGAAGATGTCTACAACGGCGGTGGTTGGATGGAAGTAAACGCTCTAGTATAATGGGACTATTTTCATTCTTAAAAGGAAAGCCAAAGACCGATTTGGTACAGCTGATGCGCGAGGGCGCAAAGCTGGTTGACGTGAGAACCAAAGGAGAATATTCTGAAGGTCACGCGAAAGGAACTAGCAATGTTCCACTTCCTGAAATACCTACGAAAGCGAAAGCTTGGAAAAAAGACGAAGCCATTATTCTCTGCTGCAGAAGCGGTATGAGAAGCGGCGCAGCCGTTTCGCAATTGAAGCAAATGGGATTCACCAATGTTCACAATGCAGGTAGCTGGAATAAAATGCAATCGCTAATTCAACAAAAATGAAAGGAAGCTTCAACGATATCATACAAGGCGATAAGCCGGTCTTAGTAGATTTCTTCGCAACATGGTGCGGCCCTTGTAATTACCAAGGTCCTATCTTAGAAGAATTAGCAACTGCTGTCGGCGACGAAGCACGTATTATCAAAATTGACATAGACCGCAATCAAGCTGTTGCAGCGAAATACAACGTGCGTTCCGTTCCAACGCTCATGATCTTCAAGAACGGAGAAGTGAAGTGGAAAGAAGCCGGAGTAAAAGAAAAAGAGCAGTTGATTCAACTGCTCCGTTCTGTATAAGGTTAAGTTTTAGTTGTAAGAATTAAGCTGCACGCTGTGCGGCTTTTTCTTTTTGCTTTTCAGCATAAGCCACCGCCGCCTCACGAACCCATTCCCCTTCACTCCAAGCCTTTTGCTTCGCAGCAACACGCTCTTTGTTACACGGTCCGTTACCTTTCACAACTTCATTGAATTCAGTCCAATCGATTTCACCGAAATCGTAATGCCCTGTTTCTTCATTCCATTTTAAATCTGGATCTGGAATAGTGAGCCCCAAGTATTCCGCTTGAGCAACGGTCATGTCTACAAACTTCTGACGCAAATCGTCGTTCGAGTGACGCTTGATTTTCCAAACCATATTCTGACTGCTGTGCGCAGAGTCTTTGTCAGACGGACCAAACATCATTAACGACGGCCACCAGAAACGATTGAAAGCGTCTTGCAACATTTTCTTTTGCTCTGCAGTTCCTTTCGAAAGCGCAATACAAATTTCATATCCTTGACGTTGGTGGAAGCTTTCTTCCTTACAAATGCGAATAAGCGCTCTGCTGTAAGGACCGTAGCTCGTTCGTTGCAATGAAACCTGATTCACAATTGCAGCGCCGTCTACCAACCAACCAATGGTTCCAATGTCGGCCCAAGAAATAGTGGGGTAGTTGAATATGGAAGAATACTTCGCTTTTCCAGAAAGCATTTCTTCAGTCATCGTATCTCTGTCGACACCCAAGGTTTCTGCTGCGCAATACAAGTACAAACCGTGTCCGGCTTCGTCTTGAACCTTCGCCAACAAAATAGCTTTACGACGCAACGATGGGGCGCGCGTGATCCAGTTTCCTTCTGGAAGCATTCCTATGATTTCGCTGTGCGCGTGCTGTCCAATCTGACGGATAAGCGTTTTGCGATAGCCTTCGGGCATCCAATCTTTGGCTTCTATTTTATTTTCAGCGTCTACGTATTGCTGAAATTTTTGAAGTGCGATTTCCATTTCCATAACCACAAATTTAGTTCATTCAGCCTAAACAAAATCATTACAAACATCAACGCCTAAAAATTCTTATTCCCAACGTCATTCACCTATTTTTGTCTTTTCAATATTATGAGACCAACCTTTTCAGCTTTAACCGTTTCCGATGTTCGTCAGGAAACTGCAGATAGTGTTTCTGTTGCTTTTCAAGTTCCTATGGAATTACAAGAACGTTTTACCTTCAAACCGGGTCAGTACCTGACCCTGCGCGCTACCGTGAATGGGGAAGACATCCGTAGATCATATTCTATTTGTAGCGGAACCACCGATGGTGAATTGCGTGTAGCCATTAAGCGTGTTGATGGGGGTGTGTTTTCCACCTGGGCTACTTCAGAGATTAAGGTGGGTATGGAAATGCAGGTGATGAACCCAATGGGTCACTTCACTCCGAATATTTTAGATGGAAAGACGCACGTGGTCCTTTACGCTGCTGGAAGCGGAATTACGCCCATGCTTTCAATTGCCCGCACCTTGCTTCAAAACAATGCAGAGGCAGAAGTGAGTTTGATATATGGAAATAGACATTTTAACGGAATTATTTTTCGAGATTTAATTGAAGACATGAAAGACATTTTCCTCGGACGTTTCCGAGTGTTTCATGTATTGAGTGGCGAGCCCAATGATATTGCGCTTTTCCACGGAAGAATTGATGCAGAGAAGATTGAAGGGTACACCCAACGTTTCATTCCAATAGATACCGTTTCCGAAGTTTTCGTCTGCGGACCAGAACCTATGATTCGAGCTGTGAAAGATTTTTATTTGGCGAAGGGAATGGCACCAGAGAATGTCCATTTTGAATTGTTCGCTTCTCCGGGACAAGCCAAACAAGCTCCTCCGGTAGTGAAGAAAGAAGTGGTGTTAGAAGGACAAGCAGATGTGACCGTTATTTTCGATGGGAATTACACACAATTCAAAATGCCGAAATCAGGAGAGATGATATTGGATGCTGCACAGCGCGCGGGATTAGACATTCCGTTCTCATGCAAGGGCGGTATGTGTTGCACGTGTCGTGCACACGTGAAAGAAGGTAAAGTAGACATGAAACTGAATTATGCGCTTGAGCCGGGTGAAGTAGAATCTGGATTTGTTCTCACATGTCAGACTGAACCCGTGTCGGATGTTGTAGTTATTGACTTCGATAAAGTTTAATTATTAATGTCCGTCTTCGCAGGCACAAGGCGAAGAAAAATACACCTTTGTGTTTTTTGGATCTATCATTTGAAGAATGCGATCTTGTGTGCCGTAACTCATTTGGTTGTGAAGGAAGTCGAGATGTGTAAGGTTCTTCAGCGAGCCTAGTGCATTCGGATAGTAGTCTATAGGATTGTCCCAAAGAGCCAAAATACGCAGCTCCTGAAGCTTTTCTATTTCGTCGGGAAGGGTGCTTATGTAGTTGTCGCCCAACTCAAGCACACGCATGTGCTTTAGGCTGAAAACAGAGGGGGGAATGGAGTCTATTAAATTCTCGTTCAAACTTAATCGTTGAAGAAATGGAAGCTCGTTGATTTTTGTTGGAAGGGTTTTGATCTTGTTTCGATCGAGCTGCAAATCATTAAGATTGGAAAGCATAAAAATCTCTTGCGGAATCTCGGTGTATTTTTTTCTGTTGAGGTGCAGGCGATAAACTTTGGCAGGTTCCTTCAGAGCAAGGTTGAGGTCGGTATATATTTTACAGGTATCGAGCTTATCCCAAGAAATTACCTGTCCATGCGAATCAACAACCAAGTTGATGGAGAGAATAAGTATGAAAAGCGTTGTTTTAGCGAATCGCATTGGCAATGTCTTTTGCAAGTTGTTCTTTCAACGCATCAATTGAACCAAAATTTTGTTCGTCGCGCAGCTTTCGAATAAATTCCACTTGCAAGGGTTGCTCATAGAGGTTGTTGTGAAACCCAATGACATGCACTTCCAACGAGCGGCTTCCGTTTAATTCGAATGTAGGACGTGTTCCAATGTTCATGGCTCCGCGGTAGTTTTTTCCGTTGATGTTCGTTTCTACTACATAGACTCCATTTGCTGGAATAAGTTTCAGCGGGTCTGAAATTTTTATGTTGGCTGTTGGAAAACCAATCTTCTGACCGTTTCCTTTTCCGTGTACCACCGTGCCTGAGAGCACATAGTTGCGTCCGGTTGCCTGAAGCGCGAATTCTACATTTCCAGCTGAAATTGCATTTCGAATTTTCGTTGAACTCACTTCACTTTCGTTAATGAGTTGTGCCGGAATTTCTTCAACATGAAATTGAAACATGTCTGCGTATTCCAACAACAGTTGGAAATTCCCTTCACGGTTTCTACCGAAGCGATGGTCATATCCGACAATTACCGTATGCACGTTCATTCCAATTACCAAGAGATCGCGCACGTATTCGAAAGCAGACTTCTTCGCGAATTCCATGGTGAATGGAAATTCAACGAGATGGTCAATACCACAATCGGCAAGGAAATTTCTTTTCTCTTGGGTGTCTGATAGCAATTGAATGCCGTGGTCCTCGGGGAAGATAACGGTGCGAGGGTGCGGGGTGAATGTCAGAACAACGGTTTCTCCTTTAACCTCGGCTGCAAGCGCTTTCATGCGGTTCAGAAGGGCTTGATGGCCGAGATGAACCCCATCGAAAGTGCCGATGGTTAGCACAGGATTTTTAACTTCCTTAAACGAAGAAAAGTCGTGATGAATCTTCACCTTGAATTATTTTGAAAACGAAGGAGAAACGGTTGTTTCTTTTGTTTCTCTATTCAAAATATAAAAGCCCTCTCCTGATTTATCGCCTAGTTTTTTCGCAGTAACCATGTTCACCAATAAAGGACACGGCGCGTACTTCGGGTTGCCGAAACCTTCGTGCATGACACGAAGAATTGCCAAGCAAACATCAAGACCAATGAAATCGGCTAAGCGAAGTGGACCCATTGGATGCCCCATTCCAAGTTTCATAACCGTGTCAATTTCTTCGACTCCGGCAACACCTTCATACAAAGTATAGATGGCTTCGTTGATCATGGGCATAAGAATGCGGTTGGCAACGAATCCAGGGTAGTCATTTACTTCGACTGGAACTTTTCCAAGTTGCTTCGAAATCTCAAAAACTTTTTCGTTCACCTCATTTGAAGTGCTGTATCCGCGAATGACTTCAACCAATTTCATTACAGGAACGGGGTTCATGAAGTGCATACCAATCACTTGTGCTGGGCGGTTCGTTACCGAAGCAATTTTAGTAATACTTATTGAAGAAGTATTGGAAGCCAAGATGCAGTTTGCCGGAGCATTCGCATCGAGGATTTGAAATATCTTAAGTTTTAAATCAACGTTTTCAGTAGCAGCTTCAACAACGAGCTCTGCGTTTGCGACGCCTGTTTCAATAGCGTTTGAAGTGGAAAGGTTAGCAAGGGTTTGTGCCTTTTGCTCTTCGGTTAAAGAACCTTTCGCAACTTGACGGTCGAGGTTTTTAGCGATAGTTGCCAAAGCCTTCTGCAATTGCGCTTCATTCAAGTCAATTAATTGAACGTTGAAACCGTTCTGAGCGAACACGTGCGCGATTCCATTTCCCATGGTGCCAGCACCGATAACTGCAATGTTTTTCATTGAAACAAATTTTTGCAAATATAGCACGAAGCTAACTGAACTTTTTAATGAGTTCGGCTACGTTCCTGACCTCGAGTTTGCGCATGATGTTTTGACGGTGCGTTTTGATGGTGAATTCGCTCAGGAAAAGCAATTCGGCAATTTCTTTGTTTTGTTTGCCTAGCTTGAGGAATGCAACAATTTCTTTTTCGCGAGAAGTGAGTATGACCTTATTCAATCCGGGTTCATTGGGATGAGTTTCCAGATTAGGGTCGAAGTATCTTTTGTTTTTCAGCACGGCCTTGCACGATTCGATAAGAATTTTACCACCGCTGTTTTTCAAGACATAACCGTCGAAAATGGAATTTTCGACATCTAATTTTATCTCCCACGGCTGGTACATGCTGAGAGCAATTATTTTCAATCCTGGATTTTGAGACTTAATTATGGAAAGTTCATCCAAACACAATTGATTGTTCAAGTTCAAGTCGGAAATGAAGAAATCAATTCTTCTCCAGGGTTGATCAGAATTTTTAAGATCTTCAACTGTACTGCAGATGAAAAGTATCTCAACAGGTTTATTTAGGATTAGAATATTTTTTAATCCGTCTATGAAAAGAGGGTGGTCTTCTGCCACTCCAATTTTAATTGTTTGTTGCGGGAAGCTCTGCATAAATTTTCACACCGTTTTTTTGTTGTCCTTCTACTTTGAAAATTCCTGAGTTGAATTCAATGAGCTGCTTCATGCTATCTATTCCAAGTCCAGATTCTGTTGATTTTTCAGAGAAGCCAATTCCGTCATCTTCTATAAAAATTTGAATTTTTTCTGGAATACGCAGGAGTTGTATGATAACGTTTTTCGCTTGAGAGTGCTTTAAAATGTTTTGACAACTTTCTTGCACCACCTGGAATATAATGATGTTGTAATTTTTGGGCAGGTTGTCTATTTCTCCGAGAACTTCAAACTGAAAATTTATTTTGCTCGAGCTTGTTAATTTTCCCAAGAATTGCGAAATGGATTGTTTCAGTCCAAATCGTTCAAGCATCGTTGGCGAGAGATTGTGTGATGCGTTTCTAACTTCGTTTGCAATGAAGTTAGATTTTTCAATGATTCGTTCAAGGTCCTCTTCGTTGTGCTCTCCGTCTTTATATCTTTCCAAGTCATAGCGCATAGCGGAAAGCTCGGCGCCAATATTATCGTGAAGAAAATGGCTGATGCGCGAAAGGTCTTTTGCTTTTACGTCGTTCAATGTTTTGTTGTACTCGATTTTTTGAATGAGTAGATCCTGCGAAAGTTTAAGTGTTTCTTTTTGGAAGCTAAGAAATTTACGCGCGATAATTACACTCATAAGAAGGCAGTCTATGGTGTAAACGAAAGGGAGAGAATGTTGGAAAATAGGTTGATCTTCTAAATAACCGACTTCATAGAAATGATTTATAAAATGTACGCTTAGAAAAAGCGTAATGGATATTCCGATTATTTCAGAGTATTTAATTTTTTTTCGAATAGACTGAAAAACGATAATGAGTAGAATGAATATGAGTATTCTTTGGAAGTTGTGTGAAACAACAACGCCGTAGTAGGCTATGCCCTTAGTGATTTCATTGTTGCCAGATGAAAAGTAGATGGCTGATACTGAAACGAGCAGGGTAATGAAGGCTATAAAGGTGATTCGAAGTATTTTTTTGAGTTTCGGAAAATGAGATTGCGTCTCGAGAATTTGCTCTATGAAATAAACATAGAATATCATTCCGAGCGCTAAGGTAATTGGCCGAATTGAGTCTAGGTTTTTGGCTTGGTTAAAGGCGAATATCCACTGTATAAAGCCGAAGTCGGCGAATGAATAAACAACCATGAAAAACAGGAAAAGAAAATAAATAAAGTAAATTTTTTCTCGCGTATAGGCGAAGAGAACGAGCGAGACAATACTTATGACGACCACTATCCCTACAAGCCAGCCGAATAGAATAGTTTCTTGCGTAGATCTTCGCTCAATAGTTCTTACGTTACTTAAGTGAATATTGGCAGTGAGAATTTCTTTCCTTTTGTCAAGTGAGATTAACAGGAAGTTCGCATTCGTTTCCTTTGGCGCGGAAAAAGCATAGTTCAATGTAAGAAGTTCGCGACTGTTGTACTCAAGGTGATCACCTGTGGGTGAATGCTCTTTTTCAATGGTTAGGGAATCTGATAACCACCAAACATTCAGATAGTTTATGTGTGGGTTTGTTATGTACAGAAAAGTGCGGTCCTCGTTCCTAATATTTGCTAATGGAATTAGAATCCAGAGTTGTCCGTTGAGATTGCTAATTTCAGTTGGAACAACAGAAGTAAACTCACTCGAGTGAGAGAGGAAGTGATCGTGTGATTTTATGTTGGAACTGTCGAGCCAGCAGACAGTTCCTTTGGGAAAAGGCAGCTTTTTATTGTTAACGTAGAAGTTTAGTTCGCTCTGCGCGAAAGGTGCAAAAGAGAAAAGCAGAAGTAGTGTGAGGTATGTATACTTGAGAGTATTCATCTTTCCCCAAGATAACACTAATTTACTCAGTTTAGAACCTGAAAATAAATATACTCTAAATGGAGTAGGTTATTGAACTTCGCCTTTCAAGGCGCGATAACGTTTGCGGGCGTCAATAACGAATAAACTTCCTGGGAAGTCGGTCAGTAAGCGCTCATATTGCGATTGAGCTTTTGCTAAATCTTTGAAGTGTTTCTCTTCAATTTCGGCCAAAGCAAAAAGCGCATCGTCGGCATAAATTCCTTCGAAGTGAATGTTCACGAGTTCGGTATATAACAGCACTGCCTTTTCGAAGTCTCCCTGCTTGCTGTAAATATTCGCTTTGGTGAAAAGAATTTCATCGGTTAGCGAATGTCCGGGAAAGGCAGTTGTAATGCTGTCGAGCGTTTGGAAAGCCAATGCAAATTGATTTTGATACGCCAGTAATTCTGCACGTGCGTATTGCATCATAGGTAATGGAATGGTATCCATGTTGAAGTTGTCTGTAATTAACAAAGAGAGTTGCAAGGCATTGTTTGAAATGAGTTTGGAAGTAGACGCTTTCAAGACGTCAAGCTGTCCTTGCGCCCATTCGAAGTCACCGGTGTAGAATGAAATTTTCGCGTTGCGAAATTTGGCTTCATGTCCAAGCACATCGTCTTTAAAGTCCAACTCAATTTGTGAGAAAAGTAGGGAAGCTTCCCAAATTTTATTTTGAAAGAGAAGCACATCTCCCAACTCAAGTTTAATTTCAGCAAGGGTCTTGGCATTTACACCAGCTAGAGCGAGCGCCTCTTTCAAAAGGACTTCCGCATCTTTCGAATTGTTCAAATAAAAAGTCTTGAGGTGCGCCCAGTCTTTTTTTAGGATGGCCAATTCATTCGCCTGAACAATGTCTTTTTGAATTGCAGCGTATTCAATATCCAATGTATTGAATTCATCTGCACTTGTGAATTCATTTTTCTTCAATAGAAGACTGATTGTTTGAAGTTTTTTTACGCTGGCTTGTTGGAAGAAAACCGAAGCTTTTCCCTTGGCAATAACAGCGTCATAGCATTTCTTGGCTACGCTATATTCTTCGTTGTTTGTAGCCTGGATAGCTAAATTCATTAAGCGACTTCCGTTTTCATTATTTCTTTTATCCAGTGCATTCAATTGAATGAAAGCACCGTTAAAATCGCGACGTTGCATGAGGAACCAAGCCAAGAATTCCGAATAAATTGAAATGTTCGGTTCAAGTTGAATGCGCTTGAGCACCAGTGTTTTCAATTCATTGCATCGCGCATCGTCTTCTTGAAAATCTACCAATTGCATGAAGGAAGTTTCTACTTGACCGAGGTAGGAGGGGTCTTCTTTGAGAATGTCCATATAGGCTTCGCTCATGCCCATGAAGTTTCCGAGTGATCCTTGTACTCCTGCAATTTCAAACGAATAAGTGTATCCGTCTTTTCCCAGTGTCTTACCTTTTTCGTAAGCCTTCAAGGCCCATGCGTAGAGGTTGACTTCTAAGAATTTTTGTCCCAATTCAAGAATGGGCATTCTGAAAGCTGCTGTTTTGTCCAATGCTGTTTGATAGGCTTCAGCTGCGTTTTTATCTTGTTTGAAATGCGAGTAAAGGTTACCTAAATCGACATAAAGGGTAGCGTCTTTGGTTTGCTTCAACCTTCGTTTGATGAGGGTTTCAGCTTCTTTTTCAAGATTTAATTGAATGAGCGTTGTTTTGTAATTCTCATAAATTTCATTCTCAAACCCTTCTTTCGAAAGCTTGTCGTAATACATCTTTGCTTCGGTGAACTTCCCGTCAAAGAAGTACTGCTCTGCAATTTCAAAATCGCGCTGACCGAATGAACATTCGGTGGCAAGAATTAAAAGCGCTATGAGCCAAAGCTTTTTCATAGATTATTTTGAAGAGGCTGCAATACTGTCACACCAGAATTTCACTTGATTGTAATGACGTGAGAAACGATTGTAAATGGAGTCTGATTTTTGAACTACAAACTCAATTTCTTTTACAAGGGCTGAATTAATAGTCTTCTCTTGTTGAATTTGTTTCTTCAAGTAATCATCATTGATTTCATTTCCAACAGCGTCATGCGTAGCGTTTTCGCTCAATGCTTTTTTCAATGAGGAAAGTTGTTCTCTCGAAACGGTAATGCCGTTGGCAATGTTTTCTCGACGTTTTCCGAATTCAGGAATAATCTTGCGAATACTGCGGTAATCAGTCAATTCAAAGGCGATACTTTTTTTCATTTCACCTTTGTAGTTCGCTTGAATAAAGTTGAGATGCTTGTTTACGGTGTCTACTTTGCTCTGAAGCTCATCGAGATTTAACTTTTCGTAAGAAACGGCAACACTTTCCAATGCATTCGAAATAGAATCGATCTGCTTCACATATTCTGTTCTGTCCGGTGGTGTGCACGAATGTACAGAAAGCACAAGGGCAGAAGCCAAGAAGAAATAAAGTATGCGCATAGTCATTAATTAAATTCGTTCAAATCCGCAGTAAGGCACCAACGCATGTGGAATTCTTACTCCGTTTTCATCCTGGTGGTTCTCCAATAGGGCTGCTACTATGCGAGGTAACGCAAGTGCGCTTCCGTTTAGTGTATGCACCAATTGCGTTTTACCATCTGCACCCTTGTAGCGACACTTCAAGCGGTTAGCTTGGAAGGTCTCGAAGTTCGAAGTAGAGCTTACTTCCAACCAACGTTCTTGCGCGGCAGAGTATACTTCGAAATCGTAAGTCAATGATGAGGTGAATCCCATGTCCCCGCCACACAGACGAAGAATACGGAAAGGCAGTTCCAACTTATTCAACAATCCTTTTACATGGTTCACCATGTCTTCCAACAAAGCATAGCTGTCTTCTTGTTTCGACAATTGAACAATCTCTACTTTGTCGAACTGATGTAAGCGGTTCAATCCGCGAACATCTTTCCCATAGCTTCCTGCCTCTCTTCGGAAGCAAGGTGTGTAGCCTGTAAGCTTAATCGGAAGTTGTTCTTCCTTCAACAATACATCTCTGTATAAATTCGTAAGTGGAACTTCCGCCGTTGGAATCAAATACAAATCGTCAACCCCCACGTGATACATCTGTCCTTCTTTGTCGGGAAGCTGTCCGGTTCCATATCCGCTTGCTTCGTTCACAAGGTGTGGTACTTGATGTTCGATGTACCCTGCTTTTTGAGCTTCCTCTAAAAAGAAATTGATTAAAGCTCTTTGAAGACGTGCACCTTTTCCTATGTATACTGGGAAGCCTGCTCCGGCAATTTTTACACCCAATTCGAAGTCGATCAACTTATGTTTTTCGCACAATTCCCAGTGTGGTAATTTACTTTCACCAAGAGATGTTACATCTCCGGAAGAATATACAACTTCATTTTCTTCCGCACCTTTTCCGAATACAACACTTTCGTGAGGCACATTAGGCACTTGATAAAGCAATTGCTTCAACTCTTCTTCCAACTGAGAAAGATTGGTTTCAATGCCTTTGCACTCTTCCTTAATCTCGGTGGTGCGCACTTTCATTCCATCTGCTTCTTCTCTTTTTCCTTCTTTGAAAAGATCGCCAATGGTTTTCGAAATCTTGTTCGACTCGGCTAAAAGATTGTCGAGTTCATTCTGCAATTTTCTTCTCGATTCGTCTACTGAAATAATAGACTGCACGGTTGCTGAAAAATCTTTATTACGCTTGGCCAATCCGGTTAGCGCTTTCTCTGTGTTCTCTCTTAAATAGGGTACTTGAAGCATGCGACGAAGTTACTTGATGTTAGATAAAATAAAAAACTCCCGACCAAAAGATCGAGAGTTTTTGAAAATTGTTGAGACGAACTCTCGATTACGCCTGTGCAGGAACAACCGATACGAACGACTTATTGTCTTTTTTCTTGCGGAATTCTACAACTCCGTCTGTCAAAGCATATAATGTGTGGTCTTTACCAACCCCAACGTTTAAACCCGCGTTGTGACGAGTACCACGCTGACGAATGATAATGTTACCAGCAACACATGTTTGTCCGCCAAATAGTTTTACACCTAAGCGTTTGCTTTCTGATTCACGGCCGTTTTTCGACGAACCGACACCTTTCTTGTGAGCCATTGTCTTTTAGGATTAGGGATTAACCAATTTTTTCAATTACTATTTCAGTCAAATAAGCACGGAAACCGTTCTTCTTTTGATAGCCTTTACGGCGTTTCTTTTTGAAGATAATTACTTTATCTCCTTTAAGGTGATTCACTACGCGTGCGGTGACCTTAACACCTTCTACAGCTGGGGCGCCAACAGTGATCGAACCGTTATCATCAGTCAAAAGAACGCGGTCGAATTCAACCTGTGTTCCTTCTTCGTTTTGAAGACGATTAACGAAGATCTGCTGATCTTTTTGTACTTTGTACTGATGCCCTGCTATTTCAACAATTGCGTACATAACGTTAATTTTTATTTAGTTTTTCCCGATTAAGGGGTGCAAATATACACATTGTTCGTTTGAAAACAATAACTTTTTTTCGCGAGACGAAAGATGCTTCGCAAGATGTTGCACAAGAACGCTTCGCGTAGCGATCTTTCGGAGAATCTTGTGAAACATCTTTCACTTCGTGAATCTCGAAGCAGGCTGTTTATTCACCAAATAAATCCCGGTTAGAATAATCCCCGCAAAAGCACCGTGAAGCCACGTGAAGGGCTCGCCGTCGTATACACCCCAGAGAATGGCGACTATTGGAATGAGGTAAGTAATGGAAGAAGCAGCAAGTGCACCTACCTTTTGTGTAAATCGAAAGAAGAGGATATTTCCGAGTGCTGTTCCGAGAATAGCGAGGGTCGCAACGAAACCGAAGCTTCTCCAGCCGTGAACGTTCGTTTCAAGAATGTCAAATGTTCCGTCTGTGGCAATGAGGATCCAACAGGGAATGCCAATCACCAACAACGAAAACGCCGAAATAGCGAAGGAAGGCACACCGTGAAGCTTGCTGTGAATCGTGTTCACGCTGAAACCATAGCTTATGGTGGCAAGGACAATAAGCATGCTGTACGCCATGTTCTTCGAATCGCCTAATCCGCGCAAACCAATGAGGCAAACTGCGCCAATAAGGCCGAGGGTAACGCCAACGATCTGCATTTTTCGAACAGACTTCTTAAAAACAAGATATCCGACAATTAAGGTGAAGAGCGGAGTAAGTGCATTCAAGATGCCCGACATGCTTGAGTGCAAGAACATTTGCGAATTCGTGAAAAGGAAGGCAGGAATGCCGCTTCCCAACATTCCAACCACAACATACCACCAGATTAATTCACGCTTAAGCCAACTTTTGAAAATGAAGGCGAAAGGAAGCATGACCAAAGAAGCAATGCCTAATCTTAAAGCAGCAACTTGATTCGGCGAAAAAACCGAAACCTGAAGGCCATTGGCGTCGAAGGCGAACATACCTCGCTTCATGAGAATGAAGGAACTGCCCCAGATTATTGCTAAAATGACAATAACTGGAAGGCTACGCCAATTGCCCTTCATCAATTAGTTCTTAAGGAATGAAGTGCAAGTGCCGTTGATACCAATCTTTCTGAGGAAATTATTTAAATGCATCGAATCCAGTAACATCCATTCCTGTGATTAACAAGTGAATGTCGTGTGTTCCTTCGTAAGTAATCACGGATTCTAGGTTCATCATGTGACGCATGATTGGGTATTCTCCCGTGATGCCCATTCCGCCTAACATCTGACGTGCATTGCTAGCAATGGTTTTCGCCATGTCAACGTTGTTGCGTTTCGCCATAGAAATCATTGCACTTGTTGCGCGGCCTTCGTTGCGAAGTTGACCCAGACGAAGCGTAAGTAATTGTGCCTTGGTAATTTCAGTAATCATTTCAGCCAATTTCTTTTGTTGCAATTGGAAGGCACCAATTGGCTTGTTGAATTGCATACGCTCTTGCGAATAACGAAGGGCAACATCGTAGCAGTCTAATGCTGCACCAATGGCACCCCATGCAATTCCGTAACGAGCACTATCTAAACAAGATAGTGGTCCGCCCAATCCTGAACGTCCTGGCAATAAGTTTTCTTTCGGAACTTTAACGTTATCGAAAATCAACTCACCTGTATCGCTTGCGCGAAGGCTCCACTTACCGTGCATAGTAGGAGTTGAAAATCCTTCCATTCCTCTTTCAACAATAATTCCGTGAATGCGTCCTTCTTCGTTCTTCGCCCAAACAACCGCTACTTGCGCGAATGGAGCGTTAGAGATCCACATCTTCGCACCGTTCAACAAGTAGTGGTCGCCCATGTCTTTGAAGTTGGTAGTCATTCCACCTGGGTTTGAACCGTGGTCTGGTTCAGTTAATCCGAAGCAACCGATCCATTCGCCTGAAGCCAATTTCGGTAAGTACTTCATGCGTTGTTCTTCAGAACCGTATTTCCAAATCGGATACATAACCAAAGAAGATTGAACCGATGCCGTAGAGCGAAGACCGCTATCGCAACGCTCTAACTCTTGCATGATTAATCCGTAGGCGATTTGGTCTAGGCCAGCTCCGCCGTATTCTTCAGGGATATAAGGTCCGAAAGCACCAATGCTAGCAAGGCCAGGCAACAGGTGTTGAGGAAATTTACAATTTTCAGCAGCTTCTTCAATAATTGGAGAAACTTCTTTTTTTACCCACTCACGTGCTGCATCGCGAATCAATTTGTGCTCATCGGTAAGCAGCTCATCCATTAAATAATAATCGTGTCCTTGGTATTGGTCTGTACGCATGGTTTCAAAAGTTTGGGCAAATATAGTAGTGATTAGCTAAAACAATTAATTATCTGAGGCATTCCGTTCGTACCAATCATCGGCGGGAAGATTTCTTCCAGAACTTGCGGCCACAGCTAATTCATCGCATCGCTCGTTGTATTTATTTCCAGCGTGTCCCTTCACCCATACGAATTTTACGTTGTGCTTGGAAGCCACAGCCATGTAGCGTTTCCATAAATCGGGATTCTTCACAT
The DNA here is from genome assembly GCA_964511555.1 of uncultured Chryseobacterium sp. Classification (GTDB taxonomy): domain Bacteria; phylum Bacteroidota; class Bacteroidia; order Flavobacteriales_D; family Sanyastnellaceae; genus CAIZGX01. The sequence continues at coordinate 20,840 of CAZEFR010000038.1, forward strand.
TCTTCCATCCGCGTTTCACCCAGCCGGCAATCCATTTTTTTTCTACAGAGTCTACAACATATTTCGAATCGCTGTAAACGGTAACCGGACTGTTATCGAATTTCAATAATTCCAAGGCAGCGCATACAGCCATAAGCTCCATGCGGTTGTTGGTGGTGAGTCGAAAGCCTTCAGAAATTTCTTTGTGAAATTTTCCTGCCATGAGCACTGCTCCGTATCCGCCTGGACCCGGATTGCCTTTCGCAGCGCCGTCTGTGTAAATCGTAATCTCCATTAATAGCCGAGGAGTTTTACCAAACGATCGATCTCACTTTCAATGGGCTTGGTGCTATCAATGATTAAATCGCAACGATCGATGAAGGGTTCGAGGTATTCGATCTCTGCCGGACGAACATGATTGTCCCACTGATAACGCACTTCGTGCTCAGGGTAACCACGTTGTCCAAGGTCGCGATGGATGCGTCTTTCCAAGCGTAAGTCTACCGGAGCGTCGAGGTAAATTTTATGATGAAGTTTTTCGAAAATTTCATTGTAATGAAATACAAACAATCCTTCCATAACAACTATGGGTGCCGGTTGAATGGTCATCTTCTGTGGCTCCCATGCGGGATTGTTGAAGTTGTATTCCAAAAACTCAATGGCATTTCCATTCAACAATTCATTCATATCGGAAATGAATCGCTCTTTTTCAATCCCGGTTGGAAGATCGTAATTCACCCAACCGTTCTCATCGCGGTGCTGCTCTGTTTGCGGCTTGTAGTAATTGTCCTGAGAGACGAGAGCAAGGTGTTCAGCGGGAATTCGCTCCTTCAATCCACTTAAAAAAGTGGTCTTGCCCGATCCGCTTCCCCCAGAAATTCCTATGATTTTTACTTCACTCATTTTTTCGATTGCTGCTTTATTAGTTCGAAAATTTTCGATTGTGCGTCTTCTGCATTTTCAATGCAGAGGAAAGACCCTTCTCCATATTGAGAAATCTTTTCC
>CAZEFR010000039.1:0-17558 GCA_964511555.1 uncultured Chryseobacterium sp.
TAATTTTATCTGGTATCGGCAGTAAACCTAGCTTTTGCGCTTGGTGGATGGCTTGATTATCGTTTTCTATAATTTTGTTAGAATTAGAAGAATCCCATTTTTGAACTAAATCGGTGAGTTTGGGACGGATTGTTTTTGCCATATAATCTCCGATTTGATATTCATCGAAAGAGGCCTCAATACCAGCGTGTTCGAGAATGTTTCTATTAAGTTCGTTAGATATTCCTTTATTTCTGTCTTGAAGAATTCTCTCTTCCAACATTAATAGATACTTTATCGGAAAATTCAATAAAGAGGCATTAAATAAATAATTAAGACCATTCATGAATGTACTTTGCTGAAAGTCTGAGACGAATTGCGGCTTAACGAACAGGTCTTCGCTCGTTGGAATTATCGACCACCTATCGAAGTGATATCTTGGAATGAAATCATTATTCCCAACACTTTCATTACTTAGAAAGCACTTTTTTTCTAGTGTAACGAATTTAAGTTCTGATATTTCTGGAATCTCAGATGAAGAAACGTTAACTCTGAATTTGATTATGAAATGGTCTTTATTTGATTGGAATGTAAATCCTGGTAATGAAAAAAGCAAAAAAGCAACTCCTGCCCATCTAATAAAATGAGGGAGATCCTCTTCGTGAACATGGAACGGATGCCCTGATATTCCAAGTAAATTATAAAGTTCAAAATTTTCGGGTTTAATTCCCAGTTTTTCACTCAATGTTTCATCTTTCACGCAGTAGTTCGAATTCAACAAATCAAATACTGTGTAAAATTCGTTACTAGAAAATCCAGTTTCTTTGATTCTCGGAATAATACTGTCTAGAGTTTCCCCAGGCACATATTCCCCGGCTGCACCAATCATCATTTGCATAGCAAGAGAAACACTCTTATTTGCCATATCATCGGTTATTACCCTTGCGTTGGATTGAAAGAAGTCAAGTTTAGTCTTAAATTCATTCAATTTAAAACTATCCTTTTTTGAATTCTCGTCGATGAAGCAATTGATTATTTCTTTCCATTTCGGAAATGAAATAGTAGAATTTGAATTTTTGTTAGGTTTAGGCATTAGAATAAACTTTCGGTTGTTTACAACAGGTGCTAAATCTAAGTTATCGTCTGCAATAATTTCAGTTTCTTGCATTAATAATTTTTACATTGGAACATAAGGTCTTTTCGATTCAACATCAATCGAATGAAATTCAGTTGATTAAGAGCGAGTTCTCGGATTTGCTAGAATTTGATTTGTTGCAAAGTCAACTTGAAGAGCTTTTTTGCATTAGAAAATTAAAAAAAACCGATGGTCTCGAAGAGGCCAAGGACTTCATGTTAAAAAATTCAGAGTATGGAAGCTGGGTTTATTTTCCATGGAGTAACACTGCTTTGAAAATTTTAGAAAAATCTGAATTTATCGAGCTCAGAACCTCTCGAAACAGAAATAAAATTTCGAAAATTGAACAAGGAAGGTTGTCAGATAAAACTATTGGAATAGTTGGTATGTCTGTTGGATTTTCAGTATTTCTATCTATGGTAATGGAGCGAACTGCTGAGAATTTTAAAATTGCAGATTTTGATGTGTTATCGATGTCTAATTTGAATAGGCTTCCTTTCAGGTTATGTGATATTGGACTTCAAAAGGTTGAAATAGCGAAAAGATGGGCACTTGAGATAGATCCGTATTTGAAAATTCAAGTTTTTTCTGAAGGTGTGCAAGATTCGAACATAGAAGAATTTTTTATCGGTAATCGCAGATTAGATTTGGTTGTAGATGAATGTGATAGTGGTTCAGTTAAGTTGTTACTCCGTTTATTCGCTAGAAAATATAGAATTCCTCTTCTTATGGAAACGAGTGATCGTGGACTTTTAGATGTTGAGAATTATCAGAATGTTAACGAGCCATTATTTCATGGAAGAATTTCAGATTCTGAAGTTGAAGAGTTGCTCTCTAAAAGCTCAAACGAAGTGTTAATGCGCTTTATTGATATGTCTGCTGCTTCCAAGCGTGGCATTGATTCGATGCTAGAAATTGGAAAAACCCTAGATACTTGGCCGCAATTAGCAAGCGACGTGTTACACGGTGGTGCTTCTGTTACAATAGCCGCACGCAATATTTTACAGGGAAATACAATTTCTTCGGGGAGATATTTTATGGATCTTCAACAGAAATTGGGAGTTCATGAGTTATAACATCAATTCACCTGAGAAGCATTTGTTTGAAATTTCGATTAGAAGTTTTAGGGCAGTTGATGATTTTGAAAGTTGTATGAGATTCAGAGAGGGGCATTTGGGAGTTTTAGAAGCCTTTGGATTTAAGTTGACTAGTTCAACTGAGGAATGGATGTTTGATCCTGGGACGCATGTTATTATTGTTGAATCTACAGATCGCAAAATCACCTATGGAGGATCAAGATTGCAGTTGTTAGGTTCGAAATTAGAATTGCCTATACAGAGTGCTATAGGCGAGGATGTTTTAAATCTTGATGAATATTTAAACAGCAGAAAGGGGCCCGTTGCTGAGTTATGTGGTTTGTGGAATTCAGTCGCAGTTGCTGGCTTGGGAATAGGTAGCGTTTACAGCATCAGAAGCGCAATTGCTTTAGGAGGTTTGTTGGGTTACAATGAGATGATTGCTTTGTGTTCAGCATTTACGTATCGTATTTCTCATAAATATGGATTTCGATTGGTAGAATCTTTGGGTGAAGGAGGAAAGGTTTTTTATGCTGGTGCCAATCAATATGCTCATATTACTCATCAGCCAAATATTCTGAGCCTTCCTGACTCGGATGAAATTGAAAGATTTAAAATCAACGAAATAAGGCTAAATCCGATAATGAGAATTGATGAAATTATCGGTGATGGTTTGACATCTATACATTATCAGATCGAGACATGAGAAAATTTCTTTTACTAATAACTCTAGCAATATTCTCGGAATATTGTTTTTCTCAAATTGGTTATGCCGAGTTTTCGAGTGATTCAGAATTATCTGATTGGAAAAATGGCGTTTATGAGAATGTTTCTGGATCTATTATAAATTTAGGCCTCAAGCGTGGTACATATGTCGTTCATTGGAAATTTCAAGTAGATAGTACTTTCTGGTCAAGCCCGAAGGTTTTACATATTGCCAATCCAATTATAGATAATGTTGAAGTATATCAGATTACGAGAGATTCAGTATTTCATCGAAGTTCCGGTGAGAAGGTATCTCTAGGATCTCGTGAGTTTAACATAACGGGTAATGCCGTGTCAATTCAAAAATCAGCGGATAATACAGTTGAGTACTACTTGAAAGTAAGTAGTTCGGATCAGTTGCTAATTCCATTGAGTATTGAAGAATCTGGAAGTTTATTAAATGATTATGAGAATATTGATTTGATTTTTGCCATTTATCTCGGAGTTATTCTTTCAATGTTCATCTACAATTTGTTTGTGTTTTTCTCTGTGAGAGATCATGTATATCTTCTATACATCTTTTACATTTTTACTGTTGGTTACACTCAATTGGTATTATTTGGTTTTTCTTCTAAATACATATTTAATTTTTCTGGTAGTTTGAATGTTGCATTAGGATCTATTGTACCAGGTTTAAGTGGACTTGCAACTATTTTCTTCGCTCAAAATTTTATCAGAACAGCTCAATTCTCCCCTAGGATAAATAAAGTTCTTAACTTTTTTAAAGTACTTTATTTTGCTGCCATAGGATTAGCGATTTTCGGGTTTCATAATTCCACTCAAATCATACTAAATGTTGGTGCTTCGTCTGCATTAATTTTGATTTTCGCTTCTGTCAGTGCAATAAAACAGGGTTATAGACCCGCCGGATATTTCATAGTTGCTTGGGTTATTTTTATTATTGGTTTAACGTTATACGCTTTAAGAAACTTCGGCATCCTACCATTCAACGCGTTCACGAATTTCGCATTGCCAGTGGGGTCGGTGGTGGAAATTTTGTTGCTGTCGTTTGCGCTGGCAGATCGCATTAACGTGCTGAAACAAGAAAAAGAACTTTCTCAACAACAGGCTTTCATTGCAATGAAAGAAAATGAAAGACTTGTGACGGAACAAAATATTCAACTCGAGAAAAAAGTGCACGAACGTACCGCCGATCTCGAAAACAGAAATACCGAATTGCACACCGCAATGAACGACCTGCGCATGACACAACAACAACTCGTTGAGTCTGAAAAATTAGCGTCGATCGGACAAATGACTGCCGGTATTGCTCACGAGATAAACAACCCAATCAACTTCGTACAGTCTAATGTGGGTCCACTCAAAAGAGACATAGACGAAATACTAGACCTTCTCTCTCAAATTGCACTTATCGATGAAAACAAAGATCTTCTAGAGCAAGTGAATCACTTGAAGGAACAGTATACAAAACTTGATGTTGAATACCTTAAAAAAGAGATTCAACAACTACTCAACGGTATTGAAGATGGCTCTAAAAGAACCGCTGAAATAGTAAAAGGTCTTCGCGTATTCTCTCGAATGGACAGAAACGAACTGGTTTCCGCCGATATAAACGAATGCCTGAGCTCTACACTCGTTGTCATGAAGAATATGACCAAGGCAGAGGTTACACTCAACGTTGAACTCGGCGAGAACATTCCAAAAATAAACTGCTACCCAGGAAAACTATCGCAAGTGTTCATGAACCTCGTAACAAACGCAGTTCAAGCTACGCGCCTTCCAGGCCGACAACCAATAGACCGCGTGATTAATGTACGATCTTTTTTCAATGACAATTCAATTAACGTCGAAATTCAAGACAATGGAAACGGAATTCCATCAGATATTCAACACAAGATTTTCGAACCTTTCTTCACAACAAAAGATGTCGGAGAAGGAACTGGCTTGGGCTTGGGCATTGTAGCAGGTATCATAGGCGAGCACAATGGAAAACTTACGTTCACAAGTAATGAAAACACAGGCACAACTTTTCTTATAACTTTACCCATCGATTAAAAATAGATTTTAGATATGATTAAAGTACTCTACCTCGACGATGAAGAAAACAACCTTATTGCATTCAAGGCTCTGTTCAGAAGAGAGTTCGATGTGTATACGACCACTTCCCCGCAAGAGGCAGTGGCATATCTAAATGCCAACGAAGTTCCAATTATTCTTTCCGACCAGAAAATGCCAGAGTTAAGTGGAGTAGAATTCTTCGAACTTACGCTTAACGATTTTCCAAACGCTGTGCGAATACTCGTTACAGGATACGCAGATATTGAAGCTGTAATAGATGCAATCAATCGCGGTCAGGTTTATCGCTACGTTGCCAAACCATGGAACGAAAATGATCTTCGCGTTTGTTTGTTAAACGCTGCCGAACGCTACGACATGAACATTCAGTCTAGTGACTCTGATTCGAAATCAAGTAAATGGAAACTCGCAAAGTCGCGCATTCAAGATGCTATTCACAAAGTGAAAGCCGTTGTTTCTTTGTGGAAGGGCGTGAACGAGCCTATTCCAGCTCATGAGCTCAATGAAGTTGTGAACGATCTGAACGCCCTCGAGGAAAGCGTGAACGAAGTTTTTGAAGAGGCTAAATAATACCCTTACAATTTTTCGTCTTCCGGATCTTCAAAATGCTCCTCTGGAAGTGTGGGGTCTATACGCTGCATGCGCCAAGCTTCATAGGTTAAGTCATCTTCTTCGTCTATCACCTGCAAGAAGGGTTCAGCAAATGCTTTCGTACTTAAATGATGTTCCAACGACAGTAACATCGCAGGCAATACAATCAAGTTCGTAAGCATAGCAGTAAACAAGGTTAACGAGGTCAAAATTCCCAACGCACGCGTTCCATCGAATTCAGAGAAAACAAAAATTCCGAATCCAAAGAATAAAACGATAGAGGTAAACAAAATACTTGCTCCTGTATCCTTTACCGCAGAAAGCACAGACAATTTAATATTCCAATTGTGTTCGCGTAATTCCTGCCTGTACTTCGCCAAGAAGTGAATGGTGTTGTCTACCGTAATTCCAAATGCAATACTGAACACCAAAATGGTGGAAGGTTTTAATGGAATGTCGAAGAACCCCATGCAACCTGCAGTGATGAACTGAGGAATTAAATTCGGTACAAGCGAAATGAGCAACATGCGCAAACTGCGGAACATGATCCACATGAGCAAGCAGATAACACCAACGGCGAAGAGCAAGCTCGAGAATAAGTTGTTCACCAAGTATGTCGTTCCCTTCAAGAAAACAATGCTAGTGCCGGTCATGGTAACCTTATACAAACTATCTGGGAAAAGTTTGTTCACTTCCGGACGAAGCGTGTTCAACAACGAATCCATGGCAAGCGTTCCAATATCTGCCACTTGTGCAGTAATGCGCGTTTTCTTTAGTGAATCGTCTAAGAAGGTATTCGAATATTTTGAAGCATTTGATTTTTCAGCAGCACTATCCGATTGCTCGAAATAAGGACCAATGAATTGCTGTTCACCGCGACTAATTAAACCGTAATATTCCGGGTCACCATCGTAATAAGCCTGACGGGCGAATTTAATAGCATCTGCAATGGAGAGTGATCGTGAAATTTTTGTTGAAACCCCCGGCAAGGTATCCATTACACCCTGCAAAGAATCTATCCGAGCAATAGTCTTCGGATTGGTAATTTTCCCTCGTTTCGCTTCTACCATTATTTCGAACGGCATTACGCCGTCGAAATGCTTTTCAAACCAATGTAAATCGGTAATTACGCGGTCGTCGTCTGGTAAATCATCGACAATGTTTCCTGTGGTTTTCACCAAGGTCATTCCGTAAAAACTTAATGCGGTAATAACAATTGTCACGAAGTAAATGATTCCTCTGTTCTTGGTAATCATCTTCACCAAATTCTCGAGGGTGTGGTACAACCAACGCATGTCGAGATGCTTCAAATGACGAGCTTTCGGTGCGGCGGTGTAGGAGAATAAAATTGGAAATGCAATCAATGAAATGAAGAACATAAGCATGCTATTCAATGCAGAAATTACCCCGAATTGTTTGAGCAAATCACTTTCAACAAAAATGAAAGTAGCAAAACCCACAGCAGTTGTGGCGTTAATCATAAATGACGCTTCCCCAACCTTTTGAATGACACGCGTCATAGCTCGCATCTTACTTCCATGACGAATAAATTCCTGGTGGTATTTAGTAAGGAGGTAAATACAGTTGGGAACGCCAATAACGATCATGAGCGGCGGAATAAGTCCCATGAGCATGGTTATGGGGTAGTCGAAAAGTGCAATCGTTCCCAAAGAAACAATAACTCCAATTCCAATAATTACCATACACACGATTACCGCGCGAATACTTCTGAAGAAGATGAATAGCAAAACAGCACTCACCAACAAAGAGAGTAAGGTAAAGAATTTCAATTCAGCCTTCACCTTCGCAGTCATCTGAGTTCGAATAAATGGAAGGCCCGAAATATAGGTCTTCACGTAAGTGTCTTTCGAAAACTGATTTACCTTCTCAACAATTTGGTCAACCGCATTTCCTCTGAATTCAGAATTGAAAAGTTCAGAATTGACAAAAACCATCATGAGTGTTGCATCTGACTTTGACTTGTACAACAATCCGTCATAGAAAGGCAGAGAGAGAATTTTTTCCTTTACTGAGTCGAGCTTTTCCTGAGAAATCATATTTCCGTCGGAAATTTGTCTGAATCGGAATCGCTCTTCTGTCGTGTCTGCATACATTTCATAGCAGTGAGCAATTGAAAATACAGAGTCTACAACGTTTCTTTGGACACTTGTTTTTACACCGTTAATGAGGGTGTCGACAGGAACGGTAATTTTCTTCAACGTGTTACCCAATTCCTTCAACGCAATGAAGTTTTGAAGTTCCCAAATTTCAGGATCATTCAAGCCGATGACCACAACGTTACCATCTTCGGAAAACTGCTTTGTAAACGCCTGATATTCAACATAGGTAGAATCGTCCTGGGGCAGAACACCCGAGAACTTGTAGCTCATACGAACATTGCGCGCTTCCCAACCCATAAAAGCTGTGATAGCTAGGGTAATGATACCAAGCAACACACGATTACGAAGAATAAATCCAGCAATTTTTGCCCACATAGGTTTCCGAATAGTCTGCAAAGAAACACTAAATCTATTTTCGAATGAAATTTTACGCATCCTTTGTCAACCTATGGTGAAGAGTACTATCTTCGTCCCCACAAAATTGAAAAATCATGTCACAAAAACATCAAGAGCAAATTGACGCCTTTATGTCGAAAGTTCGGGCAATGAACCCGAACGAACCTGAATTCCTTCAAGCTGTTCACGAGGTGGCGGAAGCCATTATTCCATTTATGGAAAATCATCCTAAGTATAAGGATGCTAAAATCTTGGAACGCATTGTTGAACCAGAACGTACAATTATCTTCCGTATTCCATGGGTAGATGACAAAGGTGAGATTCAAGTTAATCGCGGATATCGCGTAGAATTTAACAGTGCAATTGGTCCTTACAAAGGCGGATTGCGTTTTCACCCAACAGTGAATTTGTCTGTTTTGAAATTCTTAGGTTTCGAGCAAATATTCAAAAACTCTTTGACTACCCTTCCAATGGGCGGTGGTAAAGGTGGATCAGACTTCGATCCGAAAGGAAAAAGCGATCGCGAGGTTATGGCATTTTGCCAAAGCTTTATGAGCGAGTTGGCTCGTCACATTGGTCCTGATACCGATGTTCCTGCAGGAGATATTGGAGTAGGTGGACGTGAGATCGGATTCATGTTCGGTCAATACAAGCGTCTTCGTAACGAGTTTACCGGTGTTTTAACAGGAAAAGGTCGCAACTGGGGTGGATCATTGATTCGTCCGGAAGCAACTGGTTACGGAACTGTATACTTCGCTCAAGAAATGTTGGCGGTGAAAGGAAAAGACTTCAACGGAAAAACCGTTGTTGTTTCTGGTTCTGGAAACGTGGCTCAATATGCTATTGAAAAAGCAACTCAATTGGGTGCTAAAGTGGTTACAGCTTCAGATTCTTCTGGATATATCTTCGATGCGAACGGAATCGATGCCGAGAAACTTGCTTTCTTAATGGAATTGAAAAACGTGAAGCGCGGACGTATTCAAGAGTACGCTACTAAATACGGATGTGAGTTCGTAGCTGGAAAAACACCATGGGGTGTGAAGTGCGACATTGCTCTTCCTTGCGCTACGCAAAACGAATTGAACGGTGACGATGCAAAGGCATTGGTAGCAAACGGTTGTATTGCAGTAGCTGAAGGTGCTAACATGCCTTCTACTCCTGAAGCAATTGCTGTATTCGACGAAAACAAATTGATGTTCTCTCCAGGAAAAGCGTCTAACGCTGGTGGTGTAGCTACATCTGGTTTGGAAATGTCTCAGAATAGTCTTCGTTTAAGCTGGACTCGTGAAGAAGTTGACCAACGTCTTCACAACATCATGAAAAGTATTCATGCTGCATGTGTTCAATACGGATCTGAAGGCGATTATGTTAACTACGTGAAAGGTGCAAACATCGCAGGTTTCGTTAAAGTTGCCGATGCAATGTTAGACCAAGGGGTAGTTTAATTTAGTATTAAATTTTGTCTTGAAAGGGCGGTTTTCGAACCGCCCTTTTCGTTGGCAATAATTTCAGATATACTTTCGTTACACTTTCATTCGAGAAAAAATGCAGAAATATATTTTCATTTTCATCCTGTTTTTTGCATCTCAATTGTCTGCTCAAGTAACAGGGGGATTCTCCGGTATTTATAATTTTCAAACTGAAAGTATAGGCATAGGTGCCAGAACAATTTTCAGAGAAAAGAAGCAGATTCAGATCAGTCCGCAGTTTTCGTATTTCCTTCCCACCAATAAAATTCATGAGTGGACACTGGGCGCATCGGCGCAATACAAATTCTTCAAAAGAAAAAAAATTCAATCCTATACCTTGGTGCATTTGGGTTACAACCGCTGGATTAACTTCGAAAATTCCGACATGAAAGATGCGATGCTGAATAACTGGAATGCGGAAGTAGGCGCTGGCATGGTATTCGGAAAGAAAATTAAACCATTCGTCGAATGGCGATACAACGCGCGGCACCAAGAGGGCACGCTGCACGTAGGATTGCTGTTCGATAAAAGTTCATTCAAAGGAAAAAAAGAAAAATGCGCAGCTTATGACTAAGAGAATCACTCCTTTTTTTGTCGGAGCATCAACTATGTTGATTCTTGCAACGACACTGATGTTTTCATCTTGCTCAAGAGACCGCATTGAACGAGATTTGAATACGTACGAATCTCCGAATGCTTACTTAGACTCGAAAAAGCAAGACGAGCAAGTGTTTGTTATTGACACCGCTGGAGAGGGACCCATTATTGGCAATCAGGGCACAGCTATTTGGGGAAGCATCGACTGCCTTCAACTTCCGGGTGGTGGTGAAGTGACTTATCCGTTTTTAGTGAAATTGGTCGAATTGTATACCCCGAAGGATATGATTTACTATCGTATGCCTACGGTTTCAGCTGGAATGCCCTTGGAAACGGCAGGTGAAATAAGATTGAGAGCTGAAAAAGATGGGCAAGAATTATCCTTGTCTCAACCGTGTGCGTTCAAAGTGAGTATGCCGAATGCAGCACCTCAATTGAATTACATGAATGTGTATTACGGAAATGAAAACGGAGATGTTGTAGACTGGACCATGGATCTTGGAGTGTGGGGAATAACTCAAACGCAGAATCCTGTCTTCGATGTAGATACGATTGGTTACACGGCCTTTATTGAAAAATTAGGATGGATTAACGCCGACCGCAGTGTTTCGACCAGTGGGACATACAACATAACGTTTGATTCGGAGGAAGACGATTTGACCAATGTGTTATTCTTCGCCTACCTACCCGACACCAAGACGTTGTTGCAATCGAATGAAGGGGTTATCTCTGGAGTACCAGCAGGTGCGTCTGCGAAGATTGTAGCTATTGCAGTAAACGCAAACGGAAGTCTATTCCACTTCAATCAAGAATTAACAGTGAATGGCAATTCAACCGTCATGGTGATTATGACTGAAATTTCAGATCCCGATTTAACCAATCTGCTCGACAGTTTATAATAAAAGAGTAGCGGCTTATTACCCCTATTTTTCGTACATTTGTCCGAATTTTATTCGAAAATTCAAACGTATGTCCGCAAACCATTCGAAAATTGTAGGAGAAGGTCTTACTTACGACGATGTTCTTCTCGTTCCAGCCTATTCAGAGGTGCTGCCTCGCGAAGTGAACATTTCATCGCAATTCACGAAAAACATCATGCTTCACACTCCCGTTGTGTCTGCTGCCATGGATACCGTGTCTGAAAGCTCTATGGCTATTGCCATGGCTCGCGCAGGAGGAATTGCTGTGATTCACAAGAACATGAGCATTGCTGCTCAAGCGGCAGAAGTAAGAAAAGTGAAGCGTAGCGAAAGCGGAATGATTCAAGATCCGATTACCCTGCACGAAACAGCAAACGTTGGAGATGCGCTCACCATTATGGCAGAGCACAAAATCGGAGGAATACCCGTTGTAGATGCTGAAGGGGTATTGAAGGGAATTGTAACTAACAGAGATCTTCGTTTCGAAAAAGATTACGCGAAGCCTATTCGTGATGTCATGACAAGCGAAAACCTTGTCACCACAGACAAACCGAAAGATTTAGAAACGGCTGAATCTATTCTTCAAGAAAAGAAAATTGAAAAACTTCCTGTTGTTTCCGCAGACGGAAAACTAATGGGACTGATCACATACAAAGACATTTTGAAGTTGCGCCGTTATCCGAATGCCTGCAAAGACAACTTCGGACGTTTGCGTTGCGCGGCAGCAGTTGGTGTTACTGGCGATACCATGGACCGCGTTGAAGCCTTGGTGAAAGCGGGAGTAGATGCAGTGGTGATTGACACCGCGCACGGACATTCGAAAGGTGTAATTGAAACCTTGAAAAAAGTGAAGGCCGCTTTCGGAGATAAAATAGATGTGATTGTTGGAAATATTGCAACCGGTGCCGCTGCGAAAGCATTGGTGGAAGCGGGTGCCGATGGGGTGAAGGTTGGAATTGGACCGGGTTCAATTTGTACAACACGCGTAATTGCTGGGGTAGGTGTTCCTCAATTAACCGCTGTAACGGATGTTGCGGAAGCGTTGAAAGGAACAGGCGTACCGATGATTGCAGACGGAGGAATTCGATATACAGGAGATATTGCGAAAGCAATTGCAGGCGGAGCTTCAACCATAATGATTGGTTCTATGCTTGCCGGAACGGAAGAATCTCCAGGAGAAACTATTATTTACGAAGGAAGAAAATTCAAGTCATACAGAGGAATGGGTTCTTTGGAAGCCATGCAACACGGTTCAAAAGATCGTTACTTCCAAGATGCTGAAGATGATATTAAGAAATTAGTTCCTGAAGGAATTTCAGGACGCGTGCCTTTCAAAGGTTCAGTAATGGAAGTCATGCACCAAATCATTGGCGGACTGAGGGCCGGAATGGGATACTGCGGAGCATCGAACATTACCCAACTTCAAGAAGCTAAATTCATTCGTATTACAAACGCGGGTATCAAAGAAAGTCATCCGCATGATGTTGTAATCACAAGGGAAGCACCAAATTACAGTTATAAATAATTCAGTTTAATTTAAGTCATATGCGTTTTACAAAAGTTCTACTTTTAAATGTTGTGCTCTTTGGCACAGTGTGGTTCAGCGCGAATGCGCAACCGATTCAAAAGGCTGCAGTTGCTTCACCAACAGTACTGAGTGTTGACGGAGAAGATGTATCGCTGGAAGAATTTGAAAATATTTTCAGAAAAAACAACCGCGATTCTGTTGTTACAAAGGCTGCGTTAGATGAGTACATGGAATTGTTTATCAATTTCAAATTGAAAGTGCACGCTGCGAAAGCTGCTGGATTAGACACGGTAAGTAAATTCAAATATGAATTGCAAGGTTACCGCGCACAATTGGCTCGTCCGTATTTAACCGACCAAGAAAAACTAGACGAACTTATGCAAGAGGCCTATGCGCATTTGCAAGAAGAAGTTCGTGCAAGCCACTTGCTTATTGAATGTAAGCCAAATGCTTTGGCGGCAGATACCTTGAAGGCCTACAACAAGATTATGGACATTCGCAAGAAGATTCTTGCTGGAGAGTCTTTCGAGTCGGCTGCAAAAAAATACAGTACAGACAAATCGGTAGAGAAGAACAACGGAGACCTCGGCTATTTCACTGCCTTCCAAATGGTTTATCCGTTTGAATTAGCTGCATACAATACCAAGATTGGAGAAGTAACCATGCCTGTGCGCACGCAATACGGTTATCACTTGTTGAAAGTAACCGGACGTCGTCCTGCACGCGGAGAGATTCATGTTGCACATATCATGGTTAAGCCACAGAAAGACGCCGCTAACGACGCTTCTGAAGCTAAGATCAATGAGATTTATCAGAAGGCATTGGAGGGAAAGCAAACATTCGCTGAGTTATGTGCTTTGTACAGTGAAGATGTAACCACGAAAAACAAAGGCGGAGAACTTCCTTGGTTTGGAACAAACAAAATGGTGTCTGAATTTGAAGAGGCTTCTTATGGGCTAGCTGCAGACGGAGATGTTTCGCGTCCATTTAAGACTACCTACGGATGGCACATTGTGAAGCGATTGGGGTACAAGCCACTTGCTTCATTCGAGTCGATGTCGAAAGACATCAAAGCGAAAGTTTCAAAAGATGTTCGTGCTGAAAAAACGAAGAATTCTTTCCTTGCGAAAATTGGAAAGGAGTACAACTTCGTTTACAACCAGAAGTACATCAACAAGCTTGCAGCAAAGGCAGATAGCAGCACTTACGTAGGACAGCTGAAAGCAAGCAAAGGCTTATTGAAAAAAGTATTCTGTGAAGTAGCAGGAACGAAATACACCGTGAACGACTTCTATCAAACCATGATTACACGCAAAGGCGCGAACACGAATTTGAATCCGGTTGACTACGTTAAGTTTGAAGCCAAAATGTTTGCTGAAGACAAATTAATGCGTGAGGAAGATGCTCATCTTGAAGAGAAGTATCCTGCCTTCCGATTACTCATGAAAGAATACCGTGAAGGAATTTTATTGTTCGAATTAACCGACCAATTGGTTTGGTCGAAAGCCGTGAAGGATACTGTTGGATTGAACAATTACTTCGAAGCGAACAAAGCTAGCTTTATGTGGCCAGATCGTGCTGAAGTCGTAATCTATACCTGCGCAAACGACGAGATTGCTAATAAGCTTCGCAAGATGTTGGAAGCTGGAAAATCTCCATCTGAAGCTGCAGCGGAACTGAATCAGGGAACACAGTTGAATCTTCAAACCGAAGGTGGATTGTTCGCTCGTGAAGACCGTGAGGTATTGGGTAAGATTAAGTGGACGGAAGGATTGAGCGTGAATGTTCCAATGAACGGGCAAGTGATAGTGGTAGATATTCAAGAGCTACTTAATAAATCGCCGAAAAGACTTGCAGAAGCACGCGGACTCGTTACTTCAGAGTATCAGAATTTCCTGGATAAACAATGGATAGAAGAATTGCGCAAGGCTAAAACCTACATCGTACACAAAGAGGTTCTTCATTCAATAGCGAAATAAACATGAAGGCTGCAACATTTATTACAGCAGCATTTTATGTCATTCTTGCGGCAAGCTGCGGCAGCTCAAATCCAGATGCTGTAGCTCGCTTAGGAGACGCCGTGCTGACTCTTGAGGAATTGCGCGAGCGTATTCCAAATAACGTTTCGGCAGAAGATTCAACAGCTTTGGCGCAAGAAATAATTCAATCGTGGTTGAAAGATGAACTTGTCTTGCAAGAAGCAGAAAAGATTTCCGATGAAGAGAAGTTGGCCGTTGAGAGAAGAATTGAAGACTATAGAAGGTCTTTGTTGATCTACTCATACGAACAAGATTGGATTAAGAAGAACATGGATACTGTCATAACGAATGATCAGATTCAGTCTTATTACGAGGCCAACAAATCCTCAATGAAGGTGAATGAACATGTTTTTCAGTTGAAGTTTTGCTCGCTTCCCGAGAAATCAAGAGATATTAAGAATATGTCTGCCGCTTTTGCCTCTGACGACATTGCCACGTGGGAAGCGTATTGTATTCAAGTTGGCGCGAAGCATTACTATAACTTTACGAGTTATATGAACTGGGAGCAATTTGCTCAACTAATTCCTTTACCAGTAGCAGATAGATCTCAGTTCTTAGTTCAAGCCACTTCAACCCAACAAATAAATTTTAATGGTGAAATATTCTGGGTGAAAATAGGTTCTTACCTTTTACCTGGTGATTCGTCGCCTTTGGAAATGGTTCGAAGCAATATTGCAAGTATCTTGCTGAACATACGCAAACAAGAGCTGTTGCTGAAAATGAGAAATGGCCTTTACGAACAAGCAAAGTCGGAAGGAAAATTAGAACAATAAGAGAATGAAAAAAGGTGTTTTGTGGTTTGTTTTTGTTATGCTATCTGCTTTCTCGTGGGCTCAGCCAGGCAAAACAATAGATAAAATTATCGGAGGTGTAGGCGCTGAAGTTGTTCTTCTTTCAGACTTAGAAAATGCAAAATTCGAACTAACGCAAGGGAAATCTCAGCTTCCGGCTGAAAAGGAGTGCGCCATATTCGAGGACTTAATGTACCAGAAACTTCTTCTTCATCAAGCAAAAATAGATAGCGTAGAGGTTACAGATGGTGAAGTAAATGCGCAAGTTGAAAAACGAATTACCTATTTCGTTGAAATGCTCGGAAGCGTAGAACAATTCGAAACCTATTACGGAAAACCAATTTCTCAGTTGAAAGTAGATTTCTTCGACATGATTCGCGATCAGCTGCTTACTCAAAAGAAGCAAGATGAAATTACGAGAAATGTGAAAATCACCCCGTCGCAGGTATTGAAATACTACCAATCACTTCCCGAAGATTCACTTCCGCTCATTGGTGAGCAGGTGCAGTACTCTCAAATAGTTATTTCACCCCTTATTCCAGAAAGAGAAAATCAGCAGGTCATTCAATTTTTGGACAGTGTTAGAAATGATATTGCCTCTGGAAGAACAAGCATGACCATTCAAGCGCGCAGACACAGCGAAGATCCCGGCTCGAAATTTAAAGGGGGTTGTTACGACATGATTCGCAAAGGAAGCTTCGTTCCTGAATACGAGTCTGCAGTTTTCACCACAGACGAAGGAAATTACTCTCCGGTATTCAAGTCTACTTATGGGTATCATTTCGTGAAGGTGGTTGAAAAGCGTGGCGAATACTATCGTGCTTGTCACATCTTAATGTCACCGAAAATAAAAGATGAAGATTTTAATAAATGCAAGTCACAAATAGATTCCGTTTATCGTGAGTTGGTGGCGAAGAAGCTTTCTTTCAATGCGGCCGCTGCACGCTTCAGTACAGATGAGGAAACGAAAAATCAGGCAGGCAAGATTATGAATATGCAGACAGGAGGCACACGTCACGACGTGGCTACACTCACAGCTGAGCTGAATTTAACGCTGTCGAAATTGAAGGAAGGAGAATTATCGGAACCTCAATTGGCGAAGCAGCCGAACGGTAAAGATGCGTATGTCATTTATCAACTAGATGCGCGTTTGCCAGCTCACCGCGCAAACATGGAGCAAGACTACGAGTTGTTTCAAGCAAAGACAGAGAGTATCGAGCGTCAGAGTGCAACCGATATTTGGGTAAGTAAGGCATTGAAGAAAAACTACTCGTTCATGGACGAGCAATTCAGAAGCTGTACGTTTCAATTCAACTGGAATAAAAATTAAGAGTATGACTACATTTTCATCGGATGTTGAGGCATTGGATGCGTTGAAGGAAAAATACAACGCGCTGAAGTTCGAAATTCAAAAGGTAATGGTTGGACAAGACGAAGCCGTGCGCGACGTTATTATTTCAATTTTAGGAAATGGTCACTGTCTGCTTGTAGGTGTTCCAGGACTGGCTAAAACCCTTTTGGTAAATACACTTTCGCAAGTATTGGGTTTGTCTTTCAACCGCATTCAATTCACGCCCGACTTAATGCCGAGCGATATCATTGGTTCTGAAATTTTAGATGAATCACGTCAGTTTAAATTCATCAAAGGCCCCTTGTTTTCGAACATCATTTTGGCCGATGAGATTAACCGTACTCCTCCAAAAACACAAAGTGCTTTGTTGGAAGCCATGCAAGAGCGTCGCGTAACAGCAGGCGGAGTAACACACGTATTACCTTCTCCGTTTTTCGTTTTAGCAACACAAAACCCCATAGAGCAAGAAGGAACGTATCCTTTGCCTGAAGCGCAATTGGACCGTTTCATGTTCAACATTTGGGTCGACTACCCATCGTTGGCGGAAGAGTTGGTTATTGTGAAGCAGACAACTTCAGGCGTGTCACAAACGCTTTCACCGGTTATTACTTCCGAAGAAATTCAGTTCTATCAGCAGTTGATTCGCAAGATGCCGGTTCCCGATAATGTTATTGAGTATGCTGTTCGCTTGGTTGCGAAGACACGTCCAAACAGAGAAAATGCAGATCCATTGGCGAATCAATACCTCAGCTGGGGTGCGGGTC
>CAZEFR010000039.1:17658-21048 GCA_964511555.1 uncultured Chryseobacterium sp.
AACAGAGAAAATGCAGATCCATTGGCGAATCAATACCTCAGCTGGGGTGCGGGTCCGCGCGCTTCTCAATTCTTAATTGTTGGCGCGAAGGTGAACGCTGCATTGAACGGAAAATACAGTCCAGACATTGAAGACGTTAAGGCTGTTGCTTTGCCAATTCTTCGTCACCGTATCGTACGCAACTACAAAGCTGAAGCCGATGGTTATTCAGTAGAGAAGATTGTTGCACAACTCCTCTAATTGTTCAGGGGTGCGTATTGCCATTAATACCCGTTTGCTTATTCCAGGAAAACTGGAGGGCATAGGACGCTTCACCTATGAGACCATTAAGCGATTGGCGCACCGATTTCCCGAACATGAGTTTCATTTAATTTCCGATCGAACGAAAGACAGTCATTGGCAATTTGGAAAAAACGTATTTCAACATCGTGTTTTTCCGCCTGCACGCAGACCGTGGTTATTTGATTTGTGGTTCGATTACAGTGTGCCTTTTGTATTGAAAAGAATAAAGGCAGATGTTTTTGTTTCTCCAGATGCACACGCCTCGCGTAGATGTCCCGTTCCGCAACTCACCGTAATTCACGACATTAATTTCGTTCACTATCCCGAGTTTATGCCGAAGAAATACGCGAACTACTGGAACAGTAGAACAGCAGATTTTGTAAAGTTGAGTACTCGCTTGGCAACCGTGAGTGAATTCAGTAGAGCAGATATTTCGAAGACGTTCAATGTTCCAGAATCCGCTATTGACTTGCTTTGCAACGGCATTGATCACACCTTTGCCCCGGCAGAAGAACACAAGAAGGAAGTTATTCGCGATCGTTTCGCGCAAGGAAAAAAATATTTTTTATACGTCGGTGCTCTGCATCCAAGGAAGAACGTGCACCGCGTGGTTGAGGCATTCAATGCGGCCGTAGAGCAAGGCGTTGAATCTTCATTGGTCATAGCAGGAAACAAGTTTTGGCATTATCCGGAATTGGATGCTGCCTTGGCTAAAATCAATTACCGAACGAACATTCGGTTTTTAGGACATGTGCATACTGCCGATCTTCCTGTGCTCATGTCGGCGGCGGAAGGGCTTGTCTTTCCGAGTCTTTACGAAGGATTTGGAATCCCGTTGATTGAAGCCGAAGCCTGCGGGGTTCCTGTCGTTGCTTCCAAAGGAACAGTAATGGAAGAAGTTTCTAACGGATCGGCATTCTTCGTGAATCCAACGGAGGTTTCTGATATAGCCCAGGCCATTGTAAAGATTGAACAGGGACAGCGAAACTCAGTTGTGCGCGAGCATACTTACACGTGGGACAAAGCTGCAGAGTTGTTGTGGGAGAGCATCCAACAAACCCTTGAACACAAGAAGTAAAATGCTATTCAATTCCATTGAGTTCTTTTTATTTTTTCCTCTTGTAACAGCGTTGTATTTCTTATTGCCGCATCAGTGGCGCTGGCTCATGCTTTTGATAGCGAGCTGTGTGTTCTATATGTTTTTCGTTCCGGCTTATATTTTCATATTGCTTGCGACTATTGTCGTTGATTATGTGGCGGCTATTCAAATTGAAAAAAGTTCGAAACTAAACGCGCGACGATGGTTAATTGGAAGTATTATCAGTACGATATTCATTTTGGCGGTGTTCAAATACTTCAATTTTTTCATCGATAATTTCAACGGCATAGCCAGTTTAATCGGTTGGAATTATTCGTTGAATACGCTCAGCATTCTTCTGCCCATTGGGCTTTCCTTCCACACCTTTCAGAGTTTAAGTTATGTGGTGGAAGTGTATCGCGGCAACCAAAAGGCAGAACGACATTTCGGGATTTATTCGTTGTATGTTATGTTCTATCCGCAGTTGGTTGCCGGACCCATTGAGCGACCGCAGAATGTCTTGCATCAATTTCGTGAAAAGCATTCGCTCACGTACGCGAATGTTTCTGCGGGAATGCAACGCATCGTGTGGGGATTGTTTAAGAAGGTGGTGATAGCAGATAACTTGGCGCAATTTGTTTCTCCAGTCTATGAACACGCAGGCGCAGTCTCTTGGATGTACCTGAGCATCGCAGTGGTTTTCTTCAGCTTTCAGATCTATTGCGATTTCAGTGGGTACAGCGACATTGCCATTGGAGCAGCGCGCGTGATGGGATTCCGACTCATGGAAAATTTCAAGCTACCTTATCGTTCCACCGGTGTGGGTATGTTTTGGTCGAAGTGGCACATCTCGCTTTCCACGTGGTTCCGAGATTACGTGTACATTCCTTTAGGTGGAAATCGAAAGGGTGCAGCGCGCACGTCGTTGAACTTGTTCATTGTCTTCGCCATAAGCGGATTCTGGCACGGTGCGAATTGGACCTTCGTGGTTTGGGGAATGGCTCACGGATTGTGGTTGGTGTTAGAAAACCGAATGAACGTTCGGTGGGAAGGAAAATGGAAGATGCTATTGGGGACGTTGATCACGTTTGTAGGTGTGTCTTTTTTATGGATCTTTTTCAGAGCACAATCTTTCGAGCAAGCCACACAGGTGATTAAAGGGATAGTAATGTTCCAGTCGCAGCCCGGATTTCTTCCTTCGGTGTTTGTCCCGTTAAACGGTGCAGTTATCATTGGAAAGATTTTAATGCTAATTGTGTTTGTGCTTATTGATAGAAAGGTGACGGAAATAGTCTTGGGAACACGCGCAATCGGTTCCAATCGGAAGGTGTGGTTATTCGCTGCGCTGTTGGCGTGTTTGGCGTTGTTTGGACAATGGGGAAAAGTTGATTTTATATATTTCCAGTTTTAATGAAGTTAATGATTCGAAATAGTTTGAAGGTCTTGCTAGCAGCGTTGGCGATTTACGTTGCAGTGATTTTCATTTTTTCGAATGTGCAATTGATTGACCGAAGAATGTCGTTGTTCTTCATTCCGAATTTGCAACGCAACGGTGGACAGGAGATGCAGATGATGCGCGACTTAACTTCCAACCCAACGAAATACGACGCCATTGTTTTAGGCTCTTCTCATGCCTACAGGGGCTATGACCCGCGCATCTTTGAGCTGGCAGGGGTGTCGTTGTTCAATGCGGGAACCAGTGCCCAGAATGCTATGGGCTCGTTGGTGTTGTACAATGAATATTTGAGAGAACGAGCCGATGTTTTCATTTTAGATGTGTACGATCCGGTATTCGAGTTGGAAGGAACCGAGAGTAACATGCGATTAATTCAGAACGTGCCATCAAGCGCTGCGGCCTTCGCCTTGGTGAAGCAGGAGGTGAAGATGTATACGCTGAACGCCCTTGCGGTGCGTCTAGCGAGCATGAATGTAAAAGACGAAGCACCGAATGCCGATTACATTAAAAACGGCTTCTGCGAGAAGAAAGGAATCTTGTATGCGGTTGAACCCTTGAACGATTCGGTCTTCGA
>CAZEFR010000040.1:0-21023 GCA_964511555.1 uncultured Chryseobacterium sp.
AAGTTTCAGATCTCATTGCTCCGGCCTATGCTGTAGGTGCTCTTGGAATGGATTACAAGCCCAAGAAAGGCGTTTCTGCATTTTTCGCACCTCTTACCTACCGTGCCACTTTTGTGATGAATACAGACCTTGCTAACGCCGGGCAATTTGGTGTTACGCCTGCTGTTCGCGATGCTGCAGGAAATATTCTCATTGAAGGGAAACGCAGACGTAATGAAATCGGCGGGTACATTCGACTGAACTACACCAATGTAATTTTAGAAAACGTAAACTGGACAAGCAAACTTGAGTTGTTTTCAAACTACACTAAGAATCCTGAAAATGTTGATATAAACTGGGAAAACAACTTTGATATGAAGGTAAACAAATACCTCTCCGTTGCTATTTCAGCCCAACTCATTTACGATGATGATATTCGAATTACAAAATCGCCTGAGAGAACAGATGAGAATGGCGTATTTCATCCGGCGGACATTGGGCCTGGCTTACAATTCAGAGAGCTCATGGCTATTGGATTCACTTACACCTTCAACACCAAATAATAGCATAAAAAAAGGGACCGAAGTCCCTTTTTTTCATAAGTATCGCATTTACGAATTACTTCACAAATTCTAAATCTTTCTTTGATTTTTCACTCAATGAACCATCTTTTGAAATGGCTGAGCTTAAGTTCGCATCTTTACCTGCCGCATCGTTTGAACGAGCGCAGATGATAGCGCGAAGATAATCTGCAAGAGCAGATTTATCACCGCTAGCATCTAAATCTGATTTAGCACCTGCATTGTCACCGTTTAACATTTTAGCCAATGCTGAGTTGAATGACTTCACATCTTTCATTGTTGAAACTGCTCCAGCGTAGTCTCCGTTTGCAATAAGGATTAAACCTTTATTGTACTTACTCTCAGCTGAACCGCTTTCGTTGAATAATTTCATTGCAGCCTTACGATCTCCGCTTAAACGAACAGCAACACCGTGGTTGTTCGAAGTCTCTGCGTTCTTCTTCATTCCGTAAGCTTTTTCGAATTGCTTCGCAGCCTCCGCAGACTTGTTCATTCCATAATAAACAACACCTAAGTTGTTTGAAGCACGGTAGTCACCGTTTGCTTTTCCTTCAGCTTCTTTATAAATGGCAGCTTGAATATTTACGTCTTCAATTAATGAAGCTGCTTTCATCAGTTCTTCGTAGTTCAATACAGAAGCATTTGATTTTCCTAAAGAAATCAATTCAGCATCTGTGTATCCGTTCTCTGTGTAGTATACACGAATAACGCAACGACGAAGTGATGGGAAAATCAAATCTTTGATTTCGGTGTATGTTTTAGAGATGTTTTTGATCTCAGTTTCTCTTTCTGTTAGGTCTGTTGTTCTTTGAAGAATACGAACAATGATATCACGATCGGCGATAGCTGATTTTTCCATTGCCTCTTTGAAACCGTCCCAGTCCTCACCCTTTGGATTTTCTTTAACCAACGCACCGTAAAGAACATCCAATTTAGAGTTCTTTAGAACAGTAGCCATCACTTTGCTACCTGCTTTTGCACGGTCAACAGCTAGGTCGTCATTCAACAAAATTTCCCCTTCTGGAGAGGCGTATGACTGTAACTCAATTTGAGTAACAACCATTTTAGGGTTTGTGCTGATCGAAGTCAACAACGCTTGCAATTGAGCAATATCTGCATCTTTCATCTCAGCTGGCTTCAATACAGAAGAATTCAAATCGAAGTTTACTACTGCTTCGAAAGTCTTGTCTGTAGAGCGAACCAACGCATCTTTAGATGTAACGACTTTGTCGTCGCTCTTCATTAAATAAGGAGTAGTAATTACACCCTTAGCAATTTCAACAGCTGGGAAAGAAGCTGTTTTGCTTCCTTTTGAACCTTGAATGCGCAATTCTAACTTCGAAGACTCCATTCCTGCAGCGTAAGGCAAAGTGGCCTTGTAAGTAAAGCTTTTTCCTGTTTTGAACGGAATTACTTCCCCGTTTCCAGTTGCCTTTTCTCCTTTGAACTCTTGAACCTTGTATGTTGCTTCACCACCTTCCCATACGATAGCTGGAGTAGCTTGCGCAGAAACTGATTTTGCGAAATATTTTTCTGGAAACTTTCCAGTGATGGTAACCTTTACAGAATCACCATGAACTTCCAATGGATTTGGCTCCACTTTGAAGTTTAGTTCTTCCATGTGTTTTTGCATTGAGCCTAGACCGGCACAACCTTGAAAAAGAAGTGTAACTGCTGTTAACGCAACTACTACCGACGAAAATCCTTTTTTCATTTTTTCAGCTTATTTATAATGGGCACAAATTTACAATCAATTATTGAGTCTACAATGCTCAAATTCAAATTATTGTTGAACTACACCCATTGCGCAGAATTTTTCAATTCGCTTTTGGGTACGTTCTTCCACTCCTAACTGTTCTAATTCATTCAAAGCACTGATGATAGCTTCCTTTAAATGTTGGGTTGCGACCTCTGGGTTATTGTGCGCACCACCGAGGGGCTCACGAATAATTCCGTCGACCAACTTATTCGCAAACATATCGTCAGCAGTGAGTTTCAGCGCAGAAGCCGCCTCCATTTTATGGTCTGTATTTCTCCACAAAATTGTAGAACAAGACTCTGGAGAAATAACTGAATACCACGTGTTCTCAAGCATCAATACTCGGTCACCAATACCTATTCCTAAAGCTCCACCTGATGCACCTTCCCCGATAATGATGCAGATGACAGGAACCTTTAAGCGCATCATTTCGAACAGATTTCTTGCGATGGCCTCTCCTTGTCCGCGTTCTTCGGCTTCTAATCCTGGAAATGCTCCGGGAGTATCGATCAGGGTAACAATTGGCTTATTGAATTTTTCGGCCAACTTCATCAGTCGAAGTGCCTTGCGGTATCCTTCAGGGTTTGCCATACCGAAGTTTCTGTATGAACGCATCTTTGTATTTACCCCTTTCTGCTGTCCAATGAACATCACGCTTCTTCCGTCTAAAGATCCGAATCCGCCAATCATGGCTTTATCGTCTTTTACCGTGCGATCTCCGTGTTGTTCAACCCATGTGCCTTCAGTCATGCTTTCAATGTACTGAAGCGTGTATGGCCTTTCCGGATGGCGGCTCACTAAAACACGTTGCCACGGAGTAAGATTGGAATAAATCTCGTTTGTCTTATCAATAACAGCGCGCTCTAAGTCCTCAATGGCCGTGTGCACGTCAACCCCATTCTTCTTTTCACTCTCTCTTAGCTTCTCAATTTGTTGACGAAGCTCTTTTATCGGGGATTCAAATTCTAAATAAATTTCCATAGTTTCAGTTTGGAAGAGCAAAAATACACATAACTACTATGACTTGCGCTTGATAAATTCGAGGAACTTTTTCAACGCTTTTGCTCGGTGACTTAACAATTTCTTTTCTACAATGCTCATTTGAGCGAAGGTGCGGGAATTGCCTTCCGGATGAAAGATTCCATCGTATCCAAATCCGTCTGAACCGCGAACACCTGCACCCAATTTCCCTTTTACTATTCCTTCAAAATAAAAAGTACCTGCCTCTGAGCAATAACAAAAGACCGATCTGAATTGCGCATTCCGATTGGTCTGACCTTCCATTTCCTTCAACACCTTTTCTATGTTTCGTTCATTCGAGCGTGGCTCTCCGGCATAAATTGCCGAGTCTACACCTGGCTTTCCGTTCAATGCTTCTATTTCCAATCCGGTATCGTCGGAAAAACAAGCCAAACCCGTTTTCTCAAAAACGAATCTCGCCTTCTGTTCCGCGTTTCCTTCTAAAGTACCTGTTGTTTCAGGTATTTCTTCGGTTACGCCAACATCGCGCATAGAGACAACTTCTACTCCCAAAGGCAACGCCGCTTGAATCTCCTGAAGCTTATTTTTATTTCCTGATGCAAAAACTATTTTCATGATTTGCGAATGATTTTACCGCTATCGGTTCGATTAAACTGATTTTCAAAAACGATTTCTCGAGGCTTTCGCACTCCCAATTTCATCGCTTCAATTTTATGTTGAAGTGATGCGTCCGTTTCTCCTTCAACATAAAGTACCACTTTCCTTCCCAATACCTCGTCGGGAATAGACCCAATGTAAAAAGGTTGATTGATTTGGTTGGAAAGGCTTCGTTCTATTTCTTCCGGAAATAATTTCACTCCTCCGGAAATGATTACATGATCCAACCTTCCCTTCACCACAAATCCTTCTTCCACAAATTCAATAATATCTGTCGTTTCCAAGGGTGGCAAATTCAACCAAAAATCTTCAACGATTAAGTTCCCGCTCACACCTTGCTTCATTTGAACTCCTTCTAATGGAAGAAACCCTGCATTCAACTTCACGTCGCGCAGAGCTATGTGGGTAAGGGTTTCGGTCATACCGTATCCTTCCCAAATAGTTGACTCAATGTTGTGCGCGAATTGAATTACTCTATCGGAAATTGGGCCACCACCAAGCAGAATATGTTTGATGCGGTTCAAAGAAGTCGGATTGCTCTCGATTATTTGAATGCACTGTTGCGAAGTGAAGGCCGCGAAATCGTAATTACTTGGAATAACAGGATGGGTGGAAGGCGTTTGCCAAGTCAAGTTCCATTCATTGATTATCGTACGCAGTGCCATCATTTTTCCCGCGACATAAATCGGCGGCAACGCGCAAAACACTTCAGCGTTTTTGTGTAGGTTGAAGAAAGTTGCGGTTCTTTGGGCAGAGCGGGTGACCTGCTCTTTCGTAAATGTGATCACCTTCGGAGTTCCCGTAGAGCCTGAAGTTTGAAATGAAATGAATTCTGACTCATTCCATTCTTTTTCAATTTCAGCGTACGCCAAAATCATTTCGCTTCCCGAATGTCCAAGGCTAATCATGATTCTATTGGAATAAGTAATTCACCTTCCACCTTCCACCTTGATTCACTGTTGTTGCTGAATAAACTCCCTGTCCCCAGGCCTTGAACCTCTTCCAACTTCATTTTACACACCCAATTGGCCAAGTGATTTAAGCCGACATTGCTTTCCAGCGAAGACGTTACCCAAAAACCAATATTGTGTTTATCGGCCCAATTCTTCCAATGCTCTGCAGCGGTATAACCGCCATGAAGTGAAGGCTTCACAACCAGGTAAGCGGGTTTACCCAAATGCAAAAACGGCTCGAAATTATTGGGGTGACTCCCAATTAATTCTTCATCAAAGGCAATTGGGACGGGTGATTCCGCGCACAACTTGAACATGGCCTCCAATTGTCCCGCTTTAATGGGTTGCTCAATGCTGTGTAATTTAAATACAGACAACCGCAGTAATTTGTCGAGCGCTTCATCCAATTGAAACGCGCCATTCGCATCTACTCGAATAGTCAATTCGCTTTCATTTCCCCAAGATCGTATTTCACGAATCAAATTCAATTCATCGTTGAAATTCAGCGCGCCAATTTTAAGTTTGATGCACCGACTTCCTTCGTCAAATTTTCTTTTGGCCTCAGCATGCATTGCCTCTATCTCACTCATCCAAATCAATCCATTGATTGGAATTGCTCGTAATTCATTTTTCGGAAGGAAAGGAAAATCCTTTTGTTTCGAATGAAATCCAGCAAGCGCTGCGTCAATTGCGCATTGCACTGAAGATAGCAGTGAGGAAACTTCACTCCAATTTTCAGAATAAGCTATTCGATTTAATTCCGACAAGACTTCCTCTTTGGTTTCTATACTTAATCCCCACAATGGAGCTACCTCTCCTTCGCCGATTACAAGTCCAGATGAATCAACCAATTGTAAAATCCAACTGTCACGCGTGAAAAGCACATCGCGACTTGTCTTTGCAGGTTTGTTAAATTGAAGAACTCGATGCTCGTACTTCCATCTCATTTTCGAGAGCCTGAAATGTTCTTTAGCAACCATTCCACTGGCGCCTTGTCGGTTACTTTTTTCTTCCACCAGAGCACCAGTAAGAATGAAACAGTGAGCATGGCTAACGATGCGGGGATTAGAATGTAAACCGACTTAAACCAATAAATGCGGGCTTGATTTCCACCTTTAACCATAGACCACAGCAAAGCTGTTTCCGCACAAACAAAAAAGTACAGTGTGTATTTCGAGGATGAAAATTTATCTATAAGCGCAATCGCTTTGGCTCCAGAGATTGTCTCATTCCACTTCTTCGCGAAATAATTTATTGCACTGACAAACAAGATTATCGCTCCGGATTCGAACAAAAGAAAAGAAAAGCTGTGAAAACGAATACCAATAAATTTCACGGAAAACACATCCAACTCTCCGACTTCACCGCACAGACTATTCATAAATGGTTGCACAGCGATTCCGGCTATCATTGTAGCGACTCCAAGCACAGCAACCGGAGGCAACCAACCTCTCACTTTCACGTTGGACTTGCCATAAATAATTCCTAAGATGAAAAATGAAATCCAAGGAAACACTGAATAATAACCGTTGAAAAACAAAAATCCAACTACACTCATGGCGTTAACCTCAGCTATATTTATTCCTGAATAGGATGGATAAATAGGCACATCGAGATTTCCTAAAACGGTAGATAAGAGAACGATAGAAAAAAGAAGAATTTGCAAGAATTTATTATCCCATTTAACAAACATTGGCGACACGAAAAAACAAATTCCAGCAATAACTAGTATGTTGGCTGGCCAAAAACCAATGAACAACAATCCCAATCCAAGCAACACCAATCCTCTTCTGCTGTAGTGGCCCATGAGCCTGGTGCGGCTGTGCTTTTTACCTTTAAAGGCAAGAGTCATTGTATAGCCATTAAGAAATAGAAACAATGCCGGAAAAAACCCGAACCAAATAAAGTAAACTTCCTGCGCTGTCCGGTAGGGTGGCGCCGATTTCAAAACATACAGAATATCTTTCAACACGAAGGTTTCGTTCGCCAGGATCGTTCCCACAATTGCCAATAAATACGAAACGGCAATTCCTTTAATTTCTCTGTTTGAAGACATGCCCAAATATACAATCTGAACTTACACGTTGGGTAAAAAAATGAGCAAGAGAAGAGCGATTGCGAACGTTGATAAGGCAACTTTTTTTAATTCGGAATCGAGCAGTTGAGCATTAACACACGAATGCACCTTCTTCGCGTGCACCGCGAGTATTACAAATGGAAGAATATAAAATGCGTAATGGCTAGGCGTTATGAGCACTTCTATAATTGCAGAAAAAAAAGCAGCACTTAACCAAACGAAATGGAGTTTTTTTCCATTCTCGAAACCTAATTTCACCACCAATGTGTTCTTACCAGTCTTCGCATCTGAAACATGATCTCGAAGGTTGTTCAGATGAAGCACTGCCATGCTTAACGTTCCCACAATAATCGTATTCAAAACAGCCACGAGACCGACTGTTCCTGTGAGGAAATAGGACATGGACAACACAGATACCACACCGAAAAACAAGAAGACAAATAAATCTCCAAGACCTTTGTATCCGTATGGATTCTTTCCTGCAGTGTATTTGAAAGCTGCCCAAATGGCGGCAATACCAACTCCCAAATAAACACCAAAGCCCGCCCAGTTTTTCTTCACCACAAAGACTTCATTCAACAACAAAACACCTAATGCGAAAGCTATTGCGCCAGAAACATAAAGACCGCGCTTCATTTGCTCGGCAGTAATCTTTCCGCTCTGCACCATGCGTGCAGGACCTACTCGATCCTTGCCGTCTGCGCCGTTTTGAAAATCGCCGTAGTCATTTGCTAGATTCGAAAAGATCTGCAAAGCCAACGCGGTGAGAAGGGCCAACACAAAAACCGAAGACGCAAAAACCGCTGGTTTAAGTCCCGCGCTCCCAGCCAATATTCCAGCAGCGGCAAGTGGCAACGTGCGCAAGCGCATCGCTGTTATCCAATTCTTAAACATTATGGAAACTTCGGAAATTGCTGAAAATCTGGATCACGTTTTTCTAGGAATGCTTTCTTTCCTTCTTGAGCCTCTTCGGTCAGATAATACAATAACGTTGCGTCTCCAGCAAATTCCATTAATCCACGCTGACCATCTAGTTCAGCGTTCAATCCACGCTTGATCATTCGAATAGCTAACGGACTTCTTTTCATAATGGTCTTGCACCATTTAATGGTAGTTGTCTCTAATTCTTCCAACTTCACAACCTTATTCACCATACCCATTGCCTCTGCTTCTGCTGCAGTGTACTGCTCACACAAGAACCAAATTTCACGGGCTTTCTTTTGTCCAACGTGCCTTGCCAAATAACTCGATCCAAATCCAGCATCGAAGCTTCCCACTTTCGGACCTGTTTGCCCGAAACGTGCGTTATCTGATGCAATGGTCAAATCGCACACCACGTGTAAAACGTGTCCTCCACCAATAGCGTATCCATTCACCATGGCAATCACGGGCTTAGGTAGCTCGCGAATGCGCTTGTGCAAATCCAACACATTCAAACGCGGAACACCGCGCTCGTCAACGTATCCGCCAACACCTTTCACGTTCTGATCGCCACCGCTACAGAACGCCTTATCGCCTTCTCCAGTTAATACCACAACGGCAATGTCCTGACGCTCGCGACAAATGTCCATGGCGTCGATCATTTCCACATTCGTTTGCGGTCTGAACGCGTTGTATACTTGAGGTCTGTTAATGGTGATTTTCGCAATGCCTTCATAGAGTTCAAATCGAATATCCTCGTAGGCCTTAATTGATGTCCACTGTGCACTCATGTTCTTTGTGTATATTGAAAGAAGGCATCCAACACCTTCGGATTATCTTCTTGATGTGTAAATATCTCTAAAACGCAAACATTTTTTTCTTCGAAAAACAAAGGTAGCGTTCGATTTAATTCATCGTTATTCATTGCGTTGAAATAATTCAATTTGTACAACTCAGCAATTCCTCTGATGGATTTACTGCTGTGTGACGTCTCGAAAAATTGTTGCAAATGCTCGGTGTCTTTGGAGCCATCAATGATTCTAAAGATTCCGCCACCGCCGTTGTTAATTACAATGACTTTGAATTGACTTGAAAGGTAGTTATTCCAAAACGCATTGCTGTCGTAGTGAAACGACAGGTCTCCGGAAATAAGCAAAGTTGGTTTCTTCGTCCTCCAAGCCGCGCCAATGGCGGTGCTTGTAGAACCGTCAATTCCGGCTACACCTCTATTTCCGAAATAAGTTAAGTATTTATTCTGATTGAAAAGCTGAATGTATCGAACCACAGAACTATTTCCCATTTGAAGATCCGTTCCTTTTGGAATGGAATTCAAAATGGAATAAAAAACCGTCAAGTCAGAAAAAATTGCGCTTGGAAGCCAAGCTTCAACTTGTTTGACTTGATTTTCTTGAATAGAAAGCAATTCATCCTTCCATTCAGATTTACTCTCAATTTCTTTCACCGAACTGAAAAAATCCTGCGGCGTAAGGTTGCATTGTACTTCAAGACAATCGAAGGTATCCATTGGTTTTTCGTTCAATCCAACCTGAATGTGTTTCGGCTTTGCCTTTCTTAAAATTGCTTTGATCTTTCTTGAAATAATGTTGGTTCCAACAGTAATCAAAACATCTGGAGCTAGCATTTGCTGTGCGTTTCCGCCCAGCCCCATGATTAATCTATCGATACACGGAAAGGAATTTTCAATATTCACATTGGCGTGCGATTCTGTGAGGACAACAACTTGATTCACTTGATTGAACTCTTCCAGTTCTGCCGAAAAATCTTCGTAAATATGTTGACCAACCAACACCATTATTCTCTCGGATTCCTGAAGTAATTCAAGACTACGACCGATTTCCTTCAACACATCAACAGAATTTTCTTTCCTTTCAAATTGAAAAGAAGGAAGTTCGTCGCACTCGATTAGTTCATACAAAGGCTCCTGAAAAGGAACATTCAAATGAACAGGACCATTATTGGAAATTAGAAACTGAAAAGTGTTCTGAATGATTTCTTCATTTCGAATAGAACCTTCTTTTTCATCAGCGATCAAACACGCTGAAAAGTCGGCGTAGTTCTGGAAGACATTGTTCTGCCTTATGCTTTGTCCTTCTCCTCTGTCTATCCACTCTTCAGGTCTATCCGCCGAAATGACTAACAAAGGAATCCTTTGATAGTAGGCCTCTGCAATGGCAGGAGCGTAATTCAGTAAAGCTGTTCCGCTTGTGCAAATCAACACCGTTGGCTTTTTCGATTGTTGTGAAAGTCCTAATGCAAAAAAAGCGGCTGATCTCTCGTCAACAATGGAATAGCTTTCGAAAAAAGGTGTGTTCGCAATGGAAATGCTGAAGGGCGCATTTCGTGAACCCGGAGTTAATACAACATCGGTTATATCTGCGCTTTTTAGCGCACCCAAGATGTAGGAGACTACTTTTTTCGATGAGATTTTCATGCGGGCCACGAAGATAGAAACACCGCGACGAATGAATCGTTCAAAAATTAAAAAATTACGTCAGTTAACGACTCGGCTTTCCATCGCGTCTCGCGCGCTTCAAGCGCTGGAACGCTGTCTTTCGTGATTCCAGCGCCGACAAAAACATGTATCCTTCCTTCTTCTATTTTCAAGCAACGAAGAATCACATAGACGTCAACATTCTCGCCTTGTTCAATTCCAATAAGACCCGTGTAATACTCGCGGTCGTGCGGTTCTATTTGCTGAATGATTTTTTTCGCCTCGTTTCTAGGCATTCCACAAACTGCAGGAGTTGGGTGCAACGCCTTCATGACATCTTTCCAATTACCTGAGAAATCAAATGTAATTTCGTTACAGAGGTGTTCAATAGAACCTGCATTGCGCGTTTGAACATCTCCACAGAGAATTCTTTCAGCCCCGAGTTTTTCCAATTCGTGTTGAATGAATTCGGTTACTAAGCTTTGTTCTTGAATTTCTTTCGTTCCCCACTCTTCTAAAATTCCAGCCTTTCTTGTGCCCGCTAGGCTTATGGTTGAATATGATTGACCACGCTTTTTAAATAATAGCTCTGGCGTCGCTCCCACCCATTGCGCGTTCTTTTCGTCAGTAAAGGCGAACACCGCTGCTGAAGGGAATTTTTCATTGAAAGAATTAAAGACACTTTCCGCTGTTAATCCTTGTTGCGGAAAAGAGATGATTCGACTTAACACTATTTTTTTCGCAAGACCTTGATTTAATACTTCAATCCCTTCTTCTACTCGTTCTGCATATTCAGCATCAGAACTTGATTTGTTCATTTCACCTCTGAAATCACTCTGAGTGATAAAAGTACGTGAATGGGCGTCGTTCTTTTCAAAATCCGAAGCCGGTAATCTCAAGCGAATGACACTCATTTTCCGGGTTGAATCATTACGGTTAATCGTGCAATGGCAATGAGATTTCCTTGATGATCTTTGATCTTCACATCCCAAACATGCGTTCTCTTTCCCATGTGAATGGGCTCACCTACTCCGTATACAAAATCGGTCGTGGCTGACCTCAGGTGATTGATGTTCAATTCCAACCCGACTGCTTTTCCTCCATCTCCTTTCACTGCCTCGTAAGCACCAATACTACCAATTGTTTCAGCTAGAACAGCACTTGCGCCTCCGTGCAGAAGTCCGAACGGCTGAATGGTTCGCTTATCTACAGGCATTCTTGCCTCTACCCGACCGGGTTCGTTTTTTAAAATTTCGATTCCCAAATGGGAGATCATGTTTTCCGAATGGAATTTATGTTCCATAGCTTTAATTTGCGTGCAAGGTAGTATAAATTTGTATCGTGAAGAATAACCAAGAAACGTATCGATTGTTGATTGCCGAGGATGAAAATTCCATAGCAAAAACATTAAAGCTCAATTTTGAAATAGAGGGGTTCGATGTTCACGTTGAATCGAATGGTTTGGCAGCATTAAAAAACGCGCAAGAAAAATTCTACGATCTCATTATACTCGATGTCATGTTGCCGGAAATGGACGGTATCGCCGTTTGCGAATCTCTGCGTTTGGGCGGCAATCAAACTCCTGTTTTGTTTTTATCTGCTAAAGGCACTGGACGAGATAAAGTAGAGGGGTTGAAAGTTGGCGGCGACGATTACTTGGCAAAACCTTTCGAGTGGGAGGAGCTTTTGCTTCGAAGCAAAAAGCTTATTGTGCGAAAATCAGATGGGCACCGCACCATCGAAGACCTTGAGACTTTTACTATTGGTCCTTGCACTATTCATTTCAATAAATACGAAGTAGAAACGCCGGAAGGTATACACCCCATTACGAAAAGAGAAGCCATGTTGCTTCGACTTCTAATATCTAAGCAGGGCGAAGCCGTTAGCCGCGAGGAGATATTGGAGAAAGTCTGGGGTTATGATACGGTTACGCATAACCGGACCATTGATAATTTCATCTTGAATTTTAGGAAAATTTTTGAGTCGCATGCCAACGCAGAAAAGCATTTTCTTTCGATTCGTGGGGTCGGATACAAATTTCTTTAAAAACTAAGGCAACCCACAGTTTAATCTCTCGTCTTACAGATGGTTACGCAGTCCAAGCTGCGTGTTGGTTTCAAAATTCCCTTGCAGGTTTACGAAAAAGGCTTTCAATTTTTGAGAGCCTTTTTTGTTTATTGCGGAATGTAAACGAGCTTCTTCGTTTCGAAGAATTCTTGAGGAAAGTAGCTTGATATCTCGAACAGTTCAGCATGTTTCTTCAGTGACTTGAGCTCTTCTTTTAGATCTCCCCCTTTCAAACAAATTAAACCATTCGGAACTCCATTCTGATCTGCTTGCTTATACTTTCCTCGGGTCCATGTCAACAGATCTTCAGTAGGAGCCACGGCTCGACTTACGACAAAATCGAATTGTCCTTTTACAGATTCTACTCTTCCGTGAATTGTCTTCACATTTTTCAAACCGATAAATTCAATGGCTTCATTTACGACCATTATTTTCTTACCAATGCTATCTACAAGCACGAAATCGGTATCCGGATTTGCGATAGCCAGAGGAAGTCCCGGGAATCCGCCACCGGTTCCCAAATCCAGCACTTGCGATTTCGGTGTGAAAGGTAAGAACTTAAAAATGCTGAGACTATGAAGCACATGTCTTTCAACAAATTCACTCGTGTCTTTTCTTGAAACTACGTTCACACGTTGATTCCAATCGAGGATTACTTCTTCTAATTTCTGAAATTGATCCCATTGAACTTCCGTGAATGTGAAGTATGGTGATAGTTTTTCTCTGATCGACATTAAAAATTTCCCTTCGTTGTTTTCATTAAATCAAACATGAAATCGCGTGCACGGAAGAGCTGTGCTTTTACCGTTCCTAAGGGTAATTCTAAAATCTCAGAGATTTCCTCGTAAGATTTTTCTTCAAAATATCTTAATTCCACCAATCGCTTGTAGCGAGGTTTTAATTTTTCAACGACATCGCGCATGCGCTGCACGCGCTCATCTTTTTGCATTGATTCCTCAGGATCGAGACTTTCCTCTTTCACTGGAATTACATAAGACTCTCCATCTACATTTGAGTACCCCTGATCAATTGAGACTGCCTTGATTCTCTTCTTTCGAATAAAATCAATTGAATGGTTCGATGCAATTTTGAACAACCATGTTGAGAAAGCAAATTGCGGTGAGTACTGATCTAAGCGCTTGAACGCTTTACTGAACGTCTCAATGGTCAAATCTTCTGCATCATCGGCATTGTTGACCATTTTCAACAGCGTAAAATATACAGAGTCTTTGTAGCGACCCATTAATTCCGTGTATGCTCGCTGATCTTTATCATTCAACGCCCGCTGAACAAGAAGGTAATCCTTCTTAGCTTTATCGGATAGGTGATCAATCAATTCCATTTTTGAGGTTTACGAACGAGATTTTGCAAGTATAGAACCGAATGTACTAAAAAAAGATGCTTCTCTAACAATGGAAAGAGCCAAACAACATCTTTCGACAGCTTCAGTCTGTTGCATGACACATTTAGCACTATGAATTGTGTCAGGTACCTTAAGAAAATGATACCTGCAATTACAGACCATAACATCGGATTTGGATACATGACAGCCAACGCTCCGCCGGCTAACCAGAATATAAAATATGTCAAAGGCCACAAGAGTAGTGAAAACTTAATACTGCTTTTGTAGAAGGGTGCTGTTGTAAAGTGCCTTTTTTTCTGAAATGTCCATTTAGCCCAGGTCTTATGAGGTTCTGAGACCGTTTGAGCCTCATAATGAAATACATTCTGCGTATTCTTTGCGGTGGCTGCTTCCTTCACAAAAAGATCGTCGTCCCCTGAAGCCAACTTATAATGAGTTCGAAAACCACCGATTCTAAAGAACGCCGTTTTGGTATAGCAGAGGTTTCTTCCCACACCCATGTATGGTTTTCCGGACTTCGAATATCCCAGGTAGTTCAATCCTGTCATGACGGCATCGAATCGAATCAGCTTGTTGAGATACCCTGAATATTTCCTATAACCACTGAATCCCAATGAAATCTCCTTTCTATCTCCAACTCCCTTCGACATCTCAGTAATCCAATGCTTACTCGTTGGTCTGCAATCAGCATCTGTAAGCAAGACAACATCATAAATTGCAGCTTTAATGCCAAGGGTAAGAGCGAATTTCTTTCCTTGCATCATCTGTTTGTCTTCATTTATTTCAATAACATGCATACTCGGGTAAGAAACCTGAAGTGCCTTCAGAATATCGGTGGTGTCATCCCAGCTACTATCATTGACCACAATCAGTTGGAACTTATGAAACTCTTGTTCCATGATAATTGGAATCAGCTCTATTAAATTAGCCTCCTCGTTCCGCGCACAAACAATTACGGAAACACCCTCGGGTGTAACGTTATTGGTTTTCTGCCCTGAGGTAGCACGCAAAAAATAATTAAGGATATAAAATACTTGAAACAGAATAGCCAACGCAAACAAACCAAGCAGCACTAATTCTGCAATCGAGAAACTCCAAATCCAAAGTGTAAATAATTTTTCCATGAGTTCTGCGAAATTACTCGGTAACTCAATCTGCAACAATAAAAAAGGCCGGTAGTCCGGCTCTTTTTATTCACAATACAAGCAATTCCAATTACTTTTTCACCACCAGTGGTTTCGATTTTACACTCGTCCCTGAAATTAAACGAACGATATAATATCCATTCGCCATTGACGAAGTATCTACTTTGAAATTTGCACTCGTCGTTTTCGTTTCAATAACGATATTTCCAGCCACATCAAAAACAACCAATGACGCCCCTGCATATGCACCAATTAATTGAAATTCATTCTGAGCGGGATTTGGAAACAAGGTTAGTTCTTGCTCTGTAACCGCCTCAACATTTGTTCCTGAGATGCAAAAATTCGTTGTCTCCGAAGTCGTGAAATTACCACCTGCTGCCAAAGATGTTCCGGACTCATCTGACACAACGTAACTTCCATTTCCGTATCCGCAACAAATTCCATCGTCGTATGTATCAGTAATTGTGAAGTTGTAGCATCCCGACGCGAGGCAAAGAGATTCGCTAATGAACGAAAGATCGGCCGCATATTCACCGTTAGAAGAAGCTACAACATTTCCATTTTGAGTAATTACCCAGGCTGTTTCTTCTGAATAATTATCGAAATTAATTTCAACAGTAACGTCTATCGTTGGACCTACAACTGCGTTGCAAGACACAGATACTGAATTATTGTTTGCATTCTCGTCTAGAGAACCGTTAGGATTCAGAACTGTCACAACAATTGTATTTGACCCATTCACTAACGTTAGCGTCGGAAGGTTTACATTAACCGAAGCATATTGCACAAGACTGCCCGTCCAATTGATTGTTTGAACTGTACCTCCATTTACGTTATACTGAATTGTGCAAGAGGTTAAAGTTACTGCTCCATTGTTCACGAGGAGGAAAACGGGAGAAACCGTCGATCCGCAAATACTTAAAGGCACGTTATTGATACTTGAGGCAGAAGCGTCGAGCTGAGCAACGACGTTGGTTGTTGGGTAGCCATCTAATACTTGAACACCCGTATTGCCTGGATCTAGCCATTCTTTCAGACGCGAAGAAGGGGACCCACCTGCATCCCAGCTCACACCAAATCGTCCATATGAATCTCCTTGACCATTCTCATTTGAACCGCTGCAAGCAGACCCTCCGCCGAACAACTGACCAATAATTCTATGGTTCTGATCGAACAACGGAGAACCAGACGAGCCCGGTTCAGTAATACCATCATCCCACTGCTGTACATCCCACGTCTGAGCACCTGCCCAAACTCCCTGAGGAACGGCATCGTCTTCAAAAGAAATCTTCTTCACATCTCCTGAGGGGTGATGAATACAGGTCGCAGAAGTAACAGTTGTTGCATCACTTGCATCCCAACCAGCATATTGAACGTTGTACGAAGCAGGTGGTGCAGAGCTCAGCTCTACAAGACAGAAATCCGTACCGCTCCTTCTGGCTCTCAAGGTGCATCCGGAAACGGTCTGATTTGTTGGACCTGTGCTTCCTGTGCAACCCGATGTTTCATGGTTGAAAACGAAAACCCAACTTGGCGTTGACCCAGCAGAATAGCAATGATTCGCAGTTAAGAAATAAGGTGTCCCGTCATTTGCCGTATTGTTCACCAATGCTCCGGTGCAACTGGCACTTCCTCCGCTCAAAATCAAAGCAACCGATCTTTTTTCAACCTGCCAATCTGCACCCACCGGACAATTTACGTTGTTGTTACATGCTCCACTTGAACCATACGGGCCGCGTTCTCCTGAGAAATCGGCGAAATGATTCATGAGAACTGGTCGGTAACCGTGGACAACCATTGAGATTATAAAAGAGACCTGATCTTTCACCTCGTCATTGGCTTGAACTTCTACAACAATTTTATCGTGTTGCAAAATTGAAGTCGCTAAAACACGATAATCTTGGTTGTTCTTGTGATTGAACGAACCTAAAAACTCTTCGCGATCGGCAGACCAGATG
Organism: uncultured Chryseobacterium sp.; assembly: GCA_964511555.1. Classification (GTDB taxonomy): domain Bacteria; phylum Bacteroidota; class Bacteroidia; order Flavobacteriales_D; family Sanyastnellaceae; genus CAIZGX01. Next base: position 16,894 of record CAZEFR010000040.1, read on the forward strand.
AACATCTCTGCTCCTTTCGGAAGATAAAAATCTTCAAAAATCAAATTGATCGTTCTGGCGCCAGCACATTCAATTCCGAACTGCCAAATACTTCTTTCATTCTCAATTGATCTCCAAGCAGCTTGATTTAAACCGAAAGAAGTCTCATGCTCAAATCCAAATCGATAAGGCGCCTCCTTGTATTGATCCACTACCGCATCTTCGGCCGCCAATGTCTCCAAATCAATTGCTGGCATTGTGGTAAATGAAATCTGAGGGCTTACATGCTTATCATCCCAGTTGTAGGGAAATCCACCGAAAGAAACTTGCGCCATTGCTGCAAACGCAAGCGAAAAGGCAAAAACGGAAAATATTTTTTTAATCATATCAGATTTGGTTTCAATCGTGAAGATAATTCAATCTAACCAAAACCAAATAAGAAAAAACAACACAAATGAAATTCCTATTCGTGAGGAGCTAGAAGAATTTTTCCATCTACATTTCCATTTAAAATAACCATGACATTGCTGGGGGTATTCAAAAACAACTTACGTAAATCAATTGCCACTTCTTTCTCAATTCTCGCACGACAAGCATCGTCATTGTTTACATGCGTAAGCCGAACATTCACTTGAGGAGGCAAACTCTTCATGTACATTTCATCCCAAGACGCCTCGAAAAAATGTTCATTGCAACCACCGGAATAAGCGACCTTAACGATTAAAAAACCCCCGTCTTGATGACTCTCTAAAACTTCAAAATTATCTGAGAGCCCTTTGTAATTAATTTCCGAAGGAAGTTGTATGGGTATAATATTCTCAATACTTGGAAAGTCCTTCTGAGGAAGCTTTGCAACCTCCTTATTGCGCTTACACGAAGCGAAAACTACCACCAAGATTGCGGCTAAATAAGTAATCAAGTTCTTTTTCATAATGGATTTGAATATAATTCTGTTAGTCTTTCTTCCAAGGCCTTCATTTCATCTCTGTATTCAGCCGCTTCCATGAATTCCAAATTCTCTGCCGCTTTTTCCATTTTGCGTCGAGCAGCAGACATCGCTTTTTGAATTTCCTTTTCTCCCCAATGAGCCATAACCGGATCCGCAGCAATAGACGGCCTCTGAAAATCTCCTTCGGAATAAACGCGCGGCTTCATTTCTAAAATATCACTTGCTTGACGAAGTATTGAAGTTCTATGCTTCACAATTTGGGTTGGCTCAATACCATTCGCTGTATTGAACTCCATTTGCTTTTGCCTTCTGCGCTCCGTCTCATCTATAGTCTGAGCCATACTTCCGGTTATTTTGTCTGCATAAAAAATCACCTTTCCATGCACATTACGCGCAGCTCTTCCTGCAGTTTGCGTTAGCGACCTTCTATTTCTTAAGAAGCCTTCTTTATCCGCATCTAGAATTGCTACTAAACTTACTTCCGGAAGATCTAAACCTTCTCTCAAGAGGTTCACCCCGATGAGCACATCAATCTCTCCTTCGCGCAATTGTCCGAGTATATTAATGCGTTCAAGTGTATCGACTTCGCTGTGAATGTATCTGCACTTCACATTCATGCGTTCGAGGTATTTGTGTAATTCTTCGGCCATGCGCTTGGTTAATGTTGTCACCAAAACACGTTCTCCAGCCTCAATGGTCTTCTGAATTTCATTCATCAAATCATCGACTTGATTTAACGAAGGACGGACTTCAATAGGAGGATCGAGTAATCCTGTCGGACGAACGACTTGCTCAATAACAACACCCTCTGTTTTGCGTAATTCAAAATCGGCCGGAGTTGCAGAAACGAAGATGACTTGATTTTGAATTGACTCGAATTCATCGAATGTCAACGGGCGATTATCCATTGCGGAAATCAAACGAAATCCGTGCTCAACTAAATTAACTTTTCTCGACCTATCACCGCCAAACATGGCTCCCACCTGCGGAACTGAGACATGGCTCTCATCTATGACCATGAGAAAATCTTCTGGAAAATAATCGAGCAAACAGAATGGACGTTCGCCCGGTTTCCTTCTATCGAAATACCTGCTATAATTCTCAATTCCTGAGCAATAGCCGAGTTCCTTCATCATTTCAATGTCGTAATTCACACGCTCTTCCAGGCGCTTTGCTTCAAGCGTTTTTCCTTCTTTCATGAAATTGGTTGTTTGAACAACCATTTCCTGTTGAATCTCCCAAATGGCATCGTGCAGCGTTTCCTTCGATGTCACAAACAAGTTAGCCGGAAATATAGTCGTTTGATCGAATGGAGTTGAGGTCTTTCCAAGCAAAGGATCCAACATCTTGATACTCTCGATTTCATTTCCAAAAAACACAACGCGCAATGCATAATCTGCATAGGCCAGAAAAATATCTACGGTATCTCCTTTCACTCGAAACATTCCTCTTTCAAGATCGGCATTGGTTCGACTGTATAAAGATTCAACCAATTTATACAAGAAGGACTGTCGACTCAGTTTCATTCCCACGTGAATGGGAATGACACTTTTATGAAACTCCTGAGGATTACCAATTCCGTATATACACGAAATACTCGCAACAACAATTACATCGCGTCTTCCACTCAACAATGCACTCGTTGCAGCAAGACGCAGCTTTTCAATTTCTTTATTAATACTTAAATCTTTTTCGATGTAGGTATTCGTAACGGGCAGATAGGCTTCTGGCTGATAGTAGTCGTAATAACTCACAAAGTACTCGACCAAATTCTCAGGAAAGAATTGCTTGAACTCTGAGTACAATTGCGCTGCTAGCGTTTTATTGTGACTTAGTATCAGCGTTGGTCGTTGTGTTTGCTGAATTACGTTTGCTATCGTAAAAGTCTTACCGCTTCCGGTAACACCCAGCAATGTTTGATATTTTTCATTTTCATTCACACCCTTCACCAAATCATGAATCGCCGTTGGCTGATCACCCCCCGGTGTGAAATCTGTTATCAATTTGAATTGCATACGAGCGAATTTAGATTAGAAAAACTGAGGTACAAAAAAAGGTCCGAAATCGGACCTTTTCAAGAATAACTTATATGCTATTTATTCGCCTACAACTTCGAAGTTGAATGTAGCGCTAACCTCTTTGTGTAATTTAACACGAGCTTCATAAGTACCTAGGTTCTTGATGTGCTCTTCAGAGATGCTAATGCTCTTTCTGTCGATTGCATACCCTTCTTTCGCTAAAGCTTCAGAAAGTTGAATAGTGTTGATGCTACCGAAAATCTTTCCAGTATCAGAAGCTTTTGTAGTCAACTTGATGCTTACAGAAGCAATTTTCTCAGCCGTTGCTTGCGCCTCAGCTAAAATCTTCGTTTCCTTGTGAGCACGCTGCTTCAAGTTCTCTGCGTGCATCTTCAAAGCTGAATCAGTTGCAGGAACTGCGTATCCTCTTGGGATTAGGTAGTTACGAGCGTATCCAGCTTTAACTGTAACAATCTCGTCTTTAGCTCCTAATTTCTCAATGTTTTCTTTTAATATAATTTGCATGACCTAGTCCTCCTTAATTTATTTCAACATATCAGCTACGTATGGCATTAAAGCCAAGTGACGCGCTTTTTTAATAGCCTGAGAAACCTTACGTTGGTATTTCAACGAAGTTCCTGTAAGACGACGAGGAAGAATTTTTCCTTGCTCGTTGCATAACTTCAATAAAAAGTCTGCGTCTTTGTAGTCGATGTATTTGATACCTGATTTCTTGAAACGGCAGTACTTTGCTTGCTTGGTTTCAATATCAATTGGATTGAGGTAGCGGATTTCTGAATTATCGCTCATTTGTTCAATGTTTTAAGGTTATGCCTCTTTAGAAGCGGCTTTCTTTTCTTTTAATTTGTTTCTGCGGCTTTCTGAATACTCCAAGTGGAATTTATCCATTACCGTAGTTAAGAAGCGAATAACGCGCTCGTCGCGACGGAATTCAGTTTCTAAAACACCAATAACATCTCCAGCAGCCTCAAACTCCATCAGATAGTAGAAACCAGTTGATTTTTTCTGAATTGGATAAGCCAACTTACGTAGGCCCCAGTTTTCTTCGTGTTTAATCGAAGCACCTTTTGCCTTCAGAAATTTTTTGAACTTGTCTACTGTTTCCGCCGCCTGATCATCAGACAACACGGGAGTCATAATGAAAACAGTTTCGTAACGATTCA
>CAZEFR010000041.1:0-6603 GCA_964511555.1 uncultured Chryseobacterium sp.
GCGAAGCATTCGCCCAATGGACATTCGTTGCTCTGCAACATTCGTTGCTCTGCAACATTCGTTGCTCTGCAACATTCGCCTTTCAGGCATCAGTTACTTCGTACCAGGAGTGCTGCGCACGATTCCTTTTTCTAGGAAGTAAACTTCCCCGCTTTCCGGACAAACCGCTTCACCGTTAGAATTGAACTGCAACTTATGCCCGAACTTGCTCATCCAGCCCGTTTGGCGCGCAGGATTCCCCACAACCAAAGCATACGCCGGAACCTCTTTAGTAACCACTGCGCCCGCGCCAATAAAGGCGTATTCACCAATCTCATATCCACACACTATCGTTGCGTTAGCGCCTATACTCGCGCCCTTACGAACAATCGTCTTCCGATATTCATCCTTGCGCGCAATAGCGCTACGCGGATTAATCACATTCGTGAAGACACACGAGGGACCCAAGAAAACATCGTCCTCGCACTCAACGCCCGTGTAGATACTCACGTTGTTCTGAACCTTCACGTTGTTGCCCAACTTAACACCCGGACTAACAACCACATTCTGTCCCAAATTGCAGTTTTCTCCCATCACACAATTCGACATCACATGGGTGAAATGCCAAATCTTAGTGCCTCTTCCAATGACACATCCTTCATCTATAAACGCAGATTCATGGGAGAAATATTCCTTTTCCATTAACGTGAGTATTTCTCGAAATTCTTGTGTTCCACTTTATTCAACTCTTCCGTTGTCAACGACTTGAAGTAATCATACGTAATCTTCAATCCTTCACTGCGATGAACCTTCGGTTCCCAGCCCAAAATAGATTGTGCCAAAGTAATGTCCGGTCTGCGCTGCTTCGGATCGTCAGTAGGCAAGGGGTTGAACACAATCTTCTGATCTGTTCCAGTTAACTTAATAATCTCCTTCGCGAAATCTAAAATGGTAATCTCATCCGGATTCCCAACATTCACCGGCTGAGCATAGTCGCTCATCAACAAACGATAAATTCCTTCCACCAAATCATCTACATAACAAAACGAACGCGTCTGAGACCCGTCGCCGAATACCGTTAAATCTTCCCCACGAATAGCCTGACCAATAAACGCCGGCAATACACGTCCGTCGTTCAGACGCATACGCGGTCCATACGTGTTGAAGATGCGCACAATGCGCGTTTCAACGCCATGATAAGTATGATAAGCCATGGTAATGGCTTCCTGAAAACGCTTCGCTTCGTCGTAAACTCCACGAGGCCCTACAGGATTCACATGTCCCCAATAACTTTCCGTTTGCGGATGAACCAAAGGATCTCCGTAAACTTCACTGGTAGAGGCCACAATAATGCGCGCATTCTTTTCTCGCGCCAATCCCAAACAGTTGTGCGTTCCCAACGATCCAACCTTCAAGGTTTGAATAGGAATCTTCAAATAGTCAATAGGAGAGGCCGGAGAAGCGAAATGCACAATGTAATCGAGCTTTCCAGGAATATGAATGAAATTCGAAACGTCGTGATTGTAAAACGTGAAGTGCTCGTTCGGAAACAAGTGCTCAATGTTCTTCAAGTCACCTGTAATCAAATTGTCCATGCCAATCACCTCGAACCCTTCCTTCAGGAAACGATCGCACAAATGACTTCCAAGAAATCCGGCAGCTCCGGTTATAAGTACGCGTTCCATAATTAGTCTTGATTAACAGTTGATCTTCCAATGCTTTTGTAGAAATAACCCAACTCTTGCATTTTGTCGAGCTCATATAAATTCCTTCCATCGAAAATAACTTTCGACTTCAGTGCTTTTCCAATTTTATCGAAATCTGGATTTCTGAACATGCCCCATTCCGTGCAGATCAACAACGCATCTGCGCCCTCCAACGCTTCGTAAGCATCGGTTGCGTAAGAAATGGCATAACCTTTTTGTTTTTGAACGTTAGGCATAGCCTCTGGATCGTAAGCCACAATGCTTGCACCGGCTTCCAACAAATGCTCAATCATATACAAGGCCGGTGCCTCGCGAATATCATCGGTGTCAGGCTTAAACGCCAATCCCCAAATAGCAATCTTCGTGTGCGTTAATGAATTGTTGAAGTGGTCTAGAATCGGTTTCAACAATGTCGTCTTCTGACGCTCATTCACCTTCATCACCGATTTCAATATCTTGAATTCATACCCACTGTCGTTACCCGATTTCGCCAAAGCCTGAACGTCTTTCGGGAAGCAGCTTCCGCCGTAACCCATTCCTGGGAACAAGAAACGTTTTCCAATGCGATCGTCTGTGCCAATACCCAAACGAACCATGTCTACGTCGGCACCAACCTTTTCACAGAAGTTCGCAATTTCATTCATGAATGAAATCTTCGTTGCCAAGAAAGCATTCGCAGCATACTTCGTCAACTCGGCACTGCGTTCGTCCATGAAGATAATCGGATTGCCTTGACGCGTAAACGGCTTATACAATTCGTTCATCACCTGCTTTGCGCGCTCGCTGCGGGTTCCAATAACAACGCGGTCTGGCTTCATGAAATCGTCAACCGCAAATCCTTCACGTAAAAATTCAGGATTGCTCACCACGTCGAATCTCACCTTTGAGTTTTCTGAAATAGCATTCTTAACCAATTCAGCGGTGCCAACAGGAACGGTACTTTTGTCTACAATAACCTTGTAGTCGGTGAGTAAGCTTCCCAATTGATGGGCAACGCCCAACACATAACTTAAGTCGGCGCTTCCGTCTTCACCCGGAGGGGTAGGAAGAGCCAAGAAAATAATTTGTGCGTCTGCAATAGAACTTGCCAAGTCGGTGCTGAATGTAAGACGTCCTTCGCGAATGTTTCGCTCGAACAACACATCGAGGTGTGGCTCATAAATCGGAATAACGCCCGATTTCATTTGCGCAACTTTCTCTTCGTTAATGTCTATACACACTACGTTGTTGCCTGTTTCTGCGAAACATGTTCCAGTAACCAATCCAACGTACCCAGTTCCTACTACAGCTATCTTCATAAATTAAGTTTATAAGGCAACAAAGATACGATTAAGCGACTTACTTTCGTAGTGCTATTTTGTCATTAAAAGGAACCTATGAAATACGCCATTCAAGCCGAAGGCATCAATAAAACGTACGGAAAATACCAGGCACTTACGAATGTGAGTATCGATATTCCGGAAGGAAAAATATTCGGTCTCTTAGGACCGAACGGTGCTGGAAAAACCACCTTCATTCGCATACTCAATCAGATTATTGAACCCGACAACGGTTTAATTAAGTTCTACGGAAATCCGCTTCAGCGTTCGCATGTAGAAGACATCGGTTACCTTCCGGAAGAACGCGGATTGTACAAGAAAATGAAGGTGGGCGAACAATGCATTTACCTTGCTCAAATGAAAGGCATGAAGGAAAAAGATGCCTTGGCCGAATTGAAGATGTGGTTCGAGAAATTCGAAATACAAGAGTGGTGGGACAAAAAAGTAGAAGATTTGTCGAAGGGAATGGCGCAGAAAATTCAGTTCATAACCACCGTTGTTCACAAGCCGAAACTGCTCATTCTCGATGAACCGTTTAGCGGATTCGATCCCATTAATGCTGAAATCATACACAATGAAATGCTGCGTCTGCGCGACGAAGGCACCACCATTGTGCTCTCTACGCACGACATGGGAAGTGTGGAATCGTTGTGCGATAACATTGCGCTCATCAATCGTTCGCAAGTTATTTTAAGTGGAAGTGTAGCCGAAGTGCGCAACAGTTTCCGCACGAAGACCTACACCCTTCAATTCGAAGGAACCTTATTGGAATTCACCATTGCGTTGGGTGCGCGCTTTGAATTAATGAGCAACGAATTGAAAAACGACATTCACATCGTTACCGTTCGCATTAAACCTGAATTTAAACTGAATGACCTGTTAAAACAGGTAATTCCAGTAGTTGACATTCTGAGCGCAGAAGAAAAAGTGCCAAGCATGCACGACATATTTGTTCAATCGGTTCTTTCATTTAACGAAGCACAAGCATGAGTAAGATAGGATTAATCATTAAGCGCGAATACACCACACGCATTCGCAAGAAGTCTTTCATTGTTATGACCATCTTAGGTCCGCTTTTGTTTGCTGGACTGTTGTTTGGAACCATCTGGATGACCTTAAATGATCAGCAAACGTATACGGTTTTAATCAGTGACCCTTACGGATTGGTTACGGAATACCGCGGAGAGCAAGACTCTACATTGGTTCCAAGATTTCCAGATCAGTTCAAAGACAATGAAAACGTAATATACGGATTCACAGAAAAGACGCAGAAGCCAGAAGAGTTGAAAGAAGGGTTCTACAACATCATGATCGAGCTCGACGAGATTACGATTAACGATGGGAAGTGTAACATGTACTTCGATAATTTTCCTTCCGAAAACATTCAAAGTAAATTGAAGAACGATTTACAAGAATCGCTCGAACGTTTTCGTGTGGTCGATTCGTTGAAAATAGATTACGAAAAGTACAAGCGCGCAAAGCTCGATGTAAGCTTCGCAGAAATTAACATCAATAAACTGGGTGAAGAAGACCACACGCAAGAGCGCGCAGTCATTGGATTCGTATTCGCCATACTTATTTACATGTTCATTTTCATGTACGGTGTGCAAGTGATGCGTGGCGTGCTCGAAGAGAAGACCAATCGCATTGTTGAAGTCATGGTGAGTTCGGTGAAGCCCTTTCAACTCATGATGGGTAAGGTGGTTGGAATTGGACTCGTTGGACTTACGCAATTCCTCATTTGGGTTATTCTTTCAGCTGTTTTAGCAACCTTCGGTCTGAATTATTTCGAATCGCATTTGGTGAACGGCGCTGCTGTTTTAGAAAACGGCGCTGTCGTTGGAAACGGCATGAATCAAGCAGCCATGGCACAATCGCTCATGAATAATGAAGCCATCAATTGGATCTTCTTAATCAATTGGCCGCTCATGGTGGGTATGTTTATCTTCTTCTTCATTGGTGGATTTTTGTTGTACGCTTCGCTCTTCGCAGCCATTGGCGCTGCGGTAGACAGCGATTCAGACACGCAACAATTCATGCTGCCAGTGACTTTGCCCTTGGTGTTTTCCTACATTGTTTCGGCCATGCTCATTACCAATCCGGAAAGTCCCATTGGAAATTTCTTCAGCATATTTCCACTCACTTCACCCATAACCATTATGGTGAAGACTGCCATTGGAAACATTAGCGTTTGGCATTTAATAAGCGCCATGGCCGCATTGGTGGTTGCGTTCTTATTCTTCATTTGGTTAGGTGGAAAAATTTATCGCGTAGGCATTTTGTCTTACGGAAAAAAAGTGAGTTACAAAGATTTATGGAAATGGATACGACAGTCGAACTAAACGAAAACAAACGCGTTGCCATCATCGACTGCGGAACCAATACATTCAATTTATTGGTGAAGGAAAAGGTGGAAGGGAAGTGGAAGACACTTTTCAAAACCAAACTTCCTGTGAAGTTGGGTGAAGGCGGATTCTCAGAAAACATGCTCATGCCCAATCGCATGGCGCGTGGCATTGATGCATTGTATTCGTACAAGAACGTCATAGATTCTTTGGGAGTGAAAGACGTTCGCGTCTTTGCCACCAGCGCAGTAAGAGAGGCTTCCAACGGAAATGAATTTGTTGCTCGTGTGAAGAAGCATTTGAATTTCGACATGGAAGTTATTTCCGGAGATCGCGAAGCAGAACTCATTTTCGAAGGTGTTGTTCAAACCACTGGAGAATTGAAAGAAGATTATTTAATCATGGACATCGGCGGCGGCAGCACCGAATTTATTTTCGTCCGCGATCAAAAGCCGTTGTGGAGAAAAAGTTATTTGTTGGGTGTTAGCCGTTTACACGGAATGCTCAAGCCCGCTTCAAGAATTAATCAAGACGACGTTAACCGATTAAGAACTCATTTGAACAAGGAACTTCAAGATTTAATTTCTTTTTTGAAGGAAAATCCAGTGAAGATTTTAGTGGGGTCGTCGGGGTCTTTCGATACGCTTTTTGATATGTACCAATTCGGCGTAGCCGAAGGTGCAAGCAAGGTTGGCGAAGCCAAAGGTTCTTCGAAAGGACCTTCGGTAGGGCCTTCGGCGAAGCCGACCTTGCTTGCACCTTTCGCAGAACCTACGGAACGTCCTTTCACAGAACCTACGGAACGTTCTATGAATTTAAATGAAATCCCCTTCTCATCATACCCCTCAATTCATCAATGGTTAGTCGGAAGCACATTGGAAGAACGTTTGAAGCATCCGAGTATTCCGCAGATGCGTGCCGAGTACATGCCGCTTTCAACCTACTTGGTGAAATTCGTTTTAGAGCAATCGTCCTTCAACAAAATGTATCAATCGGAATACGCTTTGAAGGAAGGCGTGTTGGCGCATTATTTAAGTTAAATTTGCAAAATGATAATTGTAACAGGAGCAGCAGGATTCGTAGGTTCCGCGTTAGTAGCGCGTTTGAACGAAGACCGTTTTTTCGATTTGGTGTTGGTCGATGACTTTTCACGCGAAGATCGCAAACGCAATTGGGAAGGAAAGAAATACACCGCGCTCGTACACAGAGATGAATTTCCAACTTGGTTGGAAGAAAATCAGAATCAAGTGGAAT
>CAZEFR010000041.1:6613-16911 GCA_964511555.1 uncultured Chryseobacterium sp.
CAGATACGACTGAATTCAATGTTGAAATTTTCGATCGTTTGAATCTTCATTACACACAATCGTTGTGGAAGACCTGCGCGAAACACGCTATTCCATTTATCTATGCATCTTCTGCTGCAACCTACGGTGGCGGAGAGCACGGATACAACGACGATCATGCGACCATTCCACAATTGCAACCGTTGAATCCTTACGGACAGTCGAAACAAGACTTCGATGTGTGGGCATTGCAACAAGAAGAAGCGCCATACTTCTGGGCCGGATTGAAATTCTTCAATGTCTACGGTCCGAACGAATACCACAAGGGCCGCATGGCTAGCGTTATCTGGCATACTTTCAATCAGATTGGAAAGTCTGGCGAAATGAAATTGTTCCGCAGTCACAATCCGAATTTCACAGACGGCGGGCAAATGCGCGACTTCGTTTATGTGAAAGATTTGGTTGAAGTGCTCATGTTCTTAATGCACCACAGAAAAGATTCAGGCATTTTCAATTTGGGAAGTGGAAAGGCCAGAACATTTTTAGATTTAGCCACCGCTACTTTTCATTCAATGGGAAAAGAACCGAATATCTCGTTTGTAGATACGCCGGAAGACATTCGCGACAAGTATCAATACTTCACCGAAGCGAACATGAACAAGTTAATTTCAATCGGTTACAGCAAGCCGTTTCATTCTTTGGAAGAAGGCGTAAAAGATTATGTAACGAATTATCTACAACAAGATCTTAAAATCTATTGATTCCTTCGAACAAAGAAGGCGCTCAAGTGATTTACCTTTATATCAATAATTAAAACATGGAAAAATTAGTATACGCCACACGGAGAGAAAGATTTAATGCAGCGCACAAGTTGTGGCACGACGAGTGGGATGAAGCAAAGAATTTCGAGACATTCGGAAAATGCTCGAATCCGAATTGGCACGGACACAACTATGAGTTATTCATTACGGTGAAAGGTGTTCCAGATGCAACAACGGGTTATTGCATGGATTTAAAATACCTAAGTGATATTGTGAAGACGCAAGTGATCAGCAAATTGGATCATAAGAATCTGAACATGGATGTGGAGTTCATGAAAGGAATGAAGACTTCAACGGAGAATGTTGCCATTGCAATTTGGGAACAATTGGAAGAGTTAGTGAATGAGAAAGGTTGTCAATTGCATTGCATTAAAGTAACAGAAACAGAAAATCAATACGTAGAATACTACGGCGGTAAATAATGGAGAATCAGAAAACGATAGAGATGGCAGTGGAGCAAATCCTTGCCGCTGTAGGTGAAAATCCACAGCGTGAGGGCTTGTTGAAAACGCCAGAACGTGTCGCTAAAGCATACGGACATTTGTTGAAGGGATATGAGGAGAGTGCAGACGATGTTTTGAACGGTGCTATATTTCACGAGTCGTATTCTGAAATGGTCATTGTGAAAGACATCGAAGTCTATAGTTTGTGCGAGCACCACATGTTGCCCTTCTTCGGAAAAGCGCACGTCGCGTATATTCCAAATGGAAAGATTGTGGGTTTAAGTAAGATACCTCGTGTTGTCGATGTGTATTCAAGAAGACTTCAAGTGCAAGAACGTCTGACAATTGAGATTCGTGACAGCATTGAAAAAGCATTGAATCCTGTCGGAGTGGCAGTTGTTTTAGATTGTCATCATCTTTGTATGCAAATGCGAGGAGTTGCGAAACAAAACAGCACCACAATTACAAGTGCATTCAGTGGTGAGTTTTTAACGAACGAGACAACAAGAAAAGAATTTATTAGTTTACTTCAATTGAAAAAATAAATAAAACCATGAACAACAATTTAGAGTTCAACGACGGTGTTTATGTGAATGACAACGCCGTTTCAAAATCATTCGTTTCAAATGTATTTGCCTACATGTCTTTGGCACTGGCTATTTCAGGAGCCCTTGCGTATTTATTCGGGACAACGGATTTAGTTTTTTCGTTGGTTAACAAATCAGGAATGACTCCGCTGGGCTGGATTGTAATGCTTGCTCCGTTTGCGTTTATTCTAGCCATGAATTTCGGATTCAATAAAATGTCGTTTACGACACTGTTGGCCGTTTTCTTGGGTTATGCTGCAGTAATGGGAATTAGCTTAAGCTTCATCTTCTTGGTGTATGACTTAGGAATCATTACGAAAGTATTCTTCATTACAGCTGGTCTTTTCGGAGCCATGGCATTTGTTGGTTACACAACGAAAACCGACTTAACGAAATTCGGTGGAATCTTAATGATGGCTGTAATTGGACTTGTTATCGCTTCTGTGGTGAATATGTTCATGAAGAGTTCACAAATGGATTACATCATTTCATGTGTTGGTGTTTTAGTATTCACTGGACTTACAGCATATGACGTTCAGAAGATCAAGCGCATTGGAGCAGGAGTAGAGTTCGGAACAGCCGAAGCATCGAAGCTTGCGTTAATGGGAGCACTTTCATTGTACTTAGACTTCGTTAACTTATTCATGTTCTTGTTGCGCGTTTTCGCAAGAAGAGACTAATACAACTGAAGCGTGAAAGATTACTACCTTATTTTAGGAGTCTCTCGGAACGCAACAAGTTCAGAAATTAAAACAGCTTACAGAAACGGGTGTAAGCAATATCATCCCGACAAAAATGCGCATCCCGATGCGCATTTGCGTTTTATAGAAATTCATGAAGCCTATGAGTTTTTAGGAGATGAAAAACAACGTAAGGCCTATGACTTGGCTCAACGCACCCGCGTAACGCCAAGGTATGAAGAGTATTATCAGCACAAAGAATACGCGGCACGAAACCGCGCGAAGCATTATGCCCAACAAGATTTCGAAGAATTCAAAAAATCGAAATATTATAAAGTAGCGGTTGGCGTGAACAACGGATTCAACTTTCTCTTTTTGTTCATTTGCTTGCTTGTTATTGTGGTGCCCATTTACATGTACATCATTCAACAAGAACTTCCGGAAAAAGATCAACGTCCGTTTATTGGCTTTCTAGTTCCCATCATCATGGGATTTGCCATGGGCATTTGGGCTTCCTATTATTGGTTCATCAAGAAGCAAGATATTTTCAGTATTTCGTAGATTCGCACATCTTATTTTATTCAGCATGAAAAAACACGCACTTAGCATTTTATTTATTTTCTCGGCCGTATGCGGTTTCGCATTTGAAGGCATGTGGATTCCTTCTGTCTTGAACGCTGCTTTCGATGATATGAAAGCCAACGGATTGAAGTTGTCGAAAGAGGAAATTTATTCCATCAACAACACTTCATTAAAAGATGGAATCGTTTTGTTCGGTGGCGGATGTACCGGAGAAATGGTTTCCAACGAAGGCTTACTCTTCACCAATCACCACTGTGGATTCGATAATATTCAGTACCACTCTTCAGTTGAACACGATTATTTGAAGAACGGTTTCTGGGCTATGAATCGTGAACAAGAATTGGCTTGTCCAGGATTAACCGCCACCTTCGTTTTGGAAATGCGCGATGTAACAGAAGAGGTTCTGAAAGGAATGGAAGGTGTTGAAGAAAAGGATCGCGCTGCTAAAATGAAAGAGCTCTTCTCAGCAATTGCGAAAAAGGCGAAGTCTGAAAACAAGTGCGACGGATTCGTTCGCGGATTCAATTACAACACACAGTTCTTTTTAGTTTTGACGAAAACCTACAACGACGTTCGTTTAGTAGGCGCCCCGCCTTCATGCATTGGAAAGTTCGGCGGAGATACAGACAACTGGGTTTGGCCAAGACACACCGGAGACTTTTCAGTTTTCCGCATTTACGCAAACGACAAGAATGAACCCGCAGAATACTCAGCGACCAACAAGCCATTCAAACCTGCTCATCACTTTCCAATTTCATTGAAAGGAGTGAAGGAAGGCGATTTCACCATGGTATACGGATTCCCAGGAAGAACAGAGCATTTGCTTACTTCCGCAGGAGTTGCCTACAACCACGAGCAATTGGCTCCTATGAGAATCGATTTTCGTGAAAAGAATTTAGAAGTCATTAACGCGGCAATGAAGAGCAGCGATGTTTTACGCATTAAGTATGCTGCGAAGCAAAGCAGTGTAGCTAATGCTTATAAGAAATGGCAAGGACAAGAATTGGGGTTGAATAAATTCAACGCCATTCAATTGAAGAAGGACGAAGAAGTAAAGTGGTTGGAAATTGCAAAGCTTTCAAACAAAGAATTGGAATATTCGAATTTGCTTTCCACCATTGACAAGCTATACAAAGATTATTATGGCGTGAACATGGCTGCTGCGGCTTATTCAGAATTTGTGTTCAACGGGCCTGAGATTTTTGCTTTGTATCAAGATTTCCAAGAAATAGCTGCTGAAGAAGCAAAACTTAAAAAAGGAAATCAGTGGGAAGGAAAAATGAAGGAGTTTTTGGAAACGGCTAAAGCCTTTTACAAGGACTACGATTTGGAAACCGATAAGAAGAGATTTTTGGCCATGTCTTCTTTGTTCGAACAATTCACAAAAGGAACCATTCATTTTGAACATCCAAAACTATCTCGCGAAGCCGCTGCAGACTTGTGGTTTAAGCAATCGATGGTTGCAGACAGTGCTGCATTTTTGGGAATGATTCGTTCTTTCTCGAAAGATACATTCGTCTCTATGAGCGTTAAATCGAAGAAATACGCAAAGCGATTATCGAAAGAATATCTGTACGCTCAAGCTTTGGCTTTAAGTAATTATTACATGAATTCGTTGGTTCCCTCCAAACGTGAATTCAATGCGAAGCATGATCAGCTTATGGAGCAATATGTTTTCTTGTTGGAAGAAATGCGCGGTAAGAAAGAGAAGTGGTGCGATGCGAATTCTACTCTGCGATTGACCTATGGTAGAGTGGAAGGTAGCGCTCCCGTTGACGGAATGGCATATACGCCTTTTACAACCGGACAAGGAATTTTAGATAAGAACAGCACGGGCAATCCAGATTTCGAAATTAACGATCGATTGAAAATGTTGTTGAAGAACAAGGAATACGGTTCTTATGGTTCGAATGGAACCTTGCCGGTTTGTTTCACAGGAAGTAATCACACAACTGGCGGAAATTCAGGCTCTCCAGCTTTAAATGGCAGTGGCGAATGGATTGGAATAAACTTCGACAGAACTTGGGAAAGCACCATGAGTGACCTCTATTTCAATTCGGAAATTTGCCGAAATGTAATGGTAGATGCGAGGTACGTGCTTTGGGTAATTGACATCTACGCCGGAGCAGGCCATCTCTTGAATGAGATGACCATTCGACGTTAATGTATTAAGACCACTGAATTAAGAAGTAGATCACAGTAATGGCTATTCCAGCAAGCACAAGAGCGAAAGTAACTGGACCTCCAATTTCATTTTGTTCAGCCTCGTGTGGAATGTGTCCGTGATCGTCGTTTGAGTGTCCCATGTTGTAAATTTTTACAAATATAATTTCATTAGCCAATTGCCCAAATAAAAAAGGTTAACACTTCAAGGTTAACCTTTTCTTTTTTCAGCTTGACTTTAAGTGCAACCTATTCTTTCGTATTATTGTCTTAACATAGGAAACCATACGAATACCAATGATTTTAAATACATTAAAGAAAAATGCTGTCATATTCTTGGCCCTGATAGCTTCTTTTTCTTCATCAAGTCAAGTTGTCATTAACGAATTTTGCTTCGCGAATTACACCGACTACGCCATAGCCGGAGAGTACGAAGATTGGGTTGAATTTTACAATCCAACAAATGCAGTAGTGAATATTGGAGGCTTTTGGTTAAGTGACAACGCACTTAATCCAACAAAATATCAAATTCCAGCCAATGTAACCGTTCCTGCAAACGGGTACAAAATAATTTTAGTAAGCGGAGTTGGAGCATACGATCCTGGTTTCTTGGGACAGACAAATACCAGCTTTAAGGTTTCCCAGTCCATTGGTGAAGAAATCGTTTTTTCCAATCCAGCCGGTGTCATATTGGAAAGTTATGATTTTGACGTCATTAGTCCAAACAGAATGAACCAGTCCTACGGCCGCGTTCCGAACGGAACAGGTCCAATGCTTATTCAAACGAATCCATCTCAAGGTGCTGCAAATACCGGTGCAACGGGAACAGCCTATGCCGCAACCCCTACAATGAGTCTTCAAGCGGGGTATTATGGCGCACCAATCACGGTGACTTTGGCAACTACTGAACCCAATTCAACCATTTATTACACCACGAACGGTAGTCAACCTTCCAACACAAGTACCCCTTACACCGGTCCCATTGCAATTAGCACAACAACAGTTTTGCGTGCTATGGTATACTCTTCAACAGCGAGTATACTTCCTTCTTTTACAGAAACGAACACCTATTTTTTCGGAAACGACAACCACACCATTCCAGTTGTGTCTATATCGGGAACTACATTAGACGGAGGTTGGAACGGAGATGAGCTTACACACCTCGAGTACTTCCAAAATGGAGCCTTTACGATTGAAACTTCGGGAGACAGCAACGAACATGGTAATGATTCCAATGCATACGGACAAAGAGGTTTCGATTATATAACACGTGATGCGCTTGGTTATGACCATGAGATAGAGTACCCATTGTTTCACACAAGTGAGCGCCAGTCTTACCAACGACTAATATTCAAAGCAGCAGCTAACGACAACTACCCATTCTCAAACGGAGGAGCGCACATTCGAGATGCCTATGTTTGTGAGTTGTCGATCCTTGGAGATCTTCACCTTGACGAGAGAAAAACAAGAAGTTGTATCGTATACATTAATGGACAATATTGGGGAGTGTATGAAATTCGCGAGAAGGTAGACGACACAGACTACACAGACTACTATTACGATCAACCCGCCGGTAACGTAGATTTTCTAAAAACATGGGGAGGAACATGGACAGAATACGCAGCTGCTCCAACATTCAACCCACAAACGCAGTGGAATACGTTTGTAAATTTCACAACCTCCAACAGTATGGCCGATCAAGCCAACTACGACTATGTGGTTTCACAGTTCAATACCATGAGTCTTATAGATTATTTCATTCTGAATGGTTATACCGTTTGTACCGATTGGTTAAATTGGAACACAGCGTGGTGGCGCGGTACAAATCCGCTTGGTGACGGTAGAAGATGGAGATACGCCCTCTGGGATAATGACAACACCTTTGGTCATGGTGCCAATTACACAGGAGTAAGCAGCACACAGCCAACTTCAGATCCTTGTCAGGTAGAAGGGCAGGGAAATGTTGGAGGACAAGGACACATTCCTGTTTTGAACGCCTTGTTCGACAATCCTGATTTCTTTGCAGATTACATTCAGCGCTATGCAGAATTGTCCAATACCATTTTCTCTTGTGAACGAATGATCGAGGTCCTAGACAGCATGATCTTGGTTATTGAACCCGAAATGCCAAGACAAATTCAACGCTGGGGAGGGAACATAAATACCTGGAACAACAACGTTCAGGAGGTTCGTGATTTTATTCTAGCGCGATGCAACAGTAACATCATCGATGGAATAGCAGATTGTTACGACGTTGTTCCTTTTGAAATTACTTTTCAAATAGATGGAGTCGGAGACATTCAGGTGGGTGATACCGAACTTAGTCCTTACGAAACTCCATTCACAGGAACGTACTTTGCCGATCTAGAAATAGATCTTGAAGCATTGATCGACAACGATGAGGGACCTTGCAGCTCATTTCAAGGTTGGGAAATTGTAAGTGGAACAGGAATAATTGCAGATCCATCGTCCCCAGTTACGACCTTAATTATACAGTCAGATGTGGTTATTCAAGCAACTTTCGGAGTTCCAGCTTCGGGTCCGGTTACAGTTGTGAGCGATGTTTTTCCTGCAGGAGCCGGTAACATCGTGTTTAATGGAACGTCCCAAACGACTTATCCAAATACGTTTAGTGTGAATGCTGGTGATTCCACTGCATTTAGCGTTACTCCAAATCCTTGGTTTACGTTCAATGGCTGGGAATCTACCAACGCAACCATTTTGCCAAATGCAACGAGTACTTCAATATACGTAAACCCTTGCGCTGCAGATACTGTTGTTGCCATCTTCGACGAGATACCTCACGCCATTCTTCAGGTAGATGTTATGCCAGCGGGAGCCGGAACAGTTACCATGGATGGAACTGTATTGGCGGCTTATCCTTGGAACAACGAAATATTGGCAGACATTGATTACACCTTCAATGCGAATGAAATTCCTGGTATAACATTGTTCGATCACTGGGAGATCAACAACCACACCTTAGATCCAAACACACTCAGCCCAGATGTTATTCTTCATCTCATGGTAAGTGATACATTGGTAGCGGTATTCACGATTATCGATGAATTCCCTTTAACAGTCGACGTTCAACCAGCAGGTGCTGGAACAGTTACCATGAATGGAAATCCATGGACGCCTCTTCCTTCAACACAAATATTCGCTGAAAACACCTTCATGAACTTCGTGGCTTCGCCTGCGGATTCTTGGACGACCTTTAATCATTGGGAATTAAATAACCATGTCTTGGCTCCGAATATTTCGAGTACGAATGTGAATTTCAATTTTACTGAAGAAGATACATTGGTTGCAGTATTCGACGTAACTCCGCATCATCCACTTACGGTAATCGTAAATCCGGCTACAGCAGGAACAGTTCTTTTCGATACGGGTAACGCAACTACAACCATGCTCACCATTGAAAACGAAGATAATGTTCCTGTGAATTTCACTGCAATTCCAGAACCGTATTGGATGTTTACCGGTTGGCAGTCTTTGGCAGGAACGCCTATCAATCCGAACCTAACAGCAGATCAAGTATCGGCTTCGTTCAACACAACAGACACGATCATAGCGAACTTCTCGAAAGAGCCCTTCTTGTGTTACGTTCCGAACACCTTTTCGCCAAACGACGACAACTTGAATGAAGTATTCATTCCCGTTCTGAACGGATACGACCCATCCGATTATCATTTTGCTATATACGATCGTTGGGGAATTTTGATCTTCGAAACCAACGACCCTCAGAAGGGATGGAACGGCACATTCGACGGTAACGGAGGCCATTATGTAATGAACGATGCTTACGTTTGGAAGTTGCGTGCACGTCCTATCGATAGCCGTGAACCAAGAGAATTAATGGGTACATTGACGCTGTTCAGATAAGCATTTTCGAATTAACTTCGTTGCATGAATATTCGTAGCGAAGTTTTTTCAAATCAATCTCTTCAAAACTGGCAAACGCTAGCCGAAAAAGAATTAAAAGGAAAATCCCTCGACTCTTTGGTTCGCCAAAAAGAAGAAGGGATTTTTTTATTTCCCTATGCTACCGAAGGTAGCTCAACGAACGAAGTTACTTTTCGTGCAACGCCTTCGTGGCAGTTGCACCAATCTTTCCAAACGACAGATCCTACGGCTTGGAACGTGCTGGCTTTGGAAGCCTTGAATGGTGGAGCGAACAGCTTAACCATTCCCGCTTCTTTCAACGCTAGTGATATGAAGGTTGCGTTGAAAGATATCTTCGTCGGCTTCATCAACTGGGAATTGGAAGCACATGCCGAGCAAGCCGACGATCAGATAGATGTCATTAAACAAGTCTACGAGCAACAAGACCGCGCCGGAGTGTTGCCGCTGTTTCATTCCAAACACATTCATGCAAATCATGCGTTTGCAGCTCATGCAACAGCAGCAGAACAAATCGCTTTCGCGGCTTTATTAGGAATTGAATTCATCGAGAATACGCATTTAACAATAGACGAGGCCTCCGCTCAACTCCTTTTTCATTTTTCGGTTGGAAGTGAACTGTATGTTGAAATCGCCAAGTTGCGCGCTTTCCGCGCTGTGTGGTCGCACGTGATGAAATCAGGTTCTCCTGAACACGCGTGTTCGAATCACGCATTTGTGAAGGTGCAAACAGACGGATATTTCCAAGCGAAGAAAGACACCGACAACAACCTTATTCGCTCTACCATTCAAGCATTGGCAGCAAGCGTTGGCGGAGCAAATCGCCTTGAAGTTCTTCCCATGGAATTCGCGAAGGGAACAGATATCAGCGACCATCTTCGCTGGGCACGAAACATTCAGCACTTATTAATCGAAGAGTCTTACTTCGATCAATATTCAGATTTAGCAAAGGGAAGTTTTTCTTTAGAAAAACTTACGGAAGACTTGTCAGTAAAGGCTTTCGAAATCATGAAGAATTTCGAAACATCTGAGAAGTTGTTCAACTTCATTCAAAACAACAAAGAAGAAAGAAGCCTTCAACATGCACAACGTGTAGTAGTGGGTGAAAACAAATACGTGCAGTCATGAGTAAATTGAATT
>CAZEFR010000041.1:16921-19930 GCA_964511555.1 uncultured Chryseobacterium sp.
CCTTCAACTTCAACGAAGAAGTGAAAGGTGCAACGTGGGGAGCAGGCGCAGCGCCGTTTTTACGCGGTCCGTATGCAAGCATGTACACCGTTCGCCCGTGGACCATTCGTCAATATGCCGGATTCAGCACCGCTGAAGAATCGAATGCGTTCTACAAACGCAACTTGGCCATGGGACAAAAAGGATTGTCTGTTGCCTTCGACTTGGCTACCCATCGCGGTTACGACAGCGACCACGATCGCGTGAAGGGAGACGTGGGAAAGGCAGGAGTAGCCATAGATTCAGTGGAAGACATGAAAGTCTTATTTCATGAAATTCCGTTGAACGAAATGTCAGTGAGCATGACCATGAACGGTGCGGTTTTACCGATTCTTTCGTTTTACATCGTCGCCGCTGAAGAGCAAGGCGTTCGTCCAGAACAACTTACCGGAACCATTCAGAACGACATTCTGAAAGAGTTCATGGTTCGAAATACATACATCTATCCGCCTACGCCAAGTATGCGTATTGTTTCAGACATTTTCGAATTCTGTTCGAAGGAAATGCCGAAGTTCAATCCGATTTCCATTTCCGGATATCACATGCAAGAGGCTGGCGCTACTCAAGAAATTGAGTTGGCTTATACCTTGGCAGACGGATTGGAATATGTTCGCGCTGGCCTGAAAGCCGGAATGAGCATCGACGATTTCGCTCCGCGTTTGTCGTTCTTCTGGGCCATTGGTATGGACACTGTAACGGAAATTGCGAAGATGCGCGCAGCTCGCGTGCTGTGGGCGCAACTCATCAAGTCCTTCAACCCGAAAAATGAAAAATCAATGGCGTTAAGAACCCATTGTCAAACTAGTGGTTGGAGTTTAACGCGTCAAGATCCATACAACAACGTGGCTCGCACCTGCATTGAAGCCCTCGGCGCCGCATGGGGCGGAACACAGAGTTTGCATACGAATGCGCTCGATGAGGCCATTGCATTGCCAACCGACAACAGTGCGCGCATTGCACGAAACACGCAGTTGATTATTCAAGAAGAAACAGGATTGTGTGAAGTGGTAGACGTTTGGGGAGGAAGTGAGATTATTGAAAAGCGCACGCAGGAAATCATGGATGCCGCTTGGAAATTAATTGAAGAGGTGGAAGAAATGGGCGGAATGACCAAAGCCATTGAAGCAGGAATTCCGAAGTTGCGCATTGAAGAAGCAGCAGCGCGGAAGCAGGCGCGTATAGACAGCGGAAGAGACAAGATTATTGGGGTGAATATTTTTCAGTTGGAAGAAGAAAGCAACATGGATATTCTTGAAGTAGACAACGACGCTGTGCGTATTTCACAAATCGAAAGATTAGTAAAAACGAAAGCAGAGCGCAACGAAGAGACATGTCAAAAGGCTCTGAAATCGTTAACAGAAGCGGCACAGAGCGGAAGTGGAAACTTATTGGCGCTCTCGGTTGAAGCCGCTCGTTTGCGTGCAACCTTAGGTGAAATTTCAAGCGCACTCGAAGTGGTGTACGGAAGATATTCCGCACAAATCAGAAGTATTTCAGGTGTTTACTCTAATGAATCAGCAATGGACAAAGACTTTATTGAAGCACGCAGACGTTCCGATGAATTCGCTGAATTGGCCGGAAGAAGACCACGTATTTTGGTTGCGAAAATGGGACAAGACGGACACGATCGTGGAGCGAAAGTGATTGCCACATCGTTTGCAGATATCGGATTCGATGTAGACATGGGACCGTTGTTCCAAACGCCTGGAGAAGTTGCGAAGCAAGCCGCAGAGAACGACGTGCACATGGTCGGAGTTTCATCTTTAGCAGCGGGACATAAGACGTTAATTCCGGAATTAATTTCCGAATTGAAAAAATTGGGACGTGAAGATATTGGGGTTATTGCCGGCGGAGTAATACCCGAGCAAGACTTCGAGTTTTTATATAACGCCGGGTGCGTAGGCATCTTTGGTCCAGGGACTAAGATTGCTACAGCGGCGCAAGAAATTTTAACATTAATGATCGAAGCACTCCAAGGCGAATGAATACAGTAGAGCAGAAGAAGGAAGCGTTCGAGCGCTTGTTAACAATCATGGACGAGCTTCGCGAGAAGTGTCCGTGGGACATGAAGCAGACGCTGGAAAGTCTTCGTCATTTATCCATTGAAGAAGTCTATGAATTGGGCGATGCTATTCTAGATGGAGACATGGAAGAGGTAAAGAAAGAGTTGGGCGATTTGTTTTTGCATTTGGTTTTTTATTCGCGCATTGCTAGCGAGACTGAAGCATTCGACATTGCCGATGTCTTGAATGCCATTTGCGAAAAATTAATTTCAAGACATCCGCATATCTATGGAGATACTGTGGTGAAAGATGAAGCGGAAGTACTTTCCAATTGGGAAAAATTAAAATTGAAGGAAGGTAAGAAAAGTGTGTTGGAAGGTGTTCCGCGTTCGTTGCCTGCCATGGTGAAGGCGCAGCGCATTCAAGACAAAGCGAAAGGAGTGGGGTTCGATTGGGACAATGCCGATCAGGTTTGGGAAAAGGTTTTGGAAGAATTGAATGAATTCAAAGAAGCTAAAACAAAAGAGGATCAGGAAGAAGAATTCGGCGACTTACTTTTCTCACTCATCAACTACGCCCGTTTTAAGGGAATACATCCGGAAGATGCATTAGAGAAGACCAACAAGAAATTCATTTATCGTTTTCAGTATTTGGAAACGGAAAGCGCGAAAGACGGCAAGCAAATGGGGGAGATGACCTTGAATGAAATGGACGAATATTGGAATCGCGCAAAGGAATTGAAAAAGAAATCATAGAATGAAAAAGTACTTTTGGATATTCGGATTGCTTGTATCGGTAAGCAGTTGCGTTGCCCCCAGAGCCATCACAAATTCAGGAAAAGTAACTCCGAAGGGGAATTGGGTTGTCGCAACCAATCAGACGTACAACATTGCTACTGCTCCAGCTATAAAAGTTGCAAGCGCTGCTGACATTGACATTGACAATTTGATAAATTCGTCTAATCAAA
>CAZEFR010000042.1:0-19316 GCA_964511555.1 uncultured Chryseobacterium sp.
GTATTGACAGCGGTTTTCGCGATATGATCAACTATGCCGTTTTTGCCTTGATTCAGATGTCTGAACAATAGTATTAACGCGAGTTTTCACTCATCTGTTGAAAACTACCAACCATTGTGAATTTCCAAAGTTATTCTGCGTATTACTTTCGAAGTCTGATTTAGAATAGACGAGATGGCTCAAGAAGTTAAATACACAGAAGACAATATTAAATCCCTCGAGTGGTACGAACACATTCGTCTGCGCCCTGGGATGTACATCGGTAAACTCGGAGACGGTACTACCGCCGACGATGGTATCTATGTTTTGTTGAAGGAAATTATGGACAACTCCATTGACGAATTTGTCATGGGGAATGGAAAGAATGTCGAGATCACCATCAAAGATGGAACGGTTACCGTGCGTGACTATGGAAGAGGAATTCCGCTGGGAAAAGTAATCGATTGTGTTTCGAAAATTAATACCGGAGGTAAGTACGACTCGCGAGCGTTTAAAAAGTCAGTGGGTTTGAATGGTGTGGGTACAAAAGCCGTAAACGCTCTTAGTTCTTTTTTCCGAGTAGAGTCCTACCGCGACGGAGAAATGAAGGCGGCTGAATTCGGAAAAGGAGAAATCACCAAGGATTTTAAAGTTGCAAAGTCGGCTGAGAAGAACGGAACACTCATGTCCTTTGTTCCCGATGATAGCATTTTCGTGAACTACCAATACCGTTCACAACACATCGAACGTTTGCTTTGGAATTACTGTTATCTGAATGCTGGATTAACCATCATATTTAACGGACAGAAATTCAAATCGGAAAATGGATTGCGCGATTTGCTTGCAGCAAACATGACCGAAGATCCACTTTACACAGCCATTCACTTAAAAAGTGATGACATTGAAGTGGCAATTACACACACCAATTCATACGGAGAAGAATACTACAGTTTCGTAAACGGACAATACACCACACAAGGTGGAACGCACCAAGCGGCATTCCGTGAAGCATATGTGAAAGTCATTCGCGACTTCTTCAAGAAAGACTACGAAGCTGTCGATGTCCGTTCGGGAATTGTTGCCGCAGTGGCTATCAAAGTCATTGAGCCGGTTTTCGAATCGCAAACCAAAACGAAGTTGGGTTCAAACGAAATTGAGCCGAACGGTAAAAGCGTTAAAGCTTTCGTTTTAGAATTCCTTCAGAAAGAACTCGACAACTTCTTGCATAGAAACCCAGAAATTGCTCAAAGTCTTTTGAAGAAAATTCTTCAATCGGAAAGAGAAAGAAAGGAACTTGCGGGTATTGCTAAATTGGCCAGAGAGCGTGCAAAGAAATCGAACTTGCACAACAAGAAATTGCGCGATTGCAAAGTTCACTACGCCGACAAAAGCGACTTAGCTAATGCAACAACCCTGTTCATTACCGAGGGAGATTCGGCTTCGGGATCCATTACCATTTCTCGAAATGTACAGACCCAAGCCGTTTTCAGTTTGAAGGGAAAACCTTTAAATACTTATGGTTTAACGAAGAAGGTCGTTTACGAAAACGAAGAGTTCAACTTGCTTCAAGCGGCATTGGACATTGAAGACGGACTTGATTCTCTTCGATACAACAACGTGGTTATCGCAACCGATGCCGATGTCGATGGCATGCACATTCGTTTGCTTATGATCACGTTCTTCCTTCAGTTTTTCCCTGACTTAGTGAAATCCGGACACTTGTATGTCCTTCAAACACCGTTGTTCCGTGTGAGAAACAAGAAGGAAACCATCTATTGTTATTCCGATCTTGAGCGTCAGCATGCCATTCAGAAGTTAGGAACTAAGCCGGAAATCACCCGATTCAAGGGATTGGGTGAGATTTCTCCAGACGAGTTCAAGTTCTTCATTGGTGAAAGCATACGTCTTGAACCCGTTGTAATTACGAAAGACATTCACATCAAAGACATTCTTGAATTCTACATGGGTAAGAATACACCCGATAGACAAGACTTTATTATTAGAAACCTTCGCGTAGAGAAAGACGAAATTGTAGAAAAGAAGGAAGTTGAAACTGAACCAGAAACAGAATAGGAGTGGAGATGGAAGAGAATACAAATCCAGAAGAGAATAAATTAGGAAACGTTGTTGGCGTAACCGACCTTTATGAAGGTTGGTTTTTGGAATATGCGTCATACGTAATCTTGGAACGTGCGGTTCCGCATTTGTACGACGGACTGAAGCCGGTTCAACGAAGAATTTTGCATAGCTTGTGGGAAATGGACGATGGTCGTTTCAACAAGGTGGCGAACGTAATCGGAAACACGATGAAGTACCATCCGCATGGAGATGCTTCTATTGGAGATGCGTTAGTTCAAATCGGACAGAAGAATTTGCTCATCGATACCCAAGGAAACTGGGGGAATATTTTTACAGGAGATAGCGCCGCTGCTCCTCGTTACATTGAATCGCGATTGAACAAACTCTCGCAAGAGATCATTTTCAATCCGAAAACAACAAATTGGTTAGCGAGTTACGATGGAAGAAACAAGGAACCCGAAACGCTTCCAGTTAAATTCCCTCTTTTGCTTTCTTTAGGGGTTGAAGGAATTGCCGTGGGATTGGCTTGTAAAATCCTTCCACACAACTTCGTTGAACTCATTGATGCGAGTATTGACGCTTTGCGCGGAAAGAAAACGCACATTGTTCCCGATTTCTTGACTGGTGGAATGGCCGATTTCTCGGATTACAACGGTGGACTTCGTGGTGGAAAGGTTCGCGTTCGCGCGAAAATCAAAAAGGACGATGCCGCGCGTTGCCTAATTATTACTGAAATTCCATTCGGAACAACGACATCTTCTTTGATAGATTCCATCTTGAAAGCCAACGAAAAAGGCAAAATCAAGATTAAGAAAATTGAAGACAACACCGCTGAGTTTGTTGAAATCTTGGTTCACTTGGCAACAGGTGTTTCTCCGGATAAGACCATTGATGCGTTATATGCTTTCACTGATTGTGAAGTAAGTATTTCACCAAACTCGTGTGTCATTCACGACGATCGTCCGAAATTTCTTCCTGTAGATGAATTATTAAAGATTTCGGCCGATAGAACGCGTGATTTAATTGGGAAAGAGCTTGAGATTCAGTTGAATGAACTTCAAGAAAGTTGGCATTTTGCCTCGTTGGAAAAGATTTTTATTGAAAAGAGAATCTACCGCGACATTGAAGAATGCGAAACTTGGGACGATATCATTGCGGCGATTCACAAAGGATTAAAGCCACATACGAAGAAATTCTTGCGTGCGGTGACTGATGAAGATGTGGCGCGCTTGACTGAAATCAAGATCAAACGAATTTCGAAATTCGATAGTAAGAAGGCAGACGATTTCATTTCAAGATTGGAGGGTGAAATCGATGAGGTGAAAGAAAAGTTGAATCACTTGACTGATACTGCCATTGCTTATTTCAAAGATTTAAAAGCGAAATACGGTAAAGGAAGAGAGCGTAAAACGGAAATCAGAACCTTCGATACGGTTCAGGCAGCTGCCGTGGCTATTGCAAATGCCAAGCTTTCTGTGAATTTGGCTGAAGGGTTCGCTGGAATCGGTTTGAAACGTGACGAAGGTGAGTTTGTTTGCGAATGTTCCGATATCGACGATATTATCGTTTTCCGAAGAGACGGAAAAATGATGGTTTCGAAGGTTCAGCAAAAGGCTTTCTTCGGAAAGGATATTATTCACATTGCCGTTTGGAAGAAAGACGACCGTCGCACCATTTACAATTTAATGTATCGCGACGGCAAGAATGGCGGAGCCAACATGAAGCGCTTCGCGGTTACTTCCATTACCCGAGACAAAGAATACGACCTTACCAAAGGAACTCCTGGAAGTGAGGTTCTCTATTTCAGCGCCAATCCAAACGGAGAAGCTGAAGTGGTTACAGTTAATTTAAGAGCTCTTGAGCGATTGAAGAAATTGAAGTTCGACGTTGATTTCTCTGAATTGGCCGTTAAAGGTAGAGATGCCCAGGGTAACGTTGCAACGAAGTACCCTGTTAAAAAGGTTGAATTGAAATCAGCTGGGGTTTCTACTTTGAGTGCGCGTAAGATTTGGATCGATGAAAGCGTTCAAAGACTCAACGACGAAGGTCGTGGAAGATTCCTAGGAGATTTCGGTCCAGAGGACAAGATTCTTGTCATACAATCATCAGGAGACTATCAGTTAATTGCACCAGATCTAAGTGTTCATTTTCCAGATAATATGATAACCATTGAAAAATGGCTACCTGAGAAACCGATGAGTTCGGTTTATTTCGACGGAGAGAAAGAAACCTGGATGGTGAAACGATTCTTAATTGAACCAAGCAAAGGCTTGGTTCGATTCATTACCGAACACCCAAAATCAAAGTTGGCGGTTGCAACAACGAACCACTTCCCAAATGTCTACATACGTTTCAATAAGAAATTTAAGCAGGCACAAAACAAGATGGACGAGACTGTGAACCTGCCAGATTTTATTTCTGTGAAGGGAATTAAAGCAATTGGAAATCGACTTTCGACCTATCCAATCCTTTCAGTTGATTTACTTGAACCAGATGCGGAACGTGAACAAGAAGCCGATGAGGCTATTTTGGCAACTCGACCGCAGACGACTACAGCATTAAATGAGGACGGAACTGAAGCGATTCAACCATCTTTATTCTAGATTTAGCTGACTGGAATTAAGTAATTGAATTTCAGTAATTAAAGTACATTGAGTTAAATAATATAATAAATCAAATATGAACGCACCGCATATCCATCTTTTAATCAACCATTTGCCAATAATTGGACTAATAATCGGGATTTTGGTTGTTATTTTTGGTCTTTTTAGCAAAAAACAGGTCGTTTCCTCAGTTGGATTGTGGATTACTATGATTGCTGGTTTTTCGAGTTATCCGACCATGTATTCTGGTGGTGCTTCTGAACATTTTTTCGAAGAAAATGAAGGGAAATACTGTGTTAGTAAAGAGTTGATTCACGAACACGAAGAAACTGCTGAATTGGCTTTTTGGCCGTGCATTGCAACGGGGGTATTTGCTGGTTTAGCGCTAATTGGCAACAGAAAAGGACATAAACACACGAAAAAAGCCGAAATTCTAGTGGTTTTCATCGGAGTTATCGCAATAATCCTAATTGGAAAAGCTGGATTAACTGGAGGTCAAATTCGTCATCCAGAGATTTCAAGTTGCTGTTCAGCTGAAGGATCGGGTGAATCTTGCAAAGGAAAGTCCGGTCATGAGGGCTGCACAGGTATGTCAGGTCACGAAGGTTGCACATACATGAATTCAGAGAAATGCGGATCGAATTGTATGCCTGGTTGTAAACACGACGGAACGGACGCATGTTGTAAATCAGACACAACTGTTCAGCAAAAATCTTGTTGTAAGAAAGATGGTGCTGGTTGTCAGCATTCAGAGGAAGGTCATTAATTGAATCTTATTCAATCGTCAAAATTTTGAACTCGGAGGAATCCGAGTTTTTTAATGTCCTGATAATCAGATTTCAACGTATGCTA
The DNA here is from genome assembly GCA_964511555.1 of uncultured Chryseobacterium sp. Taxonomy (GTDB): domain Bacteria; phylum Bacteroidota; class Bacteroidia; order Flavobacteriales_D; family Sanyastnellaceae; genus CAIZGX01. The sequence goes on from CAZEFR010000042.1 coordinate 5,514, forward strand.
AAGACACATAATTTACATTATGTAAAGTAATGTTTGAAGTAATATAGAAGTCATAAATCTTCCTATCTCTTAACTTTTTTACCTCTTTTTTAACTTCTCTTAGCCAATCTTAACCTCTCTCCAAATCTTCCCATCTCTTAACTTTCTTACCTCTTCTTAACTTAGCTTACCCTTTCTTAAAATCAATTAACATTTCCCTTAAACGTTAAAAACGCAAACTCCCCATCCTTAAATTCAAACCCCATAACTTTTGTATATGGGCCATATCGATCTTGAAAATGAAATCGAACTGAATACGAATAAATATTTCCAGCCATTAACTGCCCTCTTGGATATTTATCTATGTAATGAGGATCTCCGGTAAACGCCCTGGTGATTTCCAAATCTTTATTACCCACTTTAAAATAAAACGTTTTGTAGCAATTCTGTCTTGGTGTATTCTCCCATTTATATGGATTCTCCGTAACCAATAGAAAATTCTTCGTTCGCTCTCCTGAAATCGTTTTCAGCCAAAGCGTATCTGAAAAAATCAATGAATCTTGCTCTATTTTAACGTGATTTTCGTTAAAATCTTGAGAAAAACCGATAAAACTGAGTGAAATGAAAGAAATAATGGTAAAAAGAGATCTCATTTCAAGACCTTTTCAATTACCGAACCACTTTTAGATAATCTGGCCGTCAGACATGGTGATTGTCCGATCACTGGCCTTCGCAAAATCATTATCATGGGTAACCGCAATAATGGTCTGACCTTTTTCATGCGCTAATTCCTGAAGAATCTCGAACACAACCTGGGTATTCTTACTGTCCAAATTTCCGGTCGGTTCATCTCCCATGATAATCAAAGGATCATTGATGAGTGCCCTGGCAATTGCTATTCGCTGCTGCTGTCCACCTGAAAGCTTTGATGCAGGCTTCAACGCCTGATCTTCCATTCCCAACATCTTCAATTTTTCAATTGCCCGGTGTTCTATCTCCTCTTTGCTCCATTTCCCAAGCTTCAAAGCCGGTATCATAATGTTGTTCAAACAGGTAAAATCAGCAAGCAAATAGTGAAATTGGAAAATGAATCCAATCTTTTCATTTCGAATTGCAGCTAATCGATCTTGTCCATATGAACTAACCTGTTCACCGTCAATGATTAACTCGCCTTTGTAATCGGTATCCATGGTTGAAAGGACATACAACAATGTCGATTTCCCGCACCCAGACTTTCCAACAAGCGTCAGAAACTCACCTTTTTCCACCCCAAAAGAAATATCGTTCAGCACTTTGAACTCCACTGGGTCGTGGAAAAACTTCTCTATTTTCTTGACTTCCAGTATCATTATTTTCGGAATATGCTTACAGGATCAACTTTGGCTGCCTTTCGGGCAGGGACATATCCTGCTAAAAATGTGATAACAAACCCTATTGCTATCCCCTTAAAGAAAACAAAAGGTTCAAATCGAATAGGGAAATTCCCAATGTCGCCGCCAATGTATACATGACTCAATATGTTTACTAAGATCATGGCGAACCCCACTCCTAATACAACGCCTATCATTCCAATGGTTAGTGCCTGATAAACAAATATCCGAACAACGTCCTTTCCATTGAAACCGATGGCCTTCAAAATAGCAATGTCATTAATCTTTTGAGAAACAGTCATATTAAGGATATTGTAAATCCCGAAGCACGACACTATCAAAAGCGTGAACGAAATGAAAGTAATAACAATCTTTCTCATTCGAGAAGCCGCCATATACGAAGCGTTCGCTGCTATCCAATCTTCTGCCTTGTAACCTGTTAGCTTCGACAAGTCTGCCGCTATATCGGGGGCTTGATTCGGATCTTTGACGTTTACGTTAATGTCTGTGATATACGTATTTCCCTCCCGAAGCAGTTGCTGTGCCACAGCCACATTCACATAAGACTTGGTCTTATCTTCCTTCGAGTTATTCGTTTGAAAAATTCCAACTACGGTTAAATTTAAGTTCACTCCTTTGGAAGAAGTGATACTCATATTGTCGCCAGTATTCAAATTCATGCGCTCGGCAATACCGCTTCCAATTAGAATTCCACTTCTATTCAATTCCAGATTTTGAATGGATCCTTGGACCATGAATGTCTCAATCTTGTACATCTGATTTCCTTCCATGGGCGGAAATCCAATGGTAGTTCCCGCAATTTGGGATTCGCCGTTGTTATAAAATACGGGCGTGTTTACTTGTTGAAAGGCCAAAACAACATCTTCATTTTGACGAACCAAGTCTAAGATTTCATTCGGATTCTCAATGGTATTTTTGGTTGGAACCACTTTCGGATTCACAATTAACACAGAATTTTCATTTTCTGGTTGAAGCGGCGCACTCAACACATCGTCTTTGTAAATCCGTATGTGCGCCGTGGTCTTGAAAAACGATTCACTCGATTGTCGGTCGAAACCGGCACTCAACGAATTCATGAAAATGAAGATGGAAATACCAAGCAATACCCCAACAATAGCCACTGTGGTCATCTTCCTACCCGAAATGAAGTAGGTGGTTGCAATTTTTCTATTGATGGAATTCGCCATTATTTTTTAATTGGCTGAAGAACGTCACTTTCCGACAGTCCTTCAAGGATCTCAACATATTCAGTGCTTCGAATTCCGACTTTAACTTTTCGCGGCTCCTCCTCTCCTTTTACCAAAACAGTTTCTGAGAAACTTAAATAGTTTCTTGGAATAAGAAGCACATTTTCTTTGGTTGAAATATCAATGTTCGCCTCCAGTCTTGTTCCCAAAACATTGAAATTCAGCGGTGAGTTGAATTGGACATCAACCAAATAAGATTGACTCGCTTCATCGAACAACGGATAAATACGCAGAACAGTTCCCTCAATTACCTGATCTTTAGAAGTGTTCAAACGAATGTGAACCGCTTGACCAATCTTCACTTTCTCAATGCTATTCTCGTCAAGGTTCAACTTGGCAACTAATGTGTTCATGTTGGCCATTTGTGCAATTGCATCGCCTTTTCGAATAAAATCACCCTTTTTCTTCAGAATTTTGGCCACTTTTCCGTTTTCCAAGGCTTTTAACTCATTGAACTGCGCTGCATTTTGTTGGGTCTTTGCACTTGCCTGAAGTGCCAACTTGCTCATTTCCGCTTGTTGCTTCACATTTTTATAACGCTCCTTTAAAGCATTCAAATTCGAAACAGAATTTTCATAATTCAATTTGCTCGTTTCAAGCTGAATGGTACTTGCGGCATCAGATACGATAAGTCGCGAATACCTTTCAAACACCAATTTATCCTGTGCAACCTTCTTCTCTGCAAAGGCAATGTTGTTCTCCAATTCTTTCAAGGCCGGTCCATTTGCTGAAACATTTTGTTCCGCCAATAACAATTGCTGTTGGGTTGAAGCGGCCTGAGCTTCGGTTGAAGAATTGTCTATTCGCGCCACCAGTTGTCCGATTGAAACACTGTCTCCATCTTGAACGAAAAGATCCAGAAGATACCCTTCTGTCTGTGCCGACAAATTGTATTTGTCAATGGCTTCAATACTTCCAGAAGCAAAAACAGTTTCCGTAATGTTCTTTCGAACAGGCTGAACCTCCTGCTTGTTTCCTCCACAAGAAATTATCCCGAATGCCAAAATAGGGAAAGAAAGATACTTTCTAAAATCGTAATTTATCATAATTGAAATCCAATTCGTAGCATTTGAATACACATTTCTTCTGAATGACAAGCTACATTTGTTTTGGTGAAGCGAATTTACGAAATATCCATCCCCCATTTTACTATTGAAGGCACCTTTAATGCTGCTATTCGTCAATTAAGCGCTTTAGATTCTCTAGAAATAGATGCACTCTACCTTCTCCCCATAAATCCAACGGACTTTGAGAACAGCAAATCGCCTTATTGTATAACAGACAATTTTGAAGTTCGAAAAGAATTGGGTGGTAATGGTGGATTGAAATTATTCACGGAAGCAGCTCATGTAAAAGGAATGAAGGTGATCTTAGACGTGGTCTTGAATCACGCTTCGATTAATCATACGCGTGCGAATGACTCGGATTTTTTCGCTTTAGATGGAAGTGGTTCGCCCTTTCATCCTATTGGAACGAATTGGAATGATGTCTTTCAGATAAATCACTTAAACGATTTCCATTCGGAGAATTTATTGAATTCACTTTTTTCCTTTTTGGAAATGGGAATCGACGGATTTCGATTCGATGCGACTTCTTTCCTTCCGGATAAAAACTTAAAATGTTGGCTTTCAGAATTAACTCGAAAGAAATCCGATGTAATTCTATGGAGCGATTCAACTCTTTTGGAAAAAGATGGGCTTCCTTTCACACATGTCTCTGCTCCTATTGGCAAAACAAAATTCGAAGAGCCCAGAAAGGCCATTCAGATAGCATCGCTAGGTTCTCATGATTTGCTCCGAACTCAAGGAAGTCTTTTAGAAGTTTACGGAGAAAATGTGAGCGCTATTCAAGAAGAGTTAATTCAGCAATCAGAAGCGTTTTTATTTCCTATGGGCAGTGAAAAGGGATTTGATTTCAAATACGATTTTTTCCTTTAGTTGGAAGAGGTACGAATGCGCGGATCAAGCAGTCCGTAGATCCATTCCACCAATACATTCACAACAATAAAAACGGTCGAAACTAAAATAACACCGCCCATGACAATGGGTTGATCTTGCTTTTCAATAGCAGTGAAAAGTTCTTGACCTATCCCCTTCCACCCGAAAACAAATTCCACAAACACCGCACCTGCTAACAAGGAGGCGAACCAACCCGAAACTGCCGTCACAACTGGGTTTAACGCATTCGGAAGGGCATGTCTGTAAAGTACTCTTCTTTCAGAAAGTCCCTTCGCGCGAGCGGTTCGGATGAAATCCTGAGACATCACATCCAACATGCTGCTTCTTGTTAATTGAACAATAATGGCAAGCGGACGAATCATTAAGGTAATCATGGGAAGAATTAAATTCTTCAAGTCAATGTACTTTCCTTCCCAGACATCAACGCTGTACCAACTTCCGGTCATGCTCAATCCTGTGTAATCGCGAAGCAACACCGCCCCTATCCAAGCCACAATAAGCGCCACAAAAAAAGATGGCCCCGCCATGCCAATCGCCGAAACAAACAAGACTGTCTTGTCGATCCAAGTATCTTTTTTCTCATAAGCCCAAATGCCCAAAGGAATTCCCAGCAATAGACTAATCAGAATACTTCCTAACGCCAGGACAAATGTTCCAGGAAAAGATTCCGTAAATATGGAAGACACCGACTTCTCTGAAATGAACGATTTTCCGAGGCTAGGAAACTTAATCCAAAGCGCCCGTTTATCGCTAATTTGAAATGACCACCCACTGTATAAATTAGAATCCGCGTAGAAGGCCTCGGTGAAATCATCCGATCTGTTGATACTGATTGGAAATAAATTATTCAGGTATTCCAAATAGCGAATGCCCAACGAATGGTTCAGGCGAAGCTTGTTGCGCATGTTCGTCACGACTTCTTGATTGGCATTTTCGCCAACAAGATTCTGAACAGGATCGGAGCCTGTTAGATTAAATAGAAAAAAAACCACAGTCACAACGCCCCAAAGAACGAGTAATTGATAGCCTATTTTCTTTGCAATCTTCACCAAACGAAAATAGCCGTTTTGAATCTAGAACATCTTCAGCCCATCAAATGTTATACACGGCACACTTATTGAAAAGTCGGGCGCGGTATTTATTCAATAACATTCTTACTTTTGAATCATGGAAAAAAGAAATCTTTACATCTCTTGGACATTGCGCGTATTTCTATTTGCGCTTTTTGTGTTTTCTGCTGTTACCAAAATGTTTCCTTTGACCCCGTTTGAAAAGCAATTGGTGGATTTAGGATTTGCCGATTGGCATACCGCCCCTTATTTCGCACGGTTGATCATCGGTATCGAACTTGGATTAGGTATAGCTCTCATTCAAAATCATTTTTTAAAGCGATTTACCATTCCTGCCACCGCACTTCTGCTTATTGCGTTTTGTATTCACCTATCTTATCAAATTGCAATTGGACAAGGCGGAAACTGCGGATGTTTCGGTCAGTTCATTGAAATGACTCCTACAGAAGCTCTTATAAAAAATATTATTACCCTCGCTTTGTTGGGTTGGTTATTTTTTATTAGTAAAGAGAAAAGAAGCGCAAACCGCTTTTCATTCCTTCTTTTGATTTGGTCCTTTTCTACGCTCTTTATGTTCATGGCATTTCCGTTCGCTCCTTTCAAAGAACTTTCAACTGTCATTGTTGACAGTGAAAATATTCCATGGGAAGATGAATCTGTTCCTGCAAGTCAAACGGTTGATACCGCGCAGACACAAACAGCAAATGCTCCGGCCGTTGTTGTTAATCCAGGTCCTGCCGCTGTGGTTTCTAAATTTTCTAAATTGAATGTCTTCAGTGGATTGAAAGTGAAAATCGATGAAGGAAAAAGAATTGTCTGCTTCTTTATACCTGGTTGTGATCATTGCCGTGAGGCTGCTAAGGCTATTGCAGAACTGTCTAAAGACCCAAATTTCCCGAAGGTTTATATATACTTTGGAGACGAAGAAGTGGAAAAAATAGATGAATTCTTCCAAGTAGCTGGAAAAAAATTCCCTTATCAAGTTATTGGAATGGGTGAATTCTTCACGCTCATGGGACCGCAAGGAGAAACTCCGGGTATTCTTTATTTGTGGAACGGTAACATTCAGAAATCATATTTCGGAGAGCAATTCAACAAAGAAGATTTGAAAAACACCTGTAACCAATAGGCGTCTTGTTCGTCGAAGTAATTGTGAAGACTACAAGAATTCCATTCGTATTAAGGACAGCAATACTCATTGCTGTCTTTTTGTTTTCAATGAATTCGGTTTTCGCAACTGCAGTAAAAGGCATTGTTAAAGACGAGCAAGGGCTTCCCCTTTACCACGTTGCGGTATTTGTACCAGGAACAAATCTAGGCACACACACCAACGAAAATGGTGAGTATCAAATTAATTTGAAACCCGGTAAATACGAACTCACGTTCAATTTTATTGGTTATGAAAAATTCGTGAAATCGCTTCAAATCGGACAAGAGAAAGTAATTATTATCGATGCAGTTTTGAAAGTCAACAGCAATGAATTACCAATGCTCGTTGTCAATGCAGATCGAAGAGATTTTGTTAAGCGATTGGTTCGTGGGGCTTCAGACAACAGAGAATTCTATTCGAATCAATTGGTGAATTACTCCGTTGGATACTACGGTAGAACTTCCATGGAGAAAATAGATCTGAAACGAGACTCTGCGTTTAAGGTAATTCAACCTCCGATTATTGAGCATTCCATTTATCATGTGACTGAAGGAGCGGGGACACTTTATTCAAAAGAAAATCAAATTAAATTGAAAGTTGATGCCTTTCGAGATTTTACTCCTCAGCAAAGTGAAAACTATGCTACAATGAGTGTTAGTTTTGATTACGGAGAAGAAACCATCGTCAATGATCGTGACCGTTGGGAAGACCCTTACGAATTAACAAGCTCCTCTTGTTATGCCGAGTTTAATTTGAAGGAAAACGCACTCACCATTCCTCAATTAACCGACAAGAAGATAATTTCTCCAATTGCTTCAACAGCCCTTCTCTCCTATTCGTATGATTTGGTTGGAATAGATACGCTGAATGGAGAGAAATTCTTCAAGCTTTCTCTCATGCCCATCTTCAAGCAGGAAGCGCTTTTTAACGGTTATATCTGGATTCAAGATACGACTTTCGTTATTGGAAAAATTGATTTGCACCTGGCAGACCAGGTCATGCCATTCTTTTCTGAGTTTAGTTGGAAGGAAGAGTTTGTAGAACTGGAAACAAATAAATGGGTAAGTCAAGGTAAATCAATATACGCTAAAGTTAAGGAAGGAAAAACAGAACGAATTTGTCATGTTGAATACAGATTCAAGGATTATGATTTCACTTCTTTTGCTCCGTTGAACATGCAAAGCAGTGAAGTTCTTCGTTATGACGAATATGCTTTTGACAGAGACAGTGTGTATTGGCAAAGCAAGCAACTCATTCCTCTGAATGATCTTGAACTGAAATACAAACTCGAATGCGATAGTCTTCAGAGGCGTTATGACGATCCGGAAATTCAGGCTAAATCCGATTCTGCCTTCAATAAAGTAACTTTTTGGGATGTCACTCTCTCAGGGGTTGCTTGGAGAAACAGACAAAAGGGAACGGCATACTATATTAACCCGCTAATTTCGCAGGCCAATATTTTTGGTATTGGTGGTTATCGTCACAAATTGGGCGGAAGCTACAGCAAACATTTTAAGAGTAATGATTTCGTTTTAGACGCCGATGGTTTTGTAGATTATGGAATAGTCAACAGAGATGTGAGAGGAAAAGGAGGTATAGGCCTCACCTACTACCCCAAAAAGTTTGTTCGAACTTATGTTCGTTTTGGAGACTATTACGACATGGTCAATAATTTCTCTTCTTTCAGTACGGTTTTTAGTCGAAGCAATTATGTTCGCGCAAAGATGTTCAGCATAGAACAACGAATGGAGGTCGTAAACGGACTTTATGCTTCCTTGACATATGAATTTTGTGACCAAATGCCAATTAATAACTTAGTTCCCGATGTCTGGTCTTCGCAGCTTTTCGGCGATGTGAACACTCCAATAGACTTTCAGCGTTACACAAAATCTGAGTTCAATTTAAATCTGCAATGGCGCCCCGGACAAACCTATTATTTCAAAAAAAATAGAAAAATAGTAACCGGTTTCAAATACCCAGAATTCAAATTCAATTATCGGAAAGGTGTTCCAAGAATGTTCGGTAGCGAAGTAAATTTCGATTATGTTGAATTAAGAATTCACGACGACTATCAACTTCCTAGATTTGGAACAGGTGAATGGACCGTTCAAGGCGGAGCCTTTGTAAATAAGACTAATCTTCGCTTGTTAGAGTATAAATTTTTTAGAGGTTCAGATTTGGTTTTCTTTTCTGATCCTAACGTTTCTTTCCAACTGTTAGATCAAGTTTTTCTTACTCCCAATGCCTACTATCGCGGTAATTATGTTCACAGTTTTAACGGTATGTTCTTCAACAAAATTCCATTGTTGAATAGATTGAAATTGAATGAACTTGCGGGTAGTGCCTTCATTGCAATTCCAAGTGAGAACTTTATTCATCAAGAGATTTTTGTTGGAATTCAAAAACAAATTCGAATCAAAGAGCAACTGTTCAGATTGGGAGCTTTCTTGGTTACATCCGATTCCAACCTCGATAAAGCCAATTACACCTTTAAGTTTGGTATAAGTTTTTGGAATACCTACACAAAAAAATGGAGTTATTAAGTCTCAATCAAATTGTGGCACTATCTTTATAAACGAATTAAAAACAATTGATATGAAAAAGCTATCTCTCTTTTTAGGTTTCGCTCTTTTACTTCTTGCGGGTTGTAAGACGAACGAAAACCTTGGTGAAAAAGTTAACGAACCATTCACAGGTAACAAGTACGAGTCTAACGATCGTTACTTCAGAGGAACTGGAAAAGGTCAGTCAATGGACGAAAACATTTCACGCAACAAAGCTGATCTTCAAGCGAAGAAAGTATTAGCTCAACAAGTTGAGACCAATGTAAAGGTTGTTACTGATCAGTATTTGGGTGAAACGGAATTGAATAACAAATCTGAAATCACCGACAAATTCCAATCTTTAGCTAGAGAAGTTACGAATACCCAAATTGCGGACATACGTAAGATTGGAGAAGAAAAATACAAGATGGCCGATGGGACATTTACAACTTACATGGCTTATGAAATACACAAGCGCGACATGTATCGCTTCATGAAAAAGCAAATTAAGTTGAATGCAAAATTGAACGACGCTGAGCGCAAGACCATTGAAGATATGATCGATGAAGAATTGAAAAAAGCGGAAGCTTTAGGAGATTAATTTCAACATGAAATAAAAAGAAAAAGGTGCTTATGCACCTTTTTTGTTTTCACCACCTCTGTTCTTCGATTGGTATTTCGGTTTGAAGTTTCGCTTTCCTCCTGCTCCTCCTGCTCCTCCACCATGTCGAGGCTTTCCATTTCCTTTTCCTTTCATTACCGGATTGTATTCTGGGACAGCACCATAACTTTCAGCAACCGGTAACTTCTCAACATCCTGTTGAATAAGCATTTCAATCTTTTTGAATTTCACTTGATCTTCTGGAGAGACAAATGTTACCGCTTCGCCAAATGCATCGGCTCTTCCAGTTCTTCCAATGCGGTGAACATAATCTTCAGCATCGCCTGGAACATCGTAGTTCACAACACAATCAATTCCTTTAATATCTATTCCTCTGCTCACTACATCCGTTGCTACCAAAACTGCACATTTGCGATTTCTAAATTCATTCAAAGAATGCTCTCTCTCGCTCTGCTCCAAGTCACTGCTCATCATTAAAGAAGAGATTCCCTTCTTTCGCAAAGCGCTATGAATGTTGATTACTCCAGACTTCGTACTACTGAATACAATGGTTGTCTTTTCTTTTCTTTCGAAAAGATAATCTACCAATATTGGAATTTTCTGATTCGGGAAAACCACAAATGCACCTTGCGTAACATTAGCCGGTGGCTTAGATAAAGCAATGTTTATTGTAATAGGATCGTTCAAAAATCCTCGCGATAAGCTAAAGATGGTATCAGGCATGGTTGCCGAGAATAACAAACCTTGTCTGTTATCTGGCGTCTGCGCAATTATGCGTTGTATGTCGGGTTGAAATCCCATGTCCAACATCCGATCTGCTTCATCGAGAATTAGAAACTTCAACTTAGAAAAATCGACGTATCCCAAATTGATGTGCATGTTCAGTCTTCCAGGAGTCGCAACAATGATATCCGTTCCTGTTGTAAGAGCATGCTTTTCTTGCGTAAAAACTTTTCCATCACTTCCACCATAAATTGGCATCGAAGAGATGTCAGTGAAATATCCGTAAGCCGAAATAGCTTGATCAATCTGAGTTGCAAGCTCTCTTGTTGGAACAACAATAAGCGCAGAAACTGAAGTTCTATTTGTTTCTTGAATAATCCTATGTATAACGGGAAGTAAGAATGCCGCTGTCTTTCCTGTACCGGTTTGAGCAATACCTAGTACATCTTTGCCTTGCAAAATATGCGGAATCGATTCCCTTTGAATGGGGGTCGGTTTTTGAATTCCCATGGAATCTATTCCTTGTATTAAATCTTCATTCAGTCTTAAACTCGAAAAATTTTCTTCACTACTCATAACACAAAGGTCTAACATTCTTCGAGTGTTTTGACAATATGCCTATTTTTGTTGAGTGAAGAAATCATTATCAATCGCGCTATTTCTATTTATTAATTTTTTGTCTGTATTCGGACAGACAGAACAACGCAATAAAAAATCAGACTATCCTTTCTTGAAACCAGAATTAATTCTCGATGGAAGAATGACCTTAGTCAGCAATGAAGGTGCCCGTCTTGGAGGTTTTCGATTGGGTGTTGAAGTGAACCGTGTTAATCGCTTTGGTATAGGTTTCTATTCGTTCTCAGATGGAGTGAATACCAATTCGTTGAATGAAATTTCGAGTTCTATTGTAAGAGCGAATTTGAAATTGAGTTACACTTCGCTCTATTATGAGCGTGTTTTGATTTTCAATAAAAAGTACGAATGGAGCTCAACCATACATTTCGGGGTTGGCGAAGTTTCTGGTTCATTTACTTATGGAAATGGTTCTATTGGAAATTACAATGAACCCGTTCAACTGACTGAGGTGAGCACAACACTTTATCGACACTTAACTTATTTCATGTCAATTGGTGGAGGTATTGGTTACCGACAAACGAGGAACGCTCCACAAGAGCTATTGCCCATTTACAATGCTCCTGTATTTCTTATTAAATTCAGATTTCAACCCATTAAAGCGGTAAGAGGTATTTGGAATAAAGACATACGTAAACGATATTGATTCATGAATTCTTTCGAAGCACAAATCAGAGTTACTGAACTTTCAGAACAGTTGAATGCACACAATTACAATTATTATGTGTTGAATGCTCCTGTTATTTCAGATCAGGAATTCGATTTCTTGTTGAAGGAATTAGAGCTGCTGGAACTTCAATTTCCCGAATTGAAATCACCGAACAGCCCAACGCAACGCGTAGGTGGAGATATCACAGACAAGTTCGAAAAGGTTACGCACAAGAGCCCAATGCTATCGCTTTCGAATTCATACAATCAAGAAGAAATTCAAGATTGGGCACAACGCGCAATTGAATTAGCAGGTAAGCCTATCGAATTCGTTATGGAATTGAAATACGATGGCGTGGCAATTGCGCTTTGGTATAAGAACGGTCAACTTGAACGCGCCGTTACGCGTGGCGATGGTTCTGTAGGTGAAGACGTCACCACAAACGTCAGAACAATTTCCAGTATTCCTCTTCAATTAAAAGGAGATTTCCCCACTGAATTTGAAATTCGTGGAGAGATATTTATGCCGAAGGGCGTCTTTCAAAAATTAAATGAAGAACGCGCTGAAGCTGGAGAAGAGTTATATGCTAATCCAAGAAATACCGCCGCAGGAACGTTAAAGCAGCAAGATTCAAAAGCAGTTGCTAAACGAAAATTAGATTGCTTTTTGTATTTCGTTTTGAATAACGATTCATCCATTGAAACACACAGCGAACGTGTGAATCATGCGAATGTCTGGGGATTTAAAACTCCGGACTCTTCCAAACGAATGATTGAAACCACCTCAACGGTGGAAGGAATAATGTCGTTCATTGCTTATTGGGATCAGCATCGCAGCAATCTTCCATTTGAGATTGATGGAATTGTGATTAAAGTGAACGAAGTTCAATTGTGGGATGAATTGGGCATGACCGCCAAGAGTCCACGATGGGCCATTGCATACAAATTCAAGGCTGAAAGCATTAGTACAAAGTTATTAAGTATCACCTATCAAGTTGGAAGAACAGGAGCTATTACTCCAGTTGCCAACCTCTCTCCTATTCAATTAGCAGGAACTACCGTAAAGCGCGCTTCTTTGCACAATGCTGATCAGATTGAGCGATTGGATATTCGCGTAGGTGATTTTGTTTGGGTGGAAAAAGGAGGTGAAATTATTCCAAAAGTCACGGCTGTAGATACAACACAACCGCGCGGTGCAGAAAGCATGCATGAATACATTTCGAATTGTCCTGAATGCGGAACTCCTTTGATTCGGTTGGAAGGAGAAGCTCTACACTATTGTCCAAACGATACGCTGTGTCGTCCGCAACTCATCGGTAAACTCGAACACTTCATTGCCAGAAAAGCAATGAACATTGAAGGATTGGGAACTGAAACAGTTGCCGGATTGCTCTCTTCAGGATTGATTAAAGACGCTGGAGATTTGTACTCCTTAACCTACGAACAATTGATAGGCTTAGAATTTCAGGTTAGTGAAGAGGGCGAAGAAATAAAGAAGCGTTCACTTCAAGCCAAGAGTGTTGAAAATTTATTGAAGGGTCTAGAGCAAAGCAAGCAAGTTCCATTTGAACGAGTTTTGTTTGCATTGGGAATTCGTCATGTGGGAGAAACCGTCGCAAAGAAAATAGCACGTGCTGTTAAATCCTTCGATAAATTAAAGACACTTTCATTCGAAGAGCTCTGTGAGATTGAAGAAGTAGGAGAAATAATCGCACGATCTATTCAAGTTTGGATTTCGAACGAGAAACACCTGGTGGTATTGAATAAACTTGAAGCAGCGGGACTACAATTTAGTGTGAATGAGCAAGACGATGTATTGTTATCGAATTCATTGGAAGG
>CAZEFR010000043.1:0-18600 GCA_964511555.1 uncultured Chryseobacterium sp.
ATATGTGCCACTCGGCCCATTCTTGGCGAAGAACTTCGCTTCAACCGTTTCTCCTTGGATCGTTACGCTCGATGCATTAGAGCCTTTCAGAACCATAGGTCCGTTGCAAGATCCAGAGGTTTTACCTTACCTTCAATACAATGGAATAAAAAATCTTGATATCCAACTTCAAGTTGAAATTGAAACGGAAACAGGCGTAAAGCAAGTGGTTTCCAACAGCAATTTCAAACACATGTATTGGAACATGAACCAACAGTTGGCGCATCATACTGTTGGCGGATGTAATGTTCGCTGTGGCGACATGATGGCCAGTGGAACCATTAGCGGCCCTGCAGAAGGTTCATTCGGAAGCATGTTGGAAATTGCATGGAAAGGAACTAAGCCTGTTCAAATGCCCGATGGTTCAACACGTTCGTTCATCGCAGATGGAGACACTGTTACTATTACAGGTTTTGCTGAACAAGAAGGGGTGAAAGTTGGTTTTGGTAAGTGCAGCGGAAAAGTTCTTCCCGCACGCGACTAACTATGGAAGAAGAAAAAATTGAAATTCTCGGAGCCCGAGAAAACAATCTTAAAAATATAGACTTAACCATTCCAAGAAATCAGCTTGTAGTCATTACAGGCCTTTCTGGAAGCGGAAAATCATCGCTGGCTTTCGATACACTTTATGCAGAAGGTCAGCGTCGGTACATGGAAACGTTCAATGCTTATGCCCGTCAGTTTTTGGGTGAAATGGAACGTCCCGATGTCGATAAAGTAAACGGACTCTCTCCGGTTATTTCCATCGAACAAAAAACAGTGAGCCGTAATCCGCGCTCTACAGTCGGCACCATTACTGAAGTGTACGACTTCATGCGTTTGTTATACGCACGTGCTTCAGATGCTTACAGTCCGGCTACCGGAAAGAAAATGGTGCGATTCACTGAAGAGCAACTCATTGAAAAAATAGCGAAAGATTTCAAGGCGAAAAAAATCGCCATTCTTTCTCCGTTAGTGAAAGCACGTAAAGGTCACTACCGCGAACTCTTCGATTCGCTCATGAAGCAGGGATACGTTCGCGCGCGTATAGATGGTAAGTTGAAGGAGATGACGAAAGAGATGAAACTCGATCGCTACAAAGTGCACGACATTGAATTGGTAGTCGATCGTTTTTCGGTTGAACCGAACAACCCTCGTTTGAAGGCCACTGTTCAAACCGCCCTGAAAATGGGCAAAGGCGATGTGATGGTCATGGAATTGGATACCGAATCGGTTCATCACTTTTCCAAAAACCTCATGTGTCCAACTGCAGGAATTTCCTTTCCAGAACCCGAACCGAATCTCTTTTCCTTCAACAGCCCTTACGGCGCATGCAGCTATTGCAGCGGTCTGGGTGAAGTAGCTGAAATAGACATTGAAAAGATTATTCCCGACAATAAGAAAAGTGTTAAGCAAGGCGGAATAACTCCGCTGGGTGAAAACAAGAACTCGTGGATCAACCAACAAGTGGCTGCCATTTTGAAAATGTATGGAGCCACCGTGAACACGCCCTTGAAGGAAGTTGACGAAGATGCCATTCAGGTTATTCTTTACGGAACAGACGATAAGGTGGAAGTGGAATTGTCGAACGGACAAACCATGAATACCCGCTACGATGGGCTTATCGCTTTCATTGAAAGACATGCAGAAGAAGACGGAAGCCCTGCAGTTCGCAAGTGGGCCGAGACCTTCATGAACAAAAAGGCTTGTCCTACCTGCAAAGGTGCACGATTGAAAGACACTGCTTCTCATTTCAAAGTAGCGGGAAAAACCATTTCAGAATTGAGCGCTTTGAATATTGAAAAGCTCAGCGCTTGGTTCGAAGGCATTGATTCAAGTTTCGATAAGAAACAAGAAATCATTGCACGCGAACCCTTGAAGGAAATTCGCACACGTTTGAAGTTCTTGCTGAACGTGGGTTTGGGATATTTGAATTTAAATCGAAGCGCGAAGACATTGAGTGGAGGAGAAGCGCAGCGCATTCGATTGGCAACACAAATAGGTTCGCAATTGGTTGGAGTGCTCTACATTCTCGACGAGCCGAGCATTGGTCTGCATCAGCGCGACAACGAGAAACTTATTCAATCGTTGAAAGACTTGCGCGACGGCGGAAACAGCGTCATTGTGGTGGAACACGACAAAGACATGATGTTGGAAAGCGATTACATCATTGACATTGGTCCAGGTGCTGGAAGACACGGAGGTAACGTAGTTGCTGCCGGAAAGCCAAAAGATTTTATTAAAATTGGAAGTGTCACTGCGAATTATCTAAGTGGAAAATTAGCCATTCCGGTTCCGAAGGAACGCAGCAAAGGCAATGGTAAGAAGTTGGTGCTGAAGGGAGCGAACGGACATAATCTGAAAGGAGAAACCATTGAAATTCCGTTGGGCACATTCACGTGTGTAACAGGTGTAAGTGGAAGTGGAAAATCTTCGCTCATCAGTCACACGCTTTATCCAATTCTGAACGCTCATTTCTACAACGGACAGCGAAAGCCTTTGTCTTACAAAAAATTGGAAGGACTCGAGCATTTAGACAAGGTTATTGAAATAGATCAAAGCCCTATTGGTCGCACTCCGCGAAGCAATCCGAGCACCTACACTGGAATTTTCACCGACATTCGAAACTTGTATGCCTCGGTTCCAGAATCGCGCATTCGCGGTTATCAGCCTGGACGTTTCAGTTTTAATATTTCAGGTGGAAGATGTGAAACCTGCAAGGGTGGAGGCGTTCGTTTAATTGAAATGAATTTCCTTCCCGATGTTTATGTGCATTGCGAAGCCTGCAACGGTAAGCGATACAACCGCGAGACGTTGGAGATTTTCTACAACGGAAAAACCATTTCCGATGTGTTGAACATGACTGTTGAGCAAGCCGTTGGATTTTTCGAAAATCACCGAAACATTCACAACACACTGAAGACCTTGAACGACGTTGGTCTGGGATACATCACACTCGGTCAGCACAGCACAACGCTAAGTGGGGGAGAAGCACAGCGTGTTAAGCTCTCTACCGAATTAGCGAAGCGCGATACCGGTAAGACCATTTATATCTTAGACGAACCCACAACCGGACTTCATTTTCAAGATGTGCAAATGCTATTGAATGTGTTGAATCAATTGGTTGAACGCGGAAACACGGTCTTGGTTATTGAGCACAACATGGACGTCATCAAAAGCGCCGACTACCTCATAGACATGGGCCCCGAAGGCGGTGAAGCCGGCGGTAACGTTGTCGCCACCGGCACACCCGAGCAAGTCGCGAAGAATAAGAAGTCTTTGACGGGATTATTTCTTAAGAAAGAACTTTAAGTTTACAGCATATTTGTTGTATATTTACAACAAAATTGCTACTTATGAAATCTTCCAATTCCAAAAAATCGGTTCTTCAAGAAAGCGCCATGGCTTATGGCAACAGCTTAGGAAGAATAGAAATCATTCGAAAAGGCTTGCCTTATTCCACCATAGACGAGCTTAGCGAGCGCATGCAAAGACCCATTAAATTTTTATTGGGTGTCTTGGGCATAGCTCAGACAACCTACAACTTAAACAAAAGGCAAGAAGCTGTTCTAAATAGCAAAGAGTCTGAATTGGTTGTTGCCATCTCTGAATTATTATCGTTTGGCCAAGAAGTCTTCAACAACGAAGAAGAGAAATTCAATCGTTGGTTGGAAATGCCGAACCAATCTTTGAACGGTATTACACCGCAGTCGCTCTTCGATACCCTCTCTGGTGTAGCAGAAGTGCGCAAGTGTTTGAATAGAATTGAATACGGAAACTTCGCGTAATGCTGGTTTATAGAATCGATCGTAAGAAGTATTTGAAAGATACCTTGAAAGGTATTGGCGCATCCATGTCTTCAAGTTTTCGATGGAACAGCGAGCACACGCGTATGGTCTACACTTCAGAAAGCAGAGCACTTGCTTTACTTGAGATTACTGCGCATTTGAATGGCGTAATGGAAATTCCAACCGATCGCTATTTGGTTGAAATTGAAATTCCAGATGCATTGAAGATACAGACGTTTTCCATTGCCGATCTTCCCAAGAATTGGAACGCTCATCCGCCTTCAGTTTTTACGCAGAACTTGGGCGATACATTTGTCCAAAAATTGAAAGCCCCAGTATTGAAAGTCCCAAGCAGCATCGTCCCGCAAGAATTCAATTTACTCATCAATCCTCATCATCCAGACGCTCATAATATTCAAATCATCTCGAAGGAGCGTCTTGCTTTTGATCCGCGAATCTTCAAATAGCCTTTCCTACTTCAGTCGAAGACCCTCGCGAAGCATTCGCCTCCGGCATTCCTCGAAGAGATTCGCCCAACGGGCATTCGTTGCTCCGCAACATTAGTCGAAGACATCAGTTGCTTCGCAACATTCTAATTTTAATTAAATATCGGATAAGTCATTATTAAAATTTACCGATATTAGCGCAATGAACTGGCAAACCAACCCTTGGGGAATAGAAAAAGTGCAATCACTGCTGGAACGCGTTGAAGCGAAGAAAGTGCGATTGTCGCAAATGCGCCCGATTCCTGCCATTGCCATGGAGCGATTGCGTGAGAGCTTAATGATGGAATGGACTTATCACTCAAACGGAATAGAAGGAAATACGCTAACGCTTCAGGAAACACGCATCATTTTGTCAGACGGATTAACGGTAGGAGGGAAGTCGTTGCGGGAACATTTTGAAACGTTGAATCACCATGAAGCCATTCAAGTTCTGGAGACCATGGTGAATTCAAAATATAGAATGAAGTCCAAAGACATTTTGCACATTCACGAATTGGTATTGCAGCGCATTGAAAAGGAATATGCTGGTCGCTATCGCAATGCGGGTGTTCGAATTACCGGAGCGAATTTCACACCTCCGAATGCCTTGAAGGTAGATGCTCTCATGGACGAATTAATAGATTGGGTGAATGAAGAAAGGGAATTGCCCTTGATTGTTCGTGCAACAATCTTTCATCACAGAATGGTTTGGATACATCCTTTTTTCGATGGAAATGGAAGAACGGTAAGGCTTATGTTCAATCTAATTTTAATGAGTGCTGGCTATCCGCCTGCCATTATTTTACAACAAGATCGAAAGAAGTATTACGACGCATTAAACAAGGGCAATCAGGGAAACTATGAGAAGTTGGTGCTACTTGTATTGCAGGCATTAGAGCGATCGTTAGATATTTACTTGAGTCATTTAGACAACACCCACGACGGCTATCGTCCCATCTCCGACATTGTGGAAGAGATCTCTCTTCCATACGGACAAGAATATTTAAGCCTACTCATTCGTCAAGGAAAAATCGCCGGCCACAAAGACGGCCGCAATTGGCTCACCACCGCTGAAGCCGTCGAAGAATATCACGTGAACAGAAAGCGGAAGCGGTGAGTACACTCAAATAGACTTTCCAAAATCGTCGAAGACCCTCGCACAGCCATGTTCCCTCGTCCAAAGGACCCTCGCACAGCCATGTGCACCGGCATTCTTCGAAGAGATTCGCCCAAAGGGCATGCGTTGCAGTGCAACATTAGTCGAAGACATCAGTTGCTCCGCAACATTTTTGCCCTTTTCTTTATTTCTCTTACCTTTATAAAATGAAACAGTCCACAATTATTAAACTATCGTTCGTAATAGCTCTGATGTCCGCTTTCATCGTGAAGGCCCAAACTCCCTACAGACAATTCGGATTAAAGGCGGGGATGAATATTTCAAATGTGAATACCGACAATCCGAATTTTTCGACCAAAGATCTTATCGGTGGAAATTTAAGCGTGACATATGATCGTGTGCGCATGCGCTTTTTAACCGTAGGTGGTGAGTTCAATTGGGTGCAACGTGGATTCAGTAATCCAGTGAGCTACACAGATTCACTCGGATTACCTGTTGGCGCTGCAGACCTTCGGAATAAATTCAATTATTTTACTGTCCCTTTGAAATTAGGTGTTCAATTCGGAAATCGCGTATACATCTTCGGAAATGCCGCGGTAGTTCCTGGATATTTGTTGAAGGCTGTTTCAGAAGTTCCTGTTGTTGATGAAAACGGACAAGTCGTGGATTATACCTGGCAAGATGCTGCAAACACGGCTTCGCAGTTCGATTTGTCTACGCAAATAGAAGTTGGTATTGGAGTTACAAAGGCAAGAAGATATAAGTTTTACGTTTCTGCAGCAAAGCAGCAAGCTTTACTCAATGTTTTCGATGATCCACAGTCTACTTTCAATCTAAAAACAACCGGTATTATCATTTCAACGGGAATGAAAATTGAATTCGGAAAGGGTCTCTTTAGATAAACCTACGAATACCCGCATGCACCGCGTAAATGAGCGGTGTTAGCGCTACAGCAATTCCCATCTTCAACAAATAATTCGTTGGAGCCACTTCGGCGAAGGTGCTCCATGCCATTTTTCCCGGAAGGACAAATCCGATGTACAAAACAACGATAGTGTCTATCATTTGAGATACAACCGTGCTTCCTGTGCTTCGAAGCCAAATGTATTTGTTTCCTGTCTTCCCTTTGATCCAATGGAAAATGGTAACGTCCATCAACTGCGATATCAAAAATGCCGCAATGCTACCAACCATAATCCACGGCGCTTGTCCGAACACCGCACCGAATTGATCGTCTGTGACACCAATTCCAGGAACAGCCGGAATTTGAAGCGCGAGTAAAACAATGATGAAGCAATAGCCAATGAGAATGGTCGTAATCCACGACAGTCTACGAACAGCTTTTTCACCATAAAATTCATTCAAGGTATCGGTGAGCAAAAACACGATGGGCCAGGGTAGAACCCCAACTATCGTGATGAACGTATGCTTCCAATTTCCAATTTGAATGGGAATTTGAATGAGCTTACTCGAGATTAGCTCAGCGGTTATGGCATTCGTAATGAAAAGTCCGGCTAAGAATATAAACAGCCACTGGCGACGTGTGCTAAAAGATGCTACTGTTTCCATATTTTTTGGTGTACACTTCAGAAATGTAAAAGACGCAAGATATTCTAATTTAACGAAACAACCTTTTTCAAAATGAAGGTGTCTTTAACTGTAGTTGGAAAGAGCTAACCACTTTTTTCTGCAATTCAAACAATCAATCTGCAAGTATGAAACCTACCCACGATCTTTTTGATCTGGTTCATTCTCTGACCAAGAGTGAAAAACGCTTTTTCAAGTTACAAAGCACGTTGCAAGCGGGCGAGAAGAATTACATTCGAATATTCGATTTGCTTGACAAAATGGAATTCTATGATGAGAATACAGTAAAGGATACTTTTAAAGGAGAGCTTTTCTTGAAACATCTGCCTTCCGAAAAGAATCATTTATTCAAACTCATACTGAAATCACTTCGGTCGTTTCACGGTGAAAACAGCGTTCGAAATATAGTGAAGCAAGCCCTTAAGAATGTTGAGATTCTTCACAAGAAGGGACTACACGAAGAGTGTAAAAAAGAATTGAAGCGCGCCAAGAAATTAGCCGTTTCCTATGAGTTTTTTTATTATTTGTTCGAAATAATTTCGTGGCAGAAGACATTACTGGAAGAGGATTATGAGAATGGAGATTTTACTCAGTCCATTGATGAGTTAGCTGTAGAGGAGGCTCATGTGCTCGTTTCGCTGCAAAATTTAGCAGATTACCAAGTTATTTACGGAAAAGTGAACGCCATTTTTCGTTCAGGAGGTTTTACCCCTTCAATTATGCATGAGCAAATGCTAAGTGATATTTTAAAGTCCAACTTGCTCGACAATGGCGCAAATGCTAAATCAATACGCGCGAATTGTATTCGGTTGTATAGTTTGGGTTTTTGTTCAATTGCAGAAAACAACATAGAAAAGGCTGCAGCTTATTTCACTGAGGTCTTAGCATTGTTTGAAGCTCACGAATGGCTTCGCGACGATAAAGCAAAGAGATATTTGCGAGCTTTGGGTCAGTTGTTAACCTGCAAGGTATTGTTGAATGATAGAGCAGGAGCTACAGATTTATATAAGAAAGTCGAGAGTCTTGAAGAATTAGAGAATTTTCAAAGTCCCGATTTAATGGCTTTTCGATTTAGAATTTTGAAACAAATACAGGTCGAAATGGCACTTATGTTCGATCAGAAAATTCAATCAGATGAGCTTTTTACCTCTATTCAGGAAACAAAAAACCTTTTAAGTAAGGAATTTGAAATGATGATGCGGTACAGACTTGCTTTGTATGAATTTGCATGTGGTTCTTACCAGCGTTCTTTAAAACATGTAAATGAAATCATTAACAATTCGAACAAGGAATTGCGACAAGATATTTACGGGCACGTTCGTGTATTGAACATACTCATTCATTTAAGCCTCGGGAATCAAGATTTAGTCGATTATGCCCTGAAGTCGACCATCCGCTTTTACACACAGCGCGAGCGAAATCACGAAGCCGATATACATTTTCTAAAAACGTTAAAGACCTACAATAAAATGGATTCTTTCGAGAAAAGTGATTTCTTAAAATCTGGAAATCTATTGCGCGAGTTTCCTGCAGTAAAAAATATGGAAGACCGATTCATAGAATTGGTCATGAAAAAAGGGATGATCTAATCATCCCTTTTTTTATCTTACCTTTTCTTCCCTTCTCTTACAAAGTTAAATCTTCCCCTCTCTTACCTTATCTTAACTTTTCTTAACTTTTTACTTCGACATTTCCTTTTGAAGAACTTCTTTGAACTTCAACTCTTCTTCGTAAGCCATTTCTTCATCTACTAATATTCTACCACTGTGCTCATCTGAAATAATACGTTTACGCAAACGGACATCCATTTGAACTTGAGCCGGAATCTGAATGAATGAACCAGCAGATGCATCACGCTCAATTGGAACAACTGCTAATCCGTTTTGAGCAGACTTACGCATACGAACGTAGCGCTCGAGCAAATGCATATCTATGTGTTTCTTAGCTTCGTCGCTGCGCTTAGAAAGAAACTCTTCTTCTTTCTGAGTTTCACTCATTAATTCAGTTAACTCCGTTTCTTTCAAATTCAAGTCGTTCGTGCGCTCTGTTAATTTCGAAGAGGTATTGTCAATTTCCGCTTGCTTAGTCATCTTTAATGACTCAGCTGTACGAATGTGCTTAGACTGCAATTCAATTTCCAATTCTTGAAACTCAATTTCCTTATTCAAAGAATCAAACTCACGATTATTCTTTACTTTGTTCAATTGCTCTTTGTACTTAACAATAAGCGCTTCAGCTTCTTTAATTGCAGACTTACATGCTACAATATTCTCTTCAGCACCTTTGAACTCACCATTCAAACGCTCCAAGCGAGCTTCTAAACCAGAAACCTCATCTTTCAAATCTTCCACCTCGTAAGGCAATTCTCCGCGTGTAGCGCGAATCTTATCGATGCGAGAATCAATTAATTGAAGAGCGTATAAGTTTCTTAGTTTCGATTCAACAGAGATACCTTTCTTCGCATCTTCGCTGTTCGACTTGTTCATTTGATTAATTGAAATCATAGTTTCTGTATCGTTTACGGGATTGTTTTTTTCGTTTTTTTCTGGTTTTGCTATGGGTACGAAAATGGCTTGTTTTGGATCCATTTCTGAGGCCACATGTATTGGATTAGCCACACGCTTTTCAACAAGCGCCGGAGCAACACCAATTAGAAAAGTTCTAGGCTTGCCATCAATGGGCCCCTCGGAAATTACTTCCTTTCGAATCTTCGCTTCACGCTTAGGCTTCGCAATTTTCAATGCCTCAGCTATGATAGCTTCGTCTTCTGGAGCAAGAACTACAGGGATTTCAATACCATCCTCAGCAATAACTTTTTCAGCCTTGACCGATTTACCTTTTTTATCGGCTTTAATCGGAGTTTTTGTCTCAACCTTGTCAGCTTTCTTCAAAGAGGTCTTCGTGGATACTGAGGTATCTTTTTTGGTTGGAGACTTTGAAACTACTGCTTTTTTAGCGGGAGTAGATTTTTTAATTGGAGAAGGTTGAACAGGTAATGGCTGCTTCTTATTCGGAGCAATCACTTTTTTTGGTTCAACTTTCTTAGCAGGGGCAGCTTTTTTAACTGCCGGCTTAACAGCCTTCTTCACTTCTTTCACTTTGGTCTTGGTCACTACGTTCACAACTTTTTTGGTACTTTTCACTTCCTTCTTCACTGCTTTCACAACAGGCTTAACAACTTTTTTCGCTACTGGTTTTACCACCTTCTTCGCAACGGGTTTTACAACCTTTTTCGCGACAGGTTTCACCACCTTCTTCGCTAAAGGTTTCACAACCTTTTTCGCTACAGGCTTTGAAATTTTCTTAGCAATCGGTTTTCCTGCCTTTTTAGCAACAGGCTTAGGAGCTGTTTTCACAGCTTTCTTTTCGATTTTTTTTGAAACAGCTTTCTTTACCACTTTATCTTTCCCCTTCGACACCACTGTTTTGGCCGCTTTCTTAGCAGCAACCTTAGGCTTAGCAGGTGCTTTCGCTTTTGGTTTTATTACTTTTTTTGCCATAACGTCAGTAATAGAGAACGGGGTTCGTTATTACTCCCGTTTTGTGGACCGCGAATGTACGAAATTTTTCAGTGATTTTTGCATGAATCAACTCAATTGTAAACTGTTCACTTTCAAAATGTCCAATATCAATAAACGACAACTGTCCCTCCGCATCAAAAAACTCATGGTACTTAACATCTGAAGTGATAAAGACATCTGCTCCTTGGGCTTTCGCTGCCTCCAATAAGAACTGACCACTTCCACCACAAATTGCAATTTTTCGAATCGAGGGTTTGTTTGTTTGAGTATACTTAATGCTCTGATTATTAAACTCTTTTTTCAAGATACTTAAACAATCAGTTAATGCAATGGGAGCTTCTAATTCACCAATTGCTCCGCTTCCAAATTGATGAATGGGGTTCTGAAGAGTTTGCCAATTGTGAGCAATCTCTTCATACGGATGTGATTCGAAAAGTGCTCGCTGAACATTCGTTTTTTTCCAACTGGGCAATATCACTTCAAATCGAATTTCTTCTTGTTCGGTTCGAATTCCATGCTCTCCTTCATAAGGTTGTGCGCCTTCTTCAGGTTTGAAACTCCCATTTCCAACTACAGAAAAACCACATTCACTATAATTGCCCAACGATCCAGCTCCTGCCTCGAACAAGGCCGTTTGAACTTTTTCAAAATGATCTTTCGGAATGAATACAGTGAGTTGGAGCAAATGTCCGTTTAACGGAACAAGCGGACGAACATTCTTCAGTCCAAGTCGTTTCGCTATTTCCCCATTTACACCTTCAATGGTATTATCGAGATTCGTGTGAATCGCATACAAAGCAATGTTGTTTTGAATGGCTTTAATAACAGTGCGCTGAACATAATTTGCGCCAGTAAAGCGTTTCAAGCCTTTGAAAACAATCGGGTGGTGCGAAACAATAAGGTTGCAATTCTTCGCAATGGCTTCCGCAACAACTTCTTCTGTGCAGTCGAGACTCACCAATACGTTGGTGATTTCGTTTTGCTTATTTCCAACCAGCAATCCTGAATTATCGTAAGACTCTTGTAAAATAGGCGGAGCCCATTGTTCTAAATAGGAAATGACTTCTTCAATACGCATTTTTAATCTAACTTGCAGCCAAGTTACACCGATGCGTTTATTCAGAGCAACTCTTTGGCCTTTTTCTTTTCTTTTGGGAAGCATTCTGCACTTCCGTCATTTTTTATTTTCTGTTGGAATTTTAAGTTCGAAAAAAGCAGTAGTTCCTTCCATTGTCATTGGGAATTTGAAAATAGGAGGAACCGGGAAAACGCCTTTCGCTATTTGGTTAATTGAAAAGTTAGACGCTTCGAAAACCGGATTTGTTTCTCGCGGATATGGCCGGAAAACAAAGGGGTTTCAATTAATAACCGATGATTCCAATGTTTCGGAAATTGGCGATGAGCCAGCAGTGGTTCGAAATCATTTCCAATCCTTAATTGGAGCCGTTTCAGAAAATAGAATATCAGGAATTTATCAATTGAAACAATCCTTTCCGCAAATTCAGCAAGTTGTTTTAGACGATGCCTTTCAACATAGAAAATTGAATCCCGATTTTTCAATTTTGCTAACGAGCTACAACGACTTGTTTGTGAACGACCATTTGTTTCCTGTGGGTGGCTTGCGCGACTTGAAAAAAAGAGCGCATTCAGCCAATGCAATTGTTGTAACCAAATGTCCTGAAGATCTTTCGGAAGAGGCCCGAGAAAAAATAAAGTTTGAATTGAAATTGAATGAAAATCAGGTGTTGGCATTCACTACCATCGTGTACGATACGCCAGAACCCGCATTCAGCCTCATGAATCCGTGGAACAGCAATATGCGCAGCGTCTGTTTTGCAGGACTAGCCAATCCAATTCCATTCTTTATGGAAGGAAGAAATAGGAGCGTGGCAACCATTGAAATGGCGCTGCCCGATCATCATGAATACACCGAGCAAGATGTGTCGCGCATTCGACAAGAATGGATTAACTTTGGACAGGAAAATACGGTTCTGTTAACCACTGAAAAAGATGTGGTGAAATGCAAGAACATTAAGGGATTTGAAGAACTTCCTTTGTATTTTCTTCGAATGAAAATAAAATTTATCGCAGGTGAAGCAGCATTACTAAATGCTGTAAATGAAGTAAAGAAATAAATGGAACAATCTGTATACGATCAATACGAATTGGTAGTTGGACTGGAAGTCCACATGCAACTGAAAACAGCTTCGAAGGCTTATGCCTCCGACGCGAACCTTTTCGGAGCATTACCAAATACCTTGGTTTCTCCAATCACATTGGGACATCCGGGAACGTTACCTAAAGTAAACACGCAGTCAGTCGACTTCGCCATTAAGTTAGCTTTGGCGACAAAAATGAAAATTAACACCCCGGTATTTTTCGCGCGTAAGAATTATTTCTACGCCGATTTACCCAAGGGATATCAAATTACGCAGGACAAAACCCCCATCTGCACAGGTGGAGAAATCATCATTCGTGAAGACGATGGTTCTGAAAAGCGCATTGGAATTACGCGTGCGCATTTGGAAGAGGATGCTGGAAAAAGCATGCACGATCAAGATCCTTTCGACACGCTTGTCGATTTAAATCGAGCCGGTGTTCCACTTATTGAAGTTGTTTCCGAGCCAGATATGCGCACTTCGCGCGAAGCGTATTTGTATCTGACTGAAGTTAGAAAACTCGTTCGCTATTTAGATATCTGTGACGGTAACATGGAAGAAGGCTCGCTTCGTTGCGATGCAAATATTTCTGTTCGAAAGAAAGGCGCTCCTGAATTCGGAACGCGTTGTGAAGTGAAGAATATGAATTCCATTCGCAATGTGCAACGCGCCATTGAGCACGAAATGACGCGACAAATCGATATCATTGAAGCAGGTGGAGTCATCAATCAAGAAACCCGAAGCTTCAACGCTGCAGACGGAACTACTTCTTTGCTTCGTAGCAAAGAAGATGCGCAAGATTACCGCTACTTCCCAGAGCCAGATCTGCCGCCAGTAGTCATTACCGAAGATCACATTCAACGCATACATTCATCAATGCCACCTCTTCCAAAAGAGTTGCTGCATAAGTATTTGAAAGAATTCAATCTGTCGGAATACGATGCGAATGTCTTGACCAGCGAAAAGGAAACTGCGCTCTATTACGAGCGTATCATTTCAAAAACGAACAATTACAAGGCTGCTTGTAATTGGCTTATGGGTCCAGTAAAAGGATACTTAAAAGAACAAGCCCTCGAGATAGAACAGAGTCCGTTTACACCAGAACAACTTGCAAGCATCATCAATTTGGTTGATGCTGGAAAGGTTTCGAGCTCTACTGCTGCTGAAAAAATTCTTCCGGCATTAGCCAATCATTCTTCCAAAATGGCTGAAGACGTGGCTGCTGAATTGAACTTAATTCAAGATGCAGACGAGGACAGCATCAAGCAAATAGCGCAAGAGATTCTTGCTGCATGGCCAGACAAGGTTGCCGCTTACAAAGCAGGAAATAAAGGAATGCTCGGATTGTTCATGGGTGAACTCATGAAGAAGAGTGGAGGAAAGGCCAATCCGAAAACTGCATCCGGACTTATTCAACAATTATTAGATCAATGAGAAATATTGTCATCTTAGTTGCCGCCGCAATTGCTTTCGCTTCGTGCGGAAATTCAAATTCCATTTCCGGAGTCATTAAAGGCGCTGAAGGAAAAACGGTTTATTTAGAATCTCTTTCAGACAGTAAGGTTCTACCTATCGATAGTACCGTTGTAGGTTCAGATGGAAGTTTTAGTTTGAAATCGCACAACAATCTTCCACTAGACTTTTACCGAATCTATTTCAAGGAAGGTAACTTTCTTCAACTCATAACAGACAGCTCTGAGCATGTAGAGATTACAGCCGAGTTCGCAAATTTAAGTAAGGCTAAAGTTGAAGGCTCACCTCAAACAGTGGAATACATAGAATTGGTAAAGAAATGGGAACCGCTCATGGAGAAACTTGCAGAAGCGCAAGCCTTAATGAATCGTCCATCAACCGATCCAGGTTTAGACAGTTCTCAGTGGGTTGCCAAATGGACAGCACAGTTTAATGCCACACAAAAAGAAGCAAACGCATTTGTAAAAGGGTGGTTGGAAAAACACTCTGCGAGTTTATTGGCTATTTCTATTGTTCAGAACCTTGATCCACGTTTCGATTTCATTTGGTACCAGCGTGTCTTAACCGACACCAAGCCTACTTGCGGGAACCTTGCGGCATATAAAACTTTGGAGAAAATGGTTGGACAAATTAAGAACGCAAGCAGTTCAAGTTCAGCTTCAAATTCGAATATTGCAGTTGGAAAAACAGCTCCGGAAATTACTCTTCCAACCCTAACCGGAGAAACGAAAAAATTAAGCAGTCTTCGTGGAAAGGTTGTGCTTCTTGACTTTTGGGCGTCTTGGTGTGGTCCGTGTCGAAAAGAAAATCCGAATATTGTTGCAGTATATAACAAATACGCTTCAAAAGGATTCGACGTGTTTTCTGTTTCATTGGACGAAAACAAAACGGCTTGGGAAGCAGCCATTAAAAAAGACGGATTGCTATGGAAGAATCACGTTTCTGATTTAGGCGGTTGGCGCTCTTCAGTTGTACCGTTGTATGAGATAGAAAGTATTCCTTTCCCATTATTAATTGATAAGGAAGGAAAAATTGTAGCCATGGGCGAATCGCTTCGTGGTAGTGGTTTAGAAAGTGAATTGAAAAAATTAGGATTATAGTAACTACAGATATCATTATTCGTCGAAGTAATAAATTCAACATGAAAAAAATCGCATTAGCTCTTGTCGCATTTGGAATGAGTGTGTCTTCTTTCGCTCAGAGCAAACCTTATTTTCAGCAAGATGTACAATTCAAAATCGATGTAAAGCTCGACGACGAACGCAACATGCTCTTCGGAAATGAAGAGTTGGTTTATACCAACAACAGTCCAGATGCGCTCAGTGAAATCTACATGCACATTTGGCCAAATGCGTACAAGAACAGAAACACGGCGCTCGCAAAGCAATTAGCACGTACTCGAAACTTTGTTTTGTTCACGACATTGGCGGAAAACAAAGGATACATCGACTCATTGGATTTCAAAATAAACGGAGTGAAAACCGCATGGGAGTATGATGAAGAGAATATCGATATCTGTAAATTGAATTTAGCATCTCCGCTTCAACCGGGTCAGAGCATTACCATTACAACTCCTTTCCGTGTAAAGATTCCAAGTGGAAGTATTTCGCGCTTGGGTCACATTGGACAAAGCTTTCAAATTACACAATGGTACCCGAAGCCTGCTGTTTACGATAGAAACGGATGGCACCAAATGCCTTATTTAACGCAAGGTGAATTTTACAGTGAATTTGGTTCTTACGATGTGAGCATTACGCTCCCGAAAAACTACATCTTAGGCGCAACCGGAGATTGCCAAACACCTTCAGAAGTTGAATTCATGAATGAACAAGCCTCCATGGGAATGGAAAAAGTAGCAAAGGCTTCCATTGATGGAAATTCGTTGAGTGCTGACTTGAATGAATTTCCGGCGTCATCGAAAGAATGGAAAACAGTCCGATACACTCAATCGCGCGTGCACGACTTCGGATGGTTCGCAGATAAGCGTTGGATTGTTTTAAAAGGAAATGTTGAAACCCCTGCAAACAAGAATCAAGTAACCACTTGGGCATTGTTCACTCCTGAAAGCGCAAACTTGTGGAGTAAGTCTTCAGAGTATTTGCACGATGCTATTTATTATTATTCTTTGTGGAATGGTGACTACCCATACAATCAAGTTACTGCAGTAGACGGAACCATTAGCGCAGGTGGCGGAATGGAATATCCGAACGTAACCGTTATTGGTTCGGTTGGAAACGAACGTTCGCTTGAAACAGTGATCATGCACGAAGTGGGGCACAACTGGTTCTACGGAATATTGGGAAGTAACGAGCGTGAGAACGCCTGGATGGACGAAGGATTGAACTCGTTCAACGAAGATCGGTACATGGACACAAAATATCCAAATGCCTCATTGGGAGCAGCTATTGGAATTGGTGGATTGGATAAGACTTTGGGCTTGTCAGATTTCTCACAACGTTCATTGAGTGAGTTATCTTATTTAATCTCTGCCTCTCAAAACCTCGATCAACCTTTGCAATGTCATTCAGACAATTTCACAGAATTGAATTACGGTGGTATTGTTTACAAGAAGACAGCGTTGTTGTTCTATTATTTGAAAGGTTATTTAGGAGAGACTTTATTCGACCAGTGCATGCACAATTATTTCGAAATGTGGAAGTTCAAACACCCGCAACCGGAAGACCTTCAAAGTGTCTTTGAAGAGACGACAGGACAAAAGCTCGATTGGTTCTTCAACGAATTAATCAAGACTACTGAGAAAATCGATTTCAGCATAAAAAAAATCAAACAAAATTCTTCCGAGCCCGGAACAGCTCTTGTGAAAGTGAAGAATACTGGATCTGCAGCAGGTGGGGTGTCTGTTGGAACGGAAGGTAGCAAGACTGGCATCTGGACCAAAGAAGCCTTAGCTCCTGGAAAATCTATTTGGATAAAAACTCCAAGTTCGCCTTCTTACACCATAGATCCAGAAGGAGTAATCCCTGAAGTAAACAGAGAGAACAATACCATGAGAAGATCGGGCATCTTAAAAAAGGTAGAGCCTGTTAAAGTGAAATTCTTCTCAAGCATCGACAATCCGAAGCAGACAGAATTATTCTACCTTCCAATGTTTGCGTATAATGTGCACGATGGAAGCATGCTCGGCATAAACCTTCACAACAAGCAAATCCTTCGTAAGAATTTCGAATGGAATGTTTCTCCGCTATACAGCTTCAAGAGAAACGCGGTAAACGGATTCGCAAGCGTGGCCTACCACAAATTGAATTTCACTGCAGGAACGCAAGTTCAACGTTTTGGAATGGACGGTTATTCAACGGAAGTAAGTAATTCATACGATAATTACATGCTATTCAAACCTTATGTGGCTTACACCTTCCGCAACAAACCTTCGAATTTTAATAAAGGAACTGTTGTCAAAGTCGCGCTAGCTTATCAATTCCAATGGATGAGAAATACGTTTAATATCAATACCGTTGATGAAAGTTTGGTTTCAGATTACAGCAGAGAATTCATTCAACTCGATGCGAATTGGTCTCAAAAGATTGGTCCTCGTCAAACACTGAATGTAAACGGGCGCGTACTTCAACAGGCATCATACATTCGTGATGCCTCCGCTCAAATTGGAACATTATTGAGCGCTGGCGGAACATACCGCTTCAAGTATTCATTGGCTAAAGACCGCGATGTTTATGTAAAGGCTTTTGCCGGATATCAAGCAGATAATAATGCATTGTTAGCCTTCCAAAATGGAGCCTTTGGATTATCAGGAGTTTCGGGGGCCTACGATTATGCATTCGATAATTTGTATTTTGGAAGAGGAGCTTCCTCTGGATTTGCTTCATCGCAAGTGATCAACGGAATGGGAAATCTTGGAGTGAACCTTCGCAATGCGGGAGCAACCAAACGATTGCTTTCAACGACAGTTGGTATTCAACTTCCAATTGAAAAATTCAATATCTCTTTGCAAGGAACAATCCTCGATGCATGGAGCCCACAGTGTCCACAATTCAATGCAGAAGGCATTTACTGGAACACGTCTGCAGTATTACAGATCATTCCCAACGTTTGGAGTGTAACACTTCCAATTTATGGAAATGAAAAAGTTCAAGATGCCATGTTGCCCGGATACTTCAACGGTGTAATGATGAACATTGATCTTGTTGGTCTAGAGCCATTCAAACTTATTCGTAGCATTGCCGGAAAATAAAATGAACAACAAAGTCTATTTCGCTTCCGACTTTCACCTTGGCGCTCCCAATTTCGAGGAGAGCCTTGTGCGTGAAAAGAAAGTTGTGCAATGGCTCGAAGAAGTTCGAAAAGATGCAAGCGAAATATTTTTAGTTGGAGACGTTTTCGATTTTTGGTTTGAATACAAGCGCGCTGTTCCGCGCGGATTCACGCGTTTGCTCGGAAAGATTTCAGAAATAACAGACAGCGGAATACCGGGTCATT
>CAZEFR010000044.1:0-17806 GCA_964511555.1 uncultured Chryseobacterium sp.
CCTGATCATCAGACAACACGGGAGTCATAATGAAAACAGTTTCGTAACGATTCATGATATATAATTTTTAAAATGGACGGCAAAAGTACGAAAAACTTTCAAACTTCCAAGCATTCAAGGGAATAGCCCAGAAAAAAGTTAATCTAACTCCCAAATTCTGTTCTTTTTACGCAAGCGAAAAACAGATAAAGAATGTTTTTGCCAGAAGTGAAGAACCAGATAGATGACTATGGGTGAACCAAACGTCAGGAATGAAAGGTAAACGAATGAGAGACGAATTCGATTCGAATTCATATCGAGCTTCTTACCCAATGATTCGCAAACTCCGTAGAATCGCAGTTCGCAAAAATCAAATAAGGACTTCATTAAATTCATTTCGTTTCAGTTTTTCAGCACCCAAAGCGCAATTTAGGCATTTTCTCGGCTCGCAATACATTCCGTACAAATGAATGAGTCCTTGTGATTCCAAAGCGTTTTTCCCAACTACATCATGAATTTTCCATAAACGCGTCACGCGATTGTCTTCCAAGGGAATTAATTCAAGAAGTTCCAGAGCTCTTTCTGCATAGGACTCGTCCATTTTCCTTTCATGAAGAAAAAACAACAACGGCGCAAAAACATTCACAGCCAAATGGGCGAATAAGGGATTGACTCTTCCTTTTTTATAAAACTCCGATTTCCATTCTCCAATTTCTGCTTTATTGAAGATCATGTTCCACCAGCGCGAGATGTGTGGAAGTTCATCTGCGAGTTGTTCAACGCGCACTTTATTACTTCGGCGAGGACGAATTTTTCCAGTATTGAGCGCTTGAGGCGTTAGTATTGCCCATTGATTCGCTTCAATAATTGCTGATGCTTGTTTCCAAACGACAGCTTTCATCCTTGGTTTTTCAAATCCAAACATTTGCAGCAGCACAGACTTCAGCAGTTCCGGTTCATCCATTAAGCGCAATGCACTTCGAAAAGAAAACCGAGCCGCAACTTGCTCGAACAACTCGCCGTTCAAGCCAAACCCAAAGGCTCGAAAAAATTTTTCGTAAAAAAGCTGCAGTAAATCTCCGTTCAGCTCCATTGATCGACTTCTCCATTCGGACACTCGCACTTCAAGGCGTTCTACTGCCATGCGATTGATCCAATTTGTGCGAACAACCTCTCTGATTTCGGCAAAATTTCCACCACAAGGAATATGATCCCGTATGTTTTTCCATTGCTGCACAGTTTCCCATTGTCCCGGAATAATGTGATTCTTCAACTCAAGAATTGGAAGATTCACAGGAATGTGATGATCCATTTCGTAAACAACGTGCAGAATGACATTGTCGTAACGCGGATCATCTGAGTGGCCATGGAGCAACCAATCCGAAGACTTCAGATGCAGTTCAACAGGGCCGCACCAAAGAACGTCACCAATTTGAACCCGCGCATCCATGAAATCTGGACCCGCATGGCGATTCAAAAAACCGGGGTATTCAACATGCACAACATTGCCATCTGTTGTTATAAGAGGCAGTTGGCTGAACGATTGTGTTCGCCAAACAAAGTGTAAGTAATCTTCTTTCATGAACCGAAATTCATGAGACTATTACATAAAGTCAAGAAATGCTTATGCCATAAAAACGCTGTATCACCTGATTTCGCTTACCTTTATGACGCATAAACTTTTCATATGAGACACTTTTATCTGATTATTCTTCTGGGACTTTCTATTCATTCGCATGCGCAACCAGGTGATACCACAATTGTTCAAACCTATACCTTCGAGGCACAAAACAATCCTGCTACCGCCTACGATTCTCCTGGCAGAAGATGGTTTCAATTTCCTGCTTCAGACAACGGGGTGAATTACCAAAAGGTGTTGATGTATCACACGCTCAAATGTTTTAGCGACGGAACTGCCGGCGGATTAGGTTTTCCATGCGGTGAGTGGGACTATTTATCATACAACTACCTTTTCGAACATACAGGAGCGCTTGACTCTACCCTTCAACAGCATCCGCATTACCTCATCAACAATCAGAATTTCACTACTGCTTCAATTCGAGCGGAAGCGCCATTCGACATTTTTCAATCTGAACAAATTACTTCAACCATAAGCAATCCTAACGAAGCCCTTTCTTTTGGAGTTGGAGGCAACAATGAGACTTCAAATTCGCCTTTTGGAAGTGACGGCAGTTCAAGAATTCAATGGCTCTATTCTGCAACAGAACTTGCTGCTGCTGGCGTTCAAGCGGGAAACATCTGGCAAATTGGATTTGACCTAACTGGAAATGCCGGGGAGTATCAGAACCTACGCATTCGAATCAAATCAACAACTTCAACAACCCTTACCGCCCTCGATAATGGTTCTATGAGTACCTATTATTTGAGCAATACCAAC
Source organism: uncultured Chryseobacterium sp. (assembly GCA_964511555.1). Taxonomy (GTDB): domain Bacteria; phylum Bacteroidota; class Bacteroidia; order Flavobacteriales_D; family Sanyastnellaceae; genus CAIZGX01. Next base: position 2,378 of record CAZEFR010000044.1, read on the forward strand.
ATAAATCAGAATGGCACTTTCTATCTCACGCTGAACACTCCTTTTGCTTGGAACGGAGCAAGTAATATTCTTGTTGAAGTTTCATATGATGGAAGTCCTTTGGCGTTGGGTGTTGCTGCTTTAGGGGAGGCATCTGACCTGAATGCGATTGCTTCAATTGGAAATAATAAGTTCGTTCGCTTCGATGGTAACGATGAGATTCGTATTCCAGGAACAGCCTTTGCATCTGTGTCAACAGAAGTAACTGTTGCCTTTTGGCTAAGAGGAAACGCGAATGCGCAACCCGAAAACGGGACATGCTTCGAAGCTAGAAACGCCAATAACAATCGCGTATTGAATACGCATATCCCTTGGAGCAACAGCCGTGTTTATTGGGACGCCGGGAATTCAGGAGGAAGTTACGACCGTATCGACAAGGCCGCGAACCCTGCAGATTTCGAAGGCGTTTGGAATCACTGGGCTTTCACAAAGAATAGTGTAACTGGTGAAATGAAAGCATACCTCAACGGTGTGCTTTGGCACAGTGGAACGGGGAAAGTTTTCCCAATGAATAACATCACGCAATTCAGTATTGGCGCTGCGGCTACTTGGAGTAATTTCTATCGCGGAGATATGGATGACTTCTGCATTTTCTCAACCGCCCTTTCCAACTTAGAAGTTCAGAATTTATTTGCAAGTGGTTCCGTGACATCTTCACTGCTCGCAAAATACAATTTCAATAACGACAATAATGGAACTGTGAATGATGTGTCTGGAAATAACTTCCACGGATACACATTAGGCAATCCTAATTTCATCTCATACAGCGGCTTCGAATTAACACAATCAGCTCAGGCATTAGACTTCAGACCGAGAACTTATTTTACTCAAGGAAACAACTTATCGACTTCGCAAGCGATTGAGACTATTAGTACAGAAGTTTACGACGCGCCTATTTCCAAAATTGAATATGAAATTGTCAATCATGCCCCACAAATACTGAACATTGCAACAACTTACCTTTCACGTTGGCAATTCACTTACAATTCAGCAGGCGAGAAAATCGACAGCACCTTTGCCGCTGCAGATGAGAATTTAATCAACGACACGCTCTTCTACTACAGCCAACCGTTCGAAATTATAAATCGCTATGAACTAGGCCGATTCATCACTCCGTACGGTATTCAATTGGATTTGGGCGATGGTTGGACGTGGATTTACGATGTAACAGATTTTGCAAATTTGCTTCGCGACAGTGTTGAATTGGAAGCAGGAAATTGGCAAGAACTTTTAGATCTGAAATTTGTATTCATTGAAGGAACTCCCGCTCGCGACGTTAAGCGAATAGCCAACGTGTGGCAAGGAAATTGGGGTTTAAGCGGATTCAACAATGTTGTGAATGAAAAGACCTTTACCCTTCAACCCAACGAGAATGAATTAAAGCTTCGCACGACCTTAACCGGACATGGCTTTGGAAATGACGCCAATAACTGTGGTGAGTTTTGCTACAATACGCATTCATTAAATGTGAATGGAAACCCAACCTTCAGTTGGGAAATCATGCAAGACTGCGATAAAAACCCGCTCTTTCCTCAAGGTGGAACATGGATATACGCGCGTGCCGGATGGTGTCCGGGCGCAGAAGGAAGAACTGAAGAATTTGAACTCACTCCTTTCCTTCAAAACAACCAAGTAAGTGCTGAATACAACATAACTACTGATCCATATGGCAACTACGTAACAGAGAGTCAGGCAGTTTATTACGGACCAAAAAATCACGCACACGACCCGGAAATTGAACAAGTCTTAGCACCGAGCAATTGGGAGAATCATTCTCGCTGGAATCCCATTTGTGACAATCCAAAATTTGTTCTTCGTAACAAAGGATCTCAACCCTTAACAGAAGTGAAAATTTCTTATGGCGTTATTGGTGGTTCTACTGAGATATACACCTGGACAGGAAACCTCGGCTTCATGGAAAGCGAAGTAGTTGAACTCACCTATTCTGACCCCATTCTGTGGAACTCTCCTTCATTGACAGGAAGATTCTTCATCGAACTAGGTGAAAGTGCAAATGGAACTGATAACAATCCTTCGAACAATCGTGCTGAGTCAGCTTTTACGCGACCACCGGTATATTCGTACTTACCGAATTCAGACAACAACAAACTCATTGTCATTTTCAGAACGAATGCAGCTCCTTGGGAAAGTGCATACACCTTATTCGACATAAATGATAACCCTATCTTCTCAAAGACCTTTTCGCAAGCGAATACAACCCACAGAGATACGCTAGAGCTGAACGCAGGTTGCTACAGATTCAAAGTGACAGATACCGGAGGTGACGGCCTATCATTCTTTGCGAACAATGACGGTAATGGATATTGCTATCTCGACCGCGTTGCAGGAGCCTATTTCAAACAATTTGAAAATGACTTCGGCGCTGAAATTCAACAGTACTTTTATTGGAATACCAATCTCGTGAGTGTTGAAGAAGAAGCAGAAAGCAACACGCAACTTTTCCTAATGCCGAATCCAGCAAAGCAAAACGTAAAGCTCATTGCAAATGGGTTCGATGAGCGTTTGACCTATACGCTGCACAATGCACAAGGACAGACTTGCAAACAAGAACGCATTCACAGAACCGATAAAACAGGGTCTATTGATATTGATTTGTATGGAATGTCGCCGGGAATTTATTTCGTGCAAGTTCAAGACAAAAACAACAGCTCAACGATTAAGTTAATGGTTGAATAAGAAATTATACTTTGTTATTTCTTGAAAGCAATGCCGCGTCTAAAAGAGTGATTGCGGTCATTGCTTCAACAACAGCTACGGCACGAGGAAGGACGCAAGGATCGTGACGACCAGCCGCTTCAAGTTCCACTTCTTCATTGTTTGTATTTAAAGCCATTTGCTTTTTGCCAATGGTGCTCGTTGGTTTGAACGCTACTTTACAAACAATGTCCTTTCCATTTGAAATTCCTCCTTGTATGCCTCCATCGTGATTGGTCTGAGCTGAGTCGTTGTTCTCACTTCCTTTTCTTAATGTGGAAGAAAAACCGTCACCTATTTCAAACGCTTTCACTGCATTTATTGACAGCATTGCATGTCCCAATTGCGCATGTAGTTTATCAAAAACTGGTTCGCCCCAGCCAGCAGGTACACCCGAAGTCACACAAGTGATTATTCCACCTAAACTATCTTTCTCTTCCTTTGCTTGACGAATCGCGGCCTCCATTCGTGCCGCTGTTTCATCATGCGGACAGCGAATTGCTGAACTGTATGTTAATTCTAAATTCAATTTATCATACGTAACAGGCACCATAATTTTGTGCACGCTACTCACATACGCACTTACCCGAATGTTCATTCGGTTTAGTACTGACTTCGCAATTGCACCTGCAACCACACGGCAAGCAGTCTCTCTTGCAGAGCTTCTTCCACCACCTCTATGATCGCGAATTCCAAACTTTTCATGCCAAGTAAAATCGGCATGTCCTGGACGAAACACATCTTTCAAATTATCGTAATCGGCAGACTTCTGATCTTCATTTAGAATGATAAAACCAATGGGAGCTCCGGTTGAAATTCCATTCATCACACCCGACAAGAGTTGAACACGATCTGATTCTTTTCGTGAAGTGGTTAAATCACTTTGTCCTGGTCTTCGTCGATCCAATTCCATTTGAATGAATACATCATCAATAACTACGCCTGCTGGACAACCGTCAATCACACCGCCGATAGCGGGACCGTGTGATTCTCCAAAAGTTGTAAGTCGAAATAATGTTCCGAATGTGTTTCCTGCCATGATGCAAATTTAGTTCGCTTTTGAGTCTACAAGTTTTCCATTTACAATTACTTGATCAATGTTGTTCTCTCCGAAATAATAGAACAATTCAGTAAGCGAATTCAGCGGCTTGGTAATAATTAAAGAAGCCTTCTTTCCAACAGTGATACTACCTAACACATCATGAACATCCATGGCGTAAGCACCGTTCAAAGTAGATGCGTTAACTATTTCGCTCGGAAGCATGCGTTGTTGGATACAGGCGAGACTATTCACGAAATTCATGTTTCCTGAAGGAGAAGACCCTGGATTGAAGTCGGTTGCTAAAGCGATTGGCAAACCTGCATCAATGATTTTTCGCGCTGGGGTGTACGGAATTCTTAAGAAAAAAGAACATGACGGAAGAGCTACAGGCATCGTGTTTCCATGACTAAGCGCTTCCACATCTTCATTCGAAAGTTCTTCTAGATGATCTACACTTCGCGCGTTTCTCTTCACAGCAGCTTCTACTCCACCTATTACATTGAATTGATTCACGTGAACTTTTGCGGGAATTCCAGATGATTGCGCCCTTTCAATAAGCTGATTCATTTGATCAACGGTAAAATATCCCTCTTCACAAAACGCATCTACAAAATCTGCTAAATCTTCAGCCGCAACTTTCGGAAGAACTTCATTCACCATTAGATCTACAAATTCATCTACTCTATCTTTATACTCAAGCGGAATGGCGTGCAAAGCGAGGAAAGTCGATTTAATCTCGATCGGATGCTCATCCTTTAAACGCTTGATTACACGAAGCATTTTCAATTCGTTCGCTTCATCTAGACCGTATCCGCTTTTAATTTCTACTGCAACGGTTCCCTGTTGCATCATCACATTCAAACGTTCAAATGCCGATTGAAATAATTCCTCTTCGTTCATTGAAGCGAGCTTCTTCGCGCTATTCAAAATACCTCCACCACGTTTCGCTATTTCCTCATACGTCAAACCGTTCAAACGATCTTCAAACTCATCGGCACGCGAAGCCGCAAATACCGTATGCGTATGACTGTCGCACCAACCGGGAAGCACATACTTTCCTGCAGCGTCAATAATTGTCAAGTCCCGCCAATCCTCAATACCTTCAAAATCATCCATGGAGCCGAATGCTGCGATGGTTCCGTTCTCAATTGCCATCCAAGCGTTCTCGACGTAGGGAAGATTATTCATTTCTGCACCTCTAACAAGAGATACATCCTGAGAATGAGTGCCGTAGAGCGATTTTATGTTTTTTATGAATATTTTCATGTTGTACAAAGATGCATTTTTCCTAAATTTGCCGTCCCGCGCCTATAGCTCAGTTGGTTAGAGCAACAGACTCATAATCTGTGGGTCCCTGGTTCGAGCCCAGGTGGGCGCACAAAGATAACCCCGCAATTGCGGGGTTTTTCATTTCACTATTCAACGATTATTTTATTCGTTGAAACTGACTTTTCACTAGATAACTTCAACCAATAAACGCCTGATTTCAACTTTTCAGTTTCGTTGAAAAAGCCCTGGTCTAAAATCACTTGTTTCGACACTCGCTTGCCCGCCGCATCAAATATCTCAATTGTATTGAATAGTTCACTCTTCCATTGAACTGAGAATGTTCCTTGATTGGGATTCGGAAATACGGTTACAGTATTGCCTTCAACGTCATTTACGTTTGGACAGAGCATGCAAGCAGCAAGAGGTTCTGCTGAGACATAGGAATGTGACATGACATAACTTACATACAGATCTTCAACACATTCTGAATTTAAAAAATGACGAAGCCAAGCTGTCATAAGCGTGAGATAAGCATCTTGTTGATCTGCTCTGGCTAAACTTCCACCAAAAGGTTCACCGAAATCACACAATGTGCCCGAGTCGATGAAACCGCAGTGCGAACCTCCGGTGAGAGAAACGAATGTCTTACAGTCCGAATTTGTTCCGTCATAGATTGGCTGATGATTGCCGGCGGGCGGGGTTACAGCATCTTCGCTTCCCGAAAAAACCAAGGCACTGCATGTTACTTGAGAAGCAGCTGCTATGGCGCTTGGATTAGTCTCTGCGGGTGCCAAACCAACAATGGCATCAATAGTTGGGTCGCTTGCTGCAGCTAACCAAGCTGCTCCTCCCCCCATGCTATGTCCAATTATCGCTTCCTTCTCCTGATTCACAACATTGTACAAAATTGATGTTGAATTTTGTGACTCTTGCTGAAGGGCATGCGTCACAAAGGCCAAATCAAGACCGAAATCTTGGTGGTTAGGAGCGAAACCTGCTTCTGTGTTTACCAATGCAACAACAAATCCGAAAGGAATCAATTGTTCCGCTATGATATCATAGTTTGCCGCACCAATCACGAATCCATGTCCGACCGCAATCGCAGGAAATCCATTGAGTCCCAATGACGCGGGATCTAAAGCAGTGGTATTGTCTCCGGCTGAAATCGCTGGATAATATACCTCGCAAGGAATAGGGCGATTGTTTCGCGTAGCATCCGTGAAGGTTAATGTGGTATGTCCAAGACCTTGCGCGAAAGAAAATGCGACAACGAAAAAAGCAAAAACAAAAAATAATGTTCTTTTCATTTTATTTTTTTTGAAGAGGAACCACTTGAATTCCCTCTGATGATTCGATTACGAAATAATATTGACCGGTTGGCTGAATAGTAAGGTCGACATGATAGATAGCCCAAGGCTCACTGTAGTTGTAATCCCATTTGTAATACTTAACAGACCTACCGCTGCTGTCGTAGAGATAATGATAATTGTTGGTATCCGGAAAATTTCCTTCAATTCCAATTTCGAACTGTCCGTCTGAAGGCTGCGGAAAAACAAGCACCGAACGCTCATTCGGTTGACTGTACATCTGATTAGACAGATTAACAAAAGCCTTCCAGAAATCAGGAATTCCGAAGCCCATACTATCATTAGGCGCTGAATATAGACTTGCACTTTTCTCGATTGCATTAAAAATATCCATGTTTGTTGCTGTTGGAAACGCTTGCCACAATGATGCAGCCATTCCTGCAATAATCGGAGAACTGAAAGAAGTTCCATTTCCTCTGGAAATTGTGCTATCGCTTGCGGCAAAAACTGTTTGTCTTCCCATGGCTACTACATTGGGTTTAACATCGTCCAATCCAGGAGGATGAAACCCGGAAAACGCGGCGTGATTGCCATTCAAATCTACCGCACCTATGCACAATACGTGTTCTGCGTCTGACGGAGCTGTAATGACGTGCCACGGATCATCGCCGCTGTTTCCTGCGCTGTTCACGACAAGTGTTCCCTTAAGTGCACAAATTTCAGCCGCTTGCGAAATTCGAGTTGTACTTCCGTTCATATCTGAAGTCGAATAGTTCATGTAATCTTCATCGAACAGCGAATATCCCAGACTCGAATTAATAACATCAATTCCAATACTATCTGCCCATTCCGCTGCTTGAATCCACGTGTCTTCTTCCAGCCGAACTTCACGGTAAACATCTTCGGTTTGAAACAAATAATAATTCGCTTCTACCGCAGTACCATAAAGTGAATCTTTCATGATTCCAGCCATATGACTCAAAACCATTGTCCCGTGTGTAGAAGCATCAAACACATTCGGTGACGTGAAATTCAGAAAGTCATGTGTCTCAACAATTCTCCCTTCTTCGAAAAGATGAGCCATAGCGGGTAATATATCGGCAAATCTGAAACCTCCATCAAAGACCGCAATGTCCATTCCTTGTCCATTCAATCCCAATTGATGAAGCAAATGTCCGTTTAACATTTCTGTTTGTCTGAAACTAGGTCCGTAAAAATCATTTGAAACCATGCCTTCTTCCGACTGTGTGCCTTTGTGAATTGAAATTTTCTCCAACGGAACACTTGGCAAAGACTTGACTTGAAAAACACAGGACAGCGTTTCGACTTGCTGTTTCCAGCTTTCTGCTATCGAGGTATCGAGCAGCTCCACCGTTATTGAGTTAAACCACTTGCTTTTCAATAATAATTTTGAATTTCCTTGTTGAAGTACTTGTTGAATGTATGTTTCATTGACAGGGAGATCCAACGAATCGAAACCCACTCCCGTTCGAATTCTTCTTTCAACGGCCTTTACTGAAAGGTAAGCCGAAGGATTCGAAAGTGAAAATTGTGAGTTTGCTTTGTCTCGAAATTGAACAAAATAAGTGTTGTATGACGATTGCGCAGAGAGCTCGAAAGAGAACAAAACCGAAATCAAAAAAAGAAATAAGACGTGATAATTTTTCATACTTCTACTTCGTTTCTTTCAATTTACCATTTTCATAAACCTCTGTCTTCTCCAATTCACCTGAAATTTTGAAATACAAAACTTCGCCAGACAACTGACCATTGATATACTTGCCCTTTTGCTTAACCTGAGTGCCTTTTAACTTTTCGCGATATGCAATGCCTTGAGCGACATCTTCCGGAGAGGCCGGAACTTGCTCGTATGTTCCCTTATCATAATATTCTACAAATGCACCTTCTTTGTTGTAGTTTTTGTAGGTGTATTCAGATTGCGGAATTCCTGAATCGAAATAGGTCAAAAAAGTTCCATTGGCATAATGTTTCTTTTCAATTTTATCTGCCTTAAACCAAATGGTAAGTTCTGGCAAACCTGTTTCAAGATAAAAATTCCAAGATCCTTCGCGCAGCCCATTCACAAACTTGCCTTCCTCTTTCTTCTTTCCGCTATCATAATTCACGACAATGTTGCCGTCATAAATCCCATTTTTGTATGTCCCCTTCTTACTAATCTTCCCTTCAACGGTGTACTCTATGAACGGACCATTCATCTTATCGTTCAAAAATATCATTTCATGTGAGACTTGTCCATTGGCAAAGTATACCTTGGACTCACCGTTCAATAAATTGTCCTTGTAGTTCTCAAACCGAATCAATCTTCCATCTGCGTCAAAGAATTCCCATAAGCCTTGCTTTTGTCGCTCCCACGTCTTCCCCACCTTCTTCCCTACATATCTTCCCTTACTGTTAACTGTTTTCCCATCGGCATAGTAATTCACAACATCGTTAATCGTTGTGTCTTGAATGTGATTAACGGTAGACTTCAGATAACCCTTTTCGTTATAAAATTCAAAAACACCTATTGGGACTCCGTTTAGGAACGCCCCTCTGTAATACATTACTTTGGGGTTCGACTTATAAACGCGAATCCATTCGCCTTCTCTTTTATTGTTACTATTGAAAGCGTTATAGTCTATGCCAAATGTACCACTTGGAAAAATAGTCCCCGGTGCTTGTGCAGAAGCCAAGAGCATATTCAAAATAAAAAAACAAATTAATCCTACTCGTTTCATTAGAACAATCATTTTGAAAAAATTACTTTTCATTCACAACGGAAAATTAGGCCAAAACATTATATCTCCGTTTTAAATCAAAAATCATTTTCAACAGGAAATTAGATTCACTAATTTCGCAGTCTAAAATTTGAACCCATGAAAGTAACCGTAGTTGGAGCTGGTAATGTTGGCGCTACATGTGCCGATGTATTAGCACATCGTGAAATTGCCAACGAAATTGTTTTGTTGGACATTAAACCTGGCTTTGCTGAAGGCAAGGCGCTTGACATTTGGCAGACTGCCCCTATTAACCTTTACGACAGCAGAACTGTTGGTAGCACCAATGATTATGCGGCTACTGCTAATTCAGATGTAGTTGTAATTACAAGTGGTTTACCAAGAAAACCAGGTATGAGTCGCGACGATTTGATCGCAACAAACGCTGGAATCGTGAAGAGCGTTACTGAAAATATTATTAAGTATTCGCCTGATGCGATTATCGTAATTGTATCGAATCCTCTTGATGTTATGACTTATTGCGCTTTCTTAGCTGCGAAAGTAGACAGCAAGAAAGTATTTGGAATGGCTGGTATCCTTGACACTGCGCGTTACCGTGCGTTCATTGCATCTGAATTGAATTGTTCTCCAAAAGACATTCAAGCGGTGTTAATGGGTGGACATGGCGACACCATGGTTCCACTTCCACGTTACACCACGGTTGGTGGTATTCCAGTTACAGAATTAATTTCTGAAGAAAAATTAAACGCAATCGTTGAGCGCACCAAAACAGGTGGCGGCGAAATCGTTAACCTTCTTGGAACTTCTGCTTGGTATGCTCCTGGAGCGGCGGCAGCTCAGATGGTTGAAGCCATTGTGCGTGACCAAAAAAGAATCTTCCCTGTTTGCGCATTATTGAACGGCGAATACGGAATGAAAGATATCTATTTAGGCGTTCCAGTCAAATTAGGCAAAAACGGTATCGAACAGATTATCGAATTACAATTGAACGACGCTGAAAAAGAATTGTTGAACAACTCAGCAACTTCTGTTAAAGAAGTAATGGGTGTTTTAGATTCAATGAATCTATTCTAAATCATTTTTGAATGAAATGAAAACAGCACCAGTTGGTGCTGTTTTTTTTTGTGCTATTTCTTTCTGTAAAGCCTTACATAAAAAGGCATGTCATTCAAAGGGCGATATTCCTTTATTGGACGAAACTCTTTCAGAAAGACCAATGTCGTATCTCTTTCCAACATCTCTATTGGTGTATTCTCTTCATTCGGACCGTAGTGACCGTCCCAAACAATAAGGTCACCCTTCTGAGCATATTTGAATGATCTAAGTTGGTTCATTTTGGTGTAATCGAACGGATCTCTGTCTAGGGCTAATGAGACATAAGAATGCCCTGCAAACACACAACCTTCAGTTGTGACCCCTTCTGCTTTCATCCAACCTTTCATTTCATTCAAAACGGCCTCTTCAATCCCATATTCCACAGGGGCGCCAACAGCGCCTAGAATGAGCGTATTCGATCCAAATGCGGTTCCACACAGAAGAACAATAATCACGTTAACAGTTTTCCAACTACCTATTAGGGGGCGGCTATCTATAAACTTATTCAATTCAATTAAAGCTAGCAGAACCATTGGCACCGCAACAACGAACATCACGCGCAACAAACCCAAGCTTGCCCACATTCCTTGCCACCAAAGAACTGTATGCGCCATAAAGTAACCCCAAAAAGAACCCAAGACTATCCAAAACATCACTTGGTGTTTTAAAATGAAATTCTTCGAGTCTTCTGATCCAGTGGAACTTTTCCAATCGATTGTTAATCGATTTACAATTGTATGAGCGTTCAACCAAGTTGACTTCAACAAGAATAAAAATCCAATTCCAAAAACTGGAATAGCCCAGATAAAGAAGTGAAAAAAGCTACCACTCCCGTATGACGTGATTTCTGTGTTTACATATGGATTCGAATCAAATATCCACAATGGAATTCCTGTATACCAATATCCAAATAAGTTCAAAATTATTGAGCCCACCGCAAGAAGCGGTATGAATTTCCAACGACGTGTAAAGAAGAAGAACATTGCAGCCACACCAAGAATTACAAACCCCTCACTACGTGCAAAAGGCATAAAACTCAGAACAATTGCACCTAGAAAAAACTTTCCACGCAAGCTCCAATGAATGAATAAGATGAGGAATAATGCACAGATGATCTCTGTAAGAGAAGAGACTGCATTATCAAAAACGACAGGACAGCTCAAGAACAAAAGTGGTGCTATCCACGACCGCTTCAAATCAAGTTGATTGGCTATTTTTAAAACCAGAAATGCTTCAAAAAATATCAAGACGAGATTCGTCCAGATAATAGCTTGTAACCCTAGTTGAGCGACAGGAGAAAACAACACGGTAAAAACAGGTTTACCCCATTGATTTAGAAGCAGGTCGTGATGAATCCACGAATATCTCGACATCTGATAATGAGTGAACGTATCTGCGCCTCCGTTTACGCCATTGGCCAACAACACAAGCAATACATAGATGATGCCTGCAACTGTAAATACTTTACCTTCCGGTTTACTCCAGATTCTAGAAAGCGTATTCATTAAGCCTTAACGCTTTCCGTTCGCAAAACAGCTATAAAATCATCGAAAAGATAACGGGAATCGTGTGGACCTGCGCTGGCCTCGGGGTGATATTGCACAGAAAAAACAGGCTTTGATTTCAATCGAATTCCAGCAACAGTGTCGTCATTCAGGTGCACGTGCGTAATCTCAACATCTGCATTGTTTGCAATACTCTCTTTTGAAATAACGAATCCGTGGTTTTGGCTAGTAATTTCACCTTTACCTGTGATTAAATTCTTGATTGGGTGATTAACTCCACGATGTCCATTGAACATCTTCACTGTTTTCAACCCTTGACTTAATCCGATGAGTTGATGCCCCAAGCAAATGCCGAAACAGGGAATTCCTGTTTCTATTATTTGCGATGTCAGATTTATAGTATAAGGCATTGCCGATGGATCACCTGGGCCATTTGAAAACATCACACCATCGGGACCCCACGCCTGAATTTCTTCAAGAGTGACACTCAACGGAAATACTTTTAGGAAAGCACCACGTTCTTCTAAACAGCGTAGAATATTTAACTTCACTCCGAAATCGAGAACTGCTATTTTCAACTCAGAGTTAGGATTTCCAAATTCAAAAGCCTCAGAACATGCTACTCGGGAAGCCAATTCAAGGCCATCCATGTTCGGGGCCTGACTTAACTTGATCTTCAAATTATCTATGTCAGAAGTTTCTGTTGAAATAATGCAATTCATTGCACCATTTTTACGGATGTGTCGAACCAAAGCTCGGGTATCCAGATCGCAAATTCCAACGACATTGTCTCTTACCAAATAATCTTGCAATGTACCAGACCCAGCGGCACGGCTCGCCACATCAGAGAATTTCTTAATGATTACTCCTGACACTTGACATTTAGAAGACTCAACTTCATCGGAGTGCACCCCATAATTCCCAATATGGGAAGTAGCCATAACCAAACACTGACCGAAATATGAGGGGTCAGTAAAAACTTCTTGATAGCCTGTCATTGCAGTATTGAATGCAATTTCGCCAGTTGTTGTGCCTTTTGCGCCGCAACTTTGGCCAAAAAAAACGGTACCGTCTTGGAGGAGCAGTACCGCAGGTATAGATTCTTGTCTCATTGAGGTACAAAGTTAAACTTTTTAACTCTAATTATAAATTGAACTTTTCAACAAAATAAAAGAGGGCGCAAACATTGCACCCTCTATTTTCTTTGAAAGTATATTCATCTTATTCAGCTGACGCCGAATCGTCTTTCTTCTTTCTTGTCTTTTTTGGTTTAGCTTCTGCATCAACCTCTGTTGCCTCAATTACATCAGTTCCAGCTTCAACAGCAGCATCATCTGTTTTCTTTGCAGCTCCACGACGAGTGCGCTTCTTAGCGGTAGCTTTTTCAGCTTCCTTACCGTAAATTGTGTTGAAGTCTACAAGCTCCATCATGCACATTTCTGCATTATCTCCTTGACGGAAACCTGTGCGAACTATACGTGTGTAACCACCTGGACGCGTTGCGATTTGCGGAGCAACTGTACGAAACAGTTCAGTAACAGCTTCCTTGTTCTTCAAGTAACTGAAAACAGTTCTTCTGTTGTGGGTGCTATCGGCCTTCGACTTGGTGAGAAGTGGTTCAACGTACTTGCGCAAAGCTTTTGCTTTAGCAAGTGTTGTATTAATGCGCTTGTGCTCGATAAGTGAGTTAGCCATATTAGCTAGCATAGCACGACGATGCTCTGCCTTTCTACCTAAATGGTTATTCGTTTTTCCGTGTCTCATAATTGTACTTTCTTCTACTGAAAATCAGCAGGGGTTAATCTCTATCCAATTTATACTTTGCAACGTTCATTCCGAAGTGCAAACCTTTACTTTCCACTAATTCTTCCAACTCTGTAAGTGATTTCTTACCAAAGTTACGGAATTTCAACAAATCGTTCTTGTTGAAAGAAACAAGATCTCCGAGAGTTTCGATATCTGCTGCCTTCAAACAATTCAGAGCACGTACACTCAAATCCATGTCAACCAATTTGGTTTTTAGCAATTGACGCATGTGCAAAGAACTCTCATCGAATTCCTCAACTTCGCGCTTGATTTCTGTTTCAAGCGTGATACGCTCATCACTGAACAGCATAAAGTGATGGATCAATATTTTCGCAGCTTCTTGAAGTGCATTTTTAGGAGTAATCGAACCGTCACCCTGAATTTCAAGGATTAGCTTTTCGTAATCTGTCTTTTGCTCTACACGGAAGTTTTCCACTGAAAATTTTACGTTTCGAATTGGCGTGAATATCGAGTCAATAAAGACTGTCCCTACCGGAGCGGAAGAAGACTTATTCTCTTCGGCTGGTCTGTAACCACGTCCCATTCCGATTGCAAGATCAATACGAAGTTTAACCTTCGGCTCCATGTTGCATATAACCAAATCAGGATTCAAAACTTGAAAAGCAGATGTGAAATTACTAATATCGCCAGCCTTGAATTGCTCTTGTCCGTTGATATTAATAGTCACCTTCTCATAGTCCGTACCTTCTATTTGACGTTTGAAGCGAACTTGCTTCAGATTCAAGATAATCTCTGTAACGTCTTCAACTACGCCTTTTATTGAAGAAAACTCGTGTTCTACACCTTCAATTTTTATTGAAGTTATAGCGAAACCTTCTAGGGAAGATAAGAGAATACGTCGAAGCGCATTTCCTATGGTTATTCCGAAACCTGGTTCTAGAGGACGAAATTCGAAAGTACCTGTAAAGTCATTGCTTTCCAGCATTACGACCTTGTCCGGTTTTACGAAATCTAATATAGCCATTGAGTTGATTTTAAATTAAGGATTATTTAGAGTACAATTCGACGATTAACTGTTCGCGAATGTTTTCTGGAATTTGAACACGCTCAGGATATTTCATGAAAACACCTTCTTTGTTCGAATCGTTCCAAGCTAACCAATCGAAGTTCTTACGTGTAGCAAGTGCCATGGTGATTGCCTCAAGTGATTTCGACTTTTCGCGCACAGAAACTCTGTCACCTGGGCGCAGTTGATAAGATGGAATATTCACAACATTACCATTCACAAGGATGTGGTTATGAGAAACCAATTGTCTCGCTCCGCTTCGTTTTGTTGCAATACCTAGACGGAAAACCGTGTTATCTAGACGTGATTCACAAAGAGCCAAAAGAATCTCTCCGGTTACACCTGGGCGAGCTGACGCCTTTTTGTAAAGATTAGAGAATTGACGCTCTAGAATTCCATAGGTGTATTTTGCCTTTTGCTTCTCAGTCAACTGAATTGAGTATTCACTTTGCTTCGCACGACGCTTATTCGGACCATGCTGTCCTGGTGGGTAGTTGCGCTTTTCTAGTCCTTTATCAGGTCCGTAGATTGCTTCACGAAACTTTCGCGCAATCTTAGTTTTTGGGCCAATGTATCTTGCCATTTCTTTTTCTTCTAAAAATTAGATTCTTCTTGCTTTTGGAGGGCGACAACCGTTGTGAGGAAGCGGAGTCGTGTCAACGATCTCTAAAACCTCAATTCCAACTGTGTTGATTGTGCGTATAGCAGATTCTCTGCCAGCACCTGGGCCTTTAACAAACACCTTAACCTTTCTTAGTCCAAGATCGTGGGCTTCTTTTCCACACTGCTCTGCTGCCATTTGAGCTGCATATGGAGTGTTCTTTTTAGAACCACGGAATCCCATTTTTCCAGCAGACGACCATGAGATCACTTGCCCAGAATTGTT
>CAZEFR010000045.1:0-17062 GCA_964511555.1 uncultured Chryseobacterium sp.
TAATCGTTGCAGGTCCTCCTTGAATAGCAGGAATGTTAATGCTTTGAATTTCTGGCGTTGCAAATGTTGTAGGGGTTGTAACGCAGTCACGCATCACGAAAACCATGTTTTCATAAATTGTTCCAATGTTATTGCCACCTTGAAACAAGGTAATTGCAATGGTAACAATATAATTTCCAACTGCAACTCCATTCGTGTTTATTGAAACAGCGCCACTCGTTGCATTTACAGTTGCTCCCAACGAATTAACGTAACCTGGAACATTTATGCTTGCATCAATTGACGCACCCGTAGTTTGAGGCGTTGAAATGGCATATGAAGCCGTCACCCCCGAAGGCAATGTGACTGTTGGTAAATGAACAAAAGTTCCTGTATTTCGACATTGATATGGAACTTGCATGGACGTGATAACCGGAGAGTCCACACAATAGTTTGTATTAACTAGTGCGCTTATGTAGGCGTCAGGCAATGATGTATAGCTTATGTTATTGAAATAATTCCACCCCCCTTCATTCCAAATTAACTCCCATGTGCAGCCAGGATCTAATGAAACTGTTCCAGTGTAAGTTAGAAGTTGTGTGCCTGGTGTAAGTCCTCCAACACAAGAACTGCTTGCTAACTCACTCGGACAAAGGTTCGAAATTTCAGTTGTGCTTAAAAGGTTAAGCGGAATGTTCTGAGGTATTGAACCACACCCTGCGGGGAAAAGAAAAAGATTTTCACTAGTCAGAGCGGGGCTCGCTCCGAAACAATCTTTGTATAAACGAAGAGTAACGTTGTATTGATTACCACCAAGACAATCCCAGGTCAAATTTCCGCCCAAAACGTGATTTGCCGTTGAAGAATGCCCCAACAAAAGAAACGACACAAAAATAAGAGCGCGACTAAAGAAACGCATGTTTTAATTTTTCGGTTTAAGTACGTGCAATTTACTAAATAAGTGCTCTCACAACAATCAATTCCATGTATCTATAAAATTGAATTATTCCAGCTTCATACTTAGTTAACAATTTTTCTATACGAAAGACCAATAATCCAATTAAAAAGGTGCACAAGGCTTAACTTTTATTTCATTCGAGCAGTTGAGTACCAATAAAAAAAATGAATACATTTGGAAAAATATTTAATCGAATGAAAAAACTAGTACTTCTTTCTTTATTTGTTGTAACCGTATTTTCTGCTAATGCGCAGTGTAATGCCATATTCATTTCAGAAATTGTTGAAGGATGGAGCAACAACAAAGCTGTTGAAATTTATAATCCAACCGCAACAACCGTGAGCCTTGATGGCTATGGTCTTGTTCGTTTTTCAAACGGAAGTACATCTTACGGGAGTATTGCATACCTCGATGGTTATTCAATTGCCCCAAATGATGTTATTGTAATTGTTTTGGATAAAAACAACCCAGATGGTACTGGACTTGAGGCACCCGTATGGGAAGAGCTTGCAGCGGCCGCTGACGTATTCATAAACCCGAACTACGACAATGGGGTTTGGCCTATGTACTTCAATGGTAATGATGCAATTGCGATTGTTACAGATAATGGTCAGACTCTTGTTGACCTTTACGGAAGAATTGGTGAAGGAACTGGTTTTGGAGGTTGGAGTGCATTCGGTACAAACGCTTCAGGCGGTACTTTATATGCATCAACAGATCATACTCAAATCCGTAAATCAACAGTAACTTCAGGTGTTACAACGAATCCATCTTCTTTTGATGTGTTCGCTCAATACGACACTTTGCCTGCAAACACTTTTACTTTTTTGGGTACACATACCTGTGATTGCTCTGTGAGTGTTTCTGAAGATGTTGAACGTTCAATTTCAATTTACCCTAACCCGTTAACCGGAGACATTTTGAATATTGTTTCTCCAAGTGTTATTCGTTCAATTCGCATTTTCGACAATGCTGGTCGTGTTGTTTTTGCTAACGGAACTATCTTAGATCGCATGACTCGTATTCAAACAAATGCAATTGCGAAAGGAGCTTACACCATTGAAGTTATTTCTGAAAACGGAAATGTCAATCGTCAAAACTTCATCAAATAATTATTTCAAGTTTTTCCAAAAAGGGGCTCACTTCGGTAAAGCCCCTTTTTTATCTCCAATTGTTAAACCATAGCCTCCAACCCATGAGAATATTAAAATCATTCTTTTTAATTCTTTCACTTCTTCTTATGGCTTTTGAAAGCCACGCGCAGCAAGGAATTTTAAGCGGGACTGTTCGCGATGCACTTTCGGGAGAAAGTCTTCCTTCTGCATTTATTCTCTGGGAAAATAAAGAAAAAGGTCAAGCTGTAGATCCTGCTGGAAAATTTTCAATTTCTCTTCCATACGGAGAATATACTTTTATTATCACAGCTGTTGGTTACGAAGAAATAACAAAGAAAATTGCGATTACGAAAAAAGAATATTCGTTTGATTTCGATTTAGTTCAAACCATGCAAAAAGAGATTGTTATCTCTGCCGACATTGCTGTTGGAAGATCAGTTCCTGTAGCATTTTCAAATATTGGACTGAAGAGAATTGAAGAAGAATTAGGTGGAAGAGAATTGGCCACCTTGGCAAATACTACCCCAGGAACATACGCTACTCGAGCAGGCGGTGGCGATGGTGATGCGAGGGTTACTATTCGCGGATTTTCCGGAAACAATGTTGCTGTAATGTTAGACGGAGTTCCAGTTAACGACATGGAAAATGGCGTTGTTTATTGGAGCAATTGGTTTGGTTTAGATCTTGCCACACAAACCACACAAATTCAGCGCGGTTTAGGAGCCTCCAAGCTTGTTATTCCCGCAGTTGGCGGAACCATGAACATTATCACAAGGGGTATTGATTCTAAACGAAGTGTTCGTTTAAGACAGGAATTTGCCTACGGAGCTTTTGCTCGAACATCCTTTGCTTTAAATTCGGGAAAAACAAAAAAAGGCTGGGCCTTTTCTATGGCAGGATCTTTCAAATCAGGCGATGGTTGGGTAGATGGCACCTTTACACGAGGTTTTTTCTATTACGGAAAAGTTGAAAAAATAATTGGTAAACATCACCTGAGCTTATACGGATTAGGCGCTCCTCAAGAGCATGGACAAAGGCTGAGATCAGAGGCGATTGCATTGTACAGCGCGGAAACAGCATCAGCTGTTGGCGCCCCCAACACCTACGCTGCGAGCGCAACAACCGAACGCCCCATATTTAATGGCGGAATAAATTACAATCCTGATGTTGGATATTTAACCCGCTATGACTTCGTAAACGGACAACGCGTTAACATTCAAGCGGAGGAGGAATTCAACGGTCGAGTGAACTTCTATCATAAACCACAATTCTCGTTAAAAGATGTCTGGACCATTGATGAAAAAACTTTCATCAGTACTGTTGCCTATGCATCATTCGGAAGAGGTGGTGGAACTCGTTGGAATAGTAACATAACCGCAAACGACTTTCTACCCGACGGTTCTGTGAATATGCAATCTTTCTATGATTCAAATGTTGGAGCCAAACCACCTTTGTTCTCTGGTCCTGATTACAACATTAATCCGCTTGTGAGCTCTACAGAGCGCTACGCCGTTTCGAATTACATTAAGGCCAGTATGAATGAACATTCATGGTACGGGGTTTTAAGCACCTACAACAAAAGATTCAACGATAAATGGAATTTTGCTGGAGGTGTTGATTTACGCACCTACAAAGGCTCACACTACAGAAAAATAATTGACCTGATGGGAGCAGATTACATTATTGCCCGAACAGCTATAAACTACAACGATCCCAATTTAGTCAAACGAGAGGGCGATGTGATAGACTTCAACAACGATGCATTTATACGCTGGGGTGGTCTATTCGGACAAGTTGAATATCAAGATGAAAAAATTTCGGCATTTGTAAGTGTTTCGGCTGCAACTACAGGTTATAAGCGTGTTGATTATTTTCGTCCAAAAGTTTTTGTAGTCGATGGCGTTGAAGTTCCTGTTGGCTATGCGGTTGAGAACAATGCTATTGCGCTTGTTTCTGATACTACAGTCGTTGGTGGACAAATGTTGACGAGTAACATGAGTGGATCTGAGTTTCAAAGTACTGGCTGGTACTATCGTCCAACTGCAACGATTAAAGCTGGTTTAAAATACAACATCTCACGCGATTTAGCTGTATTCTTCAACTCTGGTTATTTGAATAAAGCTCCCTTATTCAGCCAGATATACACCAATGCCAATGAGCGTTTCAACGCAATTGAAAACGAAGTTATCACAAGCTTTGAAAACGGTTGGAACTACAAATCGAAGAAGTTTTCATTCAACGTAAATCTCTATCACACGACATGGCAAAACAAGCCATTTCCATTTGGTCTCTCTGTTCCTGATCCGCAAGATCCAACTACGAATATCACAGTAAATATTCGCGGAATGAATGCGCGTCATCAGGGTGCTGAACTGGATTTTGCTTATAAAATAAATGACCGAATAACCTTTGAAGGACTGGCTTCTTTTGGAGATTGGATTTGGACTTCATCAGATACAATTTTCATTTTTGATGATAACGGAAATCCAGTTTTCTTAGATCCTGGAGATCCTGATAGCGAGCAGTATAGCGTGACTTACGACGCTAATGGTGTTCATGTGAGTGATGCTGCTCAAACACAATTGGGCGCTATGCTCCGATACGAATGGAAAAACGGGGCTTATGCAAAAACGAGATATACCTGGTTCGACCGCTATTTCGCTGATATGAATCCATTTGAATTAAAGGGCGAAAATGCTGGAAGAGAGTCTTGGAGAATCCCAGCATACGGAACGTTAGAATTCCATGCTGGCTATGGCAAAGAAATTCGCGGTGTTCGCTATGATTTACGCGGTAGCGTCTTCAATGTATTGAACAGCGTGTTCATTACAGATGCAAGAAACAACGACTTGAATGCATTGTATAACAATAAAGATTTCAACTTCGATGCATCTTCTGCCGGAGTTTTCTTTGGTCAGGGAAGATGGTTCAACGTATCTTTATCGGCCGCTTTCTAAAATTTTAAAATTTAATTTGAATAGTATAAAATGAAATACATCTACACACTCTTGCTCGCGCTGCTAATTGGAGTAACCCAAGCACAAGTTGTCATCAATGAAGTTGATGCCGACCAAATCGGCACCGACGCAGCCGAATTTATTGAATTGGTGGGCACGCCAGGACAGTCTCTCAATGGAATGGTTATGGTTTGGTTTAACGGTGCGACAAGTACCTCTTATCAAACAACTGACTTAACGGGTTACAATATTCCTGCATCTGGTTATTTCGTTATTGGAAACGTTGGAGTGGCGAATGTAAACCTAACCTTCACGGGAAACACCCTGCAGAATGGAGCTGATGCTATTGCGATTTACTCTTCAACCGCAGCGGCATGGCCAAATGGAACTGCAGCCAGTTCAACGGGACTTGTAGACGCTGTAGTATACGGCACAGGCGATCCTGATGCAACAGCCCTCCTTTCAGTGCTTACTCCAGGTCAGCCTCAAGTCGATGAATTAGCTGCAACTCCTACGTTGAACTATTCTTCATCTCGTCTTCCCGACGGTGGGGCTCCCTTCAACTCTTCATCATACGTTGCTCAACTTCCAACGCCAGGCGCTTCCAACACCGGAACCATCAGTGGTTGTATGGACAACACAGCATGCAACTACAATGCGCTTGCCATTACCGACAATGGTTCATGTGCATTTCCTGGTGATGCTTGTAATGACAACAATGCAACGACAACAGATGATACTTATGACAACAATTGTGACTGCATTGGAACTCCAATTGCAGGAGGTTCTATATTGGCAGCTCGTATTGCAGGAATTGGAGCAGCTGTAACCGTAACGGGTATCGTAACAAATGGCACCGAAATGGGCAGCTCTGTTCGCTACATTCAAGACGATCAAGCCGGCATTGCTATTTACCCCGGAGTTGATTGGGCTTCGTGGCCATCAGCTCCATTGCGCGGTGACCTCGTTACTGTTTCAGGTGTAATAACCGAATTCAACGGACTTCTCGAAATAGGTCCAACGCTAACTGCCATTGCGGTTAACTCCTCAAACAACACACTTCCAATTCCCCAATTGGTAACTCCAAATATGGTTGCTGAAACATATGAAGGAGAATTGGTAACTGTTGAAAATGTTGTATTTGATTTAGCAGGTTCTGTTATTTCTGGAAACTCAACATATACGTACAACGCTAATGGACAATCTGGAGTAATCTACATTCGCGCAGGAAGTGTTTTGGTGGGAACTAATCTGCCTGCTAGCGCAATAACATTAGTTGGTATTGTTTCTCAATTCGATGCCACTGCGCCTTACAATGAGGGATACCAAATTCTTCCTCGTGACGAAGATGACTTCATTCTTCCTCCAGGTGTTGCAATAACAGGCCCAGTTACTCAAACAAATATTACCACAACGTCTTTTGATCTAAATTGGACAACGAATAATGCGAGCGATAGCCAAGTTAACTACGGTCTAACGCCCTCTTTAGGTCAAACAGTTTCCGTTAGTGAAAGCGTTACCAATCACGTTATAAGCATTTCTGGATTACAACCTGGAACCATCTATTACGCCTCTGTGACTTCCTCTAACGCAGAGGGATCAAGCACAAGCAGCGTGCGTCCGTATGCAACTAAAAGTTTAAGCTCAGGAGATATTCGTGTTTATTTCACACGTCAGGTAGACAACAGTTACGCAACAGACGAAAACGCAATTTCTTTGGGCACCGCAACAAACGATACTATCGCTGCATATATCAATCGCGCACAGCAGGCTGTTGATATTGCAATTTACAATTTCACAGATGACGGTGTTATTGCGAACGCAATCAATGGCAGATATAACGCTGGTGTTCAAGTGAGAATTGTTGCTGACGGATCTACCGGACAACTTGGACTTCCGCTTTTAAATCCAAATATTCCCGTTATTGAAAGAGTCAATACCTCAGGGACCGGCATCATGCATAACAAATTTATAATTGTCGATCCAGAGTCTACGGCTAACTCATGGGTATTTACAGGATCTACTAACTGGACAGACAACAACATGTCAAATGACTTCAACAATATCATTATTTTTCAAGATCAAAGTATTGCTAAAGGGTATCGCTTAGAATTCGAAGAAATGTGGGGAGGAACTGGTCCACAACCAGGAAATCCGAACGGTGTATTCGGTCCAGCGAAAACCAACAATACCCCTTTGCAATATGTGCTTGGACCGAATGACATTAAAGTAGAAAGTTATTTCTCGCCTACAGACAACGCCAATGGTGCAATCATTAAAACTATGCAAACCACAGATGCTAATTTAGATTACGCTATTCTCGCATTCACACGTGTAGACATTGCTGACGCTATAATCGCAGAAGATGATTTATTCCTTGTTTTAGTAAGAGGAATGATGGAACAAACATCTGATCCTGCTTCTGAATTTGCATACCTCGAAGCGGCTGGACAAGACATTCGTTCACACGAAGATTTACCCTACGATCTTCACCACAAATATTGCATCGTCGATCACAGCACATTGGATTCTGATCCAACCGTGCTTACCGGAAGCCACAACTGGAGTAGCGCGGCACAAACAACGAACGATGAAAATACGGTGGTTGTTCACGACGCTCGTGTAGCAAACCTTTACTTACAAGAATTCATGGCAACATGGAGTCTCGTTGGTGTTGAAGATGATTCGAACAACGATATGAGCATTTATCCGAACCCC
This sequence comes from uncultured Chryseobacterium sp., assembly GCA_964511555.1. Lineage (GTDB taxonomy): Bacteria > Bacteroidota > Bacteroidia > Flavobacteriales_D > Sanyastnellaceae > CAIZGX01. Next base: position 7,728 of record CAZEFR010000045.1, read on the forward strand.
GCCTCTTACAATTTATGGGTGGGTGTTCCGGTTCAATCTGGAAAATCCATCTTGAACATTTTCAATGCACAAGGACAATTGGTGCACACCGAAAATTTGAATGCTGGAATGAATTCAGTTTCATTGCCATCACTTGCTGTTGGAACCTATGTATGTAAAGTTTCAAACGATACAAACCTTTGGACAAAGACCATTATCATCAAATAATTTCTTTACTGAATTAGTTTGAACAGAGGGCGGAACATTCCGCCCTCTTATATTTGTAACCCTATGGAAACCTTTCGAATTGTTGGACTCATGAGCGGAACCAGTCTAGATGGACTGGATATTGCGCTATGTGATCTTTCCTGCAACGAAGGAAAATGGGAGTACGAAATTGTTGCCGCTGAAACGGTCGTTTACGACGCCTCGTGGCGCGATATTTTTCGAAGAGCTCACAAAATGTCTGCACTCGAATTGGCGCAGTTGAATGTTGACTTTGGAATTTATTCTGGAAAACAAGTCAAGCGTTTTTTGGAAGAGCGAAGTCTTTCGGCCGACGCCATTGCCTCGCATGGACACACCATTTTTCATCAGCCAGGCGAATCGCTTACTGTTCAAATTGGTAGCGGTGCGCATATTGCCGCCCATGCTGGAATTAAAACCATTTGCGATTTCAGAACAACAGATGTGGCTCACGGTGGACAAGGAGCGCCGTTGGTTCCCATTGGAGACCGGCTGCTATTCAACGAATACGATTTTTGTTTGAACATTGGCGGAATTGCAAATGTCTCGTACACACTCATGGGCGACTTAAACGCCTTCGATGTTTGTGTAGCCAATATGGCATTGAATCTACTGGCTGAACAAACCGGACATCCATTCGACGCCAACGGAGAAATGGCTCGACGTGGAGTTGTGAATATTGAACTTCTTGAAAAATTAAACGCACTCCCTTACTATTCGCAAGAACTTCCAAAGTCGCTAGGGAAAGAATGGTTCGAGCGTTACTTCCTTCCTTTACTTGGAGCTTCACAATTAACCATTCGTGATTTACTTGCCACATGCACAGAGCATATGGCAGTTCAAATTGCAAAGATTTTTGAAGGTTGGACAGGAAGTGTTCTTGTAACTGGTGGAGGTGCTTTCAATGAATTTCTCATCGAATCTATTCAGGCGAAGACCGATTTATCTGTTGTTGTTCCGGATACCGATACGGTTCAATACAAAGAGGCGCTCATTTTCGCCTTATTAGGGGCACTTCGACTCTCTGAGCAGCCGACAGCACTCTCGGAAGTTACAGGCGCTTCTAAAGACACCTGTGGCGGTTGTATCTATTTGTAGTTGGAAAGAATTTCCTTGAATTGATTCATAGATTCTACTGTGTGCAAACTTTCAGGTTGGTGAATCCAGAAATAACACTTCTTCAAACCAACTTTTTCCCAATCTCGAAGTTGCTGCGCCCACTGATTCATGCGCATCTCATCGCTTACATGCAAATCGTTTCCACCAAAACGAACCACCAACTCATCACTGGTTAATCGCATATGCACAGCATCTCTTCTCCCAGCAGTATCGCAAATGATTAAACCAACATTTAGCTTTTTCAACTCAGTCGCATAGTCTTCTAAAATATTTCCAGTAAACCAACCGGGGTGACGTATTTCAACAGCATAGCGCACATCTCGCGGAAGTGTTTCAAGATAACGCAGTAGCGGCTCTGCTTTGGAAGGGCTGTAATGCGGAGGTAATTGAATGAAGGTGGTTCCTAAATGTTTCCCGAAAGCAAAGAGTGCCTCAAAAAACAAATCTGTTTCTCGCTCACAGTTCTGAAATTGTCGCCAATGCGAAATACTTTGTGGAAACTTCGGGCAGAATAAAAAATTCTCTGGCACTTGCTCCACCCATTTCTCTACCTGCGAAACAGGAGGAATGCGGTAATGTGAACCATTAAATTCTATACAGGGGAATAACCGCGAATAGTAATGAAGAAATTCTGAAGGCTTGACTTTCGCAGGAAAATGCGTTCCTTTCCATTGAGGAACACCCCAAACTGTTCCTCCGATAATTACCTCCAACCTACCCGAACGTTCATTCGGTAGAAAAGAAAAATCCTGCGTTGGAACTTCAAACGAAAAAGAAAGATGATCTACGTTATCTAGCTTACCGAATTTCACCCTACGGCATTTCTGTGAGGAAGAAGCATAGCCGCTGCTTCACGTTCGCGTTTAATGTGACCTATTGCATAAATCGGCGTCCAAATAAATCCGTACAAGGAAAATAATCCAATTATCGCAGCAGTTGCCCACCAATTCTTCACGAAGAATTCATCCTTCCAGATATAATTGTAGAATGAAGTAATAATATCTCCTTTCTGTGTGTCATGCATTGGAATGAAATTGAAAAGCATAGATGCTAAAACTATCAAAGTCACCAATGCTGTTGAACCTACAGAAGCCGAGTAATTCGGATCACTGCCTGAACCCTTGGAAAAATTCCAATAGCCCACCATGAAGTTGTACTTATCACAAACCACAACTACTTCGTCGTCCCATTGCGCATGATACAAGCCATCACTTACGCGCGTAATTATCTCTTCATTAACCTTTACCCAGCGCTGTGCGCCTTTATCTTCTTGACCGTTCAGATGAGAAGTTCCACTCTCTGAGAGTTTCCCCTTTACAATTCGTAATTCGCGGTTTGGAAATAGTTTCTCGAACATGATTTTTCGTGTTGTTATTGCGAAGATAATGGAATCGCTTCAAGCTCTACGCGACGTCCCTTTTCTCCGACTTCATTTATTCCTATAACTTTTACTTTTATGTTTTTCTCAGTAAACCCATGCGCTAACATAACCACTTTCGTTGCCTGAATCCGAGCGTTCGCTAATTCTTTGTTTCGCTTTGAACTTCCATCTGAACTTGCGAATCCGCTAATGACTATGGTTGAATTGGATTGGTCACTCAACCAATTACGCAAATCAATCTTCTGCATTTCATTCAAGGTACTTTCATTGACAGGAAAGAAATACTTTTTGGTTGAAATGGGATTACTCAAATCGCTTGAATAGGCTCCAATTTTACTTCGATCAATCTCTTCGAGTAATGTTAAATTAGTGTATACGAAATCAAGTAATTCAAATTGAAAATTACCCTTGGCATCGAACTTAAAGACACGAATGATATTGCCAAATTCATCAATAAGTTCAGCCTTGTATCCCGTTCCGTTTCCAGTGGCCTTTAACACCTCCCAATCCCTTTCTTGCACACTCACCTTGTACTTCGTTTCCAGCGAAAGGCTGAAGAGAGCCGTTAAACCTTCAGTATTGGCCTTCAATTCTGTGCGTTCCCCACTTCCAATAGAAACAACAGTTAAACCAATGTTTTGCAACACGCGGTTTCCTTCCTTCAATCTAAATTGAACTTGCTTATTCTTTTTTGGAAGAATATACCGATCAATTTGATGCTCGCGCGAAACATAAGCTTCATTTGCTGATACGAAAACAATTTTGTATGCGTCCTCCTCTCCGTTATTGAAGGGAGAAGGAAGTTCAGTTGAAACCCGAAAAGCCTCTTTCTGCAATGCTGAAAAAAGAATCACACCCATATCTTGCACGTTCATTCTCGAAAAATAAAGGGTGCCTTGAAAAAGTGTGGCACCTAATTCATTGTCAGGCGTATTTACACCCGGTCCTAAATTGAAAACAGGCCCCCAACCTTTTCCCATTCGATAACATCCATACAAATCATGACCACCAAACCCGCCTGCTCGGTTACTCGAAAAAATGAGCAGTTTTTCCAATGGATCGTAAGTGGGATTCATGTTATCAAAACTACCTTCACCTTTATTTCCCGCCATTTCAACAGGCGACCCAACACTTTTAGATGTTAAAGTCGAATCCCAAAGAAAAATTTTATAGTATGCCGAAAACGTACCGCGCACGTCCAATTCAGTCTGAAAAAACAACTCATTCTTGCTGTCTCCAAAGCAAGAAATTCCTTCATCGAAATTCCAGTCTTTCGGAAAGAATGTTTCTTCCCGCTCAGTGTACAAATCAACCTTATGCAACCGATTAATTCGCACGGTTTGCATAGTGCCCTGTCCGTAAGATTGTTTCAATCGTGAACTTACCACAAGCGCAGTTCCTTCCCTAAAATCGGAAACAATATCTCCGTCCTCGGTATTGAAAACACCGTTTACTTTAGTCCACTCTTGTGAATAGACCGGAGTGAAAAATAAGAATAGAAAAAAAAGAATTACGCTCCTCTTTGTGTTTTCCATGCTTGGTAGTGTTCGTCTAATTCTTGAAAATACGCTTCACCAAACTTCGTTGTAATTGCATCTTTTAAAAATCGGTACACCGGCACTTGCAATTTCGATCCGCATTCACATGCTGGAGCACATATGGGCCAGCGGTGATAATTCAATCCAACATAATCTGCCAACTTCGTTAAACGAATAGGATACAAATGACACGAGATTGGCTTTCTGAATTTTGACTCTCCTGCTTTCCATGAAGTTTCCAAAGCACACAATGCAGTTCCATCTGACGAATAATGAACGAAGGCGCAAGCGCCTTTTTCTGACACAAGCGTTGTAACAATATCACCGTCTTCATCTACTTGATAGAGTCCGTCTCTCTCAATGGCTTCAATACCTTCAGGAACCATGTACGGTTTTGCCTTTTCCCATTCTTGTTCGAGAATTGGAATTTCATCAGATTCTATTGGCGCACCGCTATCTCCTTCTACACAACAAACGCCCTTGCAAGAAGCTAGGTCACATACAAAATGCTCTTCGAATAAATCTTCACTAACGAGTGTGTTCTGAATAATAATCATGATCTCGTCTTACGCTCTTTCACGTGGTGCAAACGAATGTTAAGTAATTCTACAATGAGAGCAAATGCAAACGCTACGTATGAATATATCTTCAAATCTACATGCTCCGGTATGTGAATCAAATGAGCACTCTCGCATGCCTCTGCTACCAGATTCAATCCAATAACGATTAAGAATGCTAATGCCAACATTTTTAATGTTGGATATTTCTCAATGAATGCGCTTACATATGGAGCGAAAGCCAACATGACGAACATTGCAATTACAACGGCAACGACCATAATTGGGACATGTTCTACTAAACCCACAGCAGTAATAATGGAGTCGAAAGAAAAAACAATATCTATAATTGTAATTTGAATGATTGCTTGAAACAAATTTATCTTTCTAGACTTTTCCGTCTCCTCGTGATCTGCAATCAAAAATCTATGTCGAATTTCATTTGACGTTTTAATAATTAAAAACAACCCTCCTGCCAAAAGAACTAATCCTCTTCCTGAGACAGGAAAACCCGCCAACTTAAAAAATGGTTCTTGCAAATGAGCGAGATAAGACAAGGTGAAAAGCAGTGCAATTCGAAATATAAGCGCGAAGAAAAGACCTAATCTTCTTGCTTTGATTTGATCTGATTTCGAGGATAAAAACCCTGTGATTATGGCTATGAAAATGATGTTGTCTATTCCCAAGACAATTTCCATAATAAGCAAAGTGAGTAGGTCTATCCAACCTTGCGCCGATGTGAAGGCGGTAAAAAAAGCTTCCATGTTACAAATGTAATGTTTCGAATTGAAAAACATCAGCTAACTCTTGCAGAAGTAATTGTTTTACTTCCGCAATATCTAGTTCACGACCCAATTCTTTCGATAGGCTGGTTACTTTTTTATCTGTTATCCCACAGGGAACGATGTAATTGAAATAATTCAAATCTGTGTTCACGTTGAAGGCGAATCCGTGCATGGTGAGCCAGCGGCTGCATTTAACTCCCAATGCAGCGATTTTCCTTGCCTTTTTTGGGTCTTCTACATCTAGCCATACACCGGTAAGCCCATCGATTCTTCCTCCCTCAATTCCATAATGAGCAATGGTACGAATGATGGCTTCTTCGAGGTAACGCATGTACTTGTGAATGTCTGTGAAGAAATGTTCGAGGTCTAAAAGCGGATAGCCAACTATTTGTCCAGGACCGTGATAAGTAATGTCTCCACCTCGATTGATGGGATAATAAGTCGCTCCTATCTCTTTGAGTTTCTCTTCCGAAACAAGCAAATGAAAAGCGTCTCCGCTTTTCCCCAAGGTATATACATGAGGGTGTTCAACGAAGAGAAGAACATCTTCTGTTCCCTCTCCGTCTGCTTTTCCCTCTAGTCTATTTTGAAGTTTTCGTTGAACGTTTCGTTCAAACAACTCTTCCTGAAAATCCCATGTTTCCTTGTAGGGTGCAAGACCTAAATCTCTGAAGGAAACAACGGGTTTGCTCATATTTTCGAAAGCTCGTTTTTCAAGAAAATAATAGCTGGAATAGCTGTTGCATCTTCATTGCGCAATTCAGCAAGATCAATGCTTAACCAGTCACCCAAGTGAATCAAGTAGTAAGCTCTTTCAAGTCTGCTTGAACCTTTCGCGTGGATTTCAATTATGGTATCGCACTTTTCAGCCATCAATTTTTTACAGATGTCCATGCGAATTTGTGAACGTTGGTGATCATCTTCCGTACGAAGCATTAACACCGCAACGCGATTGTCACCACCTGTCCAACCCACCAATTCGTTGTGGTTCATTTCAGGGAAAACGTGGTGCCAGCATAGCATCTTTGAGTTCTCGTTGATTTGTTGTCTCCAACGAATGGCAACGCCTTCGTAGCTTGCTTCGCTGTACAATACAGGTATGCGAGAAACAATTTTCTCAGCAATTGATTTAGTCTCAGTGCGGATGTTCGCAATTTCTGCATGAATCAAATCGATTGACGCATTGATCTCCGCTTCAAAATTTCCGTTGTAAATTCCGTAAGCTTTCAAGGTGAACAAAACTTGAACAGAGCTATATCCGAACATACTTCTTGGAGGTTGCCCACCAGGAATAATAATGCAGTTGTATCCGTCTGCTGCCGCTGCTGCTGCAATTCTACCACCACTTGTGATGCAAGAAATGGTAGCACCTTTTGCTTTCGCTTCGTTGTATGCTGCAACCGTCTCTTCTGTTTCGCCGCTGTAACTAGAAATAATAACCAATGTCTTAGGACCCACGAATGCAGGAAGAACGTAGTCGTTCGTGCAAAGAATAGGCAGGCAGCAATCGTCTGCTACCAATTGAGAAACAATTTTCCCTCCAATACCCGAACCTCCTAAACCAGAGATGACAATGTTTTCAAATTGTTTGTCGGTGTTCGTGAATGTTGCGCTTTGACCAATTGCCAAAGCTTCTTTCAAATGTGTTGGAAAAGCTTCTACTAATGATTTCATTTTAAAAAATTTAAGTTGCAAATGTACAATTCAAATGGGTTATTTCCTTCTCAGAACACCCTTCTCTTCACAAAGTTTCGCCAAAGGGGCAAAATAAAACATGGCGGTCCCTTTCTTTTCAGCTATGCTTAACAAATCGTGTTCGCCGTCTGACCAATTGATGAGGTGCATCATGTTGTGCACCATCTGTCTTTGATCGGTATTTGGCAAGTTCGAACTTGGATAAAGTCCGCGCTTACCCAATTGCGGTTCTCCGTATTGAACCACCGTTTCGTATGTCTCGTTTATTTCCAGCGCCAACACCATTTGAAATAAAATTTCAATCCCTTCTTCCATGGCTGGAATGGAAATGAAATCGCGATTGTCTAATGAAGTGTGGTATTGCGGGTAACGCTGGTAAGGCGTGCGCATGAATGAACCCACAGGCAAGTTGTAGCCAGGAGAACAGAACTGACGCTCGTCACTTCCACCCACAGAAAATTCTAAATCGTTCCACTCAAGTGGAAGCTGCTTCAAAATGTGTTTGCTAATGCGGTCGACCAGTGCATTGCCTTTACGCGAATTCTTGTAATGTATTTTTCCTGCATCGCCACAGCAGGTTAACACCCAACCCGCTTCCAGCTTTTCTTTCAATGCACTTCCGTTCTTCGCTAAGTAGGCGATTGAACCAATGGTCTCAGGCGCTAGGACGAATCGATAGGTGTATTTTCTTTGTGGAAGGGCAGCGAGCTTCTCATAGAGCATAGCCAATACCAATGGACCGCTGAGCTCGTTGTTCGCCATACTTGGATGACACAAGTACGAATAGAATAAAATCTCTTTCTCTGAATCGCCCTTCAGTATTGCTTCACCGTAGGTGAGACTTCCTTCGGTTAATTCGGATTGAATAACCACGCGATACACTCCTTCTTTGGGAAGCGAAAGCCATTCGTTGTGCGACAAACAGAATCCCCATTTTTCTTCGTAATACGAAGTCACATAGGGAATGGCTGTTGGCTGTTCCGGAAGTGTGAAAATATGTTTCGAAAGTTCTTCGTGTGTGACTTCCATTTCTAAAGGAGTCGAATAGTTCAACACGTGTAGATTATTCAATTTGAAATCGGCTACTTTTCTTCCATCTGGAGTAAGAATATATGCGTCTTGAATGTTCCATTCTTTCGGAATTTCCCAATCGTGGACTTGCGTTCCGGTAGGAACTTCTGTTAATTCAAACGGAACAATTTCTTGCAGAATGCGGAACGATTCGCGCAGACCGTTTCCGGTGATGCTTCGGCAGATGGGCCAAAGTCTTTCAAAATATGTTGCTAGTTTTTTCTGCATATCACCAAACGGTCCAACCGCCTTCAACCTTCATATTATCTCCGGTAACATACGAGGAAGCATCGCTGAGTAAATAGATGAGCGCGCTTGCCACCTCATGATTGTAACTCAATCTTTCCATGGGAGAGAAGCGCGCGAAATTTTCTTCGAATTGCACTTCATGATTGTTCCACACACCGTGTGGAGTGATCATGTTTACACGCACTTTCTTCGTTGCCCAGTATGAAGCCAAGTATCTGGAAAGTGCGTCAATACCGCCTTTCGAGGCGCTATAAGCGGCGGGACAACCAAGGGAAGTTCCTTTGTATAAATTCTGATTCGGGGCAACGACGCTGTAGGTGGAAGGAATATTTACAACGCTTCCGCCGCCATTCTCTGCCATGTGGCAGCCGATAATTTGACACATTAAAAACGTGCCTTTCAAATTCACATCCACCACGGTGTCCCAATTTTCATCGGACACGTTTTCGAACGGTTCGAATTTCAAATGCGTTTTATTCTGATGCGCGTTAACTAATCCGTCTATTCTTCCGAAGGCAGAAAGCACACTTTCTTTCAACGCTTCAACGGAAGCTCTATTGGCTACATCGAGAACAAATCCCAATGCATTCGAATTGTTACGTGTAGCCAATTCATTTGCAAATTGAATTGGATTCGCCAATTCAATATCTGCGGCAACAACAATTCCTCCGAATTGCGCAACGGCTTCGCAGAAGGCTCTTCCAACCAATCCGCA
>CAZEFR010000046.1:0-16861 GCA_964511555.1 uncultured Chryseobacterium sp.
AAGCGTCATCACGAAGTGTCATCCTTCAAAGAAGGTCATCACACAGAGTGTGTCATCGCTTGCGTAAAACAAAAAAGCCGCTCGAAAGCGGCTTCCCTGTTGTTTAGGTAATTATTCCAGTGGAAAGGTTCACTTCGTGAAAGTTCCAGAGGAAAAGCGATTTAAGCAATGCTTAATTTTTTCTCTAAATCTTCAAGATATTTTCTAAAGTGTTTGTCGGTCTCTTGTAAGTTGTTAACGGTGCGACAAGCGTGCAAAACAGTTGCGTGGTCTTTTCCTCCGCAATGAGCGCCAATACTTGCCAAACTGCTCTTCGTCATCTTCTTCGCGAAATACATCGCAATCTGACGAGCTTGAACAATCTCGCGCTTACGCGTCTTGCTCTTCAACAACTCAATAGGTAAGTCGAAGTAGTCACAAACAACTTTCTGAATGTAATCAATGCTAACCTCACGCGCAGTGTTCTTCACGAACTTGTCAATCATCTGCTTCGCAAGATCAAGCGTAATCGCTTTCTTGTTCAATGAAGATTGTGCAATCAAGGAAATCAATGCGCCTTCAAGTTCACGAATGTTCGTGGTAATGCTGTAAGCCAAGTACTCAACAACTTCGTCTGGAAGATCAATTCCGTCTGCATACATCTTCTTGCGAAGAATAGCAATACGCGTTTCCAAAGATGGACATTGCAAATCTGCACTCAATCCCCACTTGAAGCGAGACAACAATCGTTGCTCCATGCCTTGCAACTCAACCGGTGGCTTGTCACTTGTTAAAATGATTTGCTTACCCGTTTGGTGAAGATGGTTGAAGATGTGGAAGAATACATCCTGCGTCTTCTCTTTTCCAGCGAAGAAATGAACGTCGTCTATGATTAACACATCCATCATCTGATAGAAGTGCGAAAAGTCGTTGATGGTTCCGTTCTTAACAGCGTCAATGAATTGGTGCGTAAACGTTTCACTATTTACATACAACACTGTTTTCTCAGGATACTTGTTCTTAATCTCTAATCCAATAGCGTGAGCCAAGTGAGACTTACCGTATCCTGTACTTCCGTAAATTAACAACGGATTGAATGCTGTTCCGCCTGGCTTGTTAGCAACCGCATATCCAGCGCTGCGAGCCAAACGGTTGCAATCGCCTTCAACGAAATTTTCAAATGAATAATTCGGATTCAAATTCGAATCGATATTCAACTTGCGAAGACCAGGAATGATAAACGGATTCTTAATTGGAACATCGCCAAGATCCAAAGGCATTGCAACAGGTGCGTTCTTAACGGCCTTGCGATTGCTGGTTGGAACTTTAATGGTGTAAGGAGCGTTCGAAGCCTGATTGTTTTCCATGATGATGGAATATTCCAATCTTCCTTCAGTACCTAATTCTTTGCGAATGATCTTTTTCAAAAGAGTCACATAGTGCTCTTCCAACCATTCGTAGAAAAACTGTGAAGGGACTTGAATCGTTAAAACTTTGTTTTCAAGTTTAACGGGTTTAATCGGTTCGAACCAAGTTTTGAATCCTTGCGGACTTACATTGTCTTTAATGATATTTAAACAATTCTGCCAAACTTGATTGAAATCGTTAGTCATAATACTACTGCGTATAAAAAAGGTTAATCGTCTGTTTAGGTGCCGGTAAACAACAAATATGCTTCGCGTTTCTCGGACTACAAAAGAAATGTAAAAAAAGTGAAAAAAAAACTCAATTGCCTCTTGACTTATGGAAATTTTTGACGTATCAGTTTAAGCCCTTTGTTCGAAAGATTGTTCAAAGATTGTGAGAATGAAAATCATAGCAAGACAATTCAATAATTTCTTTGTGGCTATGAAAATTCAAGATCGCGTCTTCCATTCCAAATTTACTGTAAGATATTCAGAAACCGACCGCATGGGCTATTTGTATTACGGTCATTATGCTGCATATTTCGAAGTGGCTAGGGTAGAGGCGTTGCGCGAATTGGGTGTCGTGTATAAACAACTCGAAGACGAAGGAATTCTTCTTCCGGTTAGAACCTTCAACATACATTTTAAAGCTCCTGCGCATTACGACGATCTTGTTGAAATTCAAACACGCATTACACAGTTCAGTGGTACACGAATTTTATTTCATTTTGAATCATTCCGCAACGAAACGTTGTTGAATACAGCAGAAGTGGAATTGGTGTTTGTAGACAAGAACACAGGCAGACCATGCAAAGCCCCTGAATACATTGTTCGTCTATTCGAAGATTAACTCGCCGCTTCCGTTACGAACGAAATCATACAAGGCTGGAGTCTGCTTCAGCACAACGTTTCCTGCATCTTCAATTCGAATAAATGCATACGCATTTGCTTTCGCATAAATAGGCTGCAACGAAGAGTTGTTAATGTAAACTTGATTGGCATCGAGCTCTCCGGCATGAGTAATTCCGTAGGCGTCTGAATACAACTCTGCAACTTGAACAGTGCCTTTCAAATATGAATCGCTGGCACCCGTTGGAGAGCCGCAATAGATGGTGTCGCAATTCAAGTTCAACTCGATCTTTCCATTCGCATGCTTGTTCTCTATCACAAGTTTACGTGCTTTCATTTCATTCATTGAAACAATACTTCCGGTGCTGAAATTTTGAATGTTCGTGATTGAATCGAAATACAACTTCACCGTTATCTCGTGTTCAAACGATCGAAGAAAATTACACGTGTTCACGTTTTCAATTTTCAAGACACCTTCTGAAAGTTGAGCGTCTATTTTCGGAAGTAAATTCTTTGGACCGGTAATTTCAATTCCACAAAAATTCGTGTCAACCAATTCGTATTTCAGATTGCTGTTCAATTCAAGTTTGGTGAAGCTTCCTAAATCTCTTGTTTCGGTTTGAACTTCTCCCGCCGTTTTAAAGCAATCGGGAGCATTCTCTTTGTTGCAGGAACAAAAAGTCAACACAAAGCCCAGTAGGCCTAGCTTACAGACGGTAGCCAAATCCAATTTCACCATAATCTGCTTTTGCAAAATGTGTTTTTAATCCGAATTGAACGAACCAGTGTTTGTCTTTTGGTGCATGACGTAAGATCACGCGCTGATAAACCGGCGTTGTCTCGGCCCACTTGTCCCAAATGTAAATGCCTTGAACAATGCGTAATTGTGTGTTTCCGAAATTCTGACAAAACGTAGGTCCAACACCCAATTGAAAAACCGAACGATTGTTCGGACGAATCCCGTCTCTGTTTTCCATTAACGGAATTAATGAGCTGTTGAACATGAGGTCAGCTGTTAATCCGAAAGATCGCTTTACGCGTGATGTTCTGCGATCCCATGCCGCACTAACCAGATGAATAGGGTATTTCTTTCCGTATGGCTGCATAACTTCTTTCCATCCTTGCGTGTAGGAAATACTTCGGTTGTATTTGCTTAAAAAGCGCAGCAACAGAATTTCATGCTCTTCATCTTTTCTTGGTTGCTTAGGCTTAATTAATGGCTGAACACCCAGCGTAAGCGCCATCGTATTTGTCCCGAGATTCGGTAATTGAAAAGCGCCGTTCGAAAAGTGGGTGACACGAATTCCTAATTTGTATTGAAGATTTTCGGTGTGAAAAATTTCCTGATCGAAGCCAATACTTAATGCTGCGTTGAAGTGCGAACCTAGAACAGGCGCTTGGTAATTCGATTGAAGATTCCAAATCTTGGTGGTGTAACCCAAGCCAATTCCGAGATTAATGTACTTCTTGTTTAATACAGGTTCTCCAAATATTTTTTTGTTTATGGGAAACTGATTCCAAAAACTCAATGCGAATTGTTGTCCCAGCTGTTGAATATTCCCGGTGTTGATGTAAGTGAAATCGACACCCTGATAAGGATTTCCGTAGGGCCTTGAATAAAGTCTATTTCTAACACGCTTCACAACGCGAACACTTCCTCCAATGCTGTGCCCCGTGATAAGCGGTTCCATAAGCGAGTTATGCGGAACTACAAATCCGAATTGAAGGCCGCCATGCACCTGCCATTGCTCTTGTCCGAATGCCGCAAGGCCCGAACAAAGAACGAACAACAGGACAAGTGCTTTTTTCATTACAGATTTTCTTTCAAGAAGTTGGTCATCTTGCTGAACAAGTGCAAGCGGGTGTTTCCGCCGTAAATGCCGTGGTCTTTGTTCGGATAAACAAACAAGTCGAATGGCTTATTTGCGGCAACCAATGCAGAAACCATATCCATGGTGTTTTGGAAATGCACATTGTCATCGGCGCTTCCGTGAACCAACAAGTAGTTTCCTTTCAATTGCTTTGCGAAGTTGATTGGCGAGTTGTTTTCGTATCCACCTGAATTCTCTTGCGGTGTGCGCAAGTATCTTTCAGTATAAACGCTGTCGTAAAATTTCCAGTTTGTAACAGGAGCAACAGCAATTCCGGTCTTGTAATAGTCAGCTCCTTTGGTCATACACAACGAAGTCATGTACCCGCCGTAACTCCATCCTTGCATACCAATGCGGGCAGCGTCTATGTAAGTTTGCTGACCTAAATATTTCGCGAAGTCTATAAAGTCTTGCGTTTCATTTCCACCTAAATTCATGTAGGTTGAATGTTTGAAATCTTTGCCTCTAAATTGAGTTCCGCGCGGATCGCAGCTCACAACAATGTATCCTTCCTGACAAAGCAATTGGTACCACATGTAGTTCTTTCCGCCGTAAGAGTCGAGAACAGTGTTGCTTCCAGGTCCGCCATAGATAGCAACCAATACAGGATATTTTTTATTCGGATCGAAGTTGGCAGGCTTCATCATCCAGCAATTCAAATCGGTATTGCTTGAATTCTTAAACGAGAAGAATTCTTTCTTCACACAATTGTATTCATTCAATTTTGCAGAAAGGGTTTCGTTCTTTATCAGCACACGCTTCGTGTTTCCTTGATTGTCGCGAATACAGAAAGTAGGAGGGGTGTTTGCGTTGCTGTACGTGTGAAGGAAATACTTCAATCCATTGCTGAACGCTGCTTCGTTGGTTCCGTCGTCAGAGGTTAAACACTTCCAAGTATTTTTCTTCAAATTAACACAGTACACATACTTCGAAGTCGCATCTAGTGAACTGCTCATGCGCTTGTTGTAATTGACTTGTGCAGCACGCGTAGAACTGAAATAAATGTTTCCTGCTTTTTCATCGATTCCGTAAAAATCAAGAATTTCCCAATTTCCGCTGGTCAATGCTTTCTCTACTTTCGTTCCCAAGTCTATCTGATACAAATGCGCATAACCGCTTTTCTCGCTGGTGTAGATCATACAATTTCCACCCGATAAAAATTGAATGTTGTCGTTCACATCAATGTAGGTTTCAGATTTCTCTTCCATCAATACTGCTGTTGGCCAAGTATCATTTCCTTCAACGCGAATGGGAGCCGTTAATTCATAGACCAAATGATTTTGATGACGATTCATTTTTTGAACCAACAACTGCCATTTTTGTTTGCCCCACTTGATACGCGGAATATATTCGAACTCGGCAGAAGTCTTTTCAACCAAAAAGCTTTTGTTGGAAGTCAATTCATAAATGTGAATGCTCACGTCTGAATTTTTTTCTCCGGCTTTCGGATACTTGAACGTGGTTCTTTCCGGATATAAACTTCCGTAAATATCCATTCCATATTCAGGAACACTGCTTTCGTTGAATTTGTAGTAGGCGAGAAGCGAACCGTTTTCATTCCAATACAATCCGCGATCGAATCCGAATTCTTCTTCGTACACCCAATCGGTTGCTCCGTTAATGATTTTGTTTTTCTCTCCGTCGAAGGTGATTTGCTTTTCCTCTTTCGTTTCAATATTGAAAATGAAAATGTTGTTGTTTCGAACGAAAGCTACGCGCTTTTTATCTGGAGAGATCGTTGCCAAGCGTTGCTTTCCTTGTTTGAAATCTGCAATGGGCGTGGTTTTTCCGCTTGCTAAATCGTGTACGAAATAATTTGCCATGCTACTCCAACGATAGATTCCTTCGCTTTCAGTTTCAATCAATAACATGGTTTCATCTGCATTGAAACTGTAATTGTCGAATGCGCTCATTTCATTCCCGAAAATTCTTTTCGAAGAGGTAATCGTCTTCAACGTATCTCCTGTTGCAAAACGGCATTGAATAATGGTTTGTCCGTTTATATCTGAACCCATCACGTCTGAAAACGTCTCACCGTCTTTCATCGAGTTGAATCCGCCAAGGTATTCCGCGTTGAATTCGCGGCTGTTCCAAATAAGTTCGTTGGTAATTTTTTTCTGTGCGTTTATGCCGAAAGCAGCAGCCAAGAAAAACAAAGAGGCAAGGGTCTTTTTCATAATTAAAATCAGTTCCGAAAGATAAGCCGAATGCAGAAGATATGCAATTGTGCCGTTAATTTGCGCCATGAATTTGAAATTAACGACACTCGCATTGGTGGCGGTTGCATTCAGCAGCTGCACACAACAATTGGTTTTGGAATCGCTTCCGGTTACAGCAGAGCCAGGTCCTGTTACTTATGAGAAGGAAACCCATTTCAAAAACATTCATCAAATCACCTACGGCGGTAACAACGCCGAGGCGTATTGGAGCCCCGACGGAAAGCAACTTATTTTTCAAAGCGACAACTCGAAGTGGGGAGTGGGCTGCGATCAGATATTCCTTTTAAATGTGGAAGCCAAGGCAGACAGTTCGAAGCGTCAGTTGGTTTCAACCGGACTTGGAAGAACCACTTGTTCTTGGTTTATGCCCGATGGAAAATCGTTCCTTTATGCTTCAACGCACAAAGGCGGAGAGTCTTGTCCACCGCCACTTCCAAACACCGGAAGATATGTTTGGCCGTTATACACCTCTTATGACATTTACACTGCTGACCTTCAAGGAAAGGTAACGAAGCAATTAACCGATTCGCCGCGTTACGATGCAGAAGCGACGATTAGTCCGAAAGGAGATCGAATAGTCTTCACTTCATTACGCAATGGCGATTTGGATTTGTACACCATGAATTTAGACGGAAGCGATGTGAAGCAAATTACATTCGACTTGGGCTATGACGGTGGTGCATGTTTTTCCCCAGATGGAAAGAAAATTGTTTGGCGCGCGTCTCGTCCGAAAAACAAAGAAGAAATAGATGCTTATAAATCATTGTTGAAGGAAGACATGGTTGAGCCTTCAAACTTGGAAATTTTCGTTGCGAATGCCGATGGTTCAGATGCTCACCAGGTCACTTCTCTGGGAAATGCAAACTGGTCTCCAACGTTCACTCCGAAAGGAGATAAGGTTCTATTCTGCAGCAATCATAATAGCACGCGCGGATTTCCTTTCAATTTATTCTTGGTGAATTTAGATGGAAGTGGATTGGAGCAAGTGACTTTCGATACTGAATTCGATTCGTTCCCCATGTTTTCACCCAATGGAAAATACTTGGTATTCTGCAGCAACCGTCACAACGGAAGAACGCGCGACACGAATATCTTTATCGCGGAGTGGATTGACTAAGCTGTCTTTTGAATTTTAAGAAGTCTTGAATCACCGCGAAGGTGAGGAGTGGAAGTACAATCACGACAAGTGGATTTTCATTCCAAGCCTCTTCAAACTGAAATTTTACTAAGGCAATAACGGCGTGTGTCATTCCGCAGCCCCAGCAGTGAACACCAAAGATTGTAGTGAACAAGCAGGGAATTCCTATGTCGGCAACATGAATGGCGTTTAGCACAATGGCAATACACTCGTAAATAATAATTCCGGAAACAATCCAGTTTTTTCGCAAGTATTTCAGAAATACGATCAAGAGAATTATCCTTCGAAGGTGATGGATACAACGAATGCTCGCGAACGAAGTTTTTCAATAGGAAGGGCATACCTTGTATCTTCTTCAATAAGCAGATTAGGTAAACCAATACTGGTTTTGAATTCAACTGCAAATTTGAAAAAAGGAAGGAAGAAATCGAAACCACCTCCTGCTTCGATGCAATAATCGTTATTCTTTAATTTTACAACGATTTCACTCGCTTGAATATTACTCACGTCTCTTTGCGATTGCATGTCTCGTGCATATTTTCCACCCAGCAGTCCGTATGCTGCGAAGTTTCCCGTTCTATTCGTTCTAAACTTCACCAAAACAGGAAACTCTAACCATACACTGGAAATTGGTTTCGTTTGAGTATCTACTTTATTGTTTGCACTTAGGAAGCGGTATTCAAGCGATCGGTCTTGAAAAGACAATCCTGGAAGAAAGCGAAGATTAACATTTGGAAGAGGGTTGTAAGAGGCAAGAATGTGCAGGTTAAATCCAGCTTGAGGTACATTGGAAATGCTCAATAAGGAGTCGCTGAACGTAAAGTCGGGCTTGTAATTGATAAAAAATGAACTCTGATTTCCGCTCAACGCAAATCCAAAATGATATTTTCGATAATCAAATTTGGCTAAGTTTTCAGGAGCACGATCTCTTTGGGCCCAAATGCCGAAAGATGATACACAAAACAAAAGTACGATTACTAAATTTTTCATGATAGCTCTCTAAGCATTATTGTTCGAAAGATCCAAGGTACTATAAGTGAATATACTAGTGCGCACAACATAAGTCCCGCCATTCCTGCCGCAATGATGGTTTTCACAGATGTCATGGTGTTAACGCGTTCGATATAACTTTGTTGTATTTCCTCTTTTGTTAAATCTTTCAACTGTTCGTTCGTAGAGGTAATTACCGCGAGTTCTTCCGGAGTGTCAAGAGCCTCTTCTAGCATTTTATAGTCCGAAGAACGTTTTATACTCATGTCGCTTGCAGTCGAGTAATAGATTCCAATTGAGATTCCTATTGCAACTGCATAGGCAACACCTGCTCGAAGACAGAGTTTGAAATCATCGAAATAGCTTCTTACTTGGGGTTCTTTGTTGTAGGTGGCGTAAAGCGTAACTATGAGAAGTATCAGAGCAAATATTAAGTTCAGTAGCACACCTTTTGGTTGCGCACTTGCGTAATTAAACGAATAGGAAAAACCTAAAGCAAATCGAGCTCCCAACCAGATGGCTGAGAGTGACAAGGCATATCCCCAAATACGCCAGATACTCATTACGAATTCATAGTTACTAAGAACTCTTCATTCGTTTTCGTGCGCTCTATGCGATCTTTCACGAACTCCATGGCCTCAACCGGATTCATATCTGCAAGGTGTCTGCGAAGGATCCACATGCGTTGAAGAGTGTCTTTGTCTTGCAATAAATCTTCGCGACGTGTTCCTGAAGAAAGAATATCTATGGCAGGGAAAATACGTCTGTTGCTGATCTTACGATCCAATTGCAATTCCATATTACCTGTTCCCTTGAACTCTTCGAAGATGACTTCGTCCATCTTACTTCCGGTGTCTACCAACGCCGTTGCAATAATGGAAAGTGATCCACCATTTTCAATCTTACGCGCAGCTCCGAAGAAACGCTTTGGCTTTTCCAACGCATTCGCTTCAACACCACCCGACAATACCTTTCCGCTTGAAGGCGCAACAGTGTTGTATGCACGCGCTAAACGTGTGATGGAATCGAGAAGAATACAAACGTCGTGACCGCATTCTACCAAACGTTTTGCTTTTTCCAAAACAATGTTGGCAATCTTCACGTGACGCTCTGCTGGCTCATCAAAGGTTGAAGCAACAACCTCTCCTTTAACACTGCGTCGCATATCGGTAACCTCTTCCGGACGCTCGTCTATGAGCAACACGATTAAGTACGTTTCAGGATGATTCATTGCAATAGCATTTGCAACATCTTTCAATAAAGTAGTCTTACCTGTCTTCGGTTGCGATACAATCATACCACGTTGGCCCTTTCCAATGGGAGCGAACAAATCCATAATTCGCATGCTCACATTGTTGTTGTTGTCTGCCAAATGGAAACGCTCTTGTGGGAACAATGGCGTTAAGAACTTAAATGGAATACGGTCACGAACCCAAGCCGGGTCACGTCCGTTAATGTTATCAATACGAATTAACGGGAAGTATTTTTCTCCTTCTCTCGGTGGACGAATAGCCCCACGAATGGTATCTCCCGGTAATAATCCGTATGTTTTAATTTGTTGTTGAGACACGTAAACATCATCTGGAGAATTCAAATAATTGAAATCCGAAGAACGCATAAATCCGAATCCGTCAGGCATCACTTCCAACACACCTTCCGCCATAACCAAGCCATCGAAGTTGTATCCGTGTTCGTCGGGCATTCCTCTGCGTTGACGGTCTGGACGAACAATGTTCTCTTTTTGCTCAGGTCGTTCTGGACGGTCTGTTCTCTCCGGACGGTCTGTTCTCTCTGGACGGTCTTTTTGATCTGGTCTTTCCGGTCTGTCTTGACGATCCTGTCTTTCCGGACGATCTTTGTGTTCGGGTCTTTGATTCTTTTGATTCGGATGCTGCGGACGCGGTTGTCCGTCTTTTTTCGCCAATACTAAAAATGGAATTTCAGGTTTGGTCTCTACTACTGGAGCAGATTCTTCTACTTGTTCATTTTTTTGTTCGGTTGGAATATCAATCGCAACTTCTTCTTTCGCAGGTATCTCTTCTTTTTCAGTTGCCTTGTATGGTTTTCTTTCGCGTGTTTTCTTCGAACGGTCAGAAGATTGATTTGAATCCAATGCTGGACTCGACTCATTTGCTTCAATAACTGGTGGAGTAGGAGCCGCAGCAGGAGTTGAAGAGACTGACTGACGATCCATGATGGTGAGTACCAAATCTTGCTTCTTTAATTTTTCTGCATTCGCAATGCCTAAATTTTCAGCAACAGATTTTAGCTCTGCCACTTTCATGGCGTTTAATGTTAAAATATCGTACATGTAGGGGAAATGAAATTCAAAATGTAATGTTGGGAGTTCGAAAGCGAAATGCTTTCAGCAGTGCAAGAATACAACGCAAAGTGTTAATTTTCAAATTTTTTTAATTGTCAAATGCAGTTTTTCTAAGTAATTCATTCCAAGCAGCTATACTTGCTTTCATAGAATATCTTTCACTGAATTTTTGTTGAAGTTTGTTTGCCCATTCGTTCCTGAGCTCGTCGTTTTTTAAAACGTTAAGTAAGGTTTTACTTAAAGATTTGCTGTTTTTGGGTTCGAAGAGAAACTGATTTTCTGATAAAATCTCTGCAGTACCAGCGGTATTGCTTCCAATTACCGGAATTCTGCTTGCCATGGCTTCAATAGTCACAGTTCCAAATGTTTCTTCCCAACTGGGAACAACAACAAGGTCGAAAGCCTTGTAAAGTTTGTTCATAGTCTTTTGATGCGATAAAAAAGTAACGCGGTTATCAAATCCCAATTCAAAAACTCGACGATGTAACAACCTCTCATAGTGGTCAGATTCGTTTTTTGTACTGTCTCCAACAATAACCAAATGAATGTCTTTCGCACTTTCTGATAGCAAGGGCAGTGCTTCAATCATGTCAAGCTGCCCTTTTTTTTCGTCGAGTCGGCCTACAACACCAATGATAAATTTATCATGAGGTAAAAATAAAAACTCACGAGCTTCATCTCGGTCAAGAGCAAATGACTCTTGAATTTTAGTGCCCAATGGAATTACGTGAAGCTTTGATTTTGGAAAATGTGTTTGCGAAAGAACTTGTGCTTTCATGTAATCCAAAGTGGATACCCAGGCGTCTATTTTTTTAAATCGAAGGGTGTGAAGAAAATCTTTTTTCGACACTCCAATCTGCATGGCCTGATGATAGACAAGTTTTATCTTTTTGGAAGAAAAGAATTTCACCCAGACTAAAAAATCTAAATCGCGATTGTCGCGGAAAACCACAATATCAATTTCATTTTCTGAAAATAGTTTAGCGACCGCCTTGGCATTCTTTAAATCGAAGTATTTCTTATTTCGAGCAACAACGTTCCAGGGTAATTCTATTTTACTTGAATATTCGGAAAAGGGAGAGCGCTCTGCGCCATACATTTGTACATCGAAGCCTTCTCGCTCTATCTCATTAGCATAATGAACAGCGTTCATTTCCAATCCGCCCCAACTTATAGAGCTGCAGTAAAATCCAATTTTAGGTAGGCGAGGTGAGTGGCTCATTCGTCAAATACATCAAGCATCATAAGAGCTTCTGAAAGTTCACCTTCAGTTTTAAAATCTTTTTGAATTCGCGCTAAACGCTTACCCTCTTTATAAAGCTCTATAGCACGATCGTTGTTTCCAACTAGTTCGTACAATTGGCCTGTTTTAAAGTATGTAGGTAAATAATTCGGCTGCTCAACTAAAAGTCGTTCGAGTATTTCTATGGCCTCTTGATTTTCTTCAAGTTTTTCAAGCTCAAGAGCTTTGGCGTAATGTAAGAACGGATCGTTTGGATGAGTCTCTAACATTTTTATGATTTGCTCCAAACGGGTTTGAGTCATGAGCTATTTTTTTTCGATTTCAGCAGTAATATTCTTTTCTAATAGTGCTGTACACATGCGCTCCATATCTTTGTAAGGGCCCGATTTAACAACGGTTTTTCCTGTAGTATGAATAAGCAAAGCACACTGCTCTGCTTGAATCCATTCATGTTTACAAATAGTCATGAGAGCATGAATGACGTGGTCAAAGGTATTCACATCGTCGTTGAAAACAATAATTTGGTATTGCTCGTCGGTTACGACTTCAAGTAATACTTCTTCTTCAGTTTCGGTTTGATTGTAAATATTCATACCCTACAAAATTATAGAAGTTTTTTAAAATTAAGGCTTTCGCTTTTCAACACTTAACTAGGTATTATTGTTTATTAACTCGATTGTTTGTTATTTAGCCAAAGATCAAACTTGTGATTATGAATGAATCGAATAATGTAATTATATCCGACACAGCTAAAATTCGTGTATTAATTATCGAAGATGATGAGTTGGTGCGCGCATTACTCGATGTTATTATTACAGATCTAGGTCATCACATTGTCGCTTCTGTTGACAACGCAGTAGACGCAATAGTGGCCTATTCAGTTCATCATCCACATGTTGTTATCTCTGACATTGGAATCAAAGGAAATATTGATGGAATTGAGCTAGCAAAGAAATTACTTCAAATAAGAAAATGTCAGTTGTTGTTTTTAACTGGAAATTCAAATACGGATACATTCAATAAGGCTAAGAAATTGGCGCCGTTGGCCTTCATTTCAAAACCCATTGTTCGCATAGAGTTGGAGCGCAGCATAGATCTTGCGGTTGAACATTCGAGTGAAACAATCGGATTTATTACTCAAAGCATGCCGGTTGAAGGTTGCTTGTATACACGTATCGGAAATAAGTTGAAGAAGATTGCTATCTCAGACATCGAGTACATTGAAGTAGACGGGAAGTACAGCAGCATCTCTGTTGCGCAACGCCTTGTAAACTGTAAAATTTCATTGAAAGAACTTCAGGCAAAACTTCCTCAAAAAGATTTTGTTCAGGTGAACCGCAGTTCTGTCATTAACCTCAATTGCATTGAAGACATTGACATGGCTCGTCAGATGATCAAAATGCCTTCCGCAGAAATTAGCATCGGACGCAACTTCAAGGAAGCATTGTTGAATCGCTTAAACCTTATTTAAGGGCGAAAAATATTTCGCCCCTACCTTTTTTGTTTAAACAATTCGAATTGCGAAGGCACATTTCTCGTTGGCCAGAAATTGTTATTCAACTCCACATCTGCGGTTTCCAATAAAGGGTCTAATGCAATGTTGGATACTCTCTTTCCGAAACGGAACACCTTGCTAGCAGAGGCTTCAGACATTTTCCAGATCTCAGCTGGTATGCGTTCAATCTGCTTGGTTCCATCTTCAAACGTGAATTCGAAAATCAAAGGCATAATCAATCCGCCAACGTTCTCAACTGTCAACTCATAGAAGTAATTCGTTTCGTTCAAAAGCTTTTGCTCTTCTGGAGTTAAGTTCTTTTTGTACTCTTCGTATTTCTTCTCGTCTTCAGGGGTTACTGCATACGGATTGTCGTCGTTGTATTTATCGCGGGTAACAGGGTATTGATCTACGATCGGGATAATTCCTTCTTGCTTATCGCGTGTCAATGAAATGTCTGCAGGTTGTGCATCTGCTTTCGCTTTCAATAAAGCCTTTTCAATTTTCGGATCGTGACCGTTGATGGTGAACTCGCGAACACTTTTCAAATTCATGTCGCAATGCTCTGTGGTATAGAACCAACCTCTCCAGAACCAATCCAAATCAACAGCACTCGCATCTTCCATGCTGCGGAAGAAATCTTCTGGGGTAGGGTGTCTGAACGCCCATCTTCTGCAATACTCTTTGAATGCATAGTCGAACAACTCTCTTCCCATAATGGTTTCGCGAAGAATGTTCAATCCGGTTGCAGGCTTTCCATAAGCGTTGTTTCCAAATTGATAAATACTCTCCGAGTTGGTCATAATTGGTGACATCTTCGTTTTGTCGCCCTTCATGTAATCTACAATATTTCTTGCAGGACCGCGACGGATAGGGAATTCTCGATCCCATTCTTTTTCGGCCAAGTATTCGCAGAAGGTGTTCAACCCTTCGTCCATCCATGACCACTGACGCTCGTCGCTGTTGATAATCATAGGGAAGAAGTTGTGTCCCACTTCGTGAATGATAACCGACAACATACCTGTTTTAGTTCCTTCGCTATACGTTCCGTCTGCTTCAGGTCTTCCACCGTTGAAACAAATCATTGGGTATTCCATGCCAATCCATTTTGCGTGAACGCTAATGGCAACCGGATAAGGATAGTCTATGGTGTGAGCGCTGTATGATTTCAAGGTGTGCGCTACAACACGCGTGCTGTATTGCTCCCAAAGCGGATTGCCCTCTTTCGGATAGAAGCTCATGGCCATTGGCTTCTTTCCGTTGATGTCTACCGACTGCGCATCCCAAATGAATTTTCTTGATGTAGCAAAAGCGAAGTCGCGAACGTTTTCAGCTTTGAACACCCATGTCTTCATGGCTTTCTCATGTCCTTTCTCACGCGCAATGGCTTCGTCTTGTGTACAAATAATAACAGGCTCTGTGCTTGTTTTCGCTTTGTTGTAACGTGAAAGTTGTTCGGCAGTCAAAACATCTTTCGGATTTTGCAATACCCCAGAAGCCGCTACAATGTGGTCTGAAGGAACGGTTAAAGCCACTTCGTAATTTCCGAAGTCAAGCGTGAATTCTCCTGATCCTAAAAATTGCTTGTGCTGCCATCCGCTGTAGTCCATATATGCAACCAAGCGCGGATAGTACTGCGCAATGGTGTACAAGTAGTTTTTATCTGTATCGAAATATTCATAACCGCTTCTTCCGCCCAAACGCATGCGGTCATTGATGTTGTAGTTCCAGTTTATTTGGAATGAATAGGTTTGTCCAGGCTGAATAGGTTTCGGCAAGTCAATGCGCATCATCGTTTGATTAACAATGTATGGCAAGTCTTTTCCAGCTGCATCTGCTACTTTATCTAGTTTGAAACCACCGTCGAACCAAGGGTACAAATCAATAAGGTCGTTGGTTTGCATTTGATCGCTAATCTTCATCTGCTCAATCTTCGCAGTGTTGTTGTCTTTCGCGTAGATGTTCTGATCGAGCTGAATCCATAAGTAATACAACACATCCGGAGAGTTATTGTGATACGTGATGGTCTCTTCACCATGAATCTTTTGAATGTCGTCGTCTAAACGAATCTTCATTTTATAATCGACTTGCTGCTGCCAGTAGTCGGTTCCCGGAGCACCGCTCGCCGTGCGATAGGTATTCGGTGTGGCCATTTCATCTGGACCCAATTGACGAAACTTGTCGTTCCATGGATTTACTTGTGGCTGAGCAAAAGCGTTGAAGAAGGCAACAGATAAAACGGTTGCAGCAAGAATTTGACGAAGGTTTAATTTCATAGCGGGGCTAAAATACGAAAGGAGAGGGGTTTATATGGAAAGAAATTCTTCCAAATCTCGCGCAGTTTCTTTGGCTATTTCATGCGAATACGAAATGCCCTGAAACTGCTCAACGGCTTGAATTCCTCGAGTGGCATTGAGAAGCCAAATCTCTTGCGCAGCTTGAAGGTTGGAAACCTGACAAGCTTTTTCATTCAAAACTTTCCCTTGGGAATAAAGCATTTCCTTCAATGCGTTCTTTAGGGTGCTGTCTACACATCCGCTGGAAAGCGGAGGAGTGTGGCATTCATTTCCTTCCAACCAAACCAAAGAACTCCAAGTTCCTTCGGTAATTTCATTTTTTGTATTTGGAAGAAGACATTCGTTCCAATTATTTTCCTTGGCTTCCATGGCCGCGAAAACATAGGGAAGCGCATTCAACGTTTTCAAATGTGAAAAGGCATGGGCATGCAAAACGGTTTGAGTGGAAAGCCCCACTTCCTTCAACAACGAAAAATAAGAACCGAACGATTGTTCGGTGACTTCAATCAAAAAAGCACATTCGTTTTGAAGAGGCGTGTAGCGTCCTTCGCTCGTTCTGAAAAAACTCACGCGAGCAATTCCAGATTGAATGTTATTTAATCGGAAGGTTTCAGTAATAAGGTTTTCAATTTCTGAAAATGAAAATGTTGAAGGCTCGAACTTAAAGAATTTGTTTGAGGCGTCTATGCGATTGAAGTGATGTTTGAAAAGGGGCATGCGGTTGTTTTCGAAACGAATGGTTTCGAAAAATCCGTCGCCGTAGCGGAAGGCGCGATTGGTTCGAACATCTAGGTGAAGTTCGGATTCCTCTATGAATTTTCCGTTCGAACAAACCAACATCTTAAAGTGCTTTTACATATTCCAATAGATCTCCGTTCTGCTTCATCTGAATTCCGCGAACGCCGGCTGCATTCGCGCAAAGCACATCGCGATCACGATCTCCGATCATAACGCTCGCGTCTTTATCGAATTTGTATTTCGCACAAGCGCGTTCCACCCACAAGCCTGCGGGCTTACGTGAGAGCGAGTTGCAGATATCGGGATGGTGAAT
>CAZEFR010000047.1:0-9268 GCA_964511555.1 uncultured Chryseobacterium sp.
CTTTGTAGCCGAAGAGAAGCCGACAAGTTTATTGAACGAGGTGTTGTAACAATCAACGGAAAGAAAGTTGGCCTTGGTGCAGAAGTTGGACCGAGAGATGTTGTGAAAGTGAATGGTCGCGGCCTGAATAGAGAAGAGAAACAAGATCTGGTTTTGGCTTTCAATAAACCCATTGGTGTTGTATCGACCACAGATAAAGTAGAGAAGAACAACATTGTCGATTACATCAGCTACAGTGAACGAATTTTTCCGATTGGAAGATTAGATAAGGACTCTCAAGGACTTATTCTTTTGACAAACAATGGCGACTTGGTGAACAAGATACTTCGTGCAGGCAACAAGAACGAGAAGGAGTATGTGGTGACTGTAGATCGTCCTTTGTTCGCAGAGTTTGCGGAAAAGATGAGTCAGGGTGTTCCGATCTTGGGTGTTCAAACCAGAAGATGTAAAGTTATTGTTGAAACGCCTTTTGTCTTCCGCATTACACTTATTCAAGGTTTGAATAGGCAGATACGAAGAATGTGCGAGCACTTTGGATACAACGTCATGAAGCTTGAACGAACACGAATCATGCATATTGGGTTGCAAGGACTTCAGTTGGGTGAATTTAGACCCTTGGAAGAAGACGAAATGAGGCTGTTGAATAAGTATTTAGAGAAATCGAAATCGGAAGCTCCGGAAAAGAAAGCTTCCGCCACAGATAAGCCAAAGCCAAAACCGAAGCCAAGACCTAAACAGAGAACGACTGCATCATCTGCTTCCCCGACATCATCGAAACCTCGTTTCAAGTCGGGAAGCAAGTCACATGCAAAACCAGGCGAACGCACCTTCCGCAACGGTCCGAGTAAAGGAAGCAGTAGCAGAGGTAACTCAGGAAAGAGTAGTCGCGGAGGAGCGAAAAGAACAGGCAGATAAGACTTAGTGTAAAAAATACACTAAGTGTTTCATTCATCTTGTTTATCTTTGCTTTAAATACAATTTTTTATGGCAAACATTGCGCACATTCATGCAAGACAAATCCTCGACTCGAGAGGTAATCCAACAATTGAAGTAGATGTCATAACAGACCAAGGTACTGTTGGTCGGGCTGCTGTTCCATCAGGCGCAAGCACAGGAATGCATGAGGCGGTGGAGCTTCGCGATGGCGATTCTTCGCAGTACCTCGGAAAAGGCGTTATGCGCGCTGTTCAAAATGTAAATGAGGTGTTGAATAAAGAATTGGAAGGTGCCTCTGTCTTCGAGCAAAATATGATCGATATGGCCATGTGCGGAATAGATGGCACAGATAATAAAAGTGTTTTAGGAGCCAACGCAATTTTAGGTGTTTCGTTAGCGGTTGCGAAAGCGGCGGCAGAAACATCTGGATTAAGTCTTTACAGATACATAGGAGGAGTAAGTGCAAACACACTTCCTGTTCCAATGATGAACATCATTAACGGAGGTGCACACGCAGATAACAAAGTAGACGTTCAAGAATTCATGATTCTTCCTGTTGGGGCAGAGTCGTTCAGTCAAGCTTTACGCATGGGAGCCGAAGTGTTTCATCATTTGAAAGCGGTTTTAAAGAAGCAAGGTCATATGACTAACGTTGGTGATGAAGGTGGGTTCGCTCCGAACTTCAACAGCAACGAAGAAGCGCTTCAAACGATTATGCAAGCCATTGAAGCTTCCGGATACAAAGCAGGAGAAGACATTATGTTGGGATTGGATTGTGCATCGACAGAGTTCTACAATCCGGAAACGAAATTGTATCATTTGGAATCTACAGGAGAGCATTTGACAAGTGCACAAATGGTAGATTATTGGGCAGATTGGACAAAGCGTTATCCAATTGTTTCAATAGAAGACGGATGTTCAGAAGACGATTGGGACGGATGGAAATTAATGAGTGAGAAGCTAGGAGACACCACTCAATTGGTAGGTGACGACTTGTTTGTAACGAACGTTAACAGATTGTCAAGAGGAATTGAAGAAGGTATTGCAAACAGCATTTTGGTTAAGGTTAATCAAATAGGAACTTTAACAGAGACTATAGATGCTGTGAGTATGGCACATCGTGCCGGATACACTTCTGTTATGTCTCATCGCAGCGGTGAAACAGAAGATACGACAATTGCAGATCTAGCAGTGGCGTTGAATTCAGGTCAAATTAAAACGGGATCAGCTTCACGTTCAGACCGTATTGCTAAATACAATCAGCTGTTGCGTATTGAAGAGGAATTAGGCAAGATGGCGTTTTTCCCAGGCAAGAGCATTTTACGCTAGAAAAAAGAGATAAGTAAAAAGGGCCTTTCGGCCCTTTTTTTATTGGTTTAATTCGGGGTATCGGTCCAAGAGATCATCTCTCTTTTTCTTGGAGGCGAGCATAGACCATGAAAAGCGTTTCTTGCCATCTTCGAATCTTCGGTTTTCATCTTTTACCGCGGTAAGAATTTCAAGGAAAGCGGCATCTGAGCTGAGAACGGTTAAGATGTTCAATTTATATTCAAACATGTACCATGTCGCTCCGTCTATTTCAATATACAATCTAAAAATATCACCGCTTCGGCGTTTTTCTATTTCAATTAGGCCTTTTGTGTATTTAAAGATCTGCTTTTTACCCATACTTGCTATACCGAGGGGTCCGGTAGTTGAGAATGTTTCAAGGTCTTCATTCCAAACCCATTTTAAATCTCCGAAATAAAAGAATTGTTGGAGTTCTTCAGGTAACTTTTTTAAACTTCCGTCAAGAGCCATGTCGGCAATAATCTTATCAGACTTTTCAGTTCCTAAGAATTCGATTAAACTCTTTTCAAATTGAGTCTTGGTTAAATCAATCGGATCTAAATTTGCGGCATTGACGAATTTCTCTGCCAAATGTTTTTGCGCTCCTTCATCAAATGGGAAATTCAATAACGTTGTGCTCTGTGCATTGAGGGTCGAGTCTTTCGATTGAAAACGCACAGTTCCGACAGACTTCATGGTCATCATACCGTAATCGACATTGAAGTCCATCACACCATCCCCAGTTAGTTCGCAGTTTGTCGTGTTTAAGCCAAGCAGTTGCCCGGGCAATTTCGGTTGGCGAATCTTCTCTTTCGAACCAATGAAATACGTTTTCTTGCCTTTGTCGTAATACAAATAACCGGTCGATTCAATAAGTCCGTGGTCTTTCTTGTTAGGCTTAGCACTCAAGAATCCAGGATAGATCTTCATAGGAGGTTCATCTTTTACAATAACACCAACTCCCAGTTTCGACATCGTCATGTCTCGAAGTGTGCTATCAACAGGAATGTAAATTTCAAGCGGATTGATTTCCGATTTGAATTTAAAGAATGTGCGTGCGATGCTGTTGCAATTGTGAAGTATTCGAACACCACCGTTGAAAGTTAAGTTTGGATTACTCGCATTCAATTCAAATTTTCCATAATACTCGAAGGCTGGAGATAAAAAGAATTGATCTGTCTCTTTGATGTCCCCGAAAGCAACTGTTTGATAAGTGGAGTCAAGTCGGAACGTGTTGATGTGAATTTTCTGTTCTTTTTTGTTTTCATCTTTGTAAATCATGTCGCCGCTTCCTTCGTATTTCTTTCGCCCCTCAATCTTCAGACTCGCATTGAAAATCTTGTGGTATTGGGTCACGAAGTTGCTTATCACTTGAGCGCGCTCTAATCGTCTCATATTCGCCCATTTGTCTATGACCACATAGTTGCTATCGGGTTGAACCTTTGAATCTGCGACAATGATATAGTCGATTTTCTTACAGGTTAGCCTGTTATTTTTAACATCATAGACAGCGTATGGAGAGAGAAAGTTTAAGCTGTCTTGATTGGGGTCAATGGAGTAGAAATTACTTCTCTTCTTTTCGGCATCTGTGTCAATGACTAAGTCATTCGTTGCTTTGCGAGTAGAGGAGAGTTCCATTTCAGACTTATCCATGAACCAGGTGAACTGATCCATAAAGCAGACATATAAATTTGTGGGAAATTCAATTTTCGTCTCTCCACTGTTACTCTTAAATTGACCCTTTCGAGCATCAAAATCCACATCTGCGCTTACGTTATCGGTCTTGAATGCAAGTCCTAAATCGACTGAGTTAGATTTAAGTTCAAAGGAAGATGTGTCTGCAAGTATTTTACGGTTCCGGAATTTAAAATGCTTTGATGAAAGTTTTGCTCCAACGAAATCTGTGGATCCATTGCCCGACATCCCCTGTGGTTCCAAGCGCATGGTGCCCTTGAACTGAGCTTCTTTATTAAAGCAGTCTACCAAATCATCATTCGTTGTAACTTCTAACTTATCTTTTTTCGGGAAGTATTGTAAATCCATTTTACTCGCTTGCGCATCTGGCACATTCGCTTTCTTGTCACTTTTGTTACTGAAGGAAGATGCTAATCCGAACACTTCTTTAGGTACATAGGTGAATGAATTTGAAAAGGAAGTCGAGGTGAGGTAATCTAACTTACCTTTTCCTTTTAGTCCGGAAAAGTTAAGTGTTAAGTCGCCGGTGACCTTTGCTTTTCCACCATATGCAGGGAAACCTGAATCAGTGGTGTTGATCTCAAACCCCAAGCTGTTATCATCCATAAGAACCAGAGGCTCTTTGATATCAGGGAAGATGCCTCCGCAAACGAGAGTGCCTTGAAACTTCAAATTCTTTTTATTGAAATTATCGAGAGAATCTATTTGAAACGGCTCAACCTCATAATAAAATCCATCGCGTTTGTATTTTCCTTTTTGAATCGAATACGAATCATAAAATACATTCGAAGTCTTCGTACATGTTAAAATGGGGTATTGCGGATAATCTTTCGAATGATAGCCGCTTTTATTCGTTGGGTGGTCTATCTCTAAGGTTCCAGACAATCCGGAAAGGACATTTTTTACACGCACCTTGGGATAGTTGCCAAAATTATCGGGGGCGCGCGTGTAATCATCTACATAAATAACACAGGAGTCAATTTCAGCCATTTCGAATTTGAACTGGTCGTAAATGAAGTTGTATTTCGCTCCCATCAATTCGAAATTACCCGTATTGATTCTTCCGCTAAAACTGAAATCTCGGTCTTTATGCAAAATAATTTCACCTCCTGTAGGGTAGATAGTTACCTTCTGAGAATCGCTCAGTAAAACACTGTTCACCCCTTTGATAATGATGTCTCGAGTAAGTAAACTAAAGCGCGCATTTTCTGAGCGGTTTACTTCAGATATAAACTGAATGGCATCGTAGTCGGCATTCCCGCGGTTGTTTTCAATGTGCTTGTATAATTTTTGAAGTAAGACAATGTCTCGCGTTTCAATGTCATATTGGATATACCCTTTATTCGTTAGATCTACTAAGATGGGTACCCACTGTTCAACTCCCGTTCTCGCTTGACGGGCAAAATCTATGGCGTTGAAATAATCGGATTGCATAGCCTTCCCTGTCCGATACAAAATATAAACCGGATGGTCATTTGATATGCCTGCGAGTGTTGAAAAACGTTTCTCTTTGAAATAATCTACCGATTCGAAATCGGCGTATCCACCCGGCACAGAGCCAAATGTCCCGAAGTTCATGTAGGGTGCATCAATGTTCCACTGCACACTTTCAAAATACATTTCAACTTCGTGATAGGTATTTTCAAAGGGAGAGGGAGAGATGCCATTTTCAGTTCGCGATAATTCAAGATTCCTTGTTTTTTTTGTGAACATGAAAAACAACTCAGGATGATAAATGCTATCTGAATCCAATCGCATTTTAATGGAAGTGCTGCTGCTTTGAATGCGGTCAGGACGAATCTCGAAGAGTAAACTCTGCGCTGTTAAAAAAGCTTTTTTCTCGCGATAGAAAATGAGGCTTGCAGGTGTATCCATTGTTCCAGTGCCCTCCAGTTTTTTTCCTGACATGGTGAATCCACCTTCGTAGTCAACATTGGGAACAATGTTCTTTATCTCCAATCGCTGGTAATACGATTCGAACATGGGGTAAGACGCAGTCTCTTCGGTCTTGTTCCCAATAATTTTTTCAGTCAGTTTTCCGGAAAGAGGCTTGTCGAAAAATTCATTGTAGAACATCACACTGTCAATGACATAACGAGTCTCTTTGATTTTAATGTTGTAACGATCGAATGAAACGTAGGTTTTCTCCGGATCATATCCTGCACGCTGCCAAGTCACGCGACCAGCGTTGCCATAAAACTTTTCAAGTGTTGGGAAATAATTCCCCGTTGTCTTGTATATGACCGAACTGTCTCCGCGACTGAGACACTTCAAGTTCATTTCATCGAAGGTGATGTGTGGTAAAGAGTCGAACACGAAGCGGTAAGAAGTATTATTTGTCTTCCATTGTAGCGATTCGTTTTTGTAAAAGGTTAAATCGCGGAAGAGTCCTAAACTTGTTTCAACAAATTCAGCACCGTATTTTTTTAATTTCTTATCGGAATAGATTTTAATGACAATGTCGTTCCATTCTTTCAATTCGGATTCACTCTTAGCAGCGTTTGAGAAATGAATGAAGGCTTGAATGTAATTGTCGTAATCGGGGAAAACTTTCGCCTTGATTTCTATGAATAAGTTCAAAGTTGCGCGAAACTGCTTCTTTTGACTTTCAGAATAGGCATTGTCCTCCAACCACATCTTGGACAATTTCTTTTCAATCTGATCCTTGCCATAATCCTTGCGCTGGTCTTCAAAAAGTTTGGTCAAATACCCAAGCATCTTTTCATCTTCTTCTGGCAGTTTTTCTCCCTTCTGAGCAGATACAACAAGGCTAATCAATAATGTCAAAAACAGGAAAATTAATTTCTTCATTGTCGCAGTTCTAGTTCCATTACAAGGTTAACGCATTTTTCGGATGAATCATTTTCTGAACGCTCTGAAAAAGGCGCATATTTTCAACAAAGCCACTCCTGATTATCGTGCCAAATTCGTATCAGACTTCGTACCTTTGAAGCCTAATCACTTTTGCAATGAACAAAGAGGTATTTATCGTTTCAGCCGTGCGCACTCCAATGGGAAGTTTCGGCGGATCATTAGCTAGCGTTTCAGCTACACAATTGGGTGCTACTGCAATAAAAGGAGCACTTAACAAAATTAACTTGAATCCGGAAGAAGTTCAAGAAGTTATTATGGGTTCGGTTCTTCAAGCCAACCTAGGTCAAGCACCTGCACGTCAGGCAGCTAAATTCGCCGGACTTTCAGACAACGTGCAATGCACCACTGTGAATAAAGTATGTGCTTCGGGAATGAAAGCAATCATGATGGCTGCTCAAAGTATTCAATGCGGAGATGCAGATGTGGTGGTTGCCGGTGGTATGGAAAGCATGAGTCGCGTTCCATTCTATTCAGAGAATCTACGTTGGGGAAATAAATATGGAAATGTGACTATGATCGACGGTTTGGCGAAAGACGGACTGACCGACGTGTATCACAATTATCCAATGGGAAATGCTGCAGAGCTTTGCGCGAAAGAGTGCAACATCTCTCGCGAAGCCCAAGACGAATTCGCTATTGAATCATACAAGCGTTCTGCTGCTGCTTGGGCTGCAGGAAATTTCAACAATGAAATTGTTCCGGTTGAAGTAGTTGGAAGAAAAGGTGATGTCGTTCTATTCGCTGAAGATGAAGAATACAAAAACGTGAGCTTCGAGAAAATCCCAGGACTTCGTCCGGTATTCGCAAAAGACGGAACGGTTACCGCAGCGAATGCGTCAACCATGAACGACGGTGCTGCGGCATTGATCCTAATGAGCAGAGAGAAAATGGAAGCGCTTGGACTTACTCCATTGGCAAAGCTCACAGGTTATGCAGATGCCGAGCAAGCACCAGAGTGGTTCACGACAACTCCTTCTTTGGCTTTGCCAAAAGCGGCTGCAAAAGCAGGCGTGAAGTTGGAAGACCTAGACTTAATTGAATTGAACGAAGCGTTCAGCGTAGTAGGTATCGTGAATACCCAAAAGATGAACTTAGATCCAGCGAAGGTGAACGTAAACGGCGGTGCTGTTTCATTGGGTCACCCACTCGGATGCAGCGGAGCACGTATTGTTGTTTCGTTGGTTCACGCATTGAAAAATCGCAATCAGAAATTAGGTGGTGCTGGTATTTGTAACGGTGGCGGTGGCGCAAGCGCTGTCGTTGTTGAAGCGGTATAATTCGAATAAATGAAATTAGTATTTCCAAAGCAAATCACACCTCGCTGGCTTATCTTCTCGATAGACCTTGCGCTGTGTGCGTTTGCTTTCATAGCGGCTTACCTGATTCGTTTCGAATTTGCTATTCCGAAAAATGAATTGGATCTATTGCTGCTCTTCGCTCCATTTTATTTTGTGGTGAGAGCCGTGTTGTTCTATGTTGGAAAATCTTATTCCGGAATCATTCGTTTTACAAGTACCCAAGACGCCATACGTTTGGGTTTTGTTTTGTTGCAAGGAAGTCTTGCTTTCATACTTATTAATTTCATTCGGAAAGGAATCAACGGAGCGTATCTCGTTCCAATTTCCATTGTTATTCTTGAATTTCTTGTAAGCGCAGCGTTGCTCGTTTTCTTTCGACTTTCAATAAAATTCCTTTATATGGAATTGAAATCACCGAAGGGAAGCAGAACGAAGGTTGTGGTGTTCGGTGCTGGAGAAGGCGGACTGTTGCTGAAAAGAACGCTTGATCGCGATCGCAATTCGGCTTTGGAAGTTGTGGCTTTCTTCGACGACAATCAACAAAAAGTTGGAAAGAAGCTGGAAGGCGTAGAAATTTTAAGTTCGAAAAAACTCGACGACTTCTTGGCTTCTAATCCCATTGAAGAACTTATTATTTCAATTCCTGAAATAGCCATCGCGCGTAAACGTCAATTGGTAGACTTGGCATTGAAATACAAGGTGGCGTTGAAGCACCTTCCGCATGCAAACAACTGGATAAACGGAGAGCTCAGCGCAAAGCAATTGCGTGAAGTAAAGTTTGAAGATCTTCTTGGAAGAGACGTGATTCAAATGAGTTCGAACGAGGTGAAGGACATTATTCAAAACAAAGTAATTCTCGTTACAGGCGCGGCCGGAAGCATTGGTAGCGAATTGGTTCGCCAATGTTTGTTGTTGGGTCCAGCGAAAGTTATTGCATGCGATGTTGCAGAGACTCCTATGTTTTTGTTGGGAAATGAATTGTCGAAATATATCGATGATGGGAAGTTGGAAATGGTCATTGGCGATGTGCGAAACGAATTGCGCATGCGGCGTATGTTTGAAGCGTTTCAACCGAAAATAGTTTTTCATGCTGCCGCCTACAAGCACGTTCCGCTTATGGAAGACAATCCGGCAGA
>CAZEFR010000047.1:9368-16424 GCA_964511555.1 uncultured Chryseobacterium sp.
ATCTTCGCTTTCGATATGGGGCAACAGGTGCGTATTTCTGATCTAGCGGAGCAGATGATTCGCTTAAGCGGATTGGAACCTGGACAAGATATCGAAATTCAATACACCGGACTTCGTCCCGGTGAGAAGTTATACGAAGAAGTACTTGCAACTGAAGAGAACACAATTCCAACGCACAACGAGAAAATTCTTTCAGCGAAAGTGCGTAACGTTGAAGCTTCCGAATTGAAGGAGAAGTTAGCGCGTTTGGAAGAACAAATGAATCTTCAAAACAACCAAGAGATGGTTCGTGTCATGAAAGAAATTGTTCCTGAATTCAAAAGTAACAATTCAGAGTTTTCGTTGCTCGACAACTAAGAGTCATGGCGATTTTCCGCACCGTTTCTTCATCGGCCGATTCTTTATATAAAGTAAGCGGAAGCAAACACATTGGAAAATCTTATCGCATTCATTCAGAAAAGGAAGCCAAACAGATCATTCAACATCTTTGGGAAGAACATCCGCAAGCCACACACATTTGCTTCGCGTATGTCTTATCTGTTTATGAAAAGATAGAACGAAGTTCAGATGACGGAGAGCCCGGTGGCACTGCGGGAAAACCGATCCTAAATCAGATTAAATCAGCTAAACTCACTGAAGTCTTAGTCGCGGTTATTCGCTATTACGGTGGAACGAAGTTGGGTGTGTCTGGGTTAATAGACGCCTACAAAAATGCCGCGAAGCTTGCGTTAGAATCAAGTGGAGTAGAGGAATGCGAAGTGGAAGTGCAATATTCACTTTCGGTTAGTCACGAAGAAACACCCGCGCTCATGAACGCGTTAAACAGACTTTCATTTCGAAAATTGAATACACGTGTCGAAATGGATTTCACCATTGAAATTTCCATTAAAGAAGAAATGGAAGCACAACTTTTAAGTGTATTGAAAGATCTCCGTTTGAATTCGTTGAAAGCAGAAAATCTTGCGAAGCACCTTTCGTAGAACCTTCCCTCGGACCTTTCGCAGAACCTTCCCCGGACCTAAGGAGTAACGGGTAAATTCTCCTTGAAAAGCCATTGCTTATCGAAAGGCACAATGTGCACGCCTGAGAAATAAAAGTGAATAATTTCTTCCGCTGTTTTTCCTTTCTTCGCCATATTCATGGCCCCCTCTTGGCAAAGGCCAACTCCATGGCCGAAGCCTCTTCCGTGAAGAACAATTTCGTTGTCTAATTCTTCAATGTGAAAATATGCCGACTTTAACTTTAAGTCGGTGCGCATGTCTTTGGTTGCAAGCGAGGTGTTGTTGTGCACGTAGTATAGTGGTCGTTTATTCACGCTACAATTCATACTTCCCGCAATACATTCTTCAGAATCACTTACAGCAATGTTCTTCGTTTTTAAGTACGTTCTCCAATCGGTTGCAGGTATGCGTTTTTCCCAAGTGCTGTTCGACATGCTTAAACAATAAGGGTCTTTCTTTCCAACACAATAAGATAAATTCGCTTTCCATACGTCTTGCGCACTGAGAGTTTGTCCGCCGCAATTGCTATGAAAAAAAGCGGTGATGAGATGAGCGGTGCTATCGACAATAACAAGTTTCTCGGTTTGCTTCACAGCAGTGAAGATGTCTACGTCTTTTTTAGAAATACCGTGGTAAACTTGGCAATGCGTTCCATCGCAAACATCGCTGTCAGCATGTCTGTCATGATTGCGAAGCGCATAGGTTCTGCTTAGTATGGATTGCACTTTGTAATACTCCAAGGGTTTATTCGCCCCGCCCTCAGCTTCAACAACACCTGCAACGTAATCTTCAATTGGAAGAGAATTAATCACTTGAATTTTTTGATCTTTGGGTTGAATGGAAAAATCACCTTCGTATTTGAAGATAAAGGATTTTGAATTTTGCATCAAAGCGAAAAGGGCATCGTTGTTCAATGAAGAAAAACTAGCCTTCGAAGTTTGTATGGTTTTGTATGGATCTGTCTTCACTTGAATGTTTTTCCCATTCAACATAAACACAACAGTATGTTTACTGGGTATGTGAAGATTCATGGTGTCACATTGTATGTGGAAGCTGTCGGTGCATTGCACGTAGAGATAGGTCCATTGTTTTTGTGCAAGCAATTCCAAGCGAACAACTTGTCCGTGCAGTTGCAGAGATAGGAGTATTATGCAGAAGAATAGAATGCTCGTTTTCACAAGTGCTAAACTACGTTCTGAAGAATTAGGCTTTTGATCGACCTTCAATATTTTTCAACAGCAAGCTTGCCGTTAACTCTGAAGCTCCGCCGTTTCCGAGAGATTCTTTCAATTCAGCATAAGATTTCAAAACAGCTTCGCGTTTGCTTCCGCCCACGATAACTGCGCGCAATTCTTCTTCCGCTTGCGTGATATTCCATTCGTCTTGAATAAGCTCGCGAACAGCTTCGCGATTCAACAATAAATTCACCAACGAGATGAATTTTATTTTCACTAGGCGTTTCGCTATTGCGAAAGAAACAGCGTTCGCTTTGTAGCAAACCACTTGAGGAGTTCCCAGCAATGCTGTTTCAAGTGTAGCTGTTCCGCTTGTGACCAATGCTGCTTCACTGGCTTCTAGCAAGTCGTAGGTGACGTTGTAAAACAAACTCACTTTGTGCTTTCCAATAATTTCCTTGTAAAGATTTTCTGGAAGGGAAGGAGCACCTGCAATAATAAACTGATGTTCAGGGAATTTGTATTTCATTTCCAACATCACATTCAACATGCGTGTAATCTCTTGCTTGCGGCTTCCAGGAAGAAGAGCAATGATTGGGCGATTATCTAAAAAATATTTCTTTCGAAATTCTTCTGGAGAGACGCGTTTGCGTTTATTCACTTCATCGAGCAGCGGATGCCCCACAAACTGAACATCCATTCCTTTCCTCGCATAAAAATCTTTTTCGAAAGGAAGAACGGCGTATAGTTCAGTAACATCGCGTTTGATCTTGTGAACACGATTTTCTTTCCATGCCCATATCTGTGGAGCAATGTAATAATACACAGGAATGCCTTGTTCTTTTGCCCAGGCAGCAATTCGTAGGTTGAAGCCAGGATAGTCAATTAAGATGAGTGCATCCGGACGCTCACTTAAAATTTCATCTTTACAGCGTTGTATGTTTCTGAAAATGGTGCGAATGTTTTTTACCACTTCCCAAAAGCCCATGAAGGCTAAATCTTTGAAGTGTGTTGAAATTTCCACACCTTCACGCTGCATTAAATCTCCTCCCCAGCCTACAAGTTGAAGTGAAGGATCTTGCTTCAACAAGGCCATAGCCAAATTGCTTGCATGCAAATCGCCCGAGGCTTCTCCGGCAATGAAAAAGAATTTCTTTCCCTCTTGCATCAGTACAAATAGATGGCTACTGGTACACTCACAATGACAACGGCTAGGAGGCCTTTGCAAAAGTTATAATATTCTTGACGAATCATAACGAAGAACAAGATCACGTCGAACAGAATACTCACTGTCACAAGTTTATCGTGAAAGATGTCGCTTCCCTGAACCAACGTCTCAATGAATCTTCCGAAAGTTTGTCCATTGATCTGCGCAATTAAAAATCCGAATACCAAAAATCCTACACCGGCTCCAATAATACCAGCTACAACACCGTAGGCGAATGTGTCGAACCTCCCTTTTTTTACTGCGGCCATTGTTGCAAATGTTTAAGCGTGTGATAAGCAGTTAAATCGTATTGAACCGGAACAGCAGAGACATACATATTCGCCAACGCATATTCATCAGTGTCTTCACCTTTGTCGTGGTTGTGGAAAGTTCCTGTTAACCAGTAGTAATCTTTTCCACCCGGATCTTTTCTGTGTTCAAACCAGTCGTCCCAGAACGCTTCAGCCTGACGACCGAAACGAATGCCTTGAATTTCTTCGATACTTCCTTTCGGAATATTTACATTCAAACAGAAATTCTCCGGAAGGTTTTCATCGTGAAGTACGTTGCGAACAATAATTTCAGCATAATGCATAGAGGCTTCGAAATCGGCTTCGGCAGAATAGTCCGACAATGAAAAACCAATGGAAGTAATCCCTTCCATTGAGCCTTCAAGCGCTGCAGACATGGTTCCGCTGTACAGAACGTTGGTGGCGGAATTGCTCCCGTGATTTATTCCACTTAAAATAAGTGTGGGTTTCTTTTTAATAATTTGGGAGATTCCGAACTTCACACAATCTGCCGGAGTGCCCGTGCATGAATAGGCCTGAACCCCTTCGCCAAAGATGTTTTGTTCTTGTGCGCGAATGATACCGTTAATGGTAACTGCGTGTCCCATTCCGCTTTGCGCTTTGTCTGGAGCAACCACAACTACTTGTCCGAATTTCTTCGCAACTTCCACCAACGAACGAATACCTTTCGCGGTAATGCCGTCGTCGTTCACAACTAAAATCAAAGGTTCAGAATTCATACTGCAAACATAAGCTTGAAAAGTAGCATCAGTTGCCTCAGGTTCATGAATATTTCTTCATCTTTGCCCAAGATTTATAAACATATGAATGCATTCGTAGTTGGTGGTGTTCGCACCGCAATTGGAAGTTTTGGTGGAACGCTTGCTCCGGTAAGAGCAGATGATTTAGCAGCAGTTGTGTTGGCTGAATTGATGAAGAAATTCCCAAGCCTTGATCCGGCTGTGATCTCAGATGTGTTCATGGGATGTGCGAATCAAGCGGGAGAAGACAATCGCAACGTAGCGCGTATGGCCGTGTTGTTGGCCGGACTTCCGCATACGGTTCCAGCTGAAACCTTGAATCGGTTGTGCGCTTCGGGTATGAGTGCGGTTGCTACTGCTGCTCGTGCGGCGAATGCGAATGAGGGCGATGTTTTTATTGCAGGTGGGGTAGAACATATGACTCGCGGACCGTGGGTGATTTCGAAAACCAGTTCGGCTTTTGGAAGAGATGCGCAGATGTTCGACTCTGCATTCGGTTGGCGTTTTGTGAATCCGAAAATGAAGGAAATGTATGGCGTAGATGCCATGGGAGAGACAGCCGAGAACTTAGCTGAGATGTTCAATATTTCTCGCGAAGATCAAGATGCTTTTGCACTATGGTCTCAGCAAAAAGCAGCAGCTTCCATTGATTTGTTGAAGGAAGAAATTGTTGCGGTGAATATTCCAATGAAAAAAGGAGATCCAATAGTTTTTAGTACCGATGAATTCGCGAAAGCAGGAACGACTCTGGATGGTCTTACGAAATTGCGCGCTTCATTCAGAAGCGGAGGAACTGTTACTGCAGGAAATGCATCTGGATTAAACGACGGTGCTGCCGCTTTGTTGATGGCGAGTGAGAATGGATTGCAAGCGCATGGACTTACACCTTTAACACGAGTGGTTTCTTCTGCAGTAAGCGGAGTAGAGCCGCGCATCATGGGCATTGGTCCGGTTGAAGCGTCTAAGTTGGCCTTGAAGCGTGCTGGGTTAACGTTAGATCAAATGGATATTTTAGAATTGAATGAAGCCTTCGCGGCGCAGGTTTTAGCTTGCACACGTCAACTTGGATTGGAAGACAAGGACGCGCGAATCAATCCGCAAGGAGGAGCGATTGCGTTGGGTCATCCGCTGGGCATGAGTGGTGCTCGCTTGGTTCAAACCGCTTCTATGCAGTTGGCTCGTTCGAATAAGAAGTACGCGTTGTGCACCATGTGCATTGGCGTAGGACAGGGGTATGCAGTGGTTTTAGAGCGCGTATAACCATGGCGAATATTTTTGAATTCAACGGATACATTCCAGTCATTCACGAGTCGGCATTCATTCATCCGAATGCAACTGTAACGGGCAATGTGATCATTGGAAAGAACGTATACATTGGTCCGGGCGCTGCTATTCGCGGAGATTGGGGACAGATCATAATTTCAGACGGATGCAATGTTCAGGAGAATTGCACCATTCATATGTTTCCCGGAACTACTGTTGTCTTGGGGGAAAACGCCCACATTGGTCACGGTGCTATTGTGCACGGCGCGCAGATTGGAGCGAACACCTTGGTTGGAATGAATGCGGTGTTAATGGACGATGTTATTGTGGAAGAAGAGTGCATCATAGGCGCGTTGTGTTTTGTGCCGGCGAAGACTGTTGTGGAGAGAAGAAGTGTGATGGTTGGAAATCCGGCCAAGAAGGTGAAGGAAGTGAGTGATCAGATGCTCGAATGGAAGACCGAAGGAACAGGGTGGTATCAGCGTTTGCCAGAAGAATGTCGAAACACCTTGCGCGCTGTTGAACCGCTTCGTGAAATTCCAGCAGACCGAAAGGTACAGGACACGAAGGGCTACGAGGCCTGGCATGAGCGCAAGTCATGAGTTTTCAGTTCAAGCAATTTTCTGTCTCGCATGAATCGTCTTCCATGAAAGTGGGAACAGACGCGGTGTTGTTGGGTGCCTTCATTCAAACAGAGAAACAAGAAAAAATTTTAGAAGTAGGAACGGGCTGTGGCGTTGTTGCGCTCATGTTGGCTCAAAAAGGAAACCGCGTATTAGCAATCGACATTCATGCGCCATCGGTTGAAGAAGCGCAACTGAATTTCAGTAATTCGGTTTTCGCGCCGTTGTTGATTGCCGACGAGATAGATTTTTTTAAACTTCAGGCACCGGTGAAATTCGATCGCATTGTATCGAATCCGCCTTTTTTTCAAAACAGCTTACAAGCCCCCGACGAAGCGCGCAATGCTGCGCGTCATGCCGTGAATGACTGGGTGAAACGTTTTTGGGAACGCGCGAACAAGTTAACCGGAAGGGTGAATGTCATCATCCCCGTTGAGGTCTTCGAGGAATGGAAACGTGAAAGTGAATTGTCGAATTTTTTCTTGGTGAAGAAATGCAAAGTCTTTTCTCGCTCAGACAAACCCGCCATTCGTTTCCTCTTAGAATTTTATCGAATCGAACAACCGTTGGAAGAAACGTCACTTGTTCTTTTGAATGAAGATGGGACTCGGACGAAGGAGTATGCGGAGTTTGCGGGGGAGTTTTATCTTTGAACTACGTTATTGGAAAACCTTCGGTTTTATTCCTACTACGTAATTCCTACTACGTAATTCCTACTACGTAATTCCTACTACGT
>CAZEFR010000048.1:0-6487 GCA_964511555.1 uncultured Chryseobacterium sp.
CAACAATTGAAGCCACAGTCTGAAGAACGGCCTTCCCATTTTTATGTGACGTTCTAGCTTTATCAGACCATTCGTCCTCATCAGTAAAGTCCATAAGTGCAAGATTAAAAACACCTTCTAATTTCATTTCATCAAATCTAACACACTTCATGACATTGCCATTTCTACCTTCACATTTGAAATAGTAGGAGTTCTTTCTAATAGTGTAATTGTATGTTTCTTGTCCTTCCATTCCGCAAAAAGAAGAAATGGAAACTAAGAATTCAAGAAACGCTTATGCGTTGAATCTTCTGAAAGGCTTGTTATTGTTGAGATTTTTAAGAATAACTAGGAAAACCTTCGGTTTTATTCCTACTGCGTAATTGGAACTACGTAATTGGAAAATCGGAGATTTTATTCCTACTACGTAATTCCTATTTCATAATTGAAACTGCGTTTTTATGCTTTATGCCGAGCTCGCTCTGCGAGCGGCATTCGAAATGCCCCCACTGGAGGTGGGGGAAAAGATTTCATCGTTTAAGCGCAATTCTGAAGATTGTTCCCTCCCCAGCCGAACTCGAAAGAACATAGATCCCGCCCTTATGGTAATTCTTCACAATACGCTTAGCAAGCGAAAGACCAAGACCCCAGCCGCGCAACTTCGTTGTATAGCCCGGGTCGAAGATGGTTTTCCATTTGCGCTTCGGGATGCCCTTGCCGCTGTCTTTGATGTCTATGAAGACTTTGCCGTTGGCTTCGTGAATGGATACTGTTAATTGTCCTTTCGCGTCCATGGCGTCTACGCTGTTCTTCACGAGGTTTTC
Source organism: uncultured Chryseobacterium sp. (assembly GCA_964511555.1). GTDB lineage: Bacteria > Bacteroidota > Bacteroidia > Flavobacteriales_D > Sanyastnellaceae > CAIZGX01. Next base: position 804 of record CAZEFR010000048.1, read on the forward strand.
AATGACCCAACTGAATAAGGGTATGTTTACGTTCACCTGCGGATTGCCTTCCGACTTCACAGCTATGCTTACTTCAGAAGAAATGCGGACGCGCAAATAATCGAGAATTTCTTCTACCAACTCCTTCGCTCCTACAGGCGCTAAGGCCGCTTCGGATCCGATTTTCGAGAAGCGCTCGGTGATGGTTGAAAGACGCTCGATGTCTTTGTTGAACTCGTCGATGAGCGCTTTCGAAACGCCTTGCTGCTCGAATAAATCGCGCCACGCCATAAGCGCAGAAAGAGGTGTGCCCAACTGATGCGCGGTCTCCTTCGCCATACCCACCCAAACCAAATTCTGCTCCGATCTTCTGAACGTAGAGAACAACACGTAAGCCACCACCAAGAAGACGCCTATGAGCGACAACTGCAAATACGGAAACAACTTCAACTGCTGAATGGTGGCAGAGTCGTCGTAAAAAATATACTGCGTGGGCCTTCCGGGAATTTTAATTTCAATGGGCTCGTACCCTTCCTTCATTTCCGTCAAGACCTGATTCACGTTGCATTTCAGCGTGTCTATCTTTCCAACCTGAACCACATTCATCTTCGTACTGTCGGTGACAATTACCGGCACAGAAGCGGTGTTGATTACCGTTTCATTGAAAAAGGAAGAAACCAAATCGTCGATGGTTTGCTTCAACTCTTTGTACATGTAACTGTTGCTGTAATACACGACAATACCCGCGTCTGGAAAGGCAATGGGCTTGTACTCTTTCTCGTATTGCAGTCGCAATTCTTCTATGCGAGCGGGGTCTTTGATGTACACCGAATCGATGTTCCGCGAAAGCTGAAATTCATTTTCGGTGTTGCACACCAACAGGGGAATACTGGAGTTCAACGCCAAGACGTCTACTGCAAAAGACAGATCGCCTTGCGGGTTGGAGATGGTGTTCATGGCCCTTCCCAAGATCTGCGCTTTGCGTGTTTCTTCTTCACGCAGACTGTCGAACAACACTTGGGTGAGCTTAACCAATTCTTCCTTCTTGCGAATGGCGCTGTGCCACAACTCTACCTTCGCTTTTTCTTCTTCACGAATGCGATGCGCAATGCTGTTTGTGTACCACAACGTGACGCCCGCAATGGTTGCGGCCAAGAGCAATAAGATTACTTTCCAACGTTGTTTGTTCTGCAAAACAGCCATGTTCTTCGCTTAGGATTTGTGTGCAAGGTCTAACAAAAAGGCATACTCCAAGGCCACTTCCTTCAAGGCTTCAAACCTTCCAGACTTGCCGCCGTGTCCGGCTTCCATGGTGCATTTGAAAAACAATTTATTCGAATCGGTCTTCATCTCGCGCAACTTCGCCACGTATTTCGCAGGCTCCCAGTATTGCACTTGGCTGTCCCAATACCCTGTGGTGACGAGGGTATGCGGATAGTCTTTCGCTTCAATGTTATCGATGGGCGAATAGCTGAGCATGTAGTCGTAATACGTTTTGTCTTTCGGATTTCCCCACTCGTCGAATTCGAAGGTGGTAAGCGGAATGCTTTCGTCTAACATGGTGGTTACCACGTCTACAAACGGCACTGCGCTTATGATTCCGTTAAACAGTGATGGCGCCATGTTGGCAACCGCACCCATTAACAATCCGCCTGCACTTCCGCCCATGGCGAACAAGTGCTTGCTTGCTGTGTAATTTTCCTTCACCAAAAATTCTCCGCATGCAATGAAGTCGGTGAAGGTGTTTCGCTTCTTCAACAACTTTCCGTCTTCGTACCAACTGCGACCCATGTCGCTTCCTCCGCGAATGTGCGCAATGGCAAAAACAAATCCTCTGTTCAACATAGACAAGCGTGCGCTACTGAATCCAGCGTCTATGCTGTGTCCGTAGCTGCCGTAGGCGTATAGCAGACATGGTGCGCTGCCGTTGCGCTCAAAATCTTTTCTGTAAACCAACGAAATGGGAACGCGCGTGCCGTCTTGTGCGGTTGCAAAAATGCGTTCACTCTTGTAATCGCTTGCATTGAATTCACCCAACACCGGCTGTTGCTTTTTCAGCTCGCGTTCGCGGGTTTTCATGTTGTAATCGAACACACTTCCGGGAGTAGTCATAGATGAATATCCGAAGCGAAGGGTCTCGGTTTCGAATTCGGGATTCGCTCCCACTCCTGCGCTGTACGTAGGATCTGGAAACTCGAGGTAGTGCTCTTCTGCTTTGTCCCAACGGGTCACGCGAATGTGCGACAATCCTTCGGTGCGCTCTTCCAACACCAGATATTCTTTGAACATTTCAACCGATTCCAACAGTGTGTTTTCACGATGCGGAATGACTTCTTCCCAACTTTCTTTTTCGGTTGAATGAATGGGGCACGACATTAACCTGAAGTTCTTGGCTTCTAAATTTGTGAGTACATAGAACTTGTCTTCGTATTGCGTGATGCTGTATTCCAAGTCGCGCTCGCGCTTTTGGAACAGACGAAACTCTCCTTTCGGATTGTTCGATTCTAACACACGGTATTCGTCTGAAACCGTTTGCGAACTGCCTATGATTAAGAATTGTTTTGTTTTCGTTTTGAAAACGAAGCACGAAAACTCTTCGTCTTTTTCATCGTAAACCAAAACATCGGAAGCGGGATCGGTTCCCAATTCGTGACGCCAGATTTGGCTATCGCGTAGGGTTTGTGCATCTTTCTTCGTGTAGAAAAAATGAAGGTTGTCTGAAGCCCAAGTTGCAGAACCCGACGTTCCTTCAATGACTTCGTTGAACATTTCTCCGGTTTGAAGGTCGCGAACGTGCAGTGTGTACACTCTTCGACTTACTTCATCTATTCCATATACCATGAAACGGTTGTTCTCTGAAATGCTTAATCCGCCTAGCGCCCAGTAATCTTTTCCCTTTCCCATTTCTGGTCCGTTGATGAGAATTTCTTCTTCTCCGGTTTCCATGCTGTCTTTCTTGCGACAATTAAAAGCGTAGTCTTGTCCAATTTCAAAACGCGTGTAATACCAATATCCGTTTTGCTTCACCGGAACAGAAGAGTCGTCTTCTTTGATACGTCCTTTCATCTCTTCGAACAACTGCTTCTGCAATTCTTCGGTGTGCTTCATTCCCGCGTCTACGTAGTCGTTCTCCTCTTTCAGATAAGCCAAGACATCTGCTGTTTGCTCATCTGGTGTAGCAGCGTTTTTCTGCTCGTCGGAAAGACGCATCCAGTAGTAGTTGTCGACACGGGTGTGTCCGTGTTCCACCAATTCTTTCGCTATTTTCTTTGCACGTGGAGTATTCATGTTATTCTATTTTGCAGTGAGTGATTCGCCCACGATTAGGTCAATGGGCGATGTTATTTTAATGTTTTCCAAATTTCCTTCCACCAAAAAAACCGAATGACCGTTCGCTTCCACAACGGAAGCATCGTCGGTAAACAATGGGCTGAACGGCTTGTTGTACGCTTCTTTCAACATATTCGAATGAAAGCATTGGGGTGTTTGAATGCGCTTGTACAACGAACGATCGACGCTTTTATTGAGGACGCCATGCACTTCGCGAATGGAGTCGTTGATGGGAATGGCGGGCACGACAGCGTTGTGTTCATTCAATGCATTGAAGCAACGCGTGAGTGTTTCGTGCGAAACAAGTGGACGCACCGCATCGTGAATTGCAATGTGTTGAACATTTTCAGAGACGGCTTCAATGCCGTTCTTCACGCTGTGAAAGCGTTCTTCTCCGCCAGCAACTACTGTATGTTCAGGAACATCTTCAAACTGAAGGCACAAGTCTTTCCAGAATGAAATATAGTCGTGATGCATGACCACAATCATTTCGAAATCTCGATTGAATGAAAAGAAATTTCGAAGGGTATGAATAAGTATCGGCGTATTGTTGAGTGTGAGGAATTGCTTCGGAAGAGGGCTTCCCATGCGGGTTCCGGTACCTCCTGCGACAAAAATGACTGCTTGTTTCACTGGGTTCATGTCGCAGAAATTAATCTTCTAAATGCGTTGGATAAATGACTTCGTTCGCTGGAATAGCTGATTTCACGCGCTTTCCAACCACTAAATTTCGTTGTGCCCATTTGAATCCGTCGCCCGGAGAAAGCATGCACAAGTCGGCCTCTTCAATCACACTTCCCGCAGGAATATCTCTCACGGTTGCAATGCTGCGCTCTAACTTCAGACGAGCAACAGCCACTGAATCTTCGATTTTCATTTCCACTTCACCCATAGACAATTCAAGTTCACGAATGTCGCGCACCATGCGGCGAATACCGTCGGGACCCAGCGAACCTTTTTGGTCGGTGCCTTTGAGGTTACGATCTGTGGTGATGTGTTTTTCAATGATGGTGGCACCCATGGCAACGGCAGCTACGGGCGTGAAGATGCCGAGGGTGTGGTCGCTGAAACCAATGTTGTAGTTGGGATAGTTCGCTTGTAAAAAGCGAAGGGTATTGAGGTTTACATTCTTCGGCTGCGTAGGATATTCGCTGGTGCAGTGAAGAATGCTGATGTTTGAATGGTAGTTTGAAATGACGTCTAACGCGTGATCGAGCTCTTCCTTCCCGGCCATTCCGGTTGAAAGAATAATGGGAATCTTTGTTTCCGCAAGAGCCGCAAGCAAAGGCAAATTGGTTAAGTCGCGACTGGCTACTTTCAGGTAATCGGGCGTGATGCGTTTCAACAAAGAAAGACATCCGCGTGCGCAAAGCGTTTCCACAAAATCGAGTCCTTTTGCTTTTGCGTAGTGAAACAACTCTTCGTGTTGTTCGTCGTTCAGCTCAAGAAACGCGCGGTGTTCGCCGTAGGTAGCACCGAAGGAATGCGGGCTGTTGTAGGGCGCATTCATTTGCGACTGACTGAGTTCTTCGTTCAGGTCGCGTTTCGTGAACTTCACGGCGTTCATGGGTTTCAGAGAAAGCTGAAAATAATCTTCAACGACGGGTTGCGCCGCGAGATCAATGATTTGCTTCGCCAGTTCAACTGAACCGTTGTGGTTTTGTCCTATTTCTCCGATTATGTAGGTCACCTTACAAATATACACGATTCACGAAGTGAAAGATGTTGCACAAGATACTTCGTAAGATTCTTCGAAAGATGCTTCGCAAGAAGCCTGGGGCTGGGGGTTAGCGCTTGAATAGGGGAACAGTGGAGCAAGGCTCTCCGTACATGATGCGGTTGGCGACAGGATGTAATTTTTGAGAAAGTTGAATGTAGACTTCTTCTGTCAAACGAAGCGAAGTGCAGCCCTTGATAACAACATTTTTATCTTGAAATTTTGAAAGATCTAATTGTTGAATGAAGGCAAGCGCTCTGAGTGTGTCTAGATTTTCTGGAGATGAAAAATGACATTTGGCATTTACTTCCGAAAGTTTCAAAGCCAATAGCATAAAGGCCCATACGGGTATAATGGCGTCTACCGAACAGTAAATGGCCACAATTTTATTAGCGTATTCTGCAGTATCCAGAGTTGAAACAAATTCACGAAAGTCCTTTTCCTTCAAGGCTATTCCTTGCCACAAATGCGGGGCAATATCAATCGGCGCACCTGCAAACGCTTCTATTTCTTCAGCTATATCTAGCGTAATGAGTTTACTATTTGCAACTTTGTTTTCTATCATGATTCAAAAGTACTTTATTCTTATGAAAGATTTTTCAAAAGGTGTTGTACAAGGAGGAAGATTCACATAGTGCAAGATGTTTCACAAGATTCT
>CAZEFR010000048.1:6587-15971 GCA_964511555.1 uncultured Chryseobacterium sp.
AAGGTGTTGTACAAGGAGGAAGATTCACATAGTGCAAGATGTTTCACAAGATTCTCCGAAAGATGACAAGCAAGAAGCCTGCGGCTAGGTGAAAAACTTGCGAAGCACCTTCGGAACGACCTTGCTTCGCAACTTGAAACGAATCTTAATTCGCGAATCTTTCGTTAACAAAACTCCAATTCACAACCGTGAATATAGCAGTTAGATAATCTGCTCGTTTGTTCTGATATTTCAAGTAATACGCGTGTTCCCAGACGTCGATGCCAAGAATGGGAGTGCCTGGTTTGTCTACTACTTTCGACATAAGCGGATTGTCTTGATTGGCGGTTGAAGTCACGAAAAGTCCGCCCTTCGCGTCTTTGCACAACCACACCCATCCGCTACCGAAGCGCGCTTTGCCTTCGTCGGCCATGAGCTTTTTTAGGTTATCCATACTTCCGAAGTCGCGCTGAATAGCGGCTGACAATTCCTTACTTGGCTCTCCGGCTGTGCTTGGCGCAGACAAACAATTCCAGAAAAAAGAATGATTGAAATGTCCACCCCCGTTGTTGCGAATGGCCATGTCTTTCGGATCTACTGCTGCGCACAATTGCTCAATGTTCAACTTAGCGTACTTCTGATTCGCTTCAACCTTCATGGCTGTATTCAAATTTGTTACATAAGCAAGGTGATGCTTGTCGTGGTGAATGTGCATGGTCTCTGCGTCAATAGCGGGCTCCAAGGCCTCATAGGCGTAGGGTAATTCAGGAACAGTCCAGTCTTGAGCGAAGCTCATGGTTCCACAAAAAAGAAAACCTACAGCAAGCAACAAATTTTTCATAGTCAGCGTTATTGATTCGTTCGAACAAAGGGTTGTGAGTTACTTCCCAAGTCCTTGCCAAAAGTAATTCATACCCCGTGTACTTTTAAATTAAGAATGGAAGAAGTTAGAGACATAGACGGAGGACCTGTACTTCAGGAAAGTAAACAACCGAAGAAGCGCTTTAAGTGGATTAAACGCATTTTCCTTGGGTTGCTTGCCTTGGTTGCGCTTTTATTCTCGGGGTTGGTGATTGCCGTTACGGTTTACGAAGATGAAATTGCAACGTTCGCCCTTCAAACCGTTCAAGGAAATTTAAAAACGAAGTCGAGCATTCGCGAAGCAGACCTCACCCTATGGAACAACTTCCCTTCCGTTTCCATTCGATTCAAAGATGTGTATGTGGAAGAAAATTCGAAGGACCACGACACCCTCTTGTTCGCGAAAGAATTGTACTTGTCATTCGACATTGTTGATCTCTTCAGCGGGAAATATAACATAGATGAAATAGAAGCCAAAGACGGATCTTTCAACATGCGTGTAGACCGCAAAGGGCTTGTGAATTGGGACGTGTGGAAGGCCGATACTTCTTCCACCCCGAATGAAAAATTCAGAATTCATTTGGAAGATATTGTGGGGGAAAATATTTCCTACCTCTACGAAGACGAGCAAGAAAAGACATTCATAGACGTGAAGCTGAAAGAACTTCAAGCTTCTGGAAAATTCACTGAAAAACAATTCCTTCTCGACATTGAAACGCGCGCGTTCATGAATGTGCTGTATGCCGGTGAGACAGAGATGTTTCGAAAGCGTAACATGGGTCTCGACTCGGAAATGCAAGTGAACCTAGATAACAACACCTTCGTGATTCAAACAGCAGAATTGTTGTTGGAAGAAGTGCCGCTGAGCATTACGGGAAGCCTTGACTATGGCGATCATCCGAGCATTGATGTTCATGTTGCTAAAACCGAATTAGATTTGAAAGAAGGAATTTTACTTCTTCCCAAGACGCTGCAAGTGCAGTTAGCGCCCTACGCCCCTTCTGGAAATGTTCAGTTCAATTTCGATATGAGTGGACCGTTCGAGAACCTTAATATTGCTTCAACTTTTTCTGTGAAAGATGGCGAACTGGTTGAAATAAATTCGGGCGTGGATTTGCACTCGATTCAACTCGATGCGAATTATGTGTTGAAGGAAGGAACCGACAGTGTGACCATTGCCAACTTCCAATCTGTGCTCGGCAATGGCACGTTAGGCGTACAAGGAAGCATACGGAATCTAAGCGATCCTGTGTTGAATCTCGCGGTGAATGCGGAAACCAATTTAGGCGATGTGAAAGGATTCTTCGGATGGGATTCGTTAGCGGTGTGCGATGGACAAATTTCTGCGCAGTCTACTATACAGGGTAAGATTGCTTTTCAGGAAGCCGACAGTACCTTCGATTGGTCGCAACTGCATTTAAACGGAAGAGCGCAAGTGACAAACGGAAGTTTTCAATGGGCCACATCGAACGGGCTGTTTAAGAATATAAACGGAGCCTTTGTGCTTAACGGATCTGATGCGCGCGTAGAGCAATTGAACTTCAACATAAACGATAACAACTGTAATTTTTCGGGCGAATTTTATTCGATCATTCCCTTCTTCACCACAGACAATTCGGTGCTCAAAGTAAACGCCCATTTGTATTCCGATAGACTTAACCTTGAAAAACTTCTTACAGCAGCTGGAAGCAGTGAAAGCGAGATGCAGCTGGGTCTTCCCTCTTCCATACAACTGCATTTAACCACTCAGATTGATGCGTTTTCTTTCAAATCGTTTGCGGCATCGAACATAACGGGAACGGTGGACTACGCCAATGGAAATCTTGCTATTTCTCCGCTGCGCATGAACCTTGCGAACGGCAGTCTAGCCGCCGATTTCAGCTTGTTTCCAACAAGCAACGGGCAGTTCGGTGTCACGTGCACAGGCGCGTTGAATCACATAGACATTCAACAATCGTTTTTGCTGTTCGATAATTTTGGACAATCGTATTTGACGCAAAAAAACATCAAAGGAAACGCAACGGTATTGGCCGATTTCCAGACGACTTTAGCATCTGACTTGAGTGTGCTTCCGAACAGCATTAAATCCGATCTTCAAGTAAACATTGAAAACGGGGAGCTGAACGATGTAGAGTCGTTTCAATATTTGATAGCCTACATCAAAGGAAACAAGTGGATAGCGCCGTTGGTGAAGGAAGATGAGTTCGCAGAGAAGCTTCGACACATAAAATTCTCGACACTTCAAAATTCCATTCACATTGAAAATTCGATTATCACCTTTCCTCTTATGGACATAGAGTCGAGCGCTATGTCAATTACCATTGAAGGCACGCACAGCTTCGATAATGTGCTCGACTACCGGATTGGTTTCGATTTGAAAGAAATGCTTCTGAACGCTTCGAGCACAGAAGGTGACAAAAGCGGAAGGCAAATTTATTTGTTCATGCGCGGGCCCATAGACAACTTGGAGTTTGGCTTAGACAAAGAAGCGCTTCGCAGCGATCGCGTTTCAGCGAAGCTGATAGAAAAAGAAAAATTGAATCGGATTTTCACAAATGCATTTGCGTGGCGAAAAGAAAGAGAAAGAGTAGGACAAACAGAAAGAGGAGTTGAAAGACTAGGACAAACAGAAAGAGTGAATGTTAAACCGCCCATTCAAGAGCGCATAGCACCATACATAAAAGACAACGTCTCTCCGGAAGCGAAAGCTGAAAAAGAGAAGAAGACGCCGAAGTGGCTTCAAGAAAAACAAGAATACGAGGAAGAAGAATGAACTTACCTGAAGCCTTTGTCAACCGACTGAAAACACAGTTTCCCGATGAGTGGGAACTCATGATTCCCGCCTACGACCGAGAGATACAGACATCGGTATTAATGCATCCGACGAAATTCAAGAACACTTCCATACACGGTAATCCTGTTGCTTGGAACGACCTTGGCTTGTTGTTGGAAGAGCGTCCGAAATTCACCTTCGATCCGCATTACCACGCGGGAGCGTATTACTCGCAGGAAGCGAATTCAATGCTCATTGGACATCTGTTCAAGCAAGCCATTCAAGAAATTGAAAATCCAGCCGTGCTTGATCTCTGCGCTGCACCCGGAGGAAAGAGTTTAATTTACGCTACGCTAATCGGAGATCAAGGTGTTTTGGTAGCGAATGAGGTGATGCCTCAGCGTTTGAGTATTCTTCGTGAAAACCTTGACAAATGGGGTATTCCGAATGTCTTCACGTTGGGAATGTATCCGAATAAAATTCCGTTTACGCATGCCTTCGATGTGGTTGCTGTAGATGCGCCGTGCAGCGGAGAAGGCTTGTTCCGCAAGCAAGTCGACTATCGCGGCGAGTGGAAAGAATCATTCGCGCAGAGTTGCGCTGTGCGTCAGTATGAAATACTTCAAGAAGCCGTTCGTTTGCTGAAACCAGGCGGTTACTTGTTGTATTCCACCTGCACGTTTGCGCCTGAAGAAAATGAAAACATGCTTCAGTATTTGAGCAATGAATTTCAACTTGAAAACATACCCGTTGAAATGCAATCGGGTTGGAAAGTAGATGTGGTGAAATGTACTGCTGGCGAAGGATACAGAATGCTTCCGCACAATACTCCTGGAGAGGGATTCTTCTGTACGCTTTTGAAAAAGCCAGAAGGACAATCGGAAAAAACGCGTTTCAAACCGAACATGAAAATTGTTCCGTTGAATGCAAAAGAACGCGCTACCGTGAATGCGTTTATTCGCGAAGACGTTGCACTTGTTAAAAATGAAAAGGGACTGGTTTTTCTCGATACCCTTCAACATACATTCAAAGATCTTTGGCGCGCGATGCTACCGAATGCGAATGCAGGAACGCTTGTGGGTGAGTTCATGAAAGACAAGTTTATTCCCGGCCAAGGCATTGCCAATACTGGCGTTGAAGCGGCTGCAGTTAAGAAGCTCGAACTGTCTTATGAAGACGTCATTCGTTATTTGAAGAAAGAAGTGATTCAGGTTGAAGCCGAGGCGGGCTTTGTTTTAGTCACCTTCGAACAACAAAACATTGGATGGGGCAAAGTGGTTGGAACCCGCTTGAACAATAACTATCCGAATGAATGGCGGATTCGTTCTTAAGCCGTTTTCTCTGGAATATTCTTATCGAAATCTTCGATTGCTGGAATAATGGTTTTCGAGAAATCGTTCACCGGTTCGTATACAATTGAAGCGTCTTTTTGCGATTGCGGAATCATGTGGAACTTATCGTCAAGCGCATGCAGCATGACGAAAAGCGAGCTTGTCCCCAACAGATATTTCGACAATGAAAACGTTGCGCCCAAGGCTTTGTTCCATTTCTCGCCGCTTCCTTTGATGTTTTTCGAAATGAGTTTTCCGAGGAAGTACATGCCAATGACAACCACTAAAAAGATACCCAAGAACACGCCAACACGCGTGCTTATTGAGCCGTCGGTTGCACCAATCATCTTCGCAACAGATTCAGACAAATACACTGCTGCGTAAATGCCCACAAAGAAGGCCAGGAACGAGAACAATTCCGAAACGAAACCGTTCATCCATCCGCGCCAAAGTGCCCATACCAAGATGAGCACTAGAATTATATCGAGATAGCTTACCACATTTCGAAGCTAATCTAATTTTCAAAACTTTCGGTTTTCGCATTCAGTACTTTTTCACTTCGGAATGTTCAACAAATGGAGTCTAAGTGTCGGCTTTTTCGCTTTGCTTTGCAGGGTGAACGTACGTCCGAAAAAACACCTGGGTCAGCATTTCCTTTTGGACATGTCTGTCTGCGAAAGAATTGCTGAAGCCATTACCGGCGCTGGCGAAACAAAGAAAATTGTTGAGGTAGGTCCGGGAACGGGCGCGCTTACGCAATTCCTCATGAAGCTTCCATACGAAACCTCTGTTGTGGAAGTCGACGATGAGTCGGTGGCGTATCTGAATGCTTACTATCCGGCTTTGCGCGGAAGAATTTATGAGGAAGATTTTCTTCGCATGGATTTGAGAGAGCGCTTCGGCGACAATTTTTGTGTGGTTGGAAATTTTCCGTACAACATCTCTTCTCAAATTTTATTCAAGGTACTCGACGAATGGGAATGCGTTCCCGAGTTGGTGGGGATGTTTCAGAAGGAAGTTGCAGAGCGCGTGGCTTCAGGCCCTGGCAGCAGAGACTACGGTATCTTATCGGTGCTGCTTCAAGTGCACTACGAAATCAAATTTCTTTTCACCGTTGAGCCGGAAGTTTTCAATCCTCCACCCAAAGTAAAAAGCGGTGTGTTGCGCATGCAGCGCAGACCTGCGCCACTTGTGACTTCCCAACAAAAGGAATTCAAACAAGTGGTGAAGTTGGCGTTCAATCAGCGCAGAAAAACCATTCGCAATTCGGTGAAGTCTTTGCTTCAACCGGGTATTACATCAGAGAACGATTTGTTCAACAAAAGACCCGAGCAATTATCGGTAGAACAATTTATTGAATTGACTCGCATTCTCTTCCCCAAGAAATAACACATTCAGCTTAAATTAGCATTATGGCATTGGTAACACTTAATGAATTTGTAATGGAACGTCAATCTGACTTTCCATACGCTTCAGGCGATTTAACGCGACTGCTTACCGACATTGGTATAGCAGGGAAGATTATTAATCACAAGGTGAATAAGGCGGGGCTTCAAGATATCTTGGGCGCAGCAGCGAACATCAATGTTCAAGGCGAAACGCAAATGAAGATGGATGTGTTCTCTGACGAAACGTTGTTGAACGCGATGCGTTGGGGCGGACAAGTTGCTGGTGCAGGAAGTGAAGAGAATGAAAAGTATTTCGCGTTCGATCAAGAACATTGCAAGAAAGCGAAGTATGTCATCTTATTCGATCCGTTAGACGGCTCTTCGAACATTGATGTGAACGTGAGTATTGGAACGATCTTTTCCATTTTCAGAAGGAAGAGTAGCATTGGTGATTTGGCCAATGTGAACGACTTTTTGCAAAAGGGAGACGAGCAAGTTGCAGCCGGATACATTATTTATGGAAGTAGCACCATGCTGGTTTACACGACCGGTCATGGCGTTAACGGATTTACGCTTCAGCCCAGCATTGGCGAATTTTTCCTTTCACATCCGAATATGAAAATTCCGGAAGACGGCACCACTTTCAGTATGAACGAAGGAAATCTTAACGCTTGCGAAAAAGGTGTGCAAGAATACATTGCATGGTGCAAAGAAAGCGATAAGAAGACGAATCGTCCGTATTCTGCGCGTTATATTGGATCGCTGGTAGCAGACTTCCACCGCAATTTGATTAAAGGTGGAATTTATATCTATCCAGGAACTACGAAAAACAAGAGCGGCAAACTGCGCATGCAATACGAATGCAATCCGCTTGCGTTCATTGTAGAGCAAGCAGGAGGAAAAGCAACGGATGGACACAGACGTATTATGGAAATTGTTCCAACCGATCTTCACCAACGTTCTCCCCTTTTCATTGGATCGAAAAACATGGTTGAAAAGGTGGAAGCCTTGATTAAACAACACTCGTAAGATGCGTACGGTTTTCTTGCTTTGCTTTTTGTTCTTCGGAATTTCAACATTCGGACAAGAATCTTTTGGAAGAAATTCTTCCTTGAAAGGAGCGTCGCAAGAAAAATTCAACAATAGAAAAATCGTTCAAAAGCTTCGCACGCTCGACAACCAAAGAGCCGTTGCCATTGGGCTAGACATGAGCTTGGGATTGTTCGGCGTTCATCGCATGTACCTTGGAACAGACTTGAAAGTTCCTGTGATATATACCACCACCATTGGCGGAGGAGGTGTCTTGTGGCTGGTAGATTTAGGGTTGTTAATCGCAGTGAAAGACCTCACGCCCTTCAAGGATAATCCGAATGTTTTTATGTGGAATTCAACTCGATAAATCATGACAGAAGGATTATCAGTTGTGATCATTACGTTCAACGAAGGACATCACATTGCGAAATGTCTGAAGGCGGCGCAAGCGGTATCCGATGAAATTGTTGTAATAGATTCTGGCTCTACGGATAATACTGTAGAAGTCTGTATGGCCTACGGAGCAAGGGTTATAACCAATCCTTGGTGTGGCTATTCCGAACAAAAAAACTTCGGAAACGCACAAGCCTCTTTCGATTGGATATTGAGTTTAGACGCCGATGAGGTTTTGAATGACGCGCTTATTCAAAGTATTCGGAAGTGGAAAGATCATCCGCAAGCAGCGTCATTCAAGCGCATGACCAATTATTGCGGAACGTTTATTAAGCACGGCGGATGGTATCCAGACGTGAAAGTTCGTTTGTTCAACAAACGAGAAACGCATTGGGAAGGAACCATTCACGAAGTGTTGCGCGGACTTTCAAAAGAGAATACATACTTGCTGGAGGGCGATTGCCTTCACTACTCCTACTACAGCGTGGATCAGCATTACGCGCAAGCAGAAAAATTTACCAGCATACAAGCCGAGGATTTATTTCAACATGGAAAAAAATCACCTTGGTTCAAACGTGTTTTCAGTCCGATTTCAAAATTCATTGTCGACTATTTTTTCCGACTGGGATTTTTAGATGGAAAGGCAGGATTCACGGTAGCGCGCATTTCGGCATACGCGACGTTTTTAAAATATAAAAAACTACATGAGCACATTCGCCTTTCCAAGTAGTCTTGCCATTGCAAGAACAGACAGCATTGGCGATGTGATTGTGACGTTGCCGTTGTGTGGTTTCATTAAGAAACACTCGCCGAATACGCGCATTGTATTCATTGGACGAAGCTACACACAGGCCATTGTAGAGGCTTGTCCGTATGTAGACGAATTCTTGAATTTCGATAAGCGTGCAGCGTCTAACTTAAACGTAGACGCATGCGTATTCGCCTTTCCAGATGCGGAAGTCATGAAGTGGGTGAAGGCACAAGGGGTGAAGAAACGCATTGCAACTGGCAGCAGAGTGGCCTCTTGGAAATTTGCTAATGACCGCGTGTTCTTTTCCAGAAAGAATTCAGATTTGCATGAATCGCAATTGAACTTTCATTTGTTGTATCCGTTCGGAGTAAAAAAAATTCCTACTATCGAAGAAATTCGCGCATGGCATGTGTTGAAATCTCAAGTGGAAAGCCCCATTCAACTTGAACCGAATAAACGTTCGGTTGTGTTCCACATGTTAAGCAAAGGAAGTGCGTTGAATTGGTCGTTGCAACAATACCAAGAATTGTCGTCGCTACTGCCAGCAGCTGACTTCAACATATACATTACAGGAACCGAAGAAGAAGGGGTTCGTATTCGAAAAGATTTTCGATTCGATTCACACATTAACGATTTAACTGGTAAGCTTTCTCTTCCACAATTAATCGCATTTATTTCTTCTTGTGAGACGCTGGTAGCAGCAAGCACAGGACCGCTGCACATTGCATCGGCCGTTGGTATTCGCGCAATAGGACTTTATCCTTCCAAACGTCCCATGCATCCAGGAAGATGGATGCCTCTTGGCACAAACGCCACTTATTTAGAAGATGGGGTTGTAGATGAAACTGATGTGCTGAATATTTCTGCAGAGGAGGT
>CAZEFR010000049.1:0-1268 GCA_964511555.1 uncultured Chryseobacterium sp.
GTTCGAAATTGCATGCACTTTACCTAGGCGAAACTGCAAAGAACATTGCTGAACAAAGTCCGTTCTACATTGCACTCACCTGTATGATCATTGGAACGCTTTTGTTTTTAGCCGGATTCTTGGGCGAACTTATTTCTCGGAACAGCGCTACACGCAACGACTACAGCGTAGCTGAAACGTTGAACTAACGACTTCCGAAAATTGCACTGCCAATTCGAACAAGCGTGCTTCCTTCCTCAACGGCAATTTCCCAATCGCCGCTCATGCCCATACTTATTTCATTGAAGGCTTCACCGAAGAGCGGCTTCAACAAAGAAAAAATGCGATTCACTTCTTGAAATTCTTTTCGAATAAGTGACTGGTCTTCTGTGAAAGATGCCATGCCCATGACCCCGCGAAAGTTTACGTTAGAATACAACTCTTTTTTTGAAGCGATTTCTAACACTTCCTCTTCCGAAAACCCGAATTTACTTTCTTCTGTTGCAACATGAAGTTGCAATAAAATTTCAATCTGCTTATTTAATTTCTTGGCTTGCTTATCTATTTCCTTCAAGGTGGAAATTGAATTCACTCCGTGAATAAGCGCAACAAACGGAGCAATGTACTTCACCTTATTCGACTGCAAATTCCCAATGAAATGCCATTCAATATCGGTTGGAAGTTGCGCCTGCTTGTCTACCAATTCCTGCACATAATTCTCACCGAAGATGCGCTGTCCAGCAGCATAAGCTTCTTGCAAATCCTGAACAGGTTTTGTCTTGGAAACAGCAACCAGCTTCACGTGTGAAGGAAACTGTGCAGTGTAGAATTTTATTTGATCTTGTATGTGGCTCATCGCATTGGATAAATAACCAATCCACTTCTTAGCTTCGGCAAGATGTAAGTACTCTTCGGAGGCATGGTAGATCCTTCGTCGGAAATACGCATGAGTGTTTCGGTTGAAATCGGATGAAGCAAAAACGCGAAATCTGCTTTTCCTTCATCAACCATTTTCGCTATCTCACTTGTTGGAACCAATCCGTCTGCATGTGCAATGCGCTTGTCGGTGCGCTCATCTTCAATTCCAAAAATCGGATGAAGAATATTTTTCGAAAGCCATTCGGCATCGATGACATTTTTTTCTTTTTCGAATTGAAAGGCATACCACTTTCCGCTGGTGTAGACACCTATTCTTCCTTCACTCAAATTCAATTCATTTTCTTTCACTTCGTGAAGAGCACCCAATTTATTCAAGTCGGAAAGGAACACATTCAAATCGAATTCAACCA
>CAZEFR010000049.1:1368-8296 GCA_964511555.1 uncultured Chryseobacterium sp.
TCTTCTTGCGCGAATATTTCTTCATTCAAAAACTTCACGTAATTCTTTCTTACTTCTTCGAAATAAGCGATGCGTCTTCCGCGGTAATCGCCGTCTACATCGGGGTGAATGATGTGTAGGAAAGTATAAGGATTACCCTTCAACTTATCTATTAAATCTTCTTTCGAATAAGACACGTACGAGCGCGAAGCAACCAAGTGCACCTTATCAGCTGCAGGCAATACCGCTTTGAATGGTTTAAACTTCATCTTATGCGCCTTGCATAATTCGTTTCACATTGTCTGCTATCTCAAGACCAATGCGCTCCTGCGCTTCGGCTGTGGCTGCACCAATGTGCGGAGTGGTAATAATTCTGGAATGCTTCAACAAGGCTGCATTTGGACGTGGTTCGTTTTCGAACACATCTAAACATGCTCCGGCAATAACGCCGTTATCTAACGCTTCAATAAGTTCAGTTTCGTTAATGGTTCCACCGCGACTGGTGTTGATCACCACTGCGTTTTTCTTCATGAGTGCGAACTCTGCAGAACCAATAACCGAACTTCCATTCGGTTGTTTCGGAACGTGCAACGAAATGAAATCGCTTCCGCGAAGAACTTCTTCGAAAGAAGAAACATTCAATTTCACTTCAAGTGGAGAACCGTTGATGGAAAGCGTTACCGTCTCTTCCGTCTTCGAACGATCGAAGAACATCACACGCATGCCGCATCCCAAAGCGTATTCAGCCAATGACATTCCAATGCGACCGAAGCCAACAATTCCCAATGTCTTTCCCTTCACCTCTTTTCCTTTCCCGTAATTCTTCTTCAACACTTCAAACGTTTCTTCTCCGTTTACTGGCATTGCGCCACCGGCTTGATAAAGAAATCTGTTCGAAGCGAACATCATGGCCATTACCAATTCCGCTACGCTAGCGCTGCTGCTAGCAGGAGTATTGAAAACGTCAACACCTTTTTCACGCGCATAAACTGCGTCAATGTTATCGATACCTACTCCACCACGACCGATGAACTTCAAATTCGGACAAGCGTCTATCAAATCTTTTCTTGCTGTCGTTGCACTGCGCACCAAAAGTCCGTCTATGTTTTCATTTTGTATGAAACCAGCCAATGCATCTTGACTTACTTTTTCAGTAAGCACTGTGCAGCCCATGGCTTCCAAAGCAGCTTGTCCTTTTGCGTCTATTCCGTCGTTTGCTAAAATCTTCATCTTATCCGTTTTTACGTTCGAATTCTTTCATTACATCTACCAACACTTGAACGCTTTCCAAAGGAAGTGCGTTGTACATGGAGGCGCGGTATCCGCCAACACTGCGGTGTCCAGCAATTCCGCTAATTCCTGCTTCTTTCCACATGGCATCGAATGCAGCAGTGTGCTCTTCGTTGTTCAAACGGAAGGTTGGGTTCATCCATGAGCGACTCTCCGGAACACTGTGTCCATGGAACATGCTGTTTCTGTCTAATTCAGCATAGAATAATTCTTGCTTCGCTCGGTTGTGAATTTCCATTCCTTTCAATCCACCGTTTTCTTTGATCCAACGAAGCATAAGCATGCTCGCGTATACTGAAAACACTGGAGGCGTGTTCGCCATACTGTCTTTCGAAATATGAGAAGCAAGGTCTAAGTACGAAGGAAGTTTTCTTCCTGTCTTGCCTAACATTTCTTTGTCTACGATGTACAAGGTTGCTCCAGCAGGACCCATATTCTTCTGCGCACCAGCGTAGATCAACGAAAATTCATTCGCGTTGAATTCCTTCGAAAAAATATCTGAACTCATGTCGCACACCAACGGAACATTCACTTTCGGGGTGCTCTGATATTGCGTTCCGTAAATGGTGTTGTTCGAAGTGTAATGGAAATAATCATATCCATCTACCGAAGGCAACTCAGGGATGTGGTTGTGATTCGAAGCCGAACTGTCGGTAAGCACATCAATGTTTCCCACCAACTTCGCTTCTTTAATAGCACCGCTTGCCCATACACCGGTGTTTGCGTAGGCAGCCTTTCCACCTTCCTTCAAAATATTCAAAGGAACCATGTAGAACCCAAGTGTGGCACCGCCCTGAAGAAAAAGAACTTCGTAGCGATCTTCAAGATTCAAAATATCTTTCACCAATTGACGCGCTTCGTCCATTACACGCTCGAAGTTTTTACTTCTGTGTGAAATTTCAATCAACGACAATCCCATGCCGTCGAATTCACGAATAGCATCTGCTGAACCTTCGATAACAGATGAAGGTAAAATGCAAGGACCCGCGCTAAAATTGTGTACTTTTTTCATGATTCAAATGTAGTCTTTAAATGTTTCTTACTGATTTTGTAATTGTGAAATTTTGTGTTGAATGGCTTCCTTGTTTCGTTCAAGAATAACCAACTCGAGTAGTTGATTGATTCGCTCAATATCGTAGACCTGACTTAACGAAGGCACAATGCAGTCCATTCGATTCTCCTCCAACTCAATGGTTGAAATAATTCTAACGACATCCTTTACCTGGAAACAAGATTCCTGAAGCTGCATGCGCGCAATCATCTTCCTTTCGGTGTCGAAAGATTTTGAATGAAGAACCGCAACGAGTGAATCTACAGAAGTTTCTGAAGCCGGATTCTCGCATCCCTTCTTCCCAACATAAACGTTGTCGTTGGTTGTAACAGGAATTGCACTGTTCTGCCAAAACTGAAAGGCTTTGGCTTGAAGCTTTAATTCTCCGGAAGGAACCAACTCGAGTTTGTTGTTCAAAACAGAAACCGTAAAGCTGTGCGAAACAAGATTTTTAGCATTCAGCAAGAAGATGGCCTCTTGCGCTTGAACCACCACCTTCACACTGTGCTTTCCAATATTCAATTTTGAAATATGAATGGAAGAAACAGGAACTGCATTGATTTGCGCTTCGTCAATAGACAAGAGGAATGACAGGCTGTCGGGAGCATTCACCACCAACTTACTTTGCCCGAAAGAGCTGAACACATTCAACAAACAAATTACGAAAACAACTACTCCTCTATTCTTCATCGAAGGCTTTGTAAATTCTATTTAAAAACGGAAATTTCCGAAATCTTTCTGGCACAACAAAAAGTGGGTTCACACTTCTTTCACCTAACCATTGCGGACGAATGTACACCAAAATACATCCGCCAACGACTACACAAAAAATGGCAAACAACAACAGCCAAATCCCATCGATGTGCGAACGCACGGCCATGTATTTCGCCAGATAGGCTGTCAGCAAAGTCATGGCTCCAATGCGCGATCCGGGAACCAAGGCTGAAAGCTGCTCGCCTACTCGGATACCCGCTATCCGTTGCGCAAAAGAAATCATCATGAGGTAATGAATACCTGTTGTTACCGCAATAGAAATAGCCACCGCTTCAACCGAATAGCGCGCTGCAACCATAACTCCAACAATCATAAGAACAAGATAAATGCCTTTTATCCAACTCCCCTTGTAAACGGCTCCCTTGGCGCGAAGCAGCGAATCGACAGGGCGCGTGAGTGTCCGGAAGATAACGGCTACAAATAACCAGCGAAGCAAATCAGAAGCTCCCAAATAAGCAGAACCAAGGTAAATGCGCAAAATATCTTCGCTGAAGACAAACACAAAACACGACACGGGGAATATTAAAATACTCAGTGCATTTGTTGCCGCCAGCACAACACGTTTCAGGCGTTCAGTCTCTTCTTGCAACTTCGACATACCACTGAAGAGTACGCTATCGCTCAGTTTCGCCATGATTGTAATTGGAAGTGACGCTACGTAAGCGCCTCTTTCGTACATACCCGCTTGATTCAAGGAAACGGTATTGGGAAAGAGCGCGGTGCCCTTCGAAAAGAGCGGAAGAACAGCGACATCCACTTTCGTTGCGGCATAATTCAAGGCATTGAAAAGTGAACTTCCCGCACCGTAATTCAACAATTGAAGCGTCGCTTTTTTATTCCATTTGAATTGAACGCGCGTAGGCTGAAGGATCCAACAGGCCAAAGTCATTAACGCGTTCTGCGCGAATAACGCCCACACGTAAGCCCATATCTCGTATCCACCGTAAGCCAACCACAATCCAACGATTAGGTTTCCACCAACTATGCTCAACATGCTCGCCGTGAAGAACGATTTGAATTTCATTTCCTTCATCATGAGGTTCCGCGGAACCACGCTCAATGCTGAAATGGTGAAGCTTGAACACACAACAGGAATGATTTCCTTCAACGTATCAATGCCGTAGACTTGAGCGATAAGCGGTGACGCAGCAACAAACGACAGGGTGAAGATTAAACCCAGCCCAAGCGAAGTGGTGAATGCCGAATTGATGTGCGATTGCTCAATGTCTTTTCGTTGAATGAGCGCTGGGCCTAAACCAATCTGGGAAAAGATCTCGGCGAAACCCATAAGGCTGAGCACAATTCCCATGACCGCAAAATTCTCTGGGGCTATAAGCCTTGCCAGCAAAGCGGTGTAGCCCAACTGAATCAGAATTTGCAAAACCACCGTAGCGGAATTCCATGAAAAACTAGAAACAAACTTTTTGCCTTCGGATGCCAATGGTTTGAAATTAATGTTCTGCAAAGGTCTAAAATCGACCGTAAAATAAATTCTTCAAGGAAAGAAAAGACGAACACCTTACTTTTGATAGCTCAATTGAAAGTTATGTTGAAAAAGCTTAGGACCCCTCTTTATATTTTTGGCGTTGTGCTCGCCACAGTGTTCGTTTCAACCCTTGAATCTTGCAAAAGCTGCAATACGAATACAGATCTCGGTGTGGAAGAAACTTCAGACACCACCTTGCGCAGTATAAATGCAAAGATTACGGCTGAGCCAAACAACTTCGCGCATTACTTAGAGCGGGCGAGATATTATTCCGGATTGAAAAAATATACCGAAGCCAATGCCGACATTGTGCGTGCAAAGGCCATTGATTCTACGAAAGCAGACATCTACTTCACGGCTGGACAAATTCACTTCGATCAACAACGTGTAGTAGAGGCATACAAAGACTACCAAAAATGTATTGAAAAAGATCCACAGCACAAAAACGGGTTACTTGAAAAAGCGGCCATGGACATAGCTTTGAATAACTACGAGTTAGCACTAAAACAAATTAACACTGTACTGCGTCAAGATGAACGTGTGGCCTACGCCTACTACCTGAAAGGAAGATTGTACCGTCAAGTGAAAGACACCACGTTGGCCTTAAGCTCTTACCAAACCGCCATTGAGGTAGACCCGAGTTATTACGACGCCTACGTGGAAGCGGGATTGGTGTGTGCGAGTTATGGAAATCCTTTAGCGAAAGAGTATTACAACTCTGCCATAGAGATTCATCCCAACTTTGTTGAACCCTATTACAACAAGGCCATTTTTCTTCAGGAAACTGGTGTAAAGAATCCGAGCAACTACCAAGAAGCTCTTCAATGCTACGATAAAATTATTGGAATAGATGCGAATTTCTCCGCAGCTTATTTCAATAAGGGATTTGTTTATTTGGTATACCTGAAAGACTACAGAAAAGGAGTTGAGTCGTTCAATTTAGCTCTGGAGAAGAACCCAAATTATTATCAAGCAGCGTATAATCGAGCGCTGTGTCACAGTGCCCTTGGTGACAAGACCAATGCCGAGGCCGATTTAAATTTAGCATTGAAACTAAAACCGGATTATACCGAAGCGGCGTTGGAATTAGGGAGACTTCGCGGCGACAACTAATCCGGTTTTACAAACGGATGAATAATGAGCTCTTGCTCGTGTTCACTTCCAGGAAGAATTTCATAGGTAAAAACCACAAACATTTTCTTCAAGTAGGACATTTTCGGGGCGTCGATCGGATGCAGCACCAACTGCAATCCCAATTGAATAAATCCCATCTCGGTTCTATTCTCCGGAACTTCCAAAACTAAATCAACCTTTCCATCTGTTAAAACTTCTGCCGATGCCGTTATTCCCGAATTCTCGTCGGTGAACACACCATTCTCCTCAACATTCAGCATGAAGTATCCAGGGGCATCAATGATTAGCTTTAAAGTAGTCTTACCTGTTTCAACAGAGATAGGTTCCAAAGCAATTGCCTCTCCTGCATTTGGAGATTCGCCCGAGTACAAAGCCTCTTGACTCACCACCGGATAAAAACTCTTCACTTCATTCGACACCATGCGCCATTTGCGCAGCACACCGTATCCGCCTTCGCAAACAAAAATTTCACTTCCAATTTTATTCAAAGCCATGGGGCGCGTGAACTGCGCTGTGTCAGCAGCTCCATCTTTCAATCCGACCACACCACTTCCCGCCATATTCTTCGCACTTCCTAACCATGAAATTTTCTGGTTGAAGGGTTCGCTTATGACAAGATCGCTGTTGTAGAAGGTGAATCCGCCCGCGCGATTCAAAGGCGTTTCCGGCGCATAGGCAACTTGCTCCTTCTTCTTTTTGAATTTCGAAATCGTCCCGTTGCTTTTCAGCATGTAAAATTCTTTGTTGAAGAATTGAAGGGAAAGGGCGCTGAGTGCATTGCCTTGTGCGTCTTTGTTTTCGCTTCTCCAAATTAATTTAGAGGACTGGTCGCCGGTGTTCAATTCCCACACGCTGCAGTCGTTTCCGGCAAGGACATATATTTTGTTCTTCACTATGAGCACATCTGTTGGATAAGGAATGGCACCTTTCCACGTTACTGCCTTTCCGAAATTTTCTATGTTGGGTTGTTTTCCGTTACCGAGAATTGTAAGCAACACATGTTGATCGTTGTCATAGATGCGAATGGCGTGATTCAATGGATCTGCAATGTACAGGAGTTGTTCTGCATAGCTAAAAGCCAAGCCCATTGGCTTCTTCAATTGAGCAAAAGAAATATCACCATCGGCATATCCGCGCACACCACCAATTCTTTTTTGAATGAAACCGTCTTCGCTAACGGTGCTTACGCGAAACAGCGCTGGTTCTGAAACCGC
>CAZEFR010000049.1:8396-15876 GCA_964511555.1 uncultured Chryseobacterium sp.
CGAAAATGAACGAGCGCAAGAAAATGTTCTTCATACCAACAAAGAAAAGAAATTTCGAAAAGAAAGCAGGAATTCAAACGAAAAAGAAAAATTATTCGTTCATCTTTTCGAAATTCGCTAAATTGAAAATTCACCCATGGAACAGCGCCCCAACAATTTTTACAAAGTAACCTTTCAATTGATGTTAACGAGCCTTGCGCTGTTCATTGGCGATTATTTACTCGACGGATTTTCAGTAGACTCATCTGTTACGGTAATTATAAGCGCAATTGTAATAACGCTGCTGAATCGATTTTTGAAACCCATATTAATTGCGCTTACCATTCCGGCAACGCTTTTCACCATGGGTTTGTTCCTGTTGGTTATTAATGCGTCTATGCTGTTGATTGCCGGAGAACTTGTGGAAGGATTTAAGATCGACGGATTTTGGTCTGCACTGTGGCTGTCGTTTGTGATTTCATTGACGCACATTTTCTTGGGCGGAAGCACTAAGGCTCGCTAGCGAGCGAATGCCCGAAGGGCGAATGCTGCAAAGCAGCGAATGTCTTCGACGATATATTAAATTCAAGAATTGCGGAGCAGCGAATGTCGATGACTAATGTTCACTAGTGAACGAATGCCCGAAGGGCGAATGCTGCGGAGCAGCGAATATTGAAATAAAACGTTTATTTAACGTCAGTTCGGAAATTTTCGTCCTTCTTTGCACTCGGAAAAAAATTGCGTTTCCTGTTATGCTGAAGAAAGTCAAGATATCTGTCCTTATGGCCGTGTACAACACCGAGTTCGCTTTTATTAAAAGAGCCATCGACTCTGTGTTGAATCAAGACTTTCAAGACTTCGAGTTAATCATTATCGACGACGGCGGAACGAACGACAGTCGTGCGCAAATGCTGCAATACGCAGAGCAACACGAAGACAAAATCATTTACGTTCGCCACAGCAACCGAGGTCAATCGAAATCAATCGACCGAGGCGTTCTCAACAGCATTGGCGAGTTCATTACGATATTAGATAGCGACGATGAGTATAAGCCTCATCATTTGAGTTCTTGTTTGGAGAAAATCGAGTCGCTTGATTTGATTGCTTCGTTCACGGAAACCATGGTCAACAATTCAGATGATTACTTCGTTCCAGATAAAGATGATCATACCCAGTTGGTGCACCTAGACGATTGCATTTTATTCGGAACGCTTTTCGGAAGACGCGAAGTGTTCACTACGATTTGTTTGAAGAGTGGATATGCTGCAGACGCCGATTTCTTCGAGCAAGCAGAGGCGAAATTTCGCGTTGAAAAAGTAGATCTTCGGTCTTACATCTATTATCGGAACATGCCCAACAGCATTAGCGCGACAGTAAAAAAACAAAACGCTCCGCTGCCGAATTAATGCGCTCTACATTCAATTACATTCCAAAATCAGAGAACATCATTCTCGCTTGTCATTTTACCGGCGTGTATGACGTGAACCGCAACACTACGCTCGAAGACGACAGCTACGCATTGGTTCAAGCCTGGGCTGAATCTATTCAGCTTTTGAATTTGCACGGTGTTATTTTTCACAACAGTTTTTCTGAAGAAACCTGTCGGAAGTTTTCGAATGAAAACATCACCTTCATTGAAGTGAAATACAATCTAGCTTTCAATCCGAATGTCTTCCGTTACTTCATTTATCGCGATTTCTTGTTGAATTTCAACTCAACCATTCATTCCGTTTTCGTTACCGATGTTTCAGATGTTGTAGTAGTTCAAAATCCGTTCGAAACTTTTCTGTTTCAAGAAAATCGAGATTCACTTTTCTGCGGCGACGAACCGAAAACGTTGGACAACGAATGGATGAATGATCACTCGACTCATTTCAGAAATCAGATTACTGGCTTCGCGGAATACGAACAAACATTCGCGCAAGACACCTTGCTGAACTGTGGAATCATTGGCGGATCAACAACTGTCATGCTGAATTTCTTGGAATCCCTTTGCAGTGTTCACGAGCAATTCAATCAAGAAAACAAAACCGCCTTCACTGGGGACATGGGTGCATTCAATTACATTGCTCGCTCGCAATTCAACGAACGACTTATTCACGGCGCTCCGGTGAACAGCATCTTTAAGGGATATGAAGGGTCGCGGATAGATTGTTGGTTTCGGCATAAATGATTGAAAATCGAAGATTTTATTCCTACTGTGTAATTGGAAAATCGGAGATTTTATTCCTACTGCGTAATGGGAAAATCGGAGATTTTATTCCTACTGCGTAATGGGAACCCCGTAATTGTAACGATGTTGTGGGAATGTTTTAAGACGACTATTGTCTTAGTGGACAGATTAAGTTTTCGTTATGTCTAGCAATAGAGGTTTTCGAGTTCATGATTTGAATAAATTTGAGTCACTTATTGCATTCGATTAAATCCACAGTTAAGATAGCCCATGAAAAAACAAAAGACAGCATACTTCATTTTATCACTAGCATTATCAGTTTTCACTTTTAGCGCGCAAGGACAAACCAACAAAAACGCACTTTATCCGCAGTTGAAGTCATACTGCGACAATTTAGAAAGTGGATTCAAAGCCATTCCAGTAGAGCGTAAAATTGACCTTGAAGAAATTGCTTCGTACGTGGTTGAGATGAAAAATGCACACAAGCCGGTGAACTTACTTTTCGTTTGCACAAGCAACTCCAGAAGAAGTCACATGTCGCAGGTTTGGGCTCAAGTTGCCTCATTCTACTACAACATCGACAGCGTTTTTACTTTTTCAGGAGGAACCGAACAAACCAAGGTGCATCCGAACACACTTGAAGCTCTTCGCAGAACGGGAATTCAAATTTATTCGAACAACCAAGGTGCTAACCCATTGCAATATGTGATGGTTGGTGAAAATATTAATCCTTGGGTTATGTTCTCTAAAAAATATTCAGACAGCACCAATCCGCAAAAAAACTTTGCTGCTATGATGGTTTGCAGTGAGGCAGACAAAGGCTGTCCGTATGTTGAAGGCGCCGACATGCGCATTGGTCTTCCCTTCAATGACCCGAAGGAATTCGACAATACTGCGGCAATGACTGAAAAGTATGACGAACGTTGCAAACAGATAGCAACTGAAATGTTTTACATTTTATTTACTGCATCTAAAAAATGAAACGTCTTGCATTGGTAACCGCCATCTATACCCTGGTCTGCAGTGCAGTATTCTCGCAATCGATTAATTCAATAGGTCTTTTTCCAACTGTTGACCACACGTCGAAAATTTCAGAAAAAGTAGATTTCAGCTTTTACTATTTCGGTGCTTTACCAAAGTTTCAAACCTCCCCACAGCGCAATGAAAAGTCAATTGCTCCACTTCTACTTTACGCTGAGCAAAGCGTGAATTACACCTTGAACAAACACCTTTCGTTTGCTGTAAGCTATGTTTTTCAGAGAGAAAATAAAATGGATGACTCCTTCGCCAATGAAAATCGAATTCACCTACAAACCACGTACAAACAACCCTTGGCGAAAGGCAACCTGAAGTTTCGACTGCGATTTGACAATCGCTTCATCAAAATTGACAAAACAGATCTTACGACATACAGCAATCGCCTCCGCGGTTTATTCGGATTTGATTTTCCGATTTCTTCGAACAGAAACAACTTGTACGTTGCCGCCTACGAGGAAGCCTTTTTCAACACCTCGAATAAAGGTAACTTCTCCTACCAAGAAAATTGGGCTTCCGTTGCCTTTGGTGTCAAAATTAATAACGCTAACAAAATCGAGTTTGGCCCTCTCTTCATCAATTGGAAGCTAAACAATACCGATTGGCACAACCAGTATTACGCGCAAATTTCTTGGGTATCCTCACTCGATCTCTCTGCAAACTGACGGGGAAATCTGTATTGTATTTTCTTAACTTCATTATTAAACCGCTATTCCAAAGAAATAATGTCTGAAACCGTTGGTTCGGACCTACCTTTCGAGAAATAACAATAAATGCTAAAGAAATTTACTCTTACAGACAAGCTACTTTTTGCTTCCGCTCTTTTGTCATTAATTTTCTCTGAGGTACTGTACTTCCAAGGCGAAAAAGAAGATGGAACTTTCATAGGCCTCTGGGTCCCTTCAATCCTTGCTTTCGGAATCTATTTAAAACTAATACTCAACTCAAAGAATGGTTAATATCATACCGTATTTCGCTGGATTAATAACCCTTCTTTTCGGCGTTGCTTTTGCTTTAGCCATATTCAATTCTAACAAAGAAAAAAAAGCGTAATTGGAAAATCGTAGATTTTATTCCTACTTCGTAATGGGAACTTCGTAATTCCTATTTCATAATTCCTACGTTGTAATGGGAACTGCGTTGTTGGAAATCGTCGCAGAGATTCGCCGAAGGCATTCGTTACAAAGTAACATTCGCCCGAAGGGCATTCGTCACAGACATCAGGGCTTTGGAAGAATTGTATTGAACAATTAATTTCCGCTTTCATTTTAATTACCTTTATCTAACCGCAACAAACCTGCGCATGTCTCGCTGTAATGACATGTATTGGGTAGGTTTGTAGCGTGTATAAGTAAGTTACAGGCAATGTTAAATTAGACTATGAAACACTATTTGTATTTAATAATACTTCTTAGCTTCTTTTCGGGATTTTGCCAAATTCAATATAGCTACTTTAAAAATAATGTAGTTAACTTGAATCATGAAAATATCTCAAACAGCAGGGCAATTAAGGACTCAATTGTTTGGACAAAAAATGATTTTGGACTTTGGACTAGCAACCAAGGTGACATTGGACTTCAGGAAGTTATTACACATGAAAAATCGAAACCTCACTTACATTATATTATTAAGCTGGACGATGGACAATTCTTGAAAAATGTAATTGACACAACAACATTTGTATTAGTGGGAGGGAATTTTTACAAAGACAGTAAACATGTGTATTATCACTATCGTATGGCAGGTGGGGGTATAATTTGGATTATTGAAGGAGCTGATCCTTTAACCTTCAAACAAATTGGTGGATATTATGCAAAGGACAAGTACTTTGTTTATGCAGAAAGAATAATGAAAGTTGAACAAGCAGATGTTAAATCCTTTATAACATGCGATTCTTGCGGGGCTTTTGGAAGAGACCGTAATAATTATTTTGAATTTGGAGAAGTAATAAATTTGAAAGATGTCGTAGATAGTCAATCTTTGAAGCAAACTGAAATTCTAGATTCTTTGTTCTATAAATAATAATATTATGAATATACATAAATACATCTTATTAAGTTCGTTCTTTATTCATTCTTTCAATTCGTTTTCACAGAAGCAATTATCAATTACTATTGATGATCCAAACACCTATGATACCCCTATTTTTAATTGGGAGGAAAGAAATGAAAGAATACTATCGATATTAGAAAAAAACAAAATTAAAGCTGCTCTTTTTGTTTGTGGTATGCGAGTGGATGATGAAAATGGGATAAAGCTTTTAAAGAAATGGGATATAGCAAATCACCTGATTTGTAATCACTCATATTCTCATTTATTTTACCACTCCTCTAAAACTTCAACTAATCGGTTTATTTATGATTTTCTTAAAGGAGATAGTATCATTTCCGGTTATAATAATTACTCTAAACTATTCAGATTCCCCTTTTTGAAGGAAGGAAACACAGCCGATAAAAGGGATTCAATGCGACTAACTCTCAATGCGAATGGTTACAGAAATGGGTATGTAACCATAGACGCATCAGATTGGTACATTGATTCTAAAATTACCGAACAACTGAAACTGAACCCTGATGCTAATTTAGAGGCATACAAACAGTATTATATCAATCATATTATTGACAGAATCGAATATTACGATTCACTTTCTCTAATCTCTTTCAATAGAAGAATACCACATACATTATTACTTCATCATAATTTATTAAATGCATTATTCTTGGATGAGTTATTGAAGGCTATAAAGGCTAATGGATGGGAACTAATTGATGCAAAAAAGGCATATTCAGACAAAGTTTTCTCTATACAATATGAAATATTGCCTTGTGGTGAGAGCCTAGTATGGCAATCAGCAAAGGCAAATCCAATTATGGCATCAACGTTAAGATATCCTGCTGAAGATGGCGTCTATGAAAAAGAAAAACTGGATGATTTTGTGCATAACTACAGCGCGATAAAGAGCAATCACAGTGGTCTTGTTTTAACTCATCTGATAGATAATTTTTACATTTTTACAACTTTTAAAGATGTGAATGGTTACAAATTTCCATCAAATGGAATGTACTTGGTTACTGAAGATGGCGTTGTACTTTTTGACACACCTTGGGACACAACACAGTTTCAGCCGCTACTTGATAGTATATCGAGTAGACACAAAAAAAATGTTGTGCTAGCAATAGCTACTCATTATCACGATGACAGAACGGCAGGGCTAGAATTTTTACATCAGAAGGGAGTGAAAACATATAGTTCAAAACTCACATTCGACTTGTGCAGAGAACACAAAGAAAAGCAAGCTGAGTTTTACTTTGAAAATGACACGACCTTCACGGTTGGCAACTATAAATTTGAAACATTCTATCCCGGTGAAGGCCACACAAAAGACAACATCGTAATCTGGTTTGATAAGTACAAAATTCTATATGGCGGTTGTTTAGTAAAAAGTACCGAAAACAATAATTTGGGTAATGTTGCAGATGCGAATATCAAAGAATGGAAGCCTACCATCAAAAAAGTGATGAAGAAATATCCTAAACCTAATTTTGTTATTCCTGGACATTTCGGCTGGAACAGTAATAAAGGACTTACACATACATTGAAATTATTGAGACAGAATAGATAAACACAGCCTGTAACATCGGTTTGGCAATATGGCGGCTGAAGTGCTTCTATGAAACATTTTTGCATGGTTCAACAGCAGTAATTCTATTGAACTTTTGTGCTAAAATCCGCCACATCGCCAAGCCGAAAAACGTTACCACTAATGCTAAAATGACGATGACAAGAATATTTACATTAATAATTTGCTTTGGAATTTTACAAACAACATATGGACAAATGACAATTGAAAAAGAAAAGTCTTTTCAAACCGTCTTAGACAAAACGGTTGACAATAAGAAAGTGTTTGGGACATCTTTTGCCTTTAAAAAAGATAATTTAATTTGGCAAGGTTCATCAGGTAATATGACAATGGATCAACCTTACTTCATTGCTAGTACAACCAAACTTTTTACAACTGCACTAATTCTTAAACTCAGAGCAGAAGGCAAACTTAGTCTTGATGAAAATATCAGTAAATACATTGACAAATCAATTTTATCAGGACTACATATTTATAAAGGGAAAGATTATTCTCAAGAACTAACCATTAAACATTTACTCTCTCATACTTCAGGACTTCCTGACTATTTTCAAGGCAAAGAAACAAGTGGAAAAAGTTTAGAAAATGAAATAACAGGAGGCAATGACCAATTTTGGACTTTTGAACAAGCAATTGAAAGGACAAAAAAAATG
>CAZEFR010000050.1:0-3143 GCA_964511555.1 uncultured Chryseobacterium sp.
TTAACGTTACGGAATGAACCGGCTTTTCATCTGATTCACCTGAACTGCTTCCCATTTGAAAAGTTCCACCTTCAACGAAAATCATTTCGTGATTCAATGGATCTTTTTGTGCAACAGCAGATTCAGCGGTTCCAATAAAAAATAATAATGCAGCGACTAAATTTTTCATCTAAATCTATTTGAAGTAAATGTAATTAAGAAACAGAAACAGTAGGAGAATGAGAATGAATGTTTTCTTCCCCTCTCTTAACTTTTCTTACCAAGGGTCGAAAGATATTTCGACCCGATTAATCTTAACCTCTCTTCCCTTTCCTATAAAACGCCATAACAATCAACGGAGAAAACAACAGCTCCGCAAACAACGCTATGAAGAGCGTGAGACTCACCAACAAACCTATGTAATGCGTTCCCAAGAAGTCGCTGAAGATTAAGGTGAGGAAGCCGCCGCTGAGGATGAGTGTGGTGACAATCATGGCTTTTCCTGTGGTGAGGAAGGTGCGCTTGACAGCGTAATGAACGCTGAGCCCTTCACCCAATAAACTGCGGACGCGAGCCAAGAAATGGATCGTATCATCAACCGCGATTCCGAAGGCGATGTTGAAAATAATACTTGTACTCACCTTCAACGGAATGCCCGTGAATCCCATGATTCCGGCCACAATCAACAACGGAAATAAATTTGGAAGAATGGTCAACGGTATCATGCGCCAAGACTTGTACACAATGCCCATAATGATTCCTATAACCAAGACACTGATGAGCAAATCCCAAACGGTATTCTCGATTAAACTGCGGTTATTAACGTCGATTAAATGCGCTGTTCCGGTGATTTTTCGATTCGATAAATCAGGACAGTTCTGATCCATGAACACCAGTAACTTTTGATTGCACGAATCGAAATGAAGTCTTCCAATATCTCCAACCTTTCCGCTAATGCGAAGCGTCCG
This sequence comes from uncultured Chryseobacterium sp., assembly GCA_964511555.1. Taxonomy (GTDB): domain Bacteria; phylum Bacteroidota; class Bacteroidia; order Flavobacteriales_D; family Sanyastnellaceae; genus CAIZGX01. Next base: position 948 of record CAZEFR010000050.1, read on the forward strand.
CGTGCTATCGTTATACGCCATTCCAGTTGCGCGAGCAATGGGTCCTTGCTGCAACAATTCTTCAATGGCTCGAATCTCTTTCAGACTATCCGGAATAACGTAATATTCCTCCATTCCGAAATTCAATGTCTTGTTCGCTTCCTTTACCAACTGCGCATAGCCGAGCATGGCTCCTACTCCGTATTCATTGCGCAAATAAGACTCCAGCGTATCCAATTGCTTCAATACCTTAACCGATAGAATGGCAGAATCGTTCGGCATGACAATACCCATTTCAAACGGACGGCAACCTGCGAATTCCCTTTCCATGAAAGAAAATTCTTGCTTCAAGACGTGGTCGTCTTTCAAGTCTTCCAACATCTTATTGTCTACCACAATGGTAGAAACACCCCAAGCGCTCAATGCCAAAAGGACAACTCCTCCAATCCAAATCTTCTTGCGGTTTCGAAGTATCCAAATAAAACTGTTGTGCAATTTCGAAGTCCAGAAATCGTCTGACATCGCGAAGTCGTTCATGCGCTTCGGCTTACCTAAAATCAAGATTGCTGGAAGTAGCGTGTACGTTAGTCCGTAGGCCAAAAGCACTCCAACGGCTGTGTAAATTCCAAAATCAGAAATGGGTTGAATGTTGGAAAAAACCAAAGTGAAAAATCCGATAGCCGTCGTTAACGCAGTCAAAAAAGTAGCAAGACGGATGCTCTTAAATGCATAACGAATGGCTTCAATTTTCTCCTTCCCTTTTCGAAGTTCTTGCATGTATTTCGTGAGGACGTGCACCGAGTCGCTCATTCCAACTACAAAAAGAATCGTAGGCAAAACAGTAAGCATCAGATCTAAATCTTTGCCCATGATCTTCAAGAATCCGAGCGTCCAGATAATGCTCAACAGTACCACCGTCGTTGGAATAATGATTCCCCATCCGCTTCGGAAAGCGATGAACAAAAAGATGGTGGTTAGGACTAAACTGATAGAAATGAAGAGCGCCAATTCTTTGATCATGAGCTCTACGTAAAGCTTCTGTCCGAGGGCGCGACCAATGACGTGCGATTTTTTGAATTGAAATTTATTGACTTCGGCTTGAATATTTTTTGCCAAGTCATCGCACTTTTCCTTGCTTAACATTTGCGTATGCTTCATGTTAATGGCCACAGACCTTCCGTTTGTTCCGAAGAAAACCCCTACATAAGAAGGGGAATTCCAAATGGTCACAGAATCTTGTTTGAAGGATTGAGCTGAATTCGCAGAAAGCAAAGGCGTTTCAAAAACCCCACCGAACAAGGGATCAACGGCATAAGTCATTAACGACGTCGGACCTACACATTCTTCCACATTCGGTAACGCTTGTAGCTTCTTGGTAAGTGAGTCGACGTGAGAAAGAAACGTTGAATCGAAAATGCTTCCTTCGTTCTCTAGTGCGACAATGAAGAAGTCGTTGTCTGTTTCGAATGACTTTCGGAACTCTAAATAATATTCGGTTTCAGGATCGTTCTTCGGAAAGAAGTCTTCAAAATCATAATCGAATTTGAGAAGGGAAATCAAGTATATGGAAGTCATGGTCCCCAGCGCAATGAATGCGATGGATAGCCAGGAAATTCGGACGTCAGACATTTTCATACTCTTCCAACAATCTTACTTCGAAAAGGTTTTCAATTCGTGATTATTTAATGAAGGCGCTCAAACGCATCTTTTCCTTTCGCAACAAGGATATGGCATTCGCTTCTTCCCCCTTCAACAAAAACTGAATGGCTTCAGCTGTGTTCAACTCTTCGCGAGAATGAACCTGTTCTTCAAGCAAAGCCAAATCTGACTTCAACAAGAAATCTTCCCAATCGGTTACGGCTCGCTCCAACCCTTCCAACGCATAATGCATCTCGTACACCCCGCTCGCCTGAAAGACCTGTCTGAATCCCAGACTTATCGCTGCTTCTATCGCTCGCAAATTTTCCAGCCACGAATTTCCTTCAACCCACATTGTCTGAGACAACTTAACCTCTTCCACATTCAATCCGAGCGTAATGTCCGTAGACCATTCTTCTATTTTCTTCAAGTGTTTCCCACGCAAAAGGCGCACACCCATGCGCGAACGAAAGAGCTTCGCCTCCTCAAAGGCAGCGTCATAAAGGAACTCTTCCAACTCCTCTTCTGAAGCCACATCGTACTTTAAAAGAATAGATTCGCGCATATCCGAACAAAGCT
>CAZEFR010000050.1:3243-5403 GCA_964511555.1 uncultured Chryseobacterium sp.
TCTGAAGCCACATCGTACTTTAAAAGAATAGATTCGCGCATATCCGAACAAAGCTATTAAAGTTGGTGTTATTTTTGTTTTAGAAATTTCAAGATGAGAAAAACATTATTCGCCCTTTCACTACTTCTTTGCAGCGTTGCGGCTTTTGCGCAATCTCACGTTATTTCTGGAACAGCAACCTACCCTAACGGAACAGCGATTCGTTTGTGGAAAACCACAGGAAGAACGCTCGATGTAGCGGATTCCACCACCATAACCAACAACAGTTTTCAATTCAAAGGAAATTACGGTGAGGGACTGTACGCTCTTGGACTTACCCCTTCCAACATGGCAATCATTGCTGTTGATCACGCAGAGCCCGAATCGAATTTCTCCATTCAAGGTGCGCGCTGGGACAGCGGAATAACAAGTACGAAAGGAAACAGAAACCTTCTTTGGTTTGAATATGTAAAGAAGGAAAACGAATTCAACGCGAAAAAGAAGTCGTTGAACATTCGTTGGAAAAAAGACAAAGACACCACTGCAGAAAAAGAGTTGACAGATCTTGAAGCTTCATTCAATACTTACCAACTGGAATGCATTCAGCGCGAAAAACAAACAACCAAAACTTCCTTTGTGTCCCAGTTGATCGACTGGAAGCGAGAACCTTCAAAAGAAAAAGCACATTATTGGGACAATCTGAATTTCAGCGACACGCGCGTACTTCATTCAACCGTTTTAAACGATCGCATTCAAAATTTCATGAGACAATTTAGCAAAGGAACCGAAAGCGGTTTCATCGATTGCATTGGTCTCATTACTGAAAAAGCACACGTCAACGATCGGGTGTATGAGTTTGTGTTGAATGAAATGCTCACTGGATTTTATGAAAGCGGAATGGAAAACATTACGCTTTACCTCATGGACAATTTCATTAACGAAGAGTCTTGCGGCGACGACAATTTCTCCAATGTGATTAAGCGAAACGCGGAAAGCATTGAACGCGTAAGTATTGGGAAGACTCCTCCAAACATTACGGGCAACGACCTAAACAACGTTGCTTTCGATTTGAAGAAGACTTGTGCTGCGAATCAATATACCCTTCTCATTTTCTGGAGCAGCTGGTGCAGTCACTGTAAAACAGAAGCTCCGAAGATTGCAAAATTGAGTAAGGATTATGCTGGAAAGAAAATCGCTTTTGTAGGTTATTCAGTAGACAACGACGCTAACGCATGGAAACAAGCGGTAACCGAAAGAGAATTCACTTTCACGAATTTATGTGGAATGCGTGGTTGGGATTCGAAGGGAGCTAAAGACTATCGAATTACGAAGACGCCTGCGTTCTTCATTCTAGACAAGAATATGCGCATTGCAGCGAAACCTAAATCTCCGGAAGAGATTGAAATGTTCTTCAAACTTTCAAAATAAATTCCGCTCTTCTTCCACTATTAATTTTTCTTGAAATCCTACAAGAAAAACTTCTTTCTGCGCACGCGTCAGCGCTGTATAAAACCAACGATTCAATTCCAATCCAGCCATCTCGTCGGTGAGATATCCCTGATCTACAAACACACACGGCCACTGTCCACCTTGGGCTTTGTGACACGTAATGGCATAAGCGAACTTCACGTGCAAGGCGTTGTAATAAGGATCTTTCTGAAGTTGTTTTCGAAGTTGACCCATTGTGGTTGCTTCAGGATAATCGAGCGCGCAGATCTGCCAAAGCTCTTGCATCTTCGCTTTCGACAACTGAGCCGATTCCTCCCAAATGGTGGTGCATAAAAGAATGACTTCCATCTCGGGCATTTCTGGATAGTCGGCCATTTTCACAATGGCCTTGCAAAAGCGAAAAGCTCCACGTTCTTCAAACGATTTGACGCGAAGGATATTCAGAATATCTCCGTTCGCTATGAAGCCCACTTCCTTCGATTCTTTTTCATCGAGCCAGAAATAATTGTTCTTCAAGACCATCATTCGATCTCCTGAATTAATCTCCTCTTCATTCCATAAAATGCGCGCGCGCACTTGCTGGTTGAACAAATTCGCGCGTTTGTTCGAGCGGGTAATAATTACCAAATCTTCAATACCGTATTTGTGCAATGCCTCTTCCACAACCGGCTGCATGTCGGTATCTACGCGATGAATGTCGTGAAAATTCAAGGTTGAAAATTGAGGCAATTC
>CAZEFR010000050.1:5503-15868 GCA_964511555.1 uncultured Chryseobacterium sp.
AAATCGTCCAATAAACTTCCCGCATCGAAACTATCTTCTGAAAAAACAACGGTATCTTGTCCAATCATGGAAGCCTCATCGACGAAGTAAACGGTATCTATGTTTTCATTTTCCTTCAACTCGAACCAGACACGTCCACTGCGATCCATGCGCTTCACGTAGATTTCCTTGTGAATGGTACTCGCCTTTCGGTTGGAATAATTTCCCAAGACCTTCGCAGCTCTTCCGGTTGGTGCCAGCAACACAGCATTCACCCGGTGTTCTGCCAGCGCATCTACCATGGCTTTCACGCAGGTGGTCTTACCTGTACCCGCGTATCCTTTGATCATGAGCGCCAAGCGGGCCTTGGGTGAATACATCATTCGCGCAAAGGCATGGAAGAGTTTCTTTTGTCCTGCTGTAGGCGCAAAAGAAAAATTTTCCAGCAGTAAATGTTCGAATGCAGTGTGGCTCATGATTTTATTATCGCTTGCAAAGAAAGACCAAGCGCCTCAATGATGTAAATTAGCAGAGAAATTAATTATGCGTATTTTTTCAAGATGAACACTGAAACATTTCAAATTCCGACGGCTGTTGTAGAAAACAGCGCTCGTCTGCATGCCTCGCTGCATCTGGAATCTTTCTTTGTTTCCATTGCCTTCGCCCAGCCCGAAGATGGAACCATCCTATTTACGCATAACATATCGTTTCCAATTGGCGAAAGTATTCCTTTTGCTGAATCGGTTGCTTGGATTCAAAAACACTGGCCAAGCGCGGTATTCAAGAAGACTATTCTTTCTGTAGAGCCGTTGGCATTCAACCTGATTCCAAAAGCTATGTTCGAAGAAAGTGCTTTGGAAGATTACCTTCCTCAAATTTCTTCGAGCGAATTTTTGGCCTATCGTTTCAACGAACAGCAAGATGTGGTTGTGGTTTTCGCAACACATTCGTCGGTTGTGAATTTGGAACGATTCATTGCTGGCGTTGAAATTCTTGCTTTGCCTACTCTTCTGCTTCCCGGCCAGCGCGCACATGCGAGTTTGGTTCAATCGAAGGCTACCCTTTGGGTGGGAAAGGAAAAACATTATCTGTGTCTCGAAAAAAACAATGCCTTGGTGTTGTTGAATGAATACGCTGGAAATACGGCTGAAGACATTTTGTACTTCTTGGCTAACGGATGTATTCAATATGGAATTGACTTGGCTTCTTTGCCGGTGTTTGTGCAGGGGACGCATTTCGATTCGAACTACACAAATATTTTTGAATCTTATGTTCGTCAGGTTCAGTTCTCTGAAAACATGCAAGCGAATTCGCTGAACGACCTCTGGAAATTACATTTACTATGCGCATAATTGGCGGCGAATGGAAAGGTCGAACCATTAAGGTGGACAAGTCTTTCACTGGAAGACCCACGACCGATTTCGCGAAGGAAGCGTTGTTCAATGTGTTGCAACATTTGGTGGAATGGGATGAAGTTACACTGATGTGGGATCTCTTTGCAGGAACCGGGGCTATTAGTCTGGAAGCCGCTTCGCGCGGGGTTCAGCGCGTCATTGCGGTAGAAAGCAGCGCGAAACATTCCAAACATTTGCAGCAAGTGAAACGCGATTTCGAAGCAGACACCATGGATATTTTCACGGCAGATGTACGAACTTTTTTAGGAAGACAAACCGACTTACCTCAAGTTGTATTTGCTGATCCGCCTTACGATTTGCCTTGGCTGAAGGAATTACCTGCATTGATTTTCGAGAAGAAAAGTGATCAACTTCAGTTGTTGATTATTGAGCACGGGAAAGACATAAAATTCGAAGACAGTCCGTATTTTTGGCAAGCACGCAGTTACGGACATGTGCATTTTTCATTTTTCAAAATAGAAAATAAATGAAACGCATCGCAGTATTTCCAGGATCATTCGACCCGATAACAACAGGACATGAAGACATTGTACTTCGCGGCGCAGCGTTGTTCGATGAAGTGGTTGTGGCTATAGGTGTGAATACCACGAAGAACTATTTGTTTTCGTCGGAACAACGATTGGCCTTCGTTGAAAAAACGTTTGCTGGGCATGCGAATATTCGTGTCACCACTTACGAAGGATTAACCGTTGAATTCTGCAAATCGATTGGCGCAAAGTATTTGCTTCGCGGATTGCGCAACAGCACCGACTTCGAATACGAGAGCACCATTGCGAACATGAACAAAGCCATTTCAGATGGCATTGAAACAATCTTACTTGTGACTGCTCCTGAACTCTGTCATGTTCAAAGCACGGTGCTTCGTGAGATCTATAAAAATAACGGCGACATTTCTTCGTTCCTTCCAAAAGGAATTCAGTTATGATGAAGCACATTTCGTTAGCATTCTTTCTTTTCGTTAACTCCTTGCTTTTTGGTCAAGATGTGACTATAAAGGGTTCTGGCGCTGTTGCATCGAACAACAAAGTGTATGCGTGTTTTACGACAGATGCGTTGACTCAAAATTTAAACATTGTTGCGCAGACAACAGCGAATGCGAAAGGAGAGTTCGAATTGAAAATTCCGATTAAACAACGAGAGAATCTTTTCTTGTGCACGAGCAACGCGCAAACTTCTTTGTGGGTGAATCCGAAGCAAACCTATGCCGTTGAATTTCTTTCTGTGGACACCACGCATACGCAAAACGGCTTGATTCGCAGTTGGGAAGCGAAGATTGGTAACACGAGTAGTGACCGCACGAATGCGATTGTTGGCGAGATTAATTCAGCGATTGCTGAATTTCTTAGCGACAATTCCTTCAATTACCTGTTGCTTAATTCGCAGCAAAACAAGGCGGCTACTTCGCGCATGCAAGAGATTAATCCGAAATCGGATTTGGTGAAATTCAATACGAAGAATGACTCTTCCGAATTTGCTGCAGCGAATGTGAATTTCCAAACGCAAATAGAGGCGTTTGAAAACAAGATTGCAGATCGGTATCAAGAATATTTCGCAAAAGACATTTTTTTAAAAAATTACTTTTTCTTTCAGATAGCCTCTCTTCGCACCTTAACTAATGATGCTATTAGCCTTGAGCAAGCGAGCAGTAAGATTGATTTGAAAAACACAGCGTTTACACAATGGCTCGAAATAATTGCTTCCAATTATTTGAACTCCTCTTTGAACACGCGCGATTCGCGCACGTTTAGTGAACTTCTTGAAAAGGCTGTAGAAAGTGAATCTATTATTCATTTTCTAAACCCAGATAGTATTCACCACATGCAAATTGAAGAGCTCATCTTGATTTGTGCGATAAGAAAAAATTATTTTACGCGTGAGTACAGCCCGCTACTCATGAGAAAACTCATTGCAATTGTTCAGAACACAAGCAAATTTGAAACGAGTAAAACGCTGGCAAAAGCCTGCGAAATTGAATTTTCCGGATTGAAAAAGAACAGCATTTTACCTGACTTCACGTTAATTGATTCCAACAACGACAAATGGAAATTCACAGATCATTGTGACAGGAATATGTATGTATACTTTTTCAATGAGAGCAAATCGAGTCAGCGCGATTTAGCACTATTGAACCACTTAGCTTCAAAGTATAAAAATGATTTTAGAATAGTAGCTGTGGGCATGCACGACAATTTTGAATCATTTGAAAAAACCATTAATCTGCTCAAGCTCTCAAATATTGATGTTCTGTACGGCGGGAATGACTTCAAACTCATTCAAGAACTTCGCATTGCAACCGTTCCATGCGCTATTCAAACGAACTTCAAAGGAGTTCTTCAATATGAATACACACCGCTTCCGACAGAAGGCATTCAACAGAAGTGGGAAGAGATTCTTCGGAAGAGTAAGAAATAACAAATCTTCTACTTATTGTACAAGTTACATTATTATCTTGCAGACTAAACCTTAAACAAAAACAACATGCAAAAAGCACCTAAAGGCGCACTCGCAACCTTAATCTCAATTTTCTTTTTCTGGGGATTTGTTGCTGCAAGTAACGATATCTTAATTCCCGTGTTCAAGAAGGCATTAGACCTTACTCAAATGCAATCGCAATTAATCTCGTTTGCTTTTTACGTTGCATACACCGTGGGTTCGCTGTTATACTTCGGTATATCAGCTTTTTTGAAACGCGATATTCTAAATGCATTAGGATATAGAAATGGATTGGCACTTGGACTTTTGATTTCGGCATGTGGAACGTTGTTGTTCATTCCTGCTTCGAACACGGCATCTTTCGAGTTGCTTATTTCAGGATTGTTTATTGTTGGTTTAGGATTTTCTCTTCAACAAATTGCAGCGAATCCATTGGCAATTCAAATGGGTGATCCTGCTACAGGAAATCAGCGTTTGAGCCTGGCTGGTGGAATTAACAACGTGGGAACAACGATAGGACCTGTTATTGTTTCTTTTGCAATCTTTGGTGGCATTGGATCTGGACCAACGACGTTAGACCTAACAGCAGTTCAAATTCCATATTTGGTATTAGGAGCTGCGTTCGTTTTAGCAGCAGTGATGTTTAAGTTCTCTTCTGTTCCAGATAAAATTGAAACTGTAAAATCTGACAACGATAATGCGAGTTTGCTTTCTATCTTGAAGTACCCACAATTGTCCATGGGTATGCTTGCAATCTTCTTGTATGTAGGTGTTGAAGTTTCTACTGCAAGTAACCTTCCTGAATTTATGAAGCAAAAATTGGGAACCGAAGAGAGCGCTATTGCTCCGTTTGTTTCTTTGTTCTGGGCGAGTTTAATGATTGGACGTTGGACCAGTGCTGCGGGATCATTCAACATTTCACAATCGTTGAAAAGCAAATTGAATATCATTCTTCCGTTTGCAGCTTTCGGAATTTTCATGGCTGCCAATGCCATTGCTGGACATACCGTTTCTAACTTCTATCCATATCTAGGTTTAGTGCTCGTGCTTATTGCTGCGGATAAGATGAGTGAAGGAAATCCGATTAAGCAATTGTTGATGTATTCGCTTTTAGGCATTGCAGCCTTGTTGGTTGGAATTTTCGCATCGGGAATGATTAGCGTGTTTGCTTTCATGTCAGTTGGATTATTCTGCAGCACATTGTGGCCATGTATTTTCACTCTAGGAATAGCAGGGTTGGGAAGCAGAACGAATACGGGATCGAGCCTTTTAATTATGATGATTATGGGCGGTGGATTTGTTTCTGTTGCTCAAGGCGCATTGTCTGATGACGCTGTGTTAGGAATTCAATATTCTTACTTCGTAGGCGTTGCATGTTTTGCTTACTTGGCCTTCTACGCCTACCGCGTGAAAGGAATTTTGAAAAAGCAAAACATTCAAATTGGTGAAATGGCTGGAGGTCATTGATGGAAAAAGATTTGAATGCGCTACAAGCGCAAGTAGACGAATGGATTAAAACTGTTGGCGTTCGTTATTTCAGCGAGCTCACCAACATGGCTATGCTAACCGAAGAAGTTGGTGAGGTCGCTCGCATCATTGCCCGCCGATACGGCGAGCAAAGCGAAAAAGAAAGCGACAAAGCCAAAGACCTCGGCGATGAGATGGCCGACGTTCTTTTCGTTCTGTTTTGCCTCGCAAATCAGACAGGCATCAATTTACAAGAAGCCTTCGAAAAAAACATGGCAAAGAAAACCGAGCGCGATGCCACGCGACATTTGAACAATGAGAAATTAAAGTAGCGAAGTGACGCTATGCGTCAATCTTCGCGTATTTCGCATTCGCTTCAATGAACGCTCTACGAGGTGGAACCTCGTCGCCCATGAGCATAGAAAATATCTGGTCACACGCCGCAGCGTTGTCAATGGTAACTTGACGCAAGGTTCTTGTTGTTGGATCCATGGTCGTTGTCCACAACTGCTCTGCGTTCATCTCTCCAAGACCCTTGTATCGTTGAACGTTCACACTTGTTTCAGAACCTGCTCCACGCATTTCCTTAATCAACGCATCGCGTTGCTCTTCGGTCCAAGCGTATTCACCTTTGTTTCCTTTCTTCACTTGGTACAACGGCGGAGTTGCAATGTAGATCATACCCTGATCTATCAACTCTTTCATGTGACGGAAGAAGAAAGTTAAAATAAGTGTTTCAATGTGAGATCCGTCTACGTCGGCATCACACATGATCACAATCTTATGGTAACGAAGCTTGGCCGTGTTCAACGCTTTGCTGTCGTCTTCAGTTCCAATGTATACCCCAAGTGCGGTGTACATGTTCTTGATCTCTTCGTTTTCAAGTATGCGATGTTGCATAGCTTTTTCAACGTTCAAGATTTTACCACGAAGTGGCAAGATCGCTTGGAACACACGGTCGCGTCCTTGCTTAGCGGTTCCACCCGCCGAATCTCCCTCGACAAGGAACAACTCTGATTTCGTTGGATCCTTTTCAGAACAATCAGCCAACTTACCAGGAAGTCCACCACCGGAACCTACTCCTTTTCTTTGTATGGTCTCACGTGCCTTCTTCGCAGCAATACGCGCTTGAGCTGCAAGGATGACCTTTTGTACGATTGCTTTCGCCTCAGTCGGATGTTCTTCCAAATAAGCCTGAAGCATTTCACTTACCACTTGAGATACAGGAGCAACCGCTTCCTTGTTTCCCAATTTGGTTTTGGTTTGTCCTTCGAACTGTGGCTCTTGAACTTTAACAGATACAACTGCTGTAAGTCCTTCGCGGAAGTCATCTCCCACGATTTCCACTTTCGCTTTTTCCAACAAACCACTCTTATCCGCATAGTCTTTCAACGTAGAAGTTAATCCGCGTTTAAATCCTTGCAAGTGCGTGCCACCTTCGTGGGTGTTGATGTTGTTTACGTATGAGAATACATTCTCGTTGTACGAATCGTTGTAAGTCATGGCCACTTCCACCGGAATAGCACCGTCTGTGCGCTCCATGTGAATAATGGTTCCAATGATCGCCGGACGGCTTTCATCTAAGAACTTAACCATTTCAATCAAACCCGCTTCGCTATAAAACTCTTCGTTCTTGAACGTGCCGTCTTCGTTGGTTACGCGCTCATCTGTTAAGTGAAGGCGAATACCTTTGTTCAAGAATGAAAGTTCACGAAGACGATTGGCCAATGTGTCATAGTTGTACTCTGCAGTATCGAAGATGGTGTTATCTGGAAGGAAGGTAACAGTAGTACCGCGAAGATCGGTCGTTCCCATTTCCTTAACAGGATATAACGCCTTACCGCAGCTGTACTCTTGAACATAAATTTTTCCTTCGCGATGAACCTCTGCTTTCAACGCAATAGAAAGCGCGTTCACGCAACTTACCCCAACCCCGTGAAGACCACCTGATACCTTGTAAGATCCTTTATCGAATTTACCACCCGCACCAATCTTGGTCATTACCACTTGAAGGGCGCTTACGCCTTCCTTCTTGTGCATGTCAACAGGAATACCACGACCGTTATCTTTAACCGTGATGCTGTTGTCTGTATTGATAAATACCTGAACCGTATCGCAATGTCCAGCTAACGCCTCATCGATACTGTTATCTACTACCTCATACACCAAATGGTGCAGACCGCGAGTTCCAATATCTCCGATGTACATAGCAGGACGCATACGCACGTGTTCCATTCCTTCTAGCGACTGAATATTATCAGCGGTATAACCGGGGGTAAGGGTATTTTCTATTTCTTCACTCATTCTCTCTTAGGACTATTAATTATCTAACTTTTTAATTCGAATTGAAGGAAAGGGCGAGCCCATTTTTTCAAGGTTCCCAAAGTTACGCAAGGCCCATTGCCGTAGCAAACAACGGGGGCCGAAGCCCCCGTTGTTTTATGAACATTTCGTTAACAAAAAGCTATTCTAGAATGAATAAGATGCGCCCAACGCAGCGAAGAAGCGTTGCGCAGGAATACCGCTATAAATAGCATACCTCTGGGCCAGAACATTGTTGAATTGCAAATAAGCCGAAAGACGCTCATTGTAGGTATAACTCGTGCGGAAATTCAAGTCAACAAAACCCTTCATTTTATACACATATGATCCATCTGCTTGAACTGTGGCATCATTCCCTGTAACAGGCAATACCGACTTTGCCCAACGATCTCCGTAATACAACCCTTGAAAACTGAACTTAAACTTGGAGTTTAAGTTATAAGAGGCTTCTGCTGCAAACTGAAGTGCTGGTAATTGCCATGCATACTGCTGATTGGTTTCGAAATAGGAATAAGAACCACTTAGTTTCGCGTTCCACTTCTTTCCACCTAAAAATTCAATCTCTCCTTTCACCTTGGCAACTCTTAAGTTATCGTAAAGAACAGCCTGCATATTTCCTCTTGAAAACAGACTGTCATTCACAAAAAAAGCGAAATTCTCTATGTTGTTCAACTCTCCACCTAGGTTGTAATTCACACGTCGAGAAATAGATCCATTCACACCACCAAACAGCTGCATTTTGTTATTCTGATTCAATAATTGAGGCTGAACAACAACGAATGGATTCTGATTGTATAATCCGTAATAGGTTGTTGGAGCCAACGACCCTTTAATTCCGGCATATGGCACAAACATTCCGTCAAGGATGCTATAACTCACCTCAGCTAACGGGTAGAAATGTCCACGTTGTTCTCCGCGAGATTGCAAATACAAACCCATTCCAATTTTTACTCGAAGGTCTTTGTAAACGGTATATGCAGTTGGAATAAATCTCACAACCGCATTATCAAAAGACCTTGGTGCATTCAGCGAATCGCCCTCACCCCATGTATTCGCTGCATCTGCAGACCAATCCAATCCGGTTGAATTAAACTGATTGTATGTCATTCCGAATTCACCGCTAAACACTTCGGTTTTTACCAATTTGCTTGCACCACCACTTACATCTACAAAATGTTCATTCGAATTGAAGGCATCTGAAGCCAGGCGATATCCCGCCTTTCCCCACCAATTCAAATCATTGCTATCTCTGTCGAACGTGCGAATTCCCGCGCTTCCACTATAAGCATTCATTGTTTGCTTCAACTTCGAAAAATCGGGGAAATAACTCAGCTGAGAAGAGTCTATTCCGTACCAATTTGTGGTGCTTCTGTTCCAGTTAATTTTAGCATCTGCAACTGTTTTCTTATGGAATCGTTTACCCCACAGGGTTGCATTGTTCTCGCTGAATGTGGTAGGCAAATCTGCTCCTGACAAAACTTCAAAATTAGAATTCGAACTTTGATGACCATACCTCACCCCCCAATCTCCTTTCTTCGATCGGCCATCTGTGTAATACGCATCAACCTTCGGCGTAACATAACTACCGAATGAAACATCAATCCATCCGTTTTGCAATTTCTTCAGCTTCTTTTCCATTGGGAAATTCGACGACAAAATGGTCGCAGGTTGGGTGAACGAAATTTGTCTGGTTGGCAATATGTTGTACTTCAATAAAGAAGCATTCGATTCCGTTTCTATGACGAAAGGCTGGTTCGAAATTTTATTCGCATCGCGCAAGAAAATATTCAAATCACCCACGAACTGTGCGCTTTGAATAAGGACGCTGTCTACCTGAGCAAACACGTGTGAACTAACCGACAATAAGAATGCCGCTAGTAATAGTGGTTTCAATTTATTCTTCATGGAACTCCTCGTTTTGAATATTCTCGTCTGTATTGTCAATCGGCATCTCCAAAACCCTAGGCACCGGATTTTCCAACAGTTCTAATGCGATTTTCTTTTGCTCAGCGCGCGCTAATATCTCTGGATTTTTCGATTTGGAAATAACTGCATCCAAGGTCTTTCTCGCTTGGTAATAGTCAGGTTTAGCAACGTAGACATCTGACAGAAGTAAGATGGCTTCAAACTTCCATTTTTCGAATGAAGAATACTTTTCAATCAACTTGAAAATTGATTTTTCAGCCTCATCCAACTCATTCATTTTATATTCAACAAAGGCATTCTGGAATGCTGCCTCTGCTGCTCCTTCGCCGCCGCGTTTCGCCACTTCGGTATAATCGACTAAAGCGCTTGCAAACTCTTCTTCTTTCATCTTCATGCGTGCTCTCCAGAGGTATGCTTTCGCACGGTTGTCTGCATTCGCTGAAGCATCTGCAATAACCTTATCTGCGTATTCTCTCGCCAATCCCATTTCTTCGATGCTGTAATATGCAATAAGTAAAGCCATTTGCGCATCTTCCACGCTCTTCTTCGAAACAGCAGCGCTTTCAATTTTCAACAAGTGTCCAATGGCATTGGCATACTCGCCTTGCTGAAGACGAATATCTGCCGCGTTATTCAACGCCTCTTCCGTGAAGTCAGAGAACGGCAAGGCAATCACGCGCTCGTAGTAAGTGATAGCAGACTCTTTGTTGCCCTCGTTCTTGAAGCAATCGGCCAACAAGAAATTCGCCTCAGCTGCGTGAACGGCATTTGGATATTGATTCAAATAAGACTCAAGTTTTCCTTTGGCCTTTGCACACTCACC
>CAZEFR010000051.1:0-15161 GCA_964511555.1 uncultured Chryseobacterium sp.
CAACTCAGCCATTGAATACGCAAACCGTTTGTATAAATGGCGCGACGACATCGTTGTCTTTTGTTTATTCAAACGGCACAGGCACCCCGAGCCACCAGTGGTTTAGCAACACAGCGAACAACACGACCGGTGGCACAGCTATCGCAGGCGCGACGAGCGCTACGTTCAATCCACCCAGTGCAACAGTTGGAACGACTTATTATTATTGCATCGCGACCTTAAGTGGAAGTGGATGCGGTACAGTAATTACAGCTACTGCTGAAGTTATAGTAGTAGATCTTCCAACCATTACCACTCAACCTACAGTCACACAGAATATTTGTGATGGTGGAACAGCGAATCCAATAGCTGTGGCATACTCTGGTGGAGTTGGAACTGCTTCTTATCAATGGTTCAGTAATAACGCGAATACATCATCGGGAGGAGTATTAATTGCTGGAGAAACTGCAAGTCAGTTCACCTTGCCTACATTAACGACACCTGGGAATTATTTCTATTATGTTGAAGTAACTTTAAGTGGAAGTGGTTGCGGAACAATTGCTTCAGCTGCATCTGAAGTTGTGGTATTCCCAGACCCAACAATAGCAACACAGCCTTTGACAACACAAAGTTTGTGTGAGAATGGTGCACCAACAGATTTACAAGTGACAACTATTGACGGAGCTGGCACAGCCACTTATCAATGGTATTTGAGTAATACAAACACAACAACGGGTGGAATAATTATTCCTTCCGGAACAAACGCCACATACACACCAAGCACTGTGAATGCGGGCACGCAATATTTCTATTGTGAAATTGAATTTTCAGGATCAGGTTGTGCACCGATTACGAGTGCTGCAGCAGAGGTTGTGGTTGTTGGATTACCAGCGGTTGCAATTCAACCAATAACGAACGAATCAGTTTGTGTTGGTGGAACACCAAGTACTTTATCTCCTGGAATTACAGGAGGGACAGGGTCAGTTTCTTATCAATGGTATTCAAACACAACCAATGATACCACAACGGGAACTGCTATAGCAGGAGAAACAAATGCTACGTATTCTCCACAAGCCAATGCCGTAGGAGCAACCTATTATTATTTAATTACAACTTTCGCAGGAACAAACTGCGGAAGTGTTACAACAGAGGCATCTCAGATTATAGTTGTTGCTGATCCTACAATAACTACTCAGCCAGTTGCAACGGATTCTCTATGTGTTGGTGGAACTCCTGCAACGCTGAGCGTAGCTTCTACTAGTGGGGTTGGAACTCCAACTTATCAATGGTACAGCAATACAACCAATTCAAACATTGGAGGAACAGCAATTCCAGGCGCTGCGTCAGATACATATTCCCCACCTTCAACCATTGTTACTGGAAGTGAATATTTTTATGCTGAAATCACGCTTTCAGGTTCAGGTTGTGATGCAGTCAATTCAACAGTCACTGAAATTGTTAGTGTCGCGGATCCAATTATTTCGACACAACCTTTGACAACTCAGAATGAATGTGTAAACGCTCCAGCAACTGCTATTTCTGCGGCTGTTTCTGGCGGACTTGGGAGTGTGTCGTACGAGTGGTTTGCCAATGCAAGTCCAGTAGTTCCGGGTATTGTTATCGCTGGTGCCAACACAACATCGATTCTTCCGGCGAATACGGCAGTGGGGGCAACTTATTATTACATGGTTGCAACACTGTCTGGAAATGGATGTGACCCTGCTGTTTCGAACTTCGCGGAAGTCATTGTCAATGCATTGCCGATTATCACCGTTACTCCAGCTCAAGATTCAATTTGCTTTGGAACAACAATAGATATTTTTGCCAGTGGCGCAGTTGATTACGTTTGGACTGCTGATCCTTCAATTACTTCAGCCACCGATGTTGCAATTGTTACGGTAGCTCCAGTCGGAAATGTCAATTATACGGTTCAAGGTACAGATGCTTTGGGTTGTGTGAATACAGCCTCTGGAAGTGTATTTGCAGGCACTCCATTGAATGTTCAAGAAAATATTGTTACAGATATTTGTTTTGAAACCTGCACAGGTGAAATCTTATTGACTCCTTCAGGAAGCTTTCCGAGTTATACTGTTGAATGGACAGATCCTACAATTCTCGGTTTGACCCCCCTG
The DNA here is from genome assembly GCA_964511555.1 of uncultured Chryseobacterium sp. Lineage (GTDB taxonomy): Bacteria > Bacteroidota > Bacteroidia > Flavobacteriales_D > Sanyastnellaceae > CAIZGX01. The sequence continues at coordinate 2,112 of CAZEFR010000051.1, forward strand.
AATCTTTGTCAAGGCGCATATGATTACACTGTTACAGATAGTTTAGGATGTACTTTCCAAAGTACAATTAACATTAATTCTCTTCCGAATAATCCGCTAGACAATGTTATTGTTACTCAGCCTACTTGCTTCGGATTTACAAACGGTAGTATAGAGTTTGTTGATCCAAGCACAGTCTCTTTTGAATTGGTGAATGCGGCGACAAATACAACTGTAGCTAGCCAAGCAACAGGGTTATTTGGTGGCCTAGGTGCTGGAGATTACAATGTTATCTATGAAGACGCTTTAGGTTGTTTGTATGATAGTTTGTACTTCTCTGTTATTGAATTGTCGGCAGAGGTAACGTTATCCTTAACAGCGCAGAATCCAGTGTTGTGTTTCAATCAAATTGTTCCCCTAACTGCGAATGCAGGAGGTGGAGATGGTGGAGCATTGACTATTACATGGGGAAACTGTCCTACCGTTACGAATTGTGTTGAAGGAATTGGAAATCCATTTGATTACACGTTAACAAACGACGTTACGCTTTATGCACAAGCAAGTGATGCCAACGGATGTACCAGTAGTATTCAATCGATTGCATTAAACTTGAGTGATCCAATTTCAGTTCAAATGCAGAACGGAGTCACTTCCGTTTCAATATGCGAGGGAGAATGCGTAAACATGACTGCTTCAGCTTCTGGTGGAAACGGACCAATTGCAATTGAATGGTACGAAGTGCCAACTGCTATCGGTGGAACAACCATAGGTCCGAATGGCACAAGCAATACGTTCTGTCCAACAAGCACTACTTCGGTTTATGTTTATGCGAACGACGGCTGTGCAGTTCCTGCTTTTGACACCTTGGACATCACCGTGCTTCCATTACCAAACGTCGGCTTCACAGTGAATGATCAAGAAGGTTGTGCGCCAGTGACCGTTTCATTCACAAATACAACTTCTCCAGCTTTGTCTGCGAACTGTATTTGGACAATGGATGACGGAACAACGATTCCAGCATGCGGAAATCAAGTATACACCTTCACTGAAGTTGGAAGTTATTCGCCTTCGTTGTATGTCATCTCATCTGATGGATGTTCGGCAACCTATACGCTTCCTTCACCAATAATTGTAAATGGATATCCAACAGCAGACTTCTCTTGGGCACCTGAGCCAGCGAATGTGTTGAATCCGATTGTGTACTTCTCGAATGAATCTGTAGATGCTGTTGGCTACTACTGGGATTTCGGACCATACGGCGCGAGCATAGATGAAAATCCGAACTTTACTTTTCCTGATGAAGATTTGGCAGAGTTCCCAGTTTGCTTGTATGTTTCAAATGAATTCGGTTGCACAGACACCATGTGTCATACAATTACCATGAGTAGTGAATTGCAAGTTTGGGTGCCGAGTGCGTTCACGCCTGAACAAGATGGATTGAATGAAGTTTTCTTGCCAATTATTAATGGTGCGAACCCTTCTACTTACCATTTCATGATTTTTGACAGATGGGGAACGCTTCTCTTCGAGTCGTTCGACATTGGAGAACCTTGGATTGGCGACATTCGTGGAGGCAATGGTTTCGCAGCAGATGGCACATATGTTTGGCGACTGGAAGTCCAGCCTTTAGTTGATCGAAGTCTCAAGGTATTCACTGGATTTGTCACGGTTATAAGATAATTTATTTCTTGAGGCAACTTTCTGAAACCAATTGTTATCAATCAAACGATGAAGTATGAGCGATAGCGAATTGGTTTCAGAATGTCTCAAGGGAAAATCGTCCGCACAACGGACCCTTTTTCAATTGCATTCTGGGAAAATGTTCGCGGTCTGTCTGCGTTACATGGGCAATACCATGGAAGCAGAAGAGGTGTTGCAAGAAAGCTTCATTAAAGTTTTTGAAAAGCTAAATCAATGGAAGGGCGACGGTCCTCTAGGCGGGTGGATTAGAACCATTGTTGTGAATACGTCGTTAACACGAATAAAAAACAACAAGAAGTTTCGACTCGATAAAGACATTGATGAGGCAGTATCTCTTTCCGACAACGGAGAAGATCAATTGGAAGCCTTGCAGGCAGCCGACCTGATGAAGTTAATTGCGCAAATGCCCGATGGGTACAAGACCGTATTTAACTTGTTTGTTGTGGAAGGATATGGCCACAAAGAAATTGCCGACCTATTGGGAATTTCTGAGAGCACTTCAAAAACACAATTTTTAAAAGCGAAAAACTGGTTAGTGAAAAGAATAAATGAGCAATAAGTGGAACAATATCATTCGTGAAAAGCTTGAATCCCATGAGGTTCCAGCAGATCACTTGTGGAATAACATTTCGCAAAATATTCCTCAGACATCTTCTTCTTTCTGGAAGCCTTGGATGACCACTGCCGCCGTTGGAACTGCGGCAATTGCAACTTCTGCAATCATTTATTTCAACTCGCCAAAATCACTTCAACCAATTGCTCAGACGACTGAGCAAAAGATCGAGGAGGTGAAAATGGATACTACATTAAATACCATAAAGCCAGTTCAAAGTTCTGTTAAAGATGAAATTCCACAGGTGATTACTGGAGGTCTTCCAGATGATTTCATATCTGGATATGTTTGGGAATTTCCTGAACCAGATTCGACTCAGGCAGCTGAAGCCTCAATAAAGAGCAATTCAGAGACTGTTGCAACTATTGACGATACTCCCATTTCAAACCCTGCGGAAAATAGACCTATAACGGTTTTTGCAGAAAAAGAAGAACTTACCAATTCATTCACCGCGGTTGTTTCGAATGCCGAGAGTCTGAGGTATTTCTTCTTCGGTGCCGCTGAAAATGCCGACGCATACGTTTGGAATTTCGGAGATGGATTCGACGGACAAGGTCAGTCGATTGCACACGAATTCACGGAAGAAGGAACTTACACCGTGAAGTATATGGTTTCTAAAGGTGAAGATGTTTTGGTTGAAGAAAAAACCATTGAGGTCTATCGTCCAGCAAAACTCTCGCCAGTTACCGCATTTGCTCCGGGCTTCGATGGAAAGAACGATACCTTCGATGTGCTTTACAACGCAAGAAACATTAGCGAGGTTGTCAATTTTGAAATCACAGATGCCAACGGTAGAAAGGTTTACCAATCAGGTGGACAATCAGTCTGGGATGGAAAAAACATGAATGGCGAATTATGTCAGCCAGCTTATTACTATTGGCTCATCGAATTCAAAGACCGTCAAGGCAACTTGAAATCTCAAACAGGCACTATTCGCATATTCGCCGAATAAGAGACTTATAAACATCGGCCCTTGTTGTCAATTCTTCTTCGCATTTTTGGGGAATGGCAAAGACTAAAACTTCATTTTTCTGTCAAAGTTGTGGCGCACAAAGTCCCAAGTGGTTGGGTAAATGCCCTTCATGTAACGAATGGAATTCATTCGTGGAAGAGGTTGTAAACCGAGAATCGAACACGTCTAAAATTCGCATCAAACCCAACGCGCAGCCGAAATCCATTTCAGATATTGAAATTGAAGAGCGCAAGCGTTTTCCGCTTATCGATGGTGAATTGAATCGCGTATTAGGCGGAGGAATAGTTCCGGGTTCGTTGATCCTCTTTGGCGGTGAGCCGGGTATTGGAAAGTCTACCTTGCTTTTGCAAATGGCCCTTCAACAATTAAACTTTACGGTCTTGTATGTTTCAGGTGAAGAAAGCGAAGAGCAAATTCAAATGCGCGCGCAGCGCTTAGGGTTCGACAATCCGCGCTGCATGGTGCTTATGGAAACTTCGGTAGATCAGATTCTTCATCATTTGAATGAAGTGAAACCGAATCTTGTTGTGATCGATTCCATTCAAACGTTACAAAGTGAAAGCGTGGAAAGCGCGCCCGGCAGCGTTTCTCAAGTGCGTGAGTGTACTTTACAATTGATGAAGTACGCGAAGGAAACACACACACCCATTTTCTTAATCGGACACATTACCAAGGAAGGAAGTCTTGCCGGACCAAAGGTCTTGGAACACATGGTCGATACTGTTTTGCAATTTGAAGGCGATCGTCATCACATTTATCGCATTCTTCGAAGCCACAAGAATCGCTTTGGTTCAACGCATGAATTGGGTATCTATGAAATGTTGGGTTCAGGACTGAAGGCCGTTGAAAATCCGAGCGATATACTTATCGATTCAAGCACCGAACACCTCAGCGGTTCGGCCATTGCGGCTGCTATGGAAGGCGCGCGCCCCATGATGATGGAAATACAGGCACTCGTGAGCACAGCGGTGTACGGCACGCCTCAGCGAAGCACAACAGGATTTGATTTGCGAAGATTGAATATGTTGCTTGCTGTGTTGGAAAAGCGATGCGGATTTCGTTTAGGAATGAAGGATGTCTTTTTGAATATCGCAGGTGGAATTAAGATTGAAGATCCAGCGTTGGATCTTGCGGTCATCTCTGCAATTCTTTCGAGCAATGAAGACATTGCCATTACCCGAAAAGCTTGTTTCTGTGGGGAAGTAGGACTGAGCGGAGAGATTCGTCCGGTCTCACGTTTAGACCAACGTATTCAAGAAGCAGCGAAATTGGGATTCGAAAAAATCTATGTTTCTTCCTTCAATAAAATTCAATCGAGCGCAGCCATTGAGATTATTAAAGTTGGAAAAGTAGAGGAACTCTTTTCAGAAATATTCGCATAAAAAAAGCCTCACCGAAGTGAGGCTTTCTTCAACTAAAATAATCTTAACAAAACTCTTCGAACATACCGTTCAAGTGCGCAGCAATCATATCTGCTGTGCGACCTTCAATGTGGTGACGCTCGATCATGTGTTGCAACTTCCCGTCTTTGAAAAGAGCAATACATGGTGAAGATGGTGGGTAAGGTAACATGAACTTTCTAGCCATGTCAACCGCGTCTTTGTCTACACCTGCAAACGATGAAGCCAATTTCGTTGGTTTCTTTCCTTCGGTTTGAATGGCTTTCTTTACACCAGGACGCATGCTTCCTGCTGCGCAACCGCAAACAGAATTCAATACCAAAAGAACAGTTCCTTCCGTATTGATTGCATTGGTTACTAGGTCTGCAGATGTTGCTTCTTCGAAGCCGATATTGGTTAATTCAGCGCGCATGGGCGCTACTAATTCTGGTGGATACATAATTAAATTTTTTGCAAAGTTATATCAAATTAACACCTATTGAAGTGACCTTGTTCACATTACTTCAAGATAAATTTCTTTGGCTTCTTGAAGCGAACCAATAACGGTAAGACTTTCGTTTTGAAGAGCACAAAGTTTCTTCAATTCTTCTAACGCATCTGCTTGAAAAGCAACAAGCAATCCGCCCGATGTTTGCGGATCACAAAGCACCAACAACTGCTCGCCGCTGAGTGCGCTCGACTTAGGTTGAATGTTTTGAAAGTTTTTTGTTGTGATATCTGGAAAGACAAACTGCGCTACCGCGCGTTTTGCAGATTCTAGAACAGGAATGTTTTGATAGTCAATTTTCGCAGAACAGCCGCTGGCTTCGCACATTTCAATCAAATGTCCTGCTAATCCGAATCCTGTAATATCTGTCATGGCATGAACACCTTCAACTTGCGCGAATTCAGCGCCAATGGTATTGACGTGTTTCATGTGTTGAATGAATTCTGCCTTTTCTTCTTCCGACAACAAACCGCGCTTTCCCGCAGTGGAAGCGATTCCTAGACCAAGGGGTTTTGTTATCGCAACAAGATCACCCACTTTCGCGCCGTTGTTTTGTTTTAAATTTTTAATGGTTGCAATGCCGTTCACCGATAATCCGAAGAATGGTTCCGGACTTTCAACACTGTGTCCGCCTGCAATCTGAATGCCAACGCTGGCGCAGGTTTCCTTCGCACCACGCATAACTTCTCCAGCAACTTCTGCCGGAAGTTTTTCCAAAGGCCATCCTAAAATAGCTAAAGCCATGATGGGTTTTCCGCCCATGGCGTATATGTCTGAAAGCGCATTGGCCGCCGCAATACAACCGAAGTCGTAAGCGTCGTCTACCATGGGCATGAAGAAGTCGGTGGTTGAAAGCAACGCGTCTGTATCATTCAACGCATAGGCTGCCGCATCGTCGTTGTTACTGTTTCCAATGAGTAGATTCAGATCTACCATGGACGTGCCACAATGCGAAAGAATTTTCGTGAGTTCAGCTGGAGCGATTTTACAACCGCATCCAGATGCTTTGCTGAATTGCGTTAATGGATAATTCATGAAAGAAGTTTTTCTTTAGCTGCGATGATATCGGCAGGTGTAGACTGTTCAGTTATCGGAAGTTGAATGGTTTTCGGTTGAACAGCTTGCTTCAAACGCCCTTGTTCATAGGCTTTGTCGTAGTAATGCATGAGTAATGTTAACCATTCGGTTTTGTCGCCATTCTCAAGCGCCTCGATAGATTTGTTATTCGCTTCAAGTCCCATGCGCTTGGTAAGCAATTGTGTTTTTTCAATGAGTTCTTCGTTGGAAAAACAGCCGTAATTTTCCATCAAAAAATGTAATCGATTCTCAAAGGTCGGTTGAATTTCAATCCGAGGAGAACATACAATTCTGTTGAATAGAGCATCTGGGATTCTAACTTTACCAATGAGTCTGCTTTCGTTTTCGTACCAAATAGGCACTTCTTTTTTCAATTCGAAGAAGAGCGCGTGTGCCAATTTATTTTCAAAATGTTCTTGCGAAGGTTGCTTTGGTTGTCCGAGGGCGCCGAAAGCAGATCCTTTGTGATGCGCAAGGCCTTCCAAATCGATGACAGATTCACCTTCGTTTTTCAAACCGAATAAACGTTCGGTTTTTTGCGAACCTGTTTTTCCAGATAAAACAATGGAAGAATGTTCTCTGCTGAATTTCTCTAAACACCAATTGCGGTAGCGTTTGTAGCCGTCTTTCAATCGATAAACTTCAATGCCTTCTTTCGACAGTAAGTCACTAAAAATTTGACTACGCATTCCGCCACGCGCACAATACACAACAATTTTATTTTCCTTGACGAAAGTCTTTGCTTGCGCAACGAGCTGATCGAACAAAGGTGAAACCAATTTATAACCCAACTCAACTGCTGAGTCTTTTCCTTCCTGCTTGTATGAAGTTCCTACAAGAATACGGTGTTCGTTGTTCAGTATTGGAATATTGAAAGCGCCCGGAATGTGACCAGCTTCAAACTCTCCTTCACTTCGCACATCGATCCAATTCAGTTCTTGAAGAGGAAATTCAAAATCGTCTAACGGAAAAAGGGTGTGACTCATTTGTCTACCAAAATATAATCGAGAGTTCGTTGGTCAATGTTTCCATCGACAACAAGAATTTTTATTTGATCGCCCAGTCTGAATTCGTGTTTGCGTTTCAATCCGCGAACCACGTATTCTTCCGGAGAGAAGGTGTAGTTGTCACCTGTCATCGTGTCGAGCGGAATCAATCCTTCGCAACGTGTTTCGTTTACTTCCGCATACATACCCCAGTTTGCTAGACCAGAAATAGTGGCTTCGAAAATTTGTCCTTTGCGCTCAAGCATATATTCGACTTGTTTGTACTTGATGCTTGCGCGTTCCGCTTCAGATGCGCGTTTCTCCATGGCTGAAGAATGTTGGCAATGAATTTCGTATTCATTCTCACTTACCGGATTTCCATGGTCGAGGTAATGTTGCAACAAGCGGTGCACCATCACATCTGGGAATCTTCGAATGGGGGAAGTGAAGTGTGTGTAGTAATCGAAAGCCAGTCCGAAGTGACCAATGTTGTGCGTGCTGTATGCCGCTTTCGCCATGCTGCGAACAGCCATAGTGCGCACGGAAGACTCTTCGGGTTGACCATCTACCAATTCAATTATCGCTTTGATTTCGCTTTGCTCTTCACTGCGAACAACCTTTGGAAGTTTGTATCCCAAGTGTTTCAAGAACGTTTTCAGAGAAGCAATTTTTTCTGGACTTGGCTCATCGTGCACGCGATAAACAAACGGCAATATCATTCCGTTTTTCGGATGACCAATGAAGTAGGCTACCTCGCGATTCGCGAGCAACATGAAGTCTTCAATCAGTTGATTGGAATCTTTCATTCGTTTAATGAAAACGCCAACAGGTTTTCCTTTTTCATCGAGTTGAAACTTCACTTCTTCCGAATCGAAATCGATACTTCCCGCGGCATATCTTTTTGCTCGAAGTTTTTTTGCGAGCATATCGAGGTGAAGAATTTCATCTGCAAAGTCGCCGCCTTTTCCTTCAATTCTTTCTTGCGCTTCTTCGTAAGTGAATCTTCTGTCGGAATGAATAACGGTGCGTCCGAACCAACGGTTCAGCACATCTCCATTGTCATTCATTTCAAACACTGCACTGAAACAAAGCTTGTCTTCATTCGGACGAAGCGAGCAGAGGAAGTTAGAAAGCTTCTCTGGAAGCATAGGAATGGTGCGGTCTACCAAGTAAACACTGGTAGCGCGAAGCGTAGCTTCTTTGTCTATGAGTGAATTCGGTTGCACATAGTGACTCACGTCTGCAATGTGCACACCCACCTCTAAATTTCCATTTGGAAGTTTTTGATAGGAGAGTGCATCATCGAAATCTTTCGCGTCGAAAGGGTCAATGGTGAACGTTGGAATGCCGCGCATGTCGCGACGTTTAGCGACTTCTTCTTTTGTGATTTCGGAAGGAATGGCTTCGGCTTCGAGATGAACGGCTTCGGGAAATTCAGTTGGAAGATCGAACTCCAAAATAATGGCGTTCATCTCTACCAAGTGTGATCCCGGCTGTCCGAGCACTTGAACAACTTTTCCAATGGGTTTATGCTCGGGGTTGTCCCACGAGATCATTTCAACCGCTACTTTGTCGTTTTGAATAGCACCGTGCAATTCATCTTTCGGAATGAAAAAGTCGACATGAATTTTTTTATCGGAAGGAAGGAGGAATGCGTGCTCTTTGTATCGCTCTATTGTTCCAACGTAAAGTTTTTTTCTTCGTTCTACTACACGAACAATATTGCCAGAAGGTCTTCTCTTGCGCGGAATGAGTTGTATTTCCACCAAGTCGCCATTCAAAGCGAATCCGGTTCTTCCTTTTTCAATTTCCACATCGTCTGAAATTCCAGGTACGGTAACGTATCCTTTTCCATAACGATTGATTTCAATGGTGCCTTGAACGAGGTTCTTCGGCGCATTCTTCAGAATGTATTTTCCGCGTTCAACTTCTTTTAGTGTTCCGTTGTCTGCTTCTTCCAGAAGTATTTCGTAGATAAGTGTGCGCACACCGGCGTCTGAAATGCCAAGGGCTGCACTCACTTGTTTGTGATTCACAGCGGTTTCCGGAGCGCGTTCAAAGAGGTCAATGACTTCTTTTCTTAAGTCGCGTTTAAAGTTTCCGAATTTGTTTTTTTTCTTTCCCATAATATTCTTCCGAAAGGTAACCATTCAAAAATGAAGTTGGCGGTATTTCCTGTTATTTTTGGAATATGAATAATTCAACGTATGTCATGCGGTTGTTGGAAAGAGACGAATTAAGTGTCGTGAAGTCTTTGGCTCATGACATTTGGCCGCGTGTGTATGATTACATGATTTCTTCTGAGCAGATTTCTTATATGCTTTCAATGATGTACAATTTGGAGAAACTTCAACAGCAATGGGGTGAAGGGGTGAAGTTTGTGTTGTTGGAAGTGGAAGGCATACCTCAAGGTTTTGTGTCTTTTGAAGAAAAAGACGAGTGTATCTTTCTTCAGAAATTGTATTTACGTCCTGAAATGCAAGGCCAGGGTTTCGGTAAGAAGATGCTTCAGGTAGCTATAGACTTCGCCATAGATTCAAAAAAACCGAGCACAGAGCTCACAGTCAACCGACATAACAAGTTTCTTGAATTCTATATGAGTCAAGGCTTCCAGATAAAAGAAGAAAAGGATTTCGATATCGGCGGTGGTTATTTCATGAACGATTATATTCTCTCGCTTTCCGTCATCGCGTAGCGTCATCACCGCAGGTGTCATCCGGAACGGTCATCGCGTAGCGTCATCACCGGAGGTGTCATCCCTTTGGTGTCATTTTGTTAACATTATGTTCATTTGTAAAACATTGTATTTAAGTAATTTTACCACGAACATCTCAACCTATATTTCATGAAACAAAAATTATCTTTGCTTCAACTTTTTAAAGGACTTTTACTATCAACACTCTTCGTTGTATCAAGTACATTGTCAGCTCAGACTTACTTCGATATGTCTACTGGGGATTACAGTCAGTCTTTTACCAATATTGCTGCCACTTGGCCAACCAACTTTAGTACTGTCCCAGTTTCGGCCACAGGATCTGTTCCAAGTGCAACAAGAACAACGGTGTCATCAATTAATCCCACGACAGTGATTTCTAGCACTGCAATTGGTCAAGATGCCACTATATCATCTGTATTGATTTTTTTAGCTTCAGGCTCAACCAATAACTCAGCGGCAGTTGCGGCAGATTTAAACCTTAATTTTACTGGAAGAACTGCGGGTAATATTTCGTTTGACCTAGCAACTGTATTTAACAGTAGTGGAAATAGACAAGGAACTTTACGTCTTTATTATTCTCTGAACGGAACAACTTGGACCGAGGTGTTTGGTAACAACTTACCATATGAGGCTACGAACAATCTTGCAGGTTCTGCAGCTATTTCAATTGCACTTCCGAACGCAATAACAAATCAGCCTACAGTTCAATTCAGATTTTATTGCCACAATAGCGCGTCTTCCGGAACTGTTTCGGGTAGCCGTCCGAAAATTAGTTTAGATAACGTGTTGGTGACATCCACGGCCTACACGCCTCCCACATTGTCATATACGACCACACCATCGCCTCTAGAGAACTTTACGACCAACCAAGGTATCCCTTCAGCGTCTCAATCTATTTTTGTTACCGGTGCAAACTTACAAGGAGATGTAACTGTTACAGCACCTTCGGGATTTGAAGTTTCTTCAGGAAGTGGATTTGGGTCAACAGCAACCTTAACTCCAGTAGCGGGCGCATTAACCAATGCTTTGGTTCAAGTAAGAATTGCCGCATCTGCAGCGGTAGGATTCGTTCAAGGAAACGTAACAATTTCAAGTTTGAACGTTGCCACCCAAACAATTTTGGACTTGTTGGGCATTGTTAACGGTTCAACACTTACCACTCAATCCATCACATTTTCATTAGCCTCTCCGGTAACTTACGGTGTGTCACCAATTACGATGACGGCTACGGCATCTTCTGGATTACCTGTTACTTACACATCTTCTAACACCTCGATTGCAACAGTTTCAGGAAACATCTTAACCATTGTTGGCGCTGGTTCAGTTATTATCACTGCTGACCAAGCGGGTGATCAGGTAACTTACGCAGCGGCTCCTTCATCAACACAGACTTTAATTGTTGATCCCATAGCATTGACAATCTCAGGGGCGCAAGTAACGGATAAATTTTACGACGGTACAACAAGTGCAGTAATAACGGGTACCCTTAATGGTATCATTAACGGAGATGTAGTTTCTTTAGTTGGTTTAGGAACATTTGCAGACCCAGGAGCTGCAAACGGAATTGCTGTTACAGCAAATTCAATTTTGTTTGGAGCTCAAGCTTCTAATTATACTCTGGTTCAACCAACAGGATTAACAGGAAACATTCTTCCAGCCATTCAAACCATTGCATTTACTGTTGCTCCAATGGTAACCGGAGACCCTGCACAAACCTTGACTTCTTCTTCAAACTTTGCGCCGTTCACTCCAACATACACTTCATCGAATACTGCAGTGGCAACTATCGCAGGAAACGTATTGACAGTTGTGGGAACGGGAACAACGGATATTACGGTGACTAATCCGGGAGATGCGAACAACGCCGATGGATCTACAACTGTAACACTTGTTGTAAGGACAGGAATTGCAAAATGGAACTTTGAATCTTTAGGCACACTTTCAACAAGTGGAACAACTTACACAGGCCCAGCGGCAACGGTTGGATTGAATGCGTCAGGAAGTAGCGTGATTGGGAATCACGCAAGTGCTGCGAGCCAATGGAGTAATTCTGGTGGAAACGGTTCTTTAACTTCACTCAGTGGAAACAATTGGGCAGTCGGAGATTATTATCAATTCCAAACGAGCACATACGGATTTAATACAGTGTATGTTTCTCTAGACCAAACAGGAAGTAACACAGGTCCACGTGATTTTCAATTCAGTTACAGTATAGATGGAACCAACTTTACAAATTTTGGATCTGTTTATGCGCTTTCAAACAGCAACGCATGGAATACAACCCTATATAAGCCGGAGCATACTCGCTCATTTGACCTTTCATCTGTTACCGCATTGGTCGGACAACCCATGGTTTATTTCAGAGCAACGGTAGCAACGAATGCATCGATCTCAGGAACCACAATCGGCAACGGCGGAACAAGTCGTGTAGACAACTTCAGCGTTTCTGGAACGCTTTGTCCGGCTGAAGTTTGTAACGACGGTATTGATAACGACTGCGATGGATTGATTGACGAAGGTTGCCCTTCAATTAACTTGACCGGAAGCACGTCAGATTTCTGTCCAACTTTTTCAGGATCATTAACCTTCACTTCTGCCAACTTCACGCAAGCTTATGATGTTGTTGCTTATTTAACAGAAGCAAACAGTACGACATATTCACCTGCGAACATCGTAGGAACGGCAAACGCAGTTTCTGGTAATACGGGTTCAATCACAGTGACTATTCCAGCAGGAACAGCAGCAGGAACCAACTACGCAATAATTTTAGTTGGAACAGAATCTATAACAAATTACTTCGCAACAGACATCAACTTGAACACCACAGTAAACGCAATTTGCGCAGACTTCGGTTGTTTGGATAACACGGCGTGTAATTTCGATCCTCTTGCAAATCTTTCAGATGGCTCTTGTACCTATGCAACAGCTTGGTACTTGGATGCAGACGGCGATGGTTACGCTGCATCTTCAACATTGGCTTGTACGAGCCCAGGTGTGAGTTACACAGCAACTGTTCTTCCAACGACAGATTGCGATGATTCAAACGCTGCTGTTAACCCAGGTGCTACTGAGAATTTGTGTAACGGTATCGATGATAACTGTACTGCAGGAATCGATG
>CAZEFR010000052.1:0-14443 GCA_964511555.1 uncultured Chryseobacterium sp.
TGAATACAATCAACCGAACGAACGTTCGGGTGAGTTGAATTTTGTTGAAGTTGAATTGGAAGATTTAACGGAAACATTTCTTTCTGTGTTGAAGTCAGACACTACTGTTGTCTTGTTGTTGAAGACTTCGCATGAATGTGCTGTTCAACACAGAAGAACAGCAATCTTCAGATTGATGAATCACGGCGTAACCTGTCCGGTTGTGCTTTCTTCGAAATATGATTTAGATGAAGAAGCGTATACGCTTTATTCGTCGACCGACGTGGGAGCTTTGCTGTTGGACGGAATGGGCGACGGCGTTCTTATCTCAAATACACGTTCGTCGTTGGCGAAATCTAACGCGATAGCGTTTGGCATTCTTCAGGCAACTCGCACGCGTATTTCTCGCACTGAATATATTTCTTGTCCGAGTTGCGGAAGAACGCTTTTCGATCTTCAAGAGACTACGGCTAAGATTCGCTCACGCACTTCGCATTTGAAGGGAGTGAAGATCGGAATCATGGGTTGCATAGTAAACGGTCCGGGTGAAATGGCCGATGCCGATTACGGATACGTTGGAACCGGTGTAGGTAAGATCACGCTTTACAAAGAGAAGAATGTCGTGAAGAAGAACATTGACGAAGCACAAGCTGTTGATGAGCTTATTTCGCTTATTAAGGAATATGGCGATTGGGTGGAAGCTTGATTCGTAGAATAGATCCTGTGGAAGGTGTTTCACAAGGTTCTGTAGGAAAGGTGTTTCACAAGGTGCTTCGCAAGGTGTTTCACAAGTACGCTTCGCGTAGCGACCTTCCAAAGGACCTTCTGAAAGACCTTGTATAACATCTACGATATAACCCTAACCTCTTTCAAGAACCGTCTGGCAATTTCCTTGGCTTCTTCCAGATTCAAATTACACACTGTAATGTGTCCCATTTTTCGGAAGGGCTTGGTGTCTTCCTTTCCATATAAATGAATGTATGCACCTTCGGTGTGCAGGACTTCTTCTATGTTTTCGTAGCGTGCTTTTCCTTCAAATCCTTTTTCACCCAATAGGTTAATCATAACTGCCGGAGTGCGCAGTCCGGTGCTGCCTAAGGGCATATTCAGGATAGCGCGAAGGTGCATGCCGTATTGCGAAACGAAGCAAGCTTCTATGGTGTGGTGACCGCTGTTGTGCGGACGAGGCGCAATTTCATTCACCAATAAATTTCCGTCGGCAGTCAGGAATAACTCAATGGCCAAGAGACCCACATGTTGAAGCTTGTTGGCAATATCTGAAGCAATTTTTTTCGCGTTGCTTTCTATTTCAACATTCACGTTGGCTGGAGAAAAAATGAATTCCACCAAGTTCGCTTCCGGATTGAATTCCATTTCAACCAAAGGGAAAGTGGCTATTTCTCCGCTTTCATTTCGAGCAACAATCACTGCAAGTTCTTTCACAAAAGGAACAAATTCTTCCAGTACACTTGGAGCATTGAAAGCCGCGTTAAACTCGGCTTCTGTGCGAAGGGGTGTTACACCTTTTCCGTCGTATCCGCCTTTGCGAAGCTTCTGCATGAACGGTCCTTTTTCTTTAAACAACAACACATCTTCTGCGTTGTCTATCAGGTGGAAAGGAGCGGTTGGAATATCATTCGCTTTGTAAAATTGTTTTTGAAGTCCTTTGTCTTGAATGGTGCGAAGCGCTTGTGGCGTTGGAAACACTTTCTTTCCGAGACGTTCCAATTCTTCAAGCGCTTCAATGTTTACGTGTTCAATTTCAATGGTCAGAACATCTACCGTTTTTCCGAACTCGAGCACCGTTTGGTAGTCGTTGAAATTTCCAACAACAAAATTATTAGCAAGGTCTGCGCAGGGGGCGTTAACTGAAGGATCTAAAACAGAGATATGAATGTTGAAGTTAACAGCATCTTGAATGAGCATTCTGCCGAGCTGTCCGCCTCCTAAAATTCCAAGTTTTGTTGTAAGATTTATCGGATGATTCATTGTTCAAAGATAGAATTTCTTTCGCGGATATTGATTACCTGCGTAAATTGCCATTTATATAAACTTCAACATGAAAAAATTTTTATTCTGTGTTTTCGCGCTATCTGCAAGTCTGTCACATGCACAAACGTTAACGGCTATTGAAGGTGTGGAATATGACCCAACGAATCAGATTTTTTTAGTTGGAAATGGTAACAATGTCGTGCGCATGCACAGCGATGCTGTTCCGCAGGGCACATTGGGTGCAGCGAGGTCGAATTACGGAATGGAAGTCATGAACGGCGTTCTTTTTTCAATTGTTGGAAGTGCAGTAAGAGGATACGATGTGACTACAGGAGCGCAGGTTATGACACACACACTTTCGGGAGCTTCCTTTCTAAACGGAATGGCGAGTAACGGAACGGATAAATTGTGGGTGTCTGATTTTTCGGCGAAGAAAATTTATGAAATAAATGTCGCAGACATTGCTGCGCCAACGAGTTCAGTTGTTGTCGCGAATACTACTAGCACTCCGAACGGATTAACCTACGACGAGGCGAATAACAGATTGGTTATGGTAAGCTGGGGTTCGAATGCACCGATAAAGGCGATTGATTTATCGACATATACCCTTTCAGTCATTACGACTACGAATCTTGGAAACTGCGACGGGATAGATCACGATTCTTATGGAAATTACTATGTGAGTTCATGGAGTCCGAATGCGATTACGAAGTTTTCAAACGACTTCACCACAACCTCTACCGTAACTGTAACAGGCGGTGTTTCAAGCGCAGCAGACATTTGTTATGCCGAAGAGATTGACACGTTAGCAATTCCATGTACAGGAAACAATGTCGTGAAATTTGTAGGATTCGATCCAACGTTTGTTGTTGAAGGAAATGAAGCTGAATTTCAAGCATACGGTTATCCCACAGAAGTGAAAGACATGTATACGGTTGGATTCGATTTACCACAAGCGGTAGACGTAAACATTCGATTATTCGATGTGAATGGAAGATTGGTGAACGAGGTTATTCATCAGACGTTTCCACAAGGAAACCATCAGGTTGTTTTGACTGAACTTCCTGTTGACAGTGGAATTTATTTTGTTCAAGTATGGGCTGGAATTCACCTTTCAGTTGTTTCATTTATTCGCTAATGAGAACTTTTTTAATTGGAATTTTTATGGTTTTCGGGTTGAGTGCATTTGCTCAGCCAGACGATTACGTGAACTCACTTCCCTCGAACAGCAGTTCGAAAGAGAAGATGAGCGACTTAACACGCAGAGAGCGCACGGTAGTGGGCGGTTCTTTGGGCTTAGGTCTCAGTTCTTTTAACGGGTCGGGAATGTTTTTCGCTTCGTTCACTCCGCTAGTTGGTTACAGGCTTACAGAGAGACTATCTGCCGGAGGGGGATTCAATTATACGTATTACAAAACGCGCTTGAACGAGGAGCAAATTTATGCTGGCATTGCATGGGCGCGATTCGGCTTATTCAACGGATTGTTTGCTTGCGCAGAGATTAATCAAGTGAATGCCCCCACTTATTCCATTGGAGGAATGCGAAGAGAAACGTTCCCTTTGATCTTAGCTGGTGGCGGAATTTCGCAGGGCATAGGACTTGGGTTAGGCACGTATGTCCAAATCATGTACGACTTTACAGAAGAAGAGCGGTCACCTTATGGACCGCTCGTTATTCGAGGAGGAATACTTATTCCGTTAGGACCGAAGAAATAATTACATTCCGAATTTCACTGCAATTTCTTTTGGAATTGCGTCTTTGTGCACAATCATACAAACTGTTTTGTAACGGAAGTAAGGAACAGAAATGTATTGGAACCCCTCATTGGCAAGGCCTTCCGTTCCCCATGAATTTTTAACGAGGTAATAGGAATTTCCTTTTTCGTCTTTTGCAGTTCCTGTAATGTGCATGAGGTGGTCGTCTGTTGTTTCGAAATTGTCGAACGCCTCTTGTCTTTTTTCTTGATCAATTTTAGGTTCATTTTGGAAGTAGTCTACGTAAGCGAATCCCTTGCGTGCATCGAATGTTTTCTCGCTAACATCTGCGTCCCAAGCCACTGTGTACCCTTTACTTAAGGCTAAATCTGCTACACGCTGGAATTCGTCAAGAGGTAAATTATAGTACGCTTGTTTCGACCAATTGTCTGGAACTTCCAGTACGAAAGAAGAGTAGAAAGGATGGTGTGTGAAAGAAGTTAAGCACACATATTCTTTTGCGTTAATCTTCATTGCATCGCGGAAAGATGCTGGTGTATACGCAACTCCGTTGTATTTAAATTCGGAAGGAACAACTCCTATTTGGTCATCTAAAATTCCGGCTACGCTTTTCAAGTAGTCGTTTGTTGGCGATGTAACCGCTTCATTAACCAATCCGGCTAGTTTAGCGTCTAATGTTTCGTGATCATATTCAGTGCTTCCGTTTACAAAACCTGAATAAGCCTCCTCTGGCATGATGCCGTACTCTTCAATGATTGCGAGCACGTCGTGGCTTAATCCGCCTGGACCGAATTGTTGTTTCCCTTGAAAGCGCACGTAGCTCTCGGCTTTTTTCGGATAGGTCAAACGCACGTTGTACATCTCTGAAAGGTCAACCGGTTTGTTTCCTTTGCGAATAATTTCGGATTCAATAAAGGAAGTCGTTGCGAAGCTCCAGCACGTGCCTGTCTTGCATTGATTTTCTACGTTACCGTGTGCGTTGTCTTTTACAACAGTGAATTGTTGTGCAGAAGCAGTGATGGATGCTGCTAAAACAATGAAAGAAAAAAGAATTGATTTTTTCACGACAAATAATTTTTGGAAAGTTAAGGAGATTGTCATCTTTGTAAAAACAAAAGCGCATGAAAAAAATTGCAGTAGTCTGTGGCGGATATAGTGGTGAATCGGTTGTGTCTATGCGCAGCGCGAAGATGGTGATGGAGAACATAGATCGCACGAAGTTCGCACCGACTCAGATTGTGATTGAAGAAAAGCGTTGGTATGCGTTGCTGAACGAATTGGAAATCGCAGTTGATCGCAACGATTTTTCTGTGGAAGTTAATGAAGTGAAAACAACGTTTGATGCGGTGTTCATGATGGTTCACGGTACTCCGGGAGAAAACGGATTGTTGCAAGGGTATTTCGATACCATTGGCATGAAGTACACCACGGGCGATGTGTTGAATATGGCGTTAACGTTCAATAAGAAGGCAACTACGCGCACGTTGGGTGCTATGGGTTATCGCGTTGCGCGTTCCATTGTTGTTCGGAAGGAAGAAGTGATTACTGCCGAAGAAGTGGTTGCAAAAGTGGGATTGCCATGTTTTGTGAAACCGAATTGTGGTGGAAGTTCAATTGGTACTTCGCGTGTGAACAAGTTGGAAGAAGTCATGGACGCGATTTCCCGCGCGAGAAACGAAGACGAGGATATTATTGTTGAAGAATTTATTTCAGGAAGGGAAGTCACGTGTGGTGTTATTGTCATGAACGGAAAACCAACAGCACTTCCTATTACAGAGATAGTAAGTGAGACTGAGTTCTTCGATTTTCAGGCGAAGTACGAAGGCAAGAGCAAGGAGATTACTCCCGCGCTTATTAGTGAATTTCATTACGCGCGTGTTCAGGAATTATCTGCACGCATTTATACCGACTTAAATTGTGGTGGTATGATACGCGTAGATTTTTTGTTACCCGACGAAGAGCCGTGTGTTATTGAAGTGAACACCGTTCCGGGGTTCAGCGCGGCCTCTATCATTCCTCAGCAAGCGGCGGTGATAGGTATGAGTAAGACGGAGTTGATTTCAGCGGTGCTAGGAACTACGTTGTTGTAACTTCGTTGTTAGAACTTCGTTGTTAGAACTACGTTTCTTTCACCGAAGGGTTGATCGCAACGCGATTGATTCGATGAATTGATAACCTAAGGTGATTTAGAACTTCTTTAACAAACCCATCCATTCTCGAAAATGCGAACCAACGCTTTCCTAAATCTTTCAAAGATGCGCCTAGATGATAAAGTTCCTTTTCATCGAGAATAAGAAAACGGTCATGAACATTTTTCAAGATTCGGATTTCAACGGGCGGATATTGCGCGTTGTGTTTTTCTAAATCGAGTTTTAACTGTTCTGTTAATTTTTCACTGTAAATAATACATTGCACTTTTTTGTTTCTTTTTGAAAGTTGAAGGAGTGTGGTTTCATCGATGTAGTTGTCGATGAGAATGATTGATTTTTTTGCTTTTGAAATGAGCTCGCTCGAAAAGACATAGGCGTCGAAGATTTGGTCGTTGAAGAAAATGCCACTTCTCGGTATGTTGTTTCCTTCTAGTGCATTTAAGACTTTTGTAAGATTAGATTCTGTATTCTTTTGTCTTTGCTCCAAGTTGGCAATTCGCTTTGATAAAAGATAAACCTCCGAATGAGATTTTCGGAGTTCAACAAACGCTTCCATGATTTCAACACTTACACCTACGGCTACGGAGCTTTTTAATACAGCTGACAGCATAGCAACCCCCTGCTCTGTGAACACAAAGGGCAAAAATCTTCTTCCTCCATGCATTTCACTTGAAGTCACAATTTGTGACCTCAAGATTTGCAATTCATTTTCAGTCAATTGGAATCGAAAAGATTTTGGGAATCGTTCTAAATTCCGCTTAACAGCCTGGTTCAGAGCTTTGGTCTGCACATTGTACAAATTCGCAAGATCACTATCAAGCATCACCTGC
The DNA here is from genome assembly GCA_964511555.1 of uncultured Chryseobacterium sp. Lineage (GTDB taxonomy): Bacteria > Bacteroidota > Bacteroidia > Flavobacteriales_D > Sanyastnellaceae > CAIZGX01. Next base: position 6,668 of record CAZEFR010000052.1, read on the forward strand.
ATTCCACGAATGGTGAATATTCGAGATTCTACTTCCGATTTAATTAGGTTTTGTTCCATTCCGCAAACCTATTTCCGCAAGAGCGGAATGTCAAGAAATGGTTATGCGGGTTTATGGGAACTACGTTATTGGAAAACCTTCGGTTTTATGCCTACTTCGTAATTCCTATTTCATAATTGGAACTGACGTTGTTAATTACCAGTCGAAGACATTCGCCGAAGGCATTCGTGCTTGCACATTCGTTGCTTCGCAACATTCGCCCGCAGGGCCTTAGAAATACCGATTCAACGCCACCACCTTTCTCACCGCTTCGTGCAAATTAGCAATCGGAATGCGCTCTTGTTGCATGCTGTCGCGGTGACGAATGGTTACGCAGTTGTCTTCCAAGGTTTCGTTGTCTACTGTAACGCAAATGGGAGTGCCAATAGCGTCTTGTCTTCTGTATCTGCGACCAATGGCGTCTTTGTCGTCATATTGTAAGTTGAAGTCTAACTTCAACAGATCTACAATTTCTTTTGCTTTTTCAGGAAGCCCGTCTTTCTTCACCAATGGCAATACCGCTACTTTCACAGGAGCCAAAGCCGCCGGAATACGAAGTACCGTGCGCTCACTTCCATCTTCCAACTTCTCTTCCATAAATGAACTCGACAACACAGCCAAGAACATGCGGTCTAATCCGATGGAGGTTTCAATCACATACGGAACAAAACTTTCGTTCGTTTCCGGATCGAAATAACGCAATTTCTTCCCACTGAATTCTTCGTGTTTTTTCAAATCGAAATCAGTGCGTGAATGTATTCCTTCCAACTCTTTGAATCCCATTGGGAAGTTGAACTCAATGTCGCAAGCCGCATTGGCGTAGTGCGCCAGCTTCAAGTGGTCGTGGAACTTGTAATTCCCTTCACCCAATCCTAAAGCGTTGTGCCACTTAATACGCTCGTTCTTCCAGTAGTTGTACCACTCCATCTCCGTACCTGGCTTCACGAAATATTGCATTTCCATTTGCTCGAATTCGCGCATGCGGAAAATAAACTGACGCGCAATAATTTCATTGCGGAAAGCCTTTCCAATCTGTGCAATTCCGAAAGGAAGTTTCATTCTTCCGGTCTTCTGAACATTCAAGAAATTGACGAAAATTCCTTGCGCCGTTTCCGGACGTAAATAAATAATTCCAGCATCGCCGCTTACTGCGCCGAGCTCTGTTTTGAACATGAGGTTAAACTGACGAACATCTGTCCAGTTGCGCGATCCAGTCTCTGGATCAGCGATTTCACAGTCTTCGATTAACTGCTTCAATCCCTCTAAATCGCTTTCTTCTAAAGCGACTTTCATACGCGTTTTCACCGCGTCTATTTTCTCTTGTGCACGAAGTACATTCGGATTGGTTGCGCGGAATTGTTCTTCATCGAACGCATCGCCGAAACGGTTCTTCGCCTTCTCTATTTCTTTGGTGATTTTCGCTTCGCTTTTCGCCATGTAATCTTCCAACAAAACATCGGCCCGGTAACGCTTCTTGCTGTCTTTGTTGTCGATCAACGGATCGTTGAACGCATCTACGTGTCCGCTTGCTTTCCAAGTGGTCGGATGCATGAAAATAGACGCGTCTATTCCCACAATGTTTTGGTGCATGCGGGTCATGGCGGTCCACCAGTAGTTCTTGATGTTGTTTTTCAATTCAACACCCAACTGACCGTAGTCGTAGGCGGCCGAAAGGCCATCGTAAATTTCAGATGAAGGAAATACAAATCCGTATTCCTTTGCGTGCGAGATTACCGCTTTTAATTTGTCTTCTTGTGCTGCCATAACGGCTGCAAAGATAGGACAGAATGCTTCGCGAATGTCTGCGACTAATGTGCAAGCACGAATGTTGCAAAGCAACGAATGCCCTTCGGGCGAATGCTTCGCGAATGTCTTCGACTGTTTCTTTTACAACATAGTTCTAACAACGTAGTTCCAACAACGTCAGTTCAAACAACGAAGTTCATCAAAGCGTTCCAAGCAATTTTACAAGTTCCTCTGCGAGAGGAAGATCCGGCTTGCTGTAAGTTTCAATATTTTTCGTTCGATCTAAAGGGGAGAGTTTCAAAACATGGTTCATGTCTTCAATAATAATGAGTCGCGAGTCAAGCCTATGAGCCGCGAATAGCAGTCTTGCATCTTCCTCACTTACTTGAAGGTCTGTGCTGCCTTGAATGATTACAATCGGAATTTTCAATTTCGAAATTTCAACGGCTGGGTCGTATTTCATCCAAGACATCATGTATGGCTGAACAGATGGGCGAAACAAGCCAAACAACTCTATCGGAGCGTCTTCTACCAACTTGCCTTCTTTGAGTTTCGAAAGACCATCATTTGCTGCGCGAAGGAGTTTCTTTTGTCCGCTTAACTGGGCAGCCAGTTGTTCCTTCAAAATAACATCAATGGGTCTCCCCGCGCCAGCAAGCGACACGAAAACATCGGCTTGCTCGCAGGCCAACATCCCCAACAACGAACCCTCGCTGTGTCCAATGATAATGAGCTTATTGAAACGCGGATCGGCTTTCAATTGCGCAGCCCAAGCTTTTGCGTCTTCCGCATAATTTTCGAAACGAAGATTCTCTTCTGAAATCATGGCGTCCCTACTTGCGCCAATGCCTCGCTTATCGTAACGAATCGATGCAATGCCTTGCGCGGCGAGTTCATGCGCCAAGAGTAGCAATGAATTGTTCTTCATTTGGGCGTTGTTCCCGTTGCGGTCTGTGGGTCCAGAACCCGCTATGATCAAGGCAACGGGAAAGGCTCCCTTCAAAATGGGAACCGTGAGTGTTCCATACAATTCTCCCGTTGGCGTTTGAACCGATTGGTCCATTTCGAAATAACCAAACCCGCCTGGTTGTGCGAACAGTCTACTTCCAACTAGAAAAAACAGAAAAAGAAAAACCCCAAAGGATCGAGAAGCCTCGAACCGCTGGGGTTTGAATATGTTTAGGTAGGCCGAAGCCAAAATCGTTAGATTAATGTACCGTTCTTTTTTGCTTCAGCAGTGAAACGCTTTTGCATTTTGATCCACAGGTACAGCCCGAAGAATCCACCAAGGATACAAGCGTAACTAAATGTATTTCCAATAGGTTCCATTACGTTTTCAAATAACCACTGAGTCGCGGCAATTATTGGAGCAAGAATCATTTGTAAGTTCATAGTCGAATTATTTTCGAAGCGAATTTAAGCATTCCTTTTGAAAACGGAACATTTATCCTCAATTTTGCTTCAATTCAAATAACATGATCCTACGGCAATTTTCAAGCAATCAACCTTACCTCCTGTTTGTGTTGCCTTTTATAAACCTTTTGATTTTTGTTCCCGTTTTGTTCGGATATGTTATTCCTGAGGTTCCGCAACAGTTTCCTTTCGACATTATCAATTTGGAATGCGTGCTCACTCCGTGGCTCGGCGCTGCCGTGGCTTGGATTTCCATAACGCTTGGAGCAATTTTGTTCAACTGGGTATACAACAGACACGAGTTTCACAACGGACCTACTTATGTCCCGGCACTCATTTTTTCGAATTTATTTATTGTAATTTTTTTGTTGAATCACAGCATTACCTTCCTCTTCGCGCAAATATTTCTGACGATGGGAGCGAACCGATTGTTGGAAGTATACAGGCAGAAAACCGCACTAGACCCATACTTCCGCGCAGGATTTTGGTTCGGTCTAGCAGCTCTCTGCTTTCCGCTGTATCTGACTTTGTTGCCCATGCTTTTGGTCGCAGTCATCTTCACGCGAGGACTCAACTTCAGGGAGTATATTATGCCTGTAGCCGGATTCGCATTTCCGTTTTTGTATTGCTTCACCATGCAATATTTGTTTATGGACAATTGGAATTTTTACTTGTTCAAGCGAATCATTAGTTTGAATTCGCAAGACAATTGGATGATTCATTCCTTCTCGAAACTTTCTTTTTACGGTCTGTGTGCATTGTCTTTGCTGTTTTCTATGCAATCGCTGGTTTCATCTGGAGACCTAAACACAAACAAAAACAGGAATTCGAAATGGATGATTGTATTCATGTGTATTGCCATGCTTGGTTCTGTTACAGCGGGCTGGTTGTTCCTGAATCACTTGATTATTGAAGGCGTGGGGCTCGGACTTATCTTCTGTCTTTCCTATTGGTATTCCAATTACCGCATTTCACTTTTGGCCCCTGTGTTCTTTTATTTATCAGTAGCCGTAAGCCTTTGGATATTGATTGAACAAACACAACTCATTCCTGTGTTTCAGTGGTGAAAAGTTTGACGTACTTTTGCAAAAATTCTATAATATGAAATTCGGTGTCGTAGTTTTTCCAGGTAGCAATTGTGATGAAGATTTGGTGTATTCCATGTCGCACATCATGGGACAAGAAGTGGTAAAACTTTGGCACAAAGACCGCGACCTTCAAGGTTGTGATTTCATATTTGTTCCAGGCGGATTCAGTTACGGCGATTACCTACGCAGCGGCGCTATTGCACGCTTTTCTCCGATTATGGATGAAGTGGTAGCACACGCGAATCGCGGTGGATATGTCATGGGAATTTGCAACGGATTTCAAATCTTAACAGAAGCGAAATTGCTTCCAGGAGCCTTGTTGCACAACACCTCTAGAAAATTCATTTGTAAGAATGTTCATTTGAAAGCCGCCTCAACCAGCGCGGTTTTAACTGCTGGTTTGGATCGTGAAAAAGCATTCCAAATTCCAATTGCACACGGAGAAGGAAACTTCTTTGCTCCGGCCGATGTGTTGAAGCAAATCGAAGACAACGACCAAGTGTTGTTCCGTTATTGCTCTGCAGACGGTGTGGTAAGTGAAGACTTCAATCCGAACGGTTCATTGAACAACATCGCAGGTATTTGCAATGCAGGTAAAAATGTATTTGGAATGATGCCTCACCCGGAGCGTGCTGCCGATTTCGAATTGGAAAACACCGACGGAAGAGAAATCTTCGAAGCACTTCTCGAAAGAATTTAATTCCAACCACTCGTGGCTTTGCCACAATCGCCTCGGCGAAGCAATTGCAAATATCATGACTAACAACAGCATCTTCCGCCGCATTCGATTTATTTATGATTTCTCTGATCAACAGATGATAGACATCTTCGCGCTGACCGATGTTATGGTTACACGATCTGATGTCAGCGATTGGTTGAAGAAGGAAGATCACGAAGAGTATCTCGACATTAACGATGAAATGCTCTCCATTTTTCTAAACGGATTTATCATTCTGAAGCGTGGACGAAAAGACGGCCCATTGCCGGTTCCAGAGAAACGCTTAACGAATAACCTCATCTTCCGAAAGATGCGCATAGCCCTGAATTTAATTGACGAAGACATTATTCAAATTCTTGCGCTTGCAGACATGAAAATGAGCAAGCACGAACTCAGCGCCTTCTTCCGCAATCCTTCGCAAAGACAGTATGTTGAATGCAACAACCAGGTGATTCGGAATTTCTTTCAAGGGCTGGAGAAACGCGAGGGAAGAGAGGAACAACGCGGGAAGAAAGGGTAAGAATGTTGCGGAGCAACGAATGTTCTATGAACGAATGCCCTTCGGGCGAATGTCTTCGACTGTCATAATTACACAGGAGGAACAAAACCGTAGGTTTTCAATCAGGGAGTATTTCGTATTCTTCTAAAATTTCTCTACTTGACCTAGATACCAACTGCGATTCATTCACCAATTGATTTCGCAAGGTATCTCGATTGCGATTCTCTTTTTCCACAAAAACGTGGTCGTTAAGTTTTCGAGAACGATTTTTCATGGAACAAAAATAAGATTTGCTAGTGAACTTTGTTATTGGATAATTATAAAATAGGAATTACGCAGTAGGAATAAAACCAAAGGTTTTCCAATTACAAAGTAGGAATAAAATCTCCGATTTTCCTATTACGTAGTTCAGAGTGAAACGACCACGCCACAATCCGACTCACCTTATTCCCTAATTGCATCGGAAGAATTTTCATCTCACGGGCGTCGACGTATTCGAGTTTGAGTTGAATTTTTTTCAGGGTGCTTTCTTTTGAAACGAGGGTGCTGAACCAGAGCACTTGATTAGAATAGGCTGCGCTTTGAAGTATCATTTTTTCAATGAAGGTTTCTTCTCCGCCTTCACACCACAGCTCGGTTCCTTGTCCGCCGAAATTCAATTGCACTTTGGTGTTGCGTGTATTTTTCAGATTTCTGTTTTTGCGAAGATTCCCTTGTTGCGCTTCTTGAAGCGAAGCATGGAATGGCGGATTGCACACTGTGAGGTGGAATTTTTCATTGGGAAGAAGTATTCCGTGAAAGATGTCGTGCGGATTTTTTTGATGACGCAATTCGATTTTATGTTGAAGCGATTCGTTCTCGTTTACAATTTTTTGTGAAGAAGCAATGGCCTTTTCATCGATGTCGGTTCCAACAAAATTCCAGTTGTAATCGTGCACGCCAACAATGGGGTAGATGCAGTTCGCGCCCACGCCTACATCGAGCACGCGAATGTTGTTTCCCAATTTTTTATCTTGAAGATATTCCGGATTGTTCTTGTACAACAGATCGGCTACTTGGTGCATGTATTCTGCTCTTCCCGGAATGGGAGGACACAAATAATTTGCGGGAATGTCCCAATGCGCAATACCGTAATTGCTTTTCAGCAACGCTTTATTCAGCAGCTTCACCGCTTCCGCATTGAAGAAATCGATGCTCTCATTTCCGTAAGCATTCATTTTCACAAACGCCCCTAACTCGGGAACAGCTTGAATGAGTTCAGGGAAGTTGTAGTTTTCTTTGTGTTGATTTCTTGGGTGCATTTTTTTGCTCATTTTTTGTACTTCAAAAAACAAAACCCTTGAATAGTCAAGGGTTTACTGTTGTAAAGAGTCGGGATGACAGGACTTGAACCTGCGACCACACGCCCCCCAGACGTGTACTCTACCAACTGAGCTACATCCCGTTTTTGAAGAGAGGCAAAAGTAAGAAAATTCTAAGCCCTTACCCCCGCGTTTGTCTTTATTTTTGCAGTCTAATTCGCGCATATGAAAATCTCTTATAAACTGCTTTCTCAATTGGTGCAACCACTTCCGTCTCACGACCTAGTTGCTGCAACCCTTACCAGAACTGGACTAGAAGTGGAAGGTGTAGAAAGCGTTGAGAAAATTCCAGGCGGATTGAAAGGCGTGGTAGTCGGACATGTACTCGAATGCGCGAAGCATCCCGATGCAGATCGTTTGTCTATCACCAAAGTGAATCTCGGTGATGGTGAACCCGTACAAATTGTTTGCGGTGCGCCGAACGTAGCAGCCGGACAAAAAGTTTTGGTAGCTACCGTTGGAACCACGTTGTACCCCTCATCTGGCGAGGCCTTCACCATTAAGAAAAGTAAAATACGCGGAGCTGAATCAATGGGTATGATCTGCGCGGAAGACGAACTAGGCCTCGGTGCTTCGCACGACGGCATTCTAATTCTTCCAGAAGAAACAGAAGTTGGAACCTCAGCAGCCGTTGCATTGAATATTGAAAGCGACGCATGCCTTGAAATTGGCATTACTCCGAATAGAACAGATGCTCTTTCACACGCAGGTGTGGCGCGCGATTTCGCGGCAGCTTGGAATCTCGAGAACGATGAAAAAGTTACGCTTACCTCTACAGAGGCGAAGCCGATTTCCTTCCAACAAAAAAAATGGAAATTAGATCTTCAAGAAAACACCGAGTGTTCGCGCTATGCGTTCGCGGTAATCAAAGGAATTGAAAACCAAGAGACGCCTGAATTCATTAAGGAAACT
>CAZEFR010000053.1:0-13101 GCA_964511555.1 uncultured Chryseobacterium sp.
GCCATTACCTTACTCATTAACGCGGTGTATTCCGTTGAAATGTCTTTATCATCGAAACTAACCAGCTGCGTGAATCCCATCACTTTCGCGTAGAACTCTACCCATTGATTCATTTCATTCCAACCTACATTTCCCACCATGTGATCGATGTACTTCAATCCAACATCTTTCGGTTGGAATTTTGGTTCCCACTTCACATATCCTGGCATGAAAACGCCGTTGTAATTTTTGCGCTCTACGAAGTAGTGAAAGGTTTCACCGTAGGTGCGAATTCCGCTTAAGATAACCTCTCCGTTTTCATCGTTCAAACGAATCGGGTCAAGACAAGTTACTCCGCCGCGTTCCGTTGTTTCTTCCCACGCTTTCGTTGCATCATCAACCATTAAAGCAATGACTTTAACGCCATCTCCGTGTTGGTTAACGTGCTCGTTTATTGGTCCGCCAGGAACAAGAGCGGTGGTTAAAACAAGACGAATTTTATCTTGTTGAAGCACATACGAAACAGCATCTTTCGATCCGGTTTCAAGACCGCGATAAGCAAGGGGTTTGTAACCCCAAGCGCTCATGTAATAGTGCGCGGATTGTTTTGCGTTTCCAACATACAATTCAACGTAGTCGGTACCTAATAGAGGTAAGAAATCTTGTGCGTCAGGAAATATTTTTTCTATTTCTGAACCTGCGTCGTAAACATTCATTATAGCCAGCTTTTAATATAATTTGGATCGTTAATTTGAAGGGCTGCTTCGGTAATACGAAGCGGTCTGAAAGGGTCAATCATAACCGCAAGTTCTTGCGTTTCTTTTTGACCTACACTTCTCTCGTATGCACCAGGGTGTGGTCCGTGAGGAATGCCACCTGGGTGAAGTGAAATGAATCCTTTTTCAATGTGATTTCTGCTCATGAAATCTCCATCTACATAGTACAACACTTCGTCTGAATCTATGTTGCTGTGGTTGTAGGGAGCAGGAATAGATTGTGGATGATAGTCGTATAATCTCGGCACGAAAGAGCAGATAACGAAATTGTGTCCTTCGAACGTTTGATGCACCGGCGGCGGCTGGTGAATGCGTCCAGTAATCGGTTCGAAATTGTGAATCGAGAACGCGTATGGGTAGTTATATCCGTCCCATCCCGCAACATCGAAAGGATGAGTGGCATACACCAAGGTGTGCATGTGATTTTCCTTTCTGATTTTTATCGTGAAATCTCCTTTTTCGTCGTGTGTTTCAAGCTCTGAAGGACGCTTGATATCGCGCTCACAGAATGGTGCATGTTCGAGTAATTGACCGAATTGATTTCTGTAGCGTTTTGGTGTAACAATAGGCGAGAAACTTTCAACAATGAACAAGCGGTTGTCTTCCGTTTCAAAATCAATTTGGTAAATCATTCCTCGTGGAATAACGAGGTAGTCGCCATACTCGAAAGGAATATTTCCAAGTAAAGTTCTTAATTTTCCTGTGCCGCGATGAATGAAAATAACTTCATCGGCATCTGCGTTTTTGTAGAAGTATTCGGTAAGACTTTTTCTTGGCGCTGCCAAGGAAATATGCAGGTCATTGTTGAAGAGCATCACCTTACGACTTTCAAGGAAGTCGTCTTGCGGCGCAACATTAAAACCACTCAGCATTCGCGGCTCTATGTTGTGTTGCACTGCAGCTACAGGCGATACATCAACGGGAGCGCTAATACTTTTTATTTGGGTAGGTCTGTGCAAGTGATAGAGCAACGATGACATTCCGCTAAATCCTTCTGTGCCGAATAGCTGTTCGTAATGCAATTCGCCAGATTCCTTATAAAACGTTGTATGACGTTTTGGTGGAATTTTTCCGAGTGTATGGTAAATAGGCATGTGGCAAAGTTACGAATGATTTAGTTTTCGTAATCTTTGATCGCGTTGATGTAATAATTCAGATTTGGGGGCTCGATGTGGCCTTTCACCAAAAAAGCATTTGGGTAGGTACCACGAATATTTTTAAGTTCTTGACGGGCCTCCGATTCGGTCAGAAAATCACCGATACGAAGGCTGAAATCAGGTACATTTTGTTCGAGATATGCCTGATGGAGTAAGCCTTTAGCCATGTATTCTTGTCTTTTTTGCTTCGCTTGATCGAGCGGACCAAAGAAGATCTGAATGCGGTAACCATTGAGGTTGTTTAATCCTCGTGCATTTTTCTCAATAGATTGAATGCTTGGTGAGCAAACGAAATTGACAACACCAATACCTGCGCTGTCTGTTGGTAGTTTTGTATGTGCAGATTGGCTTGTTTGAACATTGGTTCGCGCCAAACAAGAAAAAGTAAGAATCGAAAAACAAACACTTAGGATCTTCAACATTGTAAATGACATTTCTCTACAAAAGTAGGTGGTCGAAGATGAAGTTCAAAACATAAAGAGCAAGGAATCAATCTTCTATGTTCGGAATATTCAAGTCGCCTTATTTAGAATTGGTATAAATTAAGAAATACATGTAAATGACATTTCTGTGATAAACCTAGTGAAGTAAATTTGCGTCGCATTTAATAAGGATTTTTGTAAAAAACCAGGAATGAAGCGACTTCTAGCAAGTTTAAAAGGATTAGCGTTATTATCGATTGTTAACCTATCCTTGTTTTCAGCGTCTTACGCTGCTAACATTCACGAAGGTGGGGACCTCGCCAAGGGTGCCGAACTCTTCAACGCCAATTGTGCGTCGTGTCACAAAATCACCGATGAAATTCTGGCTGCGCCAGGTTTAAAGGGAATTTCTGACCGTTGGGCAGGAAAAGATGAACTACTTATCAAATGGATACAGAATCCTCAAGGAGCAGCCGCCACAGGTGATGCTTATGTGAAAGGATTGGTAGACAAGTACGTAGGATCATACGGATGGATGGCTGCTCAGGGCGTGTCGAAAGAAGAGATCAATCATATTTTGACTTACGTAAAAGCAGGAGCAGATGCAGCGGGTGGTGCAGGTCAAAACCAAGGTCCTGAATGTATCACAGTGGAGGATATGGCCAAAATGAAAGCCGCTGAAGAGGAGGCGAAAGGCAACGGTACCCTAATTTGGATAATTATTATTGGGGTAATCTTAGCTATTGTTGGCGTTTCCGCTGCAAATATTTCACGTTCATTGAAAGCTGCTGATGCCGAGGCAGAAGCTGCCGATGCGGAAGAGGAAAAAGGTTATTGGGCAACAGTAAAATCTTGGATGTGGAAGAACAAAGGATTCGTTGGAATCGTTGGTGTCTTCTTGGTTTGTTATTTTGCGGTTGTGGGTTACGGAACCCTCATGGACATAGGTGTTTACGAGGGTTACAATCCTGAGCAACCCATTTGGTTTTCTCATGCTAGCCACGTTTGTAAGAATGAAATCGATTGTCAGTATTGTCACAGCAGTGCAGGTAAGTCGAAACACGCAAGTATTCCGTCTGTGAATGTTTGTATGAATTGCCACAAAGGAATTAACAAGGGGCCGATTACAGGGGCGAAAGAGATTGCGAAAATCTATGCTGCTATTGGTTTCGATACGATTACCAAACAGTACATTCCAAATTACGATCAGAAACCAATTGTTTGGAACAAAGTTCACAACCTTCCTGACCACGTTTACTTCAATCACAGCCAACACGTAACTGTAGGTAAGATTGATTGTAAACAATGTCACGGTCCTGTTCAAACCTACACAACCGGTCGTCAAGCAACTACTGAAGAGATCAATCTTCAAGAAGATGTTGAAGGTTTAGTGAAGTTGACGAAGCCAACTCTAACAATGGGATGGTGTATTGAATGTCACAAAGAGAAGAAAATTGACTTGTCTACTAATGGGTACTACGAAGAAATGCACGAGCGTTTCAAATCAACTGAAGCCGGAAAGCGCAATTTGCGCGCATTGCTTCAAGAGAACATCGACGGTATGAAGTTAGGAGAAAAGCTAGATACGTTACGTCCAGAAATTTCTGTAAAAGGAATGGGTGGATGGGAATGTGGAAAATGTCACTATTAATTTGATTGGACCTGAATATCATGGGTATGAATAAAAAATACTGGACAGGAATGGAAGAGTTGGAGAACACCTCTTCCTTCCAAGAAAGCATGTCAACAGAGTTTGCAAAGTCTGGAAGCGTTGAAAGCTTTTTAGGCAATGACAAGCTTGCTGAAAGTAACACTGGACGTCGTGACTTCTTGAAGTTCATGGGATTCAGCGTAGCTGCTGCAACGCTTGCTGCTTGTGAAACTCCTGTAGTTAAGAGTATTCCTTACGTGGTGAAACCAGAGGAGATTACTCCGGGTATAGCCAACTATTACGCCTCTAGTTTCTATGATGGAAATGAATATGCGAACCTGTTCGTTAAGACACGTGAGGGACGTCCAATCTTCATTAAAGGAAACAAAGAACACGGAATCGGCGGTGGTGCTGTCTCTTCAAGAATCAATGCTTCTGTATTGGGTCTTTATGATAGTGCTCGTTTGCAAGGGCCATTGAAAGGTGGTGCTTCTACCGATTGGGGAACATTAGATGCAGAAGTTTCAGCTGCATTTGCTAGTGCTTCTTCTATTCGTATCTTATCGAATACGGTTATTAGCCCAAGCACAAAGCGCGCAATCGCTGAGTTCTCGGCAAAGTATGCTGGTAAAGTTCAGCACATACAGTGGGACGCTATCTCATATCAAGGTATGCGCTTAGCTCACAAGAATGTTTTAGGCAAGGAAGTAATTCCTGCTATGGATTTCTCAAAGGCAAAAACAATTGTTTCTGTTGGAGCTGACTTCCTCGGTACTTGGATGTCTTCGAATTTATTTCAAGCTGATTACGCTTCAACCCGTCGCCCAGAAGGTGATTGGATGAGCAAGCACTATCAATTCGAAGCAACAATGTCATTGACCGGATCGAACGCAGACGTTCGTATTCCGATTAAACCTTCTCAAGAAGGTGCTGTTGTTGCTGCATTGTACAATGCAATCAAAGGTGGAAACGCTGAGGTTGCAGGTGTAGATTCAGCGCGCATCGCACGTATTGCAGAAGAGTTGAAAGCGAATGCAGGTGAGAGCATCGTTGTTGCAGGAAGCAACAACGTAGATGTTCAATCTATTGTTTGTGCAATCAACAATGAGTTAAGAAACTACGGATCTACTTTAAACGCGAACAAACCTGTTAATTTCTTCCAAGGAGACGATGCAGCAATGGATCGTTTGGTTGCTGAAATGAACAACGGTCAAGTTGGCGCGTTAATCGTTTACGGAGCAAATCCTGGATATTCTTACGCTGATGCTGCTGGTTTCAAGGCTGCTATGGGTAAGGTTTCAACGGTAGTTAGCTTCAACGGTTATGCCGATGAAACTTCTGCAACTGTTACTTACAATGCTCCTGATAACCATTACTTAGAGTCTTGGAACGATTTAGAGCCAATGGCTGGACGTATTGACTTCGTTCAACCAACAATTACCCCATTGTACAACACTCGTTCTGCACAAGAGAGTTTGTTGCGTTGGTCAGGTAATTCAATTTCTTATTACGATTATATCAAAGCTACTCATGCAGGTTTGTCAGCAGACTTGTTCAACATGAGTATTCACAACGGGACTACCCACAACGTAACATTGCCGAAAGCAGAGAATGCACCAGTAGTTGTTTCGGTTGCTCCAACGGGGAACGTTGTAGTTGAATCTGCACCAGTTGTTGCAGCAGCTGCAGCAATTGCTGCTCCTGTGATTGCAGCATCTCCTGTTACTTACGACTTAGCAACAGCATTGTCGAATGCGAGTTCAATGGTAACCGGAGAGTGGGAGGTGAGCTTCTATCAAAAAGTAACCATGGGTGCTGGTGATTATGCGAATAACCCAGTTCTTCAAGAGACGCCAGATCCAATTACGAAAGTTACTTGGGACAACTATGTGGCAATGTCCCCAACCGATGTTAAGCGTTTGAATTTGAATTCTTACATCGCACAAGATGACCCAGCATCAGTTGTTAAAGTAACCATCAATGGAAAAACAGTAACCTTACCGGTATGTCCAACTCCAGGTCAAAAGCCAGGAACCATTGGAATTGCATTGGGGTATGGACGCGGTGCGAACAATGAGAAAATTGGTAAGGCAGCCTTCCAAACAGCAGCGAATGGTGAGTATGAATTGAATGAAAACGGAACTCCAAAGACAATTGGACAAAACGCTTTCCAATTCGTTTCAACATCAACCACTCGTCAATATATCGGAATTGCTTCTTTGGAAGTAACTGAAGAAACATATGAATTGGCTTCAACACAGCTTCACAACACCGTTATGGGTCGTGATTCTGTAGTTAAGGAGACTGTACTTGGAAAATATTTAGCAGAGAAGGAAGCTGAAAAAGGAACAGCCTCTTGGAACATGGTTCCGACCTTACCGGTTCACGAAGATGTGAATGGTGATGGAAAAATTAATCCAGCAGACCGCAAACCGGTTAAAGAATTTGATTTGTGGAGAGATCACCCAGTAGAAGGCGCAGGCCATCGTTGGGGATTGACAATTGATTTGTCGTCATGCATAGGATGTGGATCTTGTATCACAGCTTGTCACACCGAGAATAACGTTCCAGTTGTAGGTAAGGACGAAGTTCGTCGTCACCGCGATATGCATTGGATGCGTATTGACCGCTACTTCTCGTCAGAGTATCAGCCAATTGATTTGGGTGAAACCCTAGAAAAAACGCAAGAAGCTACAGGAAAGGGTGCTATCGGTGCATACCGTGAAATGGAGAACCCGGAAGAGAACCCTCGCACAGTTCACATGCCAATGATGTGTCAACACTGTAACCACGCTCCTTGTGAAACGGTTTGTCCGGTTGCAGCAACAACACATAGTAATGAAGGTTTGAACAATATGGCTTACAACCGTTGCATTGGTACTCGTTACTGTGCAAACAACTGTCCATACAAGGTTCGTCGTTTCAACTGGTTCAACTACGTAACAAACGATAAGTTTGCGAATTTCAATCCATCACAAGACGAAAGCCTACGTTGGGTATTGAATCCAGATGTTACTGTTCGTACACGTGGTGTAATGGAGAAATGTAGCATGTGTCAGCAACGTATCCAAGCGGGTAAATTGCAGGCTAAGAAAGATGGTACTCCAGTTCAAGACGGATCAATCGTTACAGCTTGTGCTGAGGCTTGTCCTACACACGCAATTGTATTCGGAGACTTAAACGACAATAACTCAGAGAACACAGCACGTTCGAAGAACAATCGTTCATACCATTCTCTAGAAGAAGTTGGAATTCAACCCAACGTATTCTACATGACAAAAGTTAGAAACATTGAAGAAACTGAAGCATAAGCCATGATAAAAGAAGCAGCTATTCGCAAACCCCTTATACTTGGTCACAAAACCTACCATGACATCACGAACGATGTTGTAGGGCCAATTGAAGGTAAGGCACCACGTCAGTGGAAGATCGCAATCTCTATCGCTGCAGTAATTGCATTGTATGGAATTGGTTCAATTATGTATTTGGTTGGAACCGGAATTGGAGCCTGGGGATTGAATAAGACCGTTGGTTGGTCTTGGGATATCACCAATTTCGTATGGTGGGTTGGTATTGGTCACGCGGGAACTCTGATTTCTGCTGTATTGTTACTTTTCCGTCAACGTTGGAGAATGGCTATCAACCGTTCTGCCGAGGCGATGACCATTTTTGCCGTAATTATGGCAGCCCTCTTCCCCGTATTTCACATGGGACGTGTATGGCAGGCGTATTGGACGCTTCCATTGCCCAACCAATTCGGATCTCTTTGGCCGAACTTTAACTCGGCACTGATGTGGGACGTATTCGCGATCTCCACGTATTTCTCTGTATCCTTGGTATTTTGGTATATCGGTTTGATTCCTGATTTCGCAACCATTCGTGATCGCATGGTTAAGCCACGTGCAAAAAAGATTTATGGAATTCTTGCCTTTGGATGGTCTGGTCGAGCAAAACACTGGACACGTTTTGAGGAAGTGTCCTTGGTTCTTGCAGGTATTGCTACCCCTCTGGTATTCTCGGTTCACTCGATTGTATCTATGGACTTTGCTACATCAATTATCCCAGGATGGCACGCGACAATCTTCCCTCCATACTTCGTATCTGGAGCGGTTTTCTCAGGATTTGCAATGGTATTAACGCTGTTGTTGATCATGAGAAAGACTATGCGTTTAGAAGCGTATATTAATATGGCTCACATTGAATACATGAACATTGTAATTATTGTTACAGGTTCTATTGTGGGTGTGGCTTACTTAACTGAGCTTTTCATTTCTTGGTACAGTGGTGTTGAATATGAATCTTACGCATTCATCAATCGTTTCTCTGGTCCATACAGCTGGGCTTACTGGATGATGATGACCTGTAACGTAATTTCCCCACAACTGTTCTGGTTTAAGAAAATCAGAACAAGCTTAACAGCTACTTTCATTTTGTCTATTGTAGTAAACATTGGTATGTGGTTCGAACGTTTCGTAATTATCGTGACATCTATTCACCGTGATTATACGCCGGGAGCATGGGGTGAGTTTAACCCGAGTGTTACAGATATCGGGATGTTCGTAGGAACAATCGGAATCTTCTTCACGCTCTTCTTGTTGTTCGCGCGCTATTTCCCAGTATTGGCTTTGAACGAATTGAAGACAATCTTAAAAGTTTCTGGCGAAAGCTACAAGAACTCAGACAAACATTAAAAACTGAACGATTAAGGCAATGGCAAATAAAGTATTTCACGTCATGTACGACGACGACCAGAAGTTGCTCGATGCAGCTACTGTGTTGGTGAAGCAAGGAATACAGGTAAAAGATGTTTTTTCTCCTTTCCCTGTTCACGGATTAGATCCAATTATCGGAGTGAAGCGTACGCGCTTGGCAATTACATCGTTCATGTATGCAACTACAGGAACGCTGTTGGCAATTCTCGGGACATGGTATTTCATGATTCACGATTGGCCAATGAATATTGGTGGTAAACCTAATTTTACTTGGATTGAAAATGCTCCGGCATTCGTTCCGGTAATATTTGAATTCTCGGTTTTTTGCGCTGCCCACGGAATGGCTATAACCTATTTCTTGCGCAACGGAACTTTACCGGGAATGCCAGCATCGAATCCAGATCCAAGAACTACAGACGATAAGTTTGTAATGGAAATTGTTACAGAAGATAATCACGCATTCTCTGTTACAGATTTGGAAGAAAAGATACGTGCAACTGAAGTTTTTGAATTAAGCATAAAGGACTGTTAAAATGAAGCGTCCCCTACTCAACACATTTTCGGCCATCACCGTTGCAATAGCATTTGCTTCTTGTGGTGTAGACACGAATTCTCCTGGTGTGGAATACATGCCAGATATGTATCGCTCTCCAGCTTTGGAGGCGTATGTAGATTATGGATCGAATAAGCATATGGACTGGACGCAAAGTCAGAAAGACGAAGCGGGAGTTCAGGCTGTTCTTTCGCGTCACCCTGCAAAAGGTAGTATAGCTTATGCTGGTGATGAAGCCTTATTTAACATGCCCTATCCATTGGCTAATGACACAACAGGTTACTCCAGATCTGCACGTGAGATATTCTCACCACTTTTAGCTAGCAAGGTGAATATTGAAGAAGGGAAGCGTTTGTATATGATCTTCTGTCAACATTGTCACGGAAAAGAAGGCCACGGAGACGGAGCCATTGCAAAGAATGGTTTGATTGCGGGGATTCCTGACTATGCAACTAAGTTGAAAGATTTAGAAGAAGGCAAGATGTACCACACTCTTCAGTACGGTAAGGGATTAATGGGATCACATGCTTCTCAATTGAATCAGAAAGAGCGTTGGCAAGTTTTGGAATGGGTGAAGTGCCTTCAAAAAGGTATCACTGCTCCAGAATATGATGCGAAAGATATGTTAAAGGTTGCGGCTGATGCAGCAGCAGATTCAACTACAAAATAAGAACTAGAAGGAATAACGTATGTCACAGGATAAATTACAATTCCAATTTCCGTCGCAAACTAAAATGTGGACGACGGCATTGATGGCCATAGGCGGAGTTTCTGCTCTGCTTGGATGGTTTGCTGATAAAACAGATCATCACCAATATTGGTGGGCGATTTTATTAATCTGCGGATTTTTCTTCTTTGCAATTGCATTGGGTATTTTGTTTTTTTATTCGCTTCAGTACGCGGCGGAGGTAGCGTGGTCTGCTTTGTTGAAGCGATTGTTTGAAGCAATCTTCTCGTTCATTCCTTATGGATTGGGGGTTATCTTTATAGTCCTGCTTGTAGGGCAGTTTCATGGCCATCATTTGTATCATTGGATGGATTCTTCTGTCTATGATCCGGCAAGTGAGAATTACGATAAGATTATCGCAGGCAAGGAAGCCTACTTTACACCTTGGTTCTTTTGGTTGAGAGCTGTCATTTACGCAGCAGTTTTTGTTGGGTTCTCGAGATATTTCCGTAAATGGTCTCTACAAGAAGATGCTGTTGGAGGAACTGAAATTCATTACAAAATGTACAAGAAAGGAGCGACTTTTCTTGTGTTGTTCGCTGTCTTTTCCTCAACTCTAGCATGGGATTGGTTAATGTCAATAGATACGCACTGGTACAGCACGATGTACGGATGGTACATTTTCTCTGGGATGTGGGTAACTGCGATGACTATGGCTACCTTAATATTGATTTGGTTGCGCGGGAAGGGCTATTATGCAATGATGACAGAGTCGCACATTCATGATATGGGTAAATGGATGTTCGCAATTTCAATGTTGTGGAGTTATTTATGGTTCTGTCAGTACATGTTAATCTGGTATTCCGACATTCCTGAAGAGATAACTTACTTTCTTGTAAGATACGAGCATTACATGATTCCGATGTGGGCCATTTTCATCTTGAATTTTGTAGTTCCTTTTTATGCGCTTCTTTCGAGAGATGCAAAGCGTAACACAAAATATTTATGGAGAGTTGGTATAATTATACTTTGTTCACACTTTGCAGATTTATATTTGGCAGTAATACCAGGAACTATTCACGGGCACCTTATGTGGGGCTTTGGTGAAGGTCACCATGCAAGTTTCGGATGGTGGTTTGAAATAGGAATGTTACTTGGGTTCTTAGGGTTGTTTTTACGAGTAGTTCTTACTACTTTGACGAAAGCTCCTCTTGTACCAAAGAATCATCCGTTCCTGAAAGAAAGCGAAGGTCATCACATTTAATTGAAGCGTAAGAAAAAAAGAGAGTCAAATGAAACTACTAATTCTTTTAGTTATCGTACTTGCGATCATTGCTATAGCGCAATTGACCAAAGTATATGAGTTGAGTCGTTCTTTGAGAAAGATCAAAGAAGAAGATATCTCAGCGGCAGACAATAAGTTGAATGCCAACTTAATGTTAGTTTGGATGTTTTTGTTCTTCGTTGGAACGGTGTTCCTCTATGTAAGGTATGGCGACTATTTGCCAGTCTCAGCTTCTGCACACGGTGTTGATGTAGACCAGTTGATGAGTGTAAATATTTGGATGATTACCATAGCGTTCTTCATAGTGAACTTCTTCCTATTCTATTTTGCTTGGAAGTATCAGTTCAAAAAGGGAAGAAAAGCAAGATTTTTTGCGCACGATAACCGTTTGGAGATGATTTGGACCTTAGTTCCAGGCGTTCTTCTTGCGTTTATCATTGTCTACGGATTAATTACTTGGAACAAAATTACAGGACCAGCTTCAGCTGATGCAATTCAAATCGAGTTGTTTAGCCGTCAATTTGACTGGACTGCCCGCTACCCAGGTGAGAATAAAACGTTTGGTACAGCAAGCTACAATCTTATGAGTACATCAAACCCGTTGGGTTTGGTAACGGCAGACGGTATTCGCGCAAAATTAGATGAGCTAGACGCTCAGATAGAAAATGTAGAACGACAACTCGAAGAAAATAAACTTATGCCTTTGTTGCCTGAAAGTTATGTGGCAACGTTAGAGGATAAAGTAAGCAGATTAAAGCGTCACAAGCAGCGAATAGCCGATATTGATGAAAACAGTTTGAACGGGATGAGTTCTTGGGAAGCTGGGTATGACGATAGAATTGTCAAAGGTGAATTACATTTACCAGTCAATAAGGAAGTAGAACTGATTTTCCGCTCACAAGACGTAATTCACTCTGCTTATCTGCCTCACTTCCGTGCGCAAATGAACTCAGTACCAGGTGTGGCTACACGTCTGAAAATGACCCCTACAGTAACAACAGCAGAAATGAGAAAGATTACTGGAAATGATTCTTTCAACTATGTCCTTTTGTGTAACAAAGTGTGTGGTGCTGCTCACTTCAACATGCAAATGAAAGTAATTGTAGAGAGTGAAGCTGACTATAATGCATGGGTAGCAAAACAAAAAATGTTTAAATCTCCAGAGTTAAAAGAAGAGGCAGATTCAACTGCAGCGAACGAACCAAAAAAAGATACTGTAGCCACTGCAATGGGCGGCAACTAAACAACAGATAGTCATGGAAGCAACTGAAAACACGCACGCACACGCACACGATCACGGTCATCACAACCACAAAGAGAGTTTTGTATCTAAGTACATATTCTCTATGGATCACAAAATGATTTCGAAGCAATTCCTTATCACTGCAATAGTAATGGGAATAGTAGCTGTACTGTTATCTATTTTCTTCCGTCTTCAATTGGGATGGCCAGGAGAGAAGTTTCAGATCTTGAATGCATTTTTAGGAGATAAATGGGCGCCAGACGGAATATTAGACCGTAACGCTTATTTAGCTATGGTAACGATTCACGGAACAATCATGGTATTCTTCGTTTTAACCGGAGGATTATCAGGAACGTTTGCGAACTTACTTATTCCACTTCAAATTGGAGCACGCGATATGGCTTCAGGTTTCTTGAACATGCTTTCCTACTGGTTTTTTGCCGTGTCGAGTGTTATCATGTTGGCTTCTTTGTTTGTTGAAGGAGGAGCGGCTTCGGGTGGATGGACAATTTACCCACCACTATCGGCTTTGCCACAAGCTATGCCAGGATCAGGAATGGGAATGACTCTTTGGTTAATCTCCATGGTGTTGTTCGTAGCGTCTTCACTTTTAGGTGGTTTGAACTACGTTGTAACCATCATTAACCTTCGTACAA
>CAZEFR010000054.1:0-13075 GCA_964511555.1 uncultured Chryseobacterium sp.
AACCTGTGGCCTTTGGGTTATGAGCCCAACGAGCTACCAACTGCTCCACCCCGCACTATAAAAGTTTTCCCCTTTGGGAGTGCAAATATAACTAATTTTACAAGCAATATGCAAGAAAATTCTGAAGAAGGAGAAAAAAAAGCCGCGCACAAAGCGGGTTTCGTGAACTTGATTGGTAATCCCAATGCAGGTAAGTCTACGCTAATGAACGCTTTAATGGGTGAAAAGCTAAGCATTGTTACACCAAAAGCACAAACCACGCGTCACCGAATAATGGGTATTTTAAACGATGAAGACTATCAAATTGTTTACAGCGACACCCCAGGAGTGCTCGATCCAAAGTATAAATTACAAGAAGGAATGATGAAATCGGTCGGCACCGCACTGAAAGACGCCGATCTCATTTTGTTGGTCATTGACCTGCTCGATAAGAAAGGTCTTCATGAAGAAACCTTCAATCGACTTAAGAAAATGGAGGTGCCCATCTTCGTTGTTTTGAATAAATTCGACAAGGCAGGAACTGAAAAAGCCAACGAAGCTTTTCAGTTTTGGAACGAAGCCCTTCCCAATGCAAAGGTTTTTCCTGTTTCGGCCTTGGAAAAAATATACACCAAAGAGTTGTTAAACGAGATTTTGGCTGTTCTTCCAGAACACCCCGCATTCTTTCCGAAAGATGAAATCTCGGATCGCACGCAACGCTTCTTCGTAAGTGAAATTATTCGAGAGAAAATCTTCACAACCTACGACCGCGAAATTCCTTATTCATGTGAAGTAATTGTTGAAGCCTTCAAAGAAGAGTCAACCATCATTCGCATTGCAGCGGTTATTCTTACTGAACGCGAATCGCAAAAGGCCATCATCATTGGTCATCAAGGAAGTATGTTGAAGCGTGTTGGAACCAACGCTCGCAAAGACATGGAAAGTTTCTTAGGCAAAAAGGTATTCCTTGAAATGTTTGTGAAGGTGGAAAAGTGGAGAAACGATACACGCGCGCTCACTCAAATGGGATATCTCGATTAAGATGTTAGTTTTTCCAAATGCAAAAATAAATTTAGGACTGTTCATTACTGAAAAGCGAACAGACGGATTTCACAATTTGGAAAGTTTGTTCATGCCCATTCCCTTGTGCGATATACTTGAGGTCACGCCTTCAACAGAAGAGACAACCTTGGTCTGCACCGGAGAATCGCATGATATTCCAACCGAGAAAAATATAGTTTACAAAGCCTGGAAGCTACTTCAAGAGGAATATGGGATTGGTCATGTGAAAATTCATTTGCACAAGATTATCCCAAGTGGAGCAGGCATGGGCGGTGGATCAAGTGATGGGACTTTTATGTTGAAGGCGTTGAATGAATTGTTCCAATTGAACTTGTCTACTCATCGCCTAGAAGAACTTTCGGCTCATCTGGGAAGCGATTGTCCTTTTTTCGTCCAGAACAAAGCCGCGCTCATTTCGGGAAGGGGCGAAGTGGTTAATCCAGTAGATTTTAGTTTAGGTGGAAAGTTTCTCGTGGTGGTTAATCCGGGTATACATATCTCCACAGCTCAAGCATTTCAAGGCATTCAACCCAAACCTTCCAATTTCGATTGGAAGAAACTTGTTGAAAGTCAAGAGTTGAATGCTGAGCTTAAGAACGATTTCGAACCGCAAGTGTTTAAGCTCTTTCCGGAAATTGACTCAATAAGAAATTCCTTACTTCAGGTTGGTGCTTTTTACGCGAGCATGTCGGGCACAGGAAGCACTGTATACGGTTTATTTCATAACGAGCCAGATTTGAAATGGAGTAAAAATTACTTTAATCGAACTTTTTTGCTTTGAAGCTCGTATTTCACACAAATTGAAATATATTTGCTCATCTCATAAACATGGAAAACAAGAATAATTCGAATCCAATCGCTGTCAATCCTCTTCAAGAAGAATTGAACGAGGTGAAAGCGCAAAAGGAAAAGCTCGAGCGTGAGTTGTTAGCTCGTGAAGAATTAATGCAGAGCATGTTTTCTCTTTTAGCTGAAAAGAAAAAGTAATTCGCTTTTTTGTTTCAAAATTTCGTCGTTTCTTAGGTCCACAAACCTCAATTACAATGCGTAAGATATTTATTGGCCTATCGTTGTTTTGTTCTTTTTCCATTTTAGGACAAACCGATATAGAAAGAAATTTGGACCCGTTGGAAGTAAGGCTCTATCGTTCTGAACAAGCCTATCATGCCGACAAACAAATGACACTATCGAATTCTTCCGTTTGGAAGTCATTTCAATTGGCACATCCAAAATGGACTTCTCACTTTTCCGAGAGAACAGGAATGCCTTCAAAAGCATTCGGTACTCCCATTGCAACAGCAGGGTCAAACGACAGTGAAAAGGCTATTTCATTCTTGAATGAAATGAATCAGTTGTATTGCAACGGTTCAATTCAGCTAACAGCTAGACCCGAAGTGAAAACAGCTAAATTCACCAACGTTGTTTTTGACCAAACATTCGAAGGAATGAAAGTTCTATTTAGCAAGGCTTCTGTGAAGTTGGTTAACGGAAAAGTGGTGCAATTCGCGTTTGGTGTTCACCCGGATATTAAATTGGAGAATAAACCAGTCATAGGCCTACAACAAGCGCGATTAGCAGCATTGCAAGGAATTTCAACATCAATCGAAATCATTCGCTCTACCGGCGAAATTTCTATTTTACCTGTGCCGAATGTAAGTTCATTTGAATATCGTAAAATATATACGGTAACTGTTTCAACGCGCAACTCTAAAAATATTCCGCAGCGCTATCTAACCTACATTGACGCGCTGACAGGAAAAATATTAATGCGAAAGAATTTGGTTTGTCATGCAGAGGGTGGTCCGAAAAAAACTGGTGGAGAAGAGCTTGTTGTTGATGTTCAGGTAAACGGGAATGTTTACATGACCAATCCATATGGCGTAGTCACGAATGAAGGATTGGACAATATTTATGTTACGGTAGGCGGAACGGAATATGCTACTGAAATGAACGGATCTGGAACATTACCTGTTAATGCTGGATCAAATGCAATTGTTCGACTTGAAGGTCCTTGGAGCACTGTGAATACGAATGGGACGGTTCCACAAAAGAATGTGACGCTTCAGGCTGGATTGAACACCATTGATATGAATACAGCCGCCAATATTCGTGAACTTTCAGCTTACAAAAGCGTTAATAGAATTCACGACCATTGTAAAAATTGGATGCCTAATTTTACGGGAATGGATTTCCAGTTACCTACAAATATTGATTTAACTTCAGGAGATTGCAATGCATTTTATGATGGCAGTTCCATTAATTTTTATGCTTTAGCGAATGGATGTAATGCCACGAGTTTGCTCTCTGATGTTGTTTTTCATGAGTATGGACATGGGATTAACGATAACTATTATCAAAGTCAAAGTTCATTCTTTTTCAACGGTGCTGTTGGAGAGGGGTACGCTGATTATTGGGGAATTTCTTTAGGCAATAGCCCGGTTGTAGGAGTTGGATTTTATACAGACAATGAAGATGGAATAAGAAGGTATGACACTGAGCGTAAAGTTTATCCGCAGGATTTGGTAGGTCAAGTGCATGCAGATGGAGAAATAATCATGGGCGCTTGGTATGACACACACTTACTCATGGGTGGTGATTGGAGCAATACAATGCCTTTATTCGTTGAAGCTTATGCGGGTTTGCAAGCAGAGATTGCAGATGGTAATGAAGGAGAAGCATACACAGACGTTCTTTTAGATGTATTGTTAGCCGATGATGACGATGGAGACATAACGAATGGAACACCTAACGGAAATGCCATAGTACAGGGATTCTATTTGCATGGAATAACACTGATCTCTCCAGCAGTTCTTAATCATGCGCCACAGGCATTCGCAGAACCCATTGTACCCATTACATTGTCTGCAGATTTAGAATTGTTCTTTCCCTATACCCAGTATTTGTCAGACGTGAATTGTCACTATCAGATGAATAATACAGAATGGCAAACAGTTGCCATGACGGATGTGTCGGGTTCATTTGAGGTGACTTTTGATGGATTTCAGCCAGGGACAATTTTAAAATATTATTTCACAGCAAATGATGTTAATGGCTCTGTAGGGACAGTGAATCCTGTTGGTGCCCATCAGAATTCATTCCCAACTCTTCCTCACATCGTGTTGATTGGTGTTAATGAAGTGGGAAGACATGATTGTGATAACAACGAGGATTGGGGAGCATGGCAAACAGGCGTTTCCGGAGATAATGCAACCACAGGTATCTGGTTGTTGGAAGTACCAATTCCAAGTGAAACCGTTGATGTTTCGCCGGGAACGGTTGTTCAGACTGGAGAGCAAGTTACTCCTGATGGTGAATACTGTTTCATAACGGGCAATGGTTCTATCGGTGGTGGGATTGGTGAAAATGATGTAGATGGTGGAAAAACAACGCTTCAAACGACAACCATTGATTTATCAGGCTTTAATAATCCAATCATAAGCTACTACAGATGGTATACCAATAGCCCTCCTGGCGGGGCAAATCCAGGGGCAGATTATTGGCAAGTACGAATGAGTAATGACAATGGCGCTAATTGGACTTTTGTTGAAAACACAAAAACGACTGATATGCGTTGGAGAAGAAATGCTTTTCATGTAAGCGATTTTATGACTCCAACCGCTCAAATGAAACTTCAGTTTATTGCCAGCGATAGTATTCGTCCAACAGTAAATTTAAATGGAGGCTCATTGGTGGAAGGGGCATTGGACGATTTTATTGTTTACGAAGATGTTGTGATTGGTGTTGAAGAGAGCATGGTGAATGTATTCAATGTTGTAGCTTTTCCAAATCCAACGAGTGAATCAACAAACATTCAATTCCAATTATCGAAATCTGAAACTATCGAACTGTTGGTATTGGATGCTGTTGGAAGAACTGTGCACGCTGTGCCCGCCCAGTTGTATGGCACGCAATTACAAAACATAACCATACCCTCTGAAAAATGGGCGAAAGGAACTTACCAAATTGTTCTAAGACAAAATAGGAAGAACATCGAGACGATAAGTATTATTAAGAATTAAGAAGCAGAACTGCGTTTTAAAGGCTGGAATTATTCCAGCCTTTTTTATTTGGAAAGTTTTTTAACGAAAACCGCTGGATTACCTGCCCAAACTTCTTTTTCGGGAATATTTGTTCGAACCACACTTCCCGCGCCAACAACGGCATAATCTCCAATAGAGACGCCTTTCATTATGGTTACATCGGCACCTATGAAAACAAATTTTCCAATGTGAATAGGGGAGGTCTTCGCATTTGAATTTATGTCAGTCGTTCTTTGTTCGATAGAAGTTGGATGAAAATCAGTGTCCCAAATTTTTGAGTTTCCACCGATAATGGTGTGATCACCAATAGTTATTTCTTCACGACAACAAATGGTTGAATTGGAAAATCCGACATCATCTCCAATTGTAAGCTTTGCATTTTTTCCAACCATGATAGAAGAGGAACTGCCGCTTCCAATGATATTGGCGAATCGGTGTGAGTTGACCAAGAAGTCTTTACCTAGTTTGAATTGTCCTTTATTTGAAACAAATAGGAATCCATAACAATGTACCTTCCAAAATGAAACCCCTTGAAGCGTTAACCAAATTGCATTGATTGGCCAATAAACGATATGTAGAATGGTTTTCAATTAATGTTTGGCAGTTAGTGAATTTTCAAGATACCACTTATATAAGCGCTCAATTCCCTCACGAAGTGAAACAGCGTGATTAAACCCAAGAGAATGAAGCTTCGAAACATCGGTTAATTTACGCATGGTTCCGTCAGGCTTGGAAGAGTCAAATTTAAATTCGCCTTTGAATCCAACAACTTCGGCAATTAAGACAGCCAAATCAGAAATTGAGATTTCTTCTCCAGTGCCAATATTAATATGAGTATTTCGAACTTCGCTCGTAGTTACAAGATCTGAGAAATTTACGTTTTGCATAATGTGAATACAGGCATTCGCCATATCTTCCGACCACATGAATTCGCGCATTGGCTTACCCGACCCCCAAATATTTACCACGCCTTTATCAACTCCAACTGAATTTAAATAAGTCAAAGCCTCCGTATTATTCAGAATATTCAAATCGGAATTAATAGAATCTAAATCATCCTCTTGAAGACATTTGGCCAAATGTATCTTCCTCAATAAAGCAGGCAGAACATGAGATTTCTCAAAATTAAAATTATCTCCAGGGCCATATAAATTGGTGGGCATAACGGAAATAAAATTCGTTCCGTACTGGATATTATAGCTCTCGCATAATTTAATTCCAGCAATTTTCGCAATTGCATAAGGCTCATTGGTATATTCTAATTCACTTGTAAGTAGTGAGTTTTCCTGCAGTGGTTGAGGAGCATCTTTTGGATAAATGCATGTACTACCAAGGAACAACAATTTTGTTACACCTGACTTGTAAGCGCTTGATATGACATTGTTCTGAATAGTCAGATTTTCAACAAGGAAATCCGCTCGGTAAGTGTTATTTGCAACAATTCCACCAACTTTAGCCGCTGCTAAAAATACGTATTCAGGTTTCTTTTCTTGGAAAAAGCGCTCAACTGCGGATGAATTAAGCAAATCCAACTCCGATCTTGATTGCAGCAATAAATTGCTATATCCAGCGGCCTTTAACCCCTTCACTATGGCTCTTCCCACTAGGCCATTGTGACCTGCTACGAATATTTTAGAAGCTACATTCATATACATGTAATTTTAATGAAGCAAAAGTAACGATTGTATGTTTGAAACTAACCTTAAATTAACGTGATTTGTAAGTATTATATAGATTTATTTCCTTAATTTCGCGTGTAATCTAAATTCAGAAAAGGTATGCGTTTATTTATAACTCTATTTGTTCTAACCATTGCTTTAACATCGTCGGCTCAGCGTAATCAAAAGAAACTGGAAACGTCATTTGACTTTGGAGCTGGTAATCATTTTGGTTTGCGACAGATTGAAAGCGGGTTCAACGTAAATTCTCTAACATTGTCCAACTACACTTTGGGTTGGACCAATTACTTCACGAACAACAAATTCGGCGGTAGATTAGAGTTTTCCTACGACCGAATGGTGAACAATACCAATTCTTCACCTTTTCAGACCAATTATTTCAGAGCAACATACTATTTGAATACGAGTTTAAAAAATTTAATAGGTTGGGGTATTTCGAAAAAACCTGTTATTGATAAGAAGTCTTTAATTCAATCTTTTGACATTGATTTGGCCGCTGGTATTGGTTATTCAGCAATGACAAACAAACAAGCAACCATTACTGAATCTCCATTTTTGCGTAAGGCTGATGATATGTTGAACATGTCTTTCCGAATTTCTCCTAGCCTTGAAATAGCAGATGGTTTAAAGTTATTTGCATCTTACACCCGAATCAATCATTCGGCTCAATCAAATTCATTCGATTTCACTCAATCAATTACAAATACGGCATTCAAAGGAGCGTTTAGAACTTTGAATGTCGGTATTCGTTACACTCCACAAACTAGTCGAGTTTATTCAAGAGCATTAAAAGAACGCAATAAAAATCTACACTTCATTACCTCATTAGATTTATCTTTCGGTAATCACTTCGCTGGAAAAACGAACAGTACAAATGCAACCTTTAACTCATTAGGAATTAATCATTTCAATATTGGTGCACAACACAAATATCCCAACAGTAAACTTTCTGGAAGGTTTGACATTGGATACGATGTTTTCTCGGCAAGAAAGAACGATCCGAACTACAGCACCAAGTATTTCAGAACAACCTATCAAGTTATTGCAGATCTTGGTTCTTTAAGCCCCTATCAAGGAAATGAAAATAGATTCAATTTGGCTCTTGGTTCGGGAATAGGTTTTAGTACGATGTACAATTCCCAAAGTAAAGATAATTTTTCTGATAGATTTCTTAACGGGGATGATATGTATGTTCTTGTTTTTAGTATTATTCCGACGTATAAAATAAATAACAGTTTTTCTCTTGTTTCAAATCTGACCTTGGTGAGTCATTCACTCCAATCCAATTCATGGGATTTGAGAGAATCTCAAATTAATTCTGCTTTCAATGGCAGGTTGATGAATTTTAGTGTTGGGTTGCGCTATCATTTAAATGAACGCATGTGGAACACCAATGCTGAACTCGAGAATAAAATTGAGAAAAACTTAACCGTAGATGCTTCAATTGGAAATCATTTTGGGGGAAGAGCTCAAGGCGCTAACCAAAATTTAAATTCTGCAATAGGTCGTCACTTTGCGATTGGTTTAATTCACCCTTATCATAATCCTGTATATTTTGGAAGATTTGAATTTACGAAAGATAAATTGGGTTCAGGTAACAACGGGGATATCAATTATTACAGAGGAACCTACTATATGATGACAAGTCTAAAGAATCAATTGAAGCAAAATGACCAATTCGAAGAAAAAAATTCGAAAACAGACTTGCAATTTGGTTTAGGTGTGGGTGCTAGTATGCTAAAATCAACAGAATCAAACGACACCTTTATTTCTAAAGGCGATGACATGCTGAATTTGTGTGTGCGAGTTGCACCAACTTACAAAATCAATGATAACATTAGTGCTTTTGCAGCATATACATGGGCATCCCATTCGCTTCAATCAATGTATTTCGATGGATCTCAGTCGATAGATAAAACCATGTTTAATGGTCGTTTGATGAATGCAAGCTTAGGGATTACTTACACAGTAATCAAATCGAAACCGAGACGATCTTTTGTCGAAGTTGACCCCATTAAGAATGTTTCTGAAGCTAAAAATGTTGAAAAAGAGCAGAGCCATACAATTTCGGTAGTTTCTGATAGCTCTCAAGTTGTAATTAATGAAGCTGTGATTGAACCTGAACAAATTCAGGTAGAAACGATTGTTGGTGAAAAAGGCGAATTGAACCCAACTAATACTGGCAAAAAAGATGTAACCCCAATTTCATCGAATACCACATCAAACTCTAGTGAAAATATTAAGCAATCAGAGAGTAATTCAATTTCAGAAAAATCAGAGAGTCAAGAGAAGAATGATCAAATACTAAGCACAACTTCCTACACTCCTGTTGGGGAATACCCTGTAAACACTTCTGTAATAACGGAATCTCAGAAGCAATCATTAAAAGATTTAGCTTTTCAGTTAAAACAAAACAAATTTCTTTCTTTGCAATTGACTGGTTACACGGACAACATCGGAAGTGCAGAATACAACCTAACCTTATCAAGAAAACGTGCTGCCTTGGTCAAAGAATACCTAATGAGTCAAGGTGTATCGGGTGATAGAATTCGTATTGATTACAAAGGAATAGAAAATCCTGTAGCTTCTAACTCTACCACAGAAGGTCGAAGTAAGAATAGAAGAGTTGAAATAGAGATAATCAAACATTCCATTCCTTTCGGAAATTGATAAGCAAAAGAAAGCGGCTAAGGCCGCTTTTTTTATGTCTAAAATTTTTAGATGAATTAGTTCTTCATGAAGTCAGCCTCTAATGAAAATTCTGGAACCTGAACTTTGAATAGGGAAGTGGCCCCTTTCATTTGCATAGAATAGAACCCTTTCATTAACCCAAATGGAGATTGTAAGTCACACGCCGACGTGTAGGAGAAGTTCTCTCCGGGTGCAATAACAGGTTGCTCTCCAACAACACCAGGACCTTCAATTTCACGCTTTAATCCGTTGGAGTCTGTAATAAACCAATGTCTGCGTAACAACTGCACAGGGAAGTCATTCTGATTCTCTATTGAAATACGGTAGGAAAAGACGAAGCTGCCTTGAGGGGCAGCTGACATTCTTTCTTCAAACAAAGAAAAAACTGAAATTTTTACGCCTTCTGTTACAGCAACTACCATAACAGCAAATATAGTTAATAAACAATCAGATTGTTAATAACCTCAAGATTTTTTATTGTTGAACGAACTGCTTCGCGAAACGCTTACGGTCTCCTTCATTCAAATAAATCTTACGGATACGAATAGACTTTGGAGTTACCTCTACGTACTCATCTGGTCCAATGTACTCTAACGCTTCTTCCAATGTAAATTGAATTGGTGGAGCCATTACAGTTTTAGCATCTGTTCCAGAAGCACGCATATTCGTTAATTGCTTAGTCTTAGTTACATTGACAACCAAATCGTTATCACGTGAGTGTTCACCAATTACTTGACCTTCGTATACCTCTTCCATTGCTTCAACGAAGAATTTTCCTCTGTCCTGAAGATTGCTGATACTGTATGCAATAGCGTTGCCCGTTTCCATACAAATCAAAGATCCGTTCAAACGTCCAGGAATTTCATCTTTCATTGGTTGGTACTCCTTGAAACGGTGAGTCATGATAGCTTCACCTTGTGTAGCAGTTAACAAGTAACTTCTTAAACCAATGATTCCTCTCGATGGAATTTCAAATTCGATTACCGTGCGATCACCTTTAGGCTCCATGTTTTTCATTTCACCCTTACGCTTAGAAACAGACTCAATAGCCGTTCCTGCCATATCGGAAGGTAAGTCAATCGTCAATTCTTCAATTGGCTCACTTTTAACTCCGTCAATGTTTTTAAGAATTACTTGAGGCTGTCCAATTTGTAACTCATAACCTTCGCGACGCATAGTTTCAATCAATACAGACAAGTGAAGTACACCTCTTCCAAATACATTGAAACGGTCAGCCTTATCTGTTTCTTGAACGCGTAACGCCAAGTTTTTCTCTAATTCTTTTTCTAAACGATCTTTGATGTGTCGACTCGTTACGAATTTTCCCTCTTTTCCAAAGAAAGGAGAGTCGTTAATCGTAAACAACATACTCATCGTTGGCTCATCTACTGAGATGGTTGGCAAAGCCTCTGGGTTTTCGTAATCGGTGAATGTGTCTCCAATTTCGAAATTCTCCATTCCATTGATCGCGCAAATATCACCAGAAACAACTGATTCAACTTTACGCTTGCCCAAACCTTCAAATATGTATAATTCTTTGATTTTTCCTTTTACCATTACACCATCGCGCTTGGCAAGGGTAACATTCATACCGGCTTTCAATTCACCGCGATGAAGTTTACCAATGGCCATACGACCCGTGTAAGTAGAGTAATCTAAAGAGGTTACCAACATTTGTGGAGTTCCTTCTCTCTTAATAGGGGCAGGAATGTGCTCAATTACCAAGTCTAAAAGTGGCTCAATCGTGTCGGTTTGAACTTTCCAATCCAAACTCATCCAACCATTTTTAGCGGCGCCGTAGGCTGTAGCGAAGTCAAGTTGATCTTCAGTAGCACCAAGGCTGTACATTAAATCGAAAACTTGCTCATGAACCTCGTCCGGACGACAGTTCTCTTTATCTACTTTATTAATGACAACAATAGGCTTCAATCCCATTTGAATAGCCTTTTGCAATACAAAACGCGTTTGAGGCATTGGTCCTTCGAAAGCATCCACTAAAAGAAGTACACCTTCCGCCATATTTAATACACGTTCAACCTCTCCACCAAAGTCACTGTGACCAGGAGTATCGATGATATTGATTTTATAATCTTTGTATTGAATAGAAACGTTCTTCGCAAGAATGGTAATACCGCGCTCGCGCTCTAAGTCATTGTTATCAAGGATTAAGTCATTGTGAACTTCATTCTCTCTGAATAATTTAGCAGCGTGAAGCATTTTGTCAACCAAGGTTGTTTTACCGTGGTCAACGTGAGCGATAATTGCGATGTTTCTAATTTTTTGCATTGCGCGTTTCTTGAATTTGGCGCAAAAGTACAACAATAAAAATGAAAAACCCTTCGAAAGTGTCGAAGGGTTTAAAAGTAGCGAGATTGGGGCTTGAACCCAAGACCTTGCGATTATGAATCGCATGCTCTAACCAGCTGAGCTACCTCGCCATAAATGGGCTGCAAATATACACATCTATTTCAAAAATGAAAATTGAAATGAACAAATTGCTTCTTTTCTTTTTTTCTTTGCTGACAATAAATGAAAAAGGCAATAGTCATAGGAGCAGGAATTGGTGGAGTTGCAGCCTCAATTCGATTAGCCAATAAAGGCTATGCTGTAAAGGTTTTCGAGTCTGGTGCTTTTCCCGGTGGAAAATTATCTCAATTCAGAATGGGTGACTTTAGATTCGATCGAGGTCCCAGCTTGTTCACTCTTCCCAATTATGTTGAAGAACTTTTCGCTCTGTGCAATGAAAACATGAGTGATCATTTCAGTTATTCTGAATTGAATGTTCTTTGTAAGTATTTTTTTGCAGATGGATACATTTTCGAAGCAAAGGGAAACTTGGAGGAGAATATTCAAGCTATTGTTCAGTGTTTTAATGAAGACGAGAAGAAAGTTCGTGCTTTTTTTTCTAAGGCAAAATTCATTTACGACACAACTGCTCCGCTCTTTCTGGAGAGACCATTGAAGCTTGGACTACTTTATAAAACAAAAGCTTTTTGGAAAGGAATAGCGAGCATACCCAAATTGCCGTTAACAGGAACGTACACGCTTCAGCTCAGGAAGTATTTTAAGAATAAAAATACGATTCAGTACTTTCAGCGATACGCTACTTACAACGGAAGCTGCCCATACAAGACTCCGGCGCTAATGCAGTTGTTACCGCATGTAGAGCAGGGTATAGGCGCTTTCATTCCGAATAAAGGTATGTATGACATTACTCATCAGTTGGTAGAGTTAGCCAAGCGCCAAGGTGTTGAGTTTATTTTCAATTCGAAGATTAAAGAAATAATTATTGAAGATAAAAAAGCAGTGGGTGTTCGAATGGCTAATGACAAAGAAGAACATGCACATGTTGTTGTGAGTAATATGGATGTATTTCCAACGTACAAAAAACTCTTGCCAAACCAGCAAGAACCAAGGGTAATTTTGAATCAAGAGAAATCTTCTTCTGCGCTTATCTTCTATTGGGGAATGAACCGCACCTATAAGCAATTAGATGTGCATAACATCATTTTCTCAAATAGCTATGAAAATGAATTTCGATGTTTATTTGAAACGAAGAACTTAAGCGAAGACTTAACTGTGTACATTCACATCACATCGAAACACATACCTTCTGACGCTCCT
>CAZEFR010000055.1:0-12649 GCA_964511555.1 uncultured Chryseobacterium sp.
CTCCAATCGTTGAAGAGCATGAGCCCAAAAATATAATCGTCAGCCTCTTGTGTTGAAATACGCTCTCCCATTGGCTTTCCGTCGAAGGTCACGAATGCCATTTCCAATTCGAAATCGAGTTGTTTGGTTGGTCCGTAGGTTGGAAGTGTTTCGTCTGAGGGGTTGATTTGTCCGCATGGACGCATTACTTCTGTTCCATCAACCACAATACTTGAAGCTCTTCCGTGGTAACCCACAGGCAGGTGTTTCCAGTTTGGAAGCAAGGCTTTTGCTGGATCTCGGAACATGGTTCCCACGTTTCGTGCGTGATCTATGCTGCTGTAAAAATCTGTGTAATCTCCAATTTCAATGGGAAGGTGCATTTGTACTTCGCTCATTTTAATAAGGCATGAACGAAGTTCATCTTTCACCACTGCATCTTGTTTAGCGTTGAGTAAGTCGGCCAATCTCATGCGTAAAGCAGAGCATGCCTTCTTTCCGTGCTTCATCATTTTATTCAATGAATGCGTGCGGTATTCCTCAGCGCCAAAGGGCAAAGCAGAGATGTGATTCTGCTGAAACACTCGAAAAATATCTAAGACATAATCTCCAATGGCTACTCCCACACGAAGATCTCCTCTTCCCGTTGAGAATATTCCGAAGGGTAAATTCTGTATCGGGAACTCTGTATTCTCAGCACCTTCAACCCAAGTCTTTTCGCTAAATGGAATGATATTTTTCATACGCTTTATTTTCACTTCAAATGTACTTCGCTTTTCGGTTCTTTCTAACTTGCCTCCGCATGAAAAAATCAACGAAATATATCATTGCCGGAACCGCGTTTTTTCTGCTCGTGCTTCATTTTTCTTTGAGTGCGCTTTATGCCTTCCGCAGGCATTACGACATTCCAATTGTTGAATCTGTCGCGAATAAATACGGATTCCCCTTTTTCCATCAGGGATATAGCCTGTTTGTGCCTATGGCTGAATTCGATGATTTCATTGAGGTTCGGTACCGCGAAGTCGGCAAGTGGACCGAATTTCAAGAGATTGGCAATCGATATGAATACGATGTCGACAGTAAACTTCGACAGTTCGAGGAATTCACATCAGCGAATTTGAATAATCAAATCATCAATAACTTATATTGGAAAGACGGTGTTCGTCAGCTTGAACGCATTGAACAATCGACCGATTACGGAAGAGCAGTTTATTTCTGTCAGCGTCTGGAACGCGCCAAGCGCAAGCTCACCCATTCGCATACCTACATAGATTCCATGCAGGTTCGCATGGTGTTTCATTTTCATCCGTTGAATGGCGAGAAAAAGAACGAGGCGTTTGAATTCAGTAAAGTTTTGGTTGAAATAGACAAATGAAGAAGCGCATTGAAAATTACATAGAAGGGTTGTTTGTCCCATACGCTTCCTCTTGGAACGAGCGCACTTTTGTGAGTTTGGTCTATGCGTGGTTCGTCTTTTTCGCCTTTTGGAATTGGCATTCGGTGTGGTTGATTTGGGGGGAAGACAGCGTGTGTATTCGTTATGGCGCCGACGATACGCGTTTGAATAATTTGGTTTACGCGTTGATGTACAATTTGAAATGGTTTAAACCGGTGTTTATTGTCCATTTGGTTGTTTCCTTTTTATCGATCTTTCATTTCAGAGGAGTCTTTGTTTTTCGAGGACTGGCTTGGCTTTCCGCTTTGTGGATATACTATGCGGGAATAAACGCTATGAATGCAGGGTATGTGTACATGATGCTTTTGATGTTTTATTCCATCCCCTATTCAGCGAAGGCGAATAAACCCTTTTGGGCTTTTTTATCGCGATTAAGTTTGCTTGCTTCGGGTATTCAAGTTGGATTAATTTACTTCTACACTGCATTGTACAAACTCACCAGTTGGCAGTGGTTGAAGGGTGAAGCGATCTATCAGACTTTCGTGAGCGATTGGTTCAGCAATGAGTCTATTCGTGGTGTTGCGGAGGTTATGCCCTATTTCATTTCGGTTATCATTGCCTACTTCATTATGCTTTTTCAATTCACCTTTCCGATAATTATCAACTGGAAGAAGACACGGAAGTATGCTGTAATCATTGGTGTTTCGATACACCTGTATATTGGAATCTTTATGCACATGTGGGATTTCGCGTTAGCGATGATGGTGCCTTACACGCTTTTTGCAAATCGTGATGACATCGCGTAGCGATGATGACACAACACGTTGTGATGACAGCGGAGCTGATGACCGACTGAGTCGGATGACCCTTCGGGAAAGGGGTAATTTAATTTTCTAAGGTTGAGGTTATTGTTTCTACAATTTTAGATAGAATGTTTTCTGACGAAGCGATGACAGTAAACTCTTTCATTTTAATTTTATTCTTGAAGAATAAAACTCTGCAGCTTACTTGATTTTCTTCGATACTATAAATTAGCTTAATAACATTAGCATTGGGAGTTTCGGCGGCAACAAATGCTAGTGATGACGGGAGTCCGCGGACTAGGGCGTTTTCGAAATAATCGTTCACAGAGCGTTTCAATTCTAGCGGATCTTCATCATTTTCGTCGCGTGCATTGCCACAAAAAACAAGAGGCTTTTCGTCCATGAGTTTTATAGCATTTCGAACTTCATCGTCAACAACGCCTAGCTTTATGTTACCGTTTCCGTATGGCTGTGCTTCTTGTTTCAAACCTAACGACAAGACCCGCTGATTCTGTTCTCTTTCAGATTCGAGGAACCACTTCTGAAGATTCAAGTATCCTTTTCCATCTTGACCTTGATCAATGATGTTCGGATTGTTTTTCAAGGTATAGAGCATCGAATAGGTCAGAAGACCTTGACCCAATTGCGGAAGTTCGTAGGCCGGTTTGTTGGGCGCTGAAGCGGAAAGAATAAATAAACCTGACTTATCTCCAAGCTCTTCAATTTGTCGCAAACGTTCCGTATCATCGTCGTTGCGAGCCAAAGCAGCCATGAGTTCTTTGGCTGCTTGTCCGCTGTTACACGCGTCGTAAACCAAGATGGTTTTGTTCGGCAGCATCTTGAAAGGGCCTTCAGGACTGAGCCAACTGATGAGGTCTGTTGTGCTAATTCCGATTTGATTTATTTGAGAAGCATCGGCCGTAAGAAAGGTAAATGACTTGTCGGATTGTCCTTGCATAACGCCGTGTCCTGCGAAGAAAATGAACAATACGTCATTCGCTTTCGCTTTTGAGCCAATGTCGGCAAGTGCCTTCATTACTCCTTCCCTCTCCGGAGTTGTGAATACTGTGTTTTCTTTTGTTTTCGACTGAACATGGTACATCGTGACGTTTCCTTCACCCAATAATTTATTGGCTGAAAGTTCCAATGCATTGCCGAGTGAACGCGCATCGTGGGCCGGAAAAATTAAATCGAGTGCATCGTCTTTGTAGTCGCTTACACCAATCATAAGCATGAACATGCGCGGAGGGTTTATCGGTTCTTCGGCGAGGAACAACACATCTATACCTCTAGATTTTATCTCTGAGCCATTCTGCGAAGTGATTGCAGAAATGGAAATAATATTCTCTTTTCCGCCCACAAAAAAGTGTTGCATCTCAGATAAGCTCAACGAAATTTCCGCTCTTCCATTTTCAAATTGCAGTTGGTTCGAAGGAATGGACTTTACTGTCTTTCCATCTACTTTCACATCTACTCGAACGATAGGCCATCTTCTTTGTTCAAGTTGAAATTTCCATCCGCCTTCATTCTCTTCTGTTTTTTCAATAATCGGAAGTGCGCCACAGATATCGATTTCACTCAGTTTTGGATAGTTGATGTCTTCTCCGTTTATGATCTTCTCCGCTAATCCGGGAACATACAGTGCGTCCTTCATTTGTCCCAATTCAATTATCTCTAGTCCACAAGTGAAGTATAGTTTTTCTATGGCTCCATGCGATCCGTCGAAACGATAATCTTCATCGTAGACTAACCAATCGTTGTTTTCCAATTGAAGTCGGGTGTATAAAATCTTTCCTGATTCAACATCCCAGAGGATGGTTTTGTGGTCGGCACCTGTGGTCACAATGAATTCTCCGTCCGAACTAAAAGAAACTGAAAGAATCTCTTTTCCATGACCTCGTGCCAAGGTTATAACTTTTTTACTCGCTATATTGAAGATTACTACTGAGTCTCTATCAAAACCATTTCCGCATACTCCGTATACCAAATCATCTTTCGAACTAAAACCTGCTTCACGAATTCTTGCATTGAAATTAAAAACAGAGAGAGATTCGCCAGTATTCGAATTCCATATTCGTACTTTTCCATCCGATGCCGTTATGAGTTTAGTTCCGCTTGAATTAAATCGAACACTCTCAAGATTCTCATTCTCGATACTAATTGTAATTTCATTTTTACCTGACTCGGCGTCCCACACTTTTATCACTCCATCTTTACTTCCCGATACAATTCGAGTCTTATCAGAATTGAAACTTAGAAATCGAACTGGATTATTGTGCCCAATAAATTTCTTTAATATCCTTCTCGCAATCCCATTGTTGTATGTGTAACCGAACGAGTTGTCATTTAGAGAAACTAATCGTATGTGTTTCAATGGGTCTATCTTATCATCATTTAATAGGTCGTGATAGGACAATTCGTCGCCAAAATCATCGTATAAACTTATTTGCAATCCACTTCTTGCGTCAAATAATTTGGTCACTGAATACAACGTATCACTTGCCGCAAATGCAATAAAAGAGCTGCCGTTTACAAACTTGGTATTTGAAACCTGAAGTGTTTGGCCTTTTGAATTATAAATTAGCCTGTTATGTTCTATGTCGAAGCGAATGAGTGAATTGTCATTGTTCGCAGTAACAATGTTTTTACCGATAGAGTCAATAGCGGCATCTGAAATAATTTCGTCTACAACATTATACTCACGTATAAACTCGCCATTCGTTGAACCAAAGATTTTGATTTTGCCATCCCAATCAGTGGCAATTATATTGCTACCATCTGGACTAAAAAAAATGTCACTTAGCTGGTATGCCGGTACTACAAAACTGCATTTTTCTTCGAACGGAATCAATCCAAAAATGCGAACAACAGTATCTGAACATGTTACTATAGACTTACAATCATTGCTGAATTTCAAAAGCTGAAAACTATTTGCAGGATTTGTGAAATAACCCAAACGTTTTCTTGCAATCACATCATATACCTCAAATACACCTCCATCTTCTTCCAATGCTATATACTTTCCATTTGAGCTAAACTCATAAGACTCAATATCGTTTTTAACAGCTATTCTTGTCCCTACTTCCTTTAGCCGCTTTTTGTCTATAAAAACCAATTCATTGTCACTTGTGATTGTAAGCAAACTCTTGCTTTCTTTGATAAATTCTACATTTTGTAATCCCCATATCTCATCTGAAGTAGAAATCAATTTTCCATCCGAAATTTGATAAATAGATAGTGCCTCATAATCGTTACAACCGATGATAAATTCTTCTTTTTCATCTATACGAGCATTAAATATTTTTTTAATCTCTAGTTTTCTAGAAATAGAATTTAAGTCTATGACTTGAGTTTTCTCTTCGGTCTCAATAATTAAATAGTTCGATTTCGGACTGAAACGAACATCCAAAGTATTACCATTACTATTCTGAAATGAATACAATTCATATCCGGTCTGAAAGTCAAAAAGCTTACAAGTATTGTCTTTACTCTTGGTTAATAGTAATTTTTGATCTGAACTAATCACAACCCTTTCTATGTCATCCGTATGCCCGATTGGAAGCACCAATCTCGGTGATTGATTAGTTTGTGAGTAAGCTGAGAAAAAGCTAAGTTGAGAAACAAAGAAAATGAAAACTCTGATTTGCATGTTCTCAAAATTTCATTTATCGAGGAAAATGGCCAAGGCGAAATACTTCAAGATACCAATCAATCATTTCAACCTTAAGTTCTTCATCTAAATCGAAAAGGGCTGCCTTAAAGTCTTCAAAACGTTTTAATTTTTCTCGATATTCTTTATTTGAAATAACGAATATTGTTTGTGACGAAGGTTCATTAATCGTGTCGTAGGAATGAACGTTCCACTGGTAAATACCTTCGGTTGAAAATTTATAGGTTACGTAATCCTTTCTTGTGACCATTAACGTGTCGAGTTGCGATTGTGCATGCTTTGCCTTCAATCTGAAATAATAACTCAGGGCATTGGGGTTTTCAAACCGAAGCTGCACAAATACATCCGTCGGGACAAAAGAAGAATCTGCGAGAACTCCGTTAGATCGAACCGTTCCTCGATAAACACCTCCTATAGCGTTTTTCTTATTTGTTTCATGATGCGTGACTTGTTCCCACAGAACTGCAGCTGCGTCACTGTTGTAACCTGTTAATTCCCTGCTCAATTCAGAAATAGCAAAGTCTCCTTTCTTCTTCCAAAAAATAGATTTGCCGTCTTTTCCAAGAATACAGGAAGCGCCTTCAGCCAAACGTATAAATCCAGAAACATCTTGATTTAACTGACAATTTTTCCAATTTGTTTTTCCATTGGAAGAATACTGAATTGTTCCCTTGAACTGCTGCAAAATCAATGTTTGTGCAGATATGCACAACGAGTTCAAGAAGATAAAGAAAAGAAATAGGCCTTTAGTCATGATGTTTAAAAACTGTATTAATTTTCCACTTCTTTTTCATCCAAAGTGCAATTGGCTCATAGAACTCGAGCACTTCAATAAGCACTATCATTTGCAAATTCAAAAATCCAACTTGCCATAAAATCAAATGATCTCGAAACTGAAGTGAAATAAATATGAGCAGAAACGACATCGCAAAAGCAAAAGGAACCACAATGGGTTTAAACCAAATAGACGTCAATGAAATTCTCAGATATAACAAGGCAACGAGCACAAGTATCAAATTTTCGATTATAATTTTAATCCACTTATTTATCGGATGAGCAAATCTGTTATTCAATAACATTTGAATGACTTCCGCATGTATAAACACCCCTGGTGTTACGGAAGCTCTATGGATAATATCTTCATTTCCATGCGGAGTGAGATGTCTATCTTCCACATCGAATCTATTTCCGGCATTCCCACTTCCGACATGAGCGATAAGAACAATGCGATTCTTCATCAACTCCTTTAGCTGGTAACTAGACATGTTTACCAATTCACCCGCTTCAACCAAATCGAATAAAAGCGGATTACGAACAGTTGAACTGTCTAATAAATTATTGTAGAGGTAACTGTGATAATGATAGTCTATCTCAATAAGACTGTCTTCAATTGCACCGTTCAATTCTGTATTCAAATTAACGTTTGCTTGTCTCGCCACAGCATACGCGAAAGATTGATTGAGCTTATACGTTCGAATAACTGCAAGACTGTCGCCGTTTAATTCAAGATTACCACTTATTGAATTCAACAATGAAGAGGTCAGAGCAGGATTTGCATTGGAGCTTTCAGAACCTAAAACCAAATTTCGAGAGTTCGCTAGACTCTGAAGAAGCGATTGATCCGCAATTGCATCATTCGAATTCCCTTTAAAAATCATATCACATGCCAACACAGACGGGGCGCATGAATCTATTCTAGAAATGACATTTGCTAGATCATTTCGAAATTCACCTTGAGTGTTCTTCGAAAGTGAACCCGTGTTTACGATGAGAATTT
This sequence comes from uncultured Chryseobacterium sp., assembly GCA_964511555.1. GTDB lineage: Bacteria > Bacteroidota > Bacteroidia > Flavobacteriales_D > Sanyastnellaceae > CAIZGX01. Next base: position 7,626 of record CAZEFR010000055.1, read on the forward strand.
TGTTCTCCTCGGGAATGCGCTCTCTATGATCTTGCTTGTAATACAAATCGGAAAACTCAATCTCGGCAAGCGCCTTTTCAATTGGATTTAAGGATTCGAAAAAATGAAGGACAAATGAAAAGAAAAGTAAAAACACTTTTAGAATCAAAACCATGACCAGCAAGTCTTTGAGCCACACTCGCCAATTCCCCTTTTCTTTCTTCATAATCTTCTATTGGAAAATTTAATCCGAATTTAAAGGATTAATGTACCTCAGCTTTCAAAACGAATTAATCTACTCCTTTTGGAGTATACACGTTGTGATGACAGCGAAGCTGATGACCGACGAAGTCGGATGACCCTTCGGGAGGGGTTAATTCAAATTCGGATCTTCGGGGAAATTAGAGAGAAGCTTTCCTTTCGGGCCGAGGCGTTCCATGACTTCCTTCCAGACGTTGTTCTCTTTCGAGTTCATGATTAATTTGGAAGGGACATTCACCACGAACCAAGACTTCGATGTTATTTCTTCTTGAAGTTGTCCTATGGACCAACCGCTGTATCCTACGAAAAAACGAATGGCGTTTTCCGGAAGGGTTCCTTCTTCAATACGTTCGCGAATGCGCGTGAAATCTCCGCCGTACCAAACACCTTCCACAATGGGCGTGCTACCTTCAATCTCTTCTCCCAACGAATGAATGTAAAAGAGACTGTCGTTCTTCACAGGGCCACCTAGACTAACGCGTCCGGGCATGTCTGGGAAATTCGCAATGATCTTACTTATCGGAAGGTCTATGTAATTGTTCAACACAAATCCGAAAGAGCCTTCTTCGTTATTCTCGCACAACAAGATAACGGTCCGATGAAAAAACGGATCGCTGATGTAGGGCTCAGACAACAAGACTTGTCCACGCTTCGGCACAGTGCTATCGCTCGGTTGAAAATTCACAGGGCTAAAATAGGAATTCCTTACTTTCGCAACATGCGTTTTCAATTTTTAGTTTTTCTTTTCCTACTTCCATTTGTATCCCTTGCCCAACCGGGCGGAGGAGGCGGTGCTTACTTTCGACATTTCGGCGTTCCCGGGAAAGATTATACTTCTGAACTGTGTCTGAAGCACATGAAACTGCAGCGCATGAGCGGCGAACGCTCAAATATTATTGATTGGGAGCAAAGAGAATTAAGTAACCTTCATCTTGAACACAGAAGCTGGTCAGTCAGATATTCAGTCCAAGAGTACAGGGAAGTCGAAAACCACTATCGCTTGGTTTGGAAGGAAGACAACGATTCCATGGTGGTGATCTTCACGAACCTTATGCCTGAAAACGGAGCGGGATATTCAGAGACGTTCGACAGTTTGGTCTTTATGCCGGGGCATTATGAATTGAAACTTTCACTTGAACCTCGCTTTAACGGAGCAAGTTTCACACCTGCAACGGCTTCCATTTGGTTCAAAAGAAATATTGCAATGAAGTTAGAACCAAAAATTCCAACTTATTCCTTCTACTACTATTACAACGCCGCGCATCAAGAAAATTCGCAGGTCAAATACGAATACTCAGAACCTCATTTGATCAAGGCACAACAAATGGCCGAAACGTTCGATCAAAAAAAATTAGTGCTCACGGAACGCATTCGCTTTCACCGTTTAAAATTCAATAATGATACAGCATTGAATCTTGCTTTGGAGTTAGACTCACTTTGTGAATCAATAAGTAGAAGGGACAATTCAGCATGTAATGTTCTCATTGAACTTTACACCGAACGAAAAGAATACGAGAAAGCCCTTCCCTACTACGCAAGACTTTCGAAGGAGTACAACGATGAAAGTCATTTGATTAGCGAAGCGCTCTTCCTTGAAATGAAATTGAATCGTTCTGAAGAGTCCATTGCTCTTTGCGAAATTCTACTCAGTCGCATTCCCAAGGATCACATGAAGGACTATCCGATTGGGGCTTCTCCGCATGCGGAGACCATACTTCACATTGGAGAAATCTTTTGGCATGCGAACAAACCCAAAGAAGCGAAATTCTATTTTGAACTTGCCGTTCAGGTGGGTGCCTTCCACACCAGCGACGATCGCTATGTGAACTTATTCGAATCGTATATTGAAAAATTTCCTACCGAAACAACGTTCTACATCTGCCGCGCCGCTGCCAATATAGGAAGAGCGCCCTACCTCGGTTGGGGAAACATGACACGTATGGTTTGCACAGAGGCCATGGAAGATTGCGACAACGCAATGAGATTAGGTAGAAAAGACTTCTTAGTCTATTACACCAAAGGTGAAGCCATGCAGCTGATTAAAAAGAATGAAGAAGGACTAAAAATCGCCGACGAATGCATTCGGCTTGAACCGAAAGATCCCAGAGGATACTTGCTCAAGAGCATGTTCTACAACGACATTCGAACCGAAAACGCTATGAAAAAAGCGGAAGAATACCGAACCGAATTTCGCAATAGACTTATCGACTTTCGTTTCGATTTTCATTATTAGAAAATTCAAAGTGTATGCACCTTGTCGCGTTATCTTTGCCACATGGATGAATCGAGACTTTCTGCCCTTCGTGCCGAGTTGAACAAAATTCACAAATGGCCAAGCAAGTACATGTTTAAGTTTATTGTTCCTTCATTCGAAGAGCGCGTAACGGCAGTGAAATTAATCTTTGGTGAAAGTGCGCATTTCGAGATGAAGTGGAGTGCAAACGGAAAATACACCTCTATTACTGTTCATGCCATGATGATGAATGTTGAAGAGATTTTCGAGAAGTACGAGGAAGCCGCTAAAATTGAAGGAATTATAAGTTTATAATATGAAGACATTTGAACTGTTAAGAAACGTATTGCTGGTGTCATTACTCGCCATGCTGACGTATGTGTTGTATAAGCGCATGTTGCACGTGATGCGCAAGCAGCATGTTCAGAATTTATATCCCGCTCTTCCGAATCAATTGAATTGGACAGAATCTGGTCAAGGGCAAATTGCGTTGACCTTGAACATGAAGATGCATTTAGACATTCAGATTTTCAATGAAGAGAATCAATCTATTCTTACGCTTGCTAACGAAGAGTTCCCGAAGGGAGATCATATTTTCACTTTTGAAAAGAGTCAATTTTCTTCCGGAAAATATTACTACAAAATTGTTTCTCCGCACGAACAAGCTTCTCAATACTTCAGCATCTAATGTCGTTACGCATTGTCTTTCTTGGAACTCCTGAATTCGCGACAACCTCGCTGAATGCCTTGCTGCAAAGCAAACACGAAGTGGTTGGCGTGGTGACTGCTCCTGACAAACCCGCAGGGCGCGGACAGCAGTTGAATGAAAGTGATGTGAAGAAGTTCGCGGTTCAACATGATTTGAAATTGTTTCAACCTGAAAAATTGCGCGACGAGCATTTCATTCAAGAATTGAAAAATTTGAATGCCGATTTATTCGTGGTGGTGGCCTTCCGCATGTTACCCGAAGTGGTTTGGAACATGCCTCGATTGGGCACTTTGAATTTGCACGGTTCCCTCCTTCCGCAGTACCGCGGAGCGGCCCCCATTCAATGGGCGGTTATGAACGGAGAGACAGAAACCGGTTGCACGACCTTCCGATTGAAACACGAAATAGACACAGGTGAAGTTTTGGGTCAGCATAAAATGAGCATCGCTCCAAATGAAACCGCCGGAGAATTGTACGAACGCATGATGCACGAAGGCGCAGACTTGTTGGTTCGCACTCTCGATTTACTGGAAGAAGAAAAGGTTGAACCAATTGCGCAAGAAGAACTAATTACCAGCGAATTAAAGCACGCGCCTAAACTTTTAAAAGAAGACGGACGAGTGCGATTGACGGACACTCCAGCGATGGTGCACAATCGCGTTCGCGGGGTCACTCCATTCCCAGGCGCCTTCACAACCTTTCAAGGAAAGATCTTAAAAATTCACAAAGGCCTTCCTGAAGAAACCGAACATTCATTCGAGTTGGGTTCTTTTCATTCCGACAACAAGACATTTTTGAAGTTGGCTGTTAATGGAGGGTATTACAATCTTTTGGAAGTTCAGTTGGAAGGGAAGAAAAAATTAAGAGTAGATGAGTTCCTCAGGGGAATGAGCGTTGGGTAAGGGAAGGTAAGAAAAGGGAAGATTGGGGAAGAAATGATTTCCATTCTCATTCTGTTTCTGTTTCTCATTCTTGATACACTCTTAGTTAGGTGAGAGAAGTTAAGAGAAGTTAAGAGATGGTAAGAGAGGGGAAGACTTAATCGGGTCGAAAAATTTTTCGACCTTATGTCTTTTCAAACAAAGTGAACATCCCATTGTGAATATGCTTTTCATTCAGGAAGTTTCAATGTAATAAAAAATGTATTTTTGAAATCTAAATCTTAATCATATGTCAAGTCAATTACTCAAAGGCAAAAAAGGAATTATCAGTGGTGCATTGAATAACATGAGTATCGCATGGAAAGTGGCCGAACGTGCTGCTGAAGAAGGTGCTCAGATTGTATTAACCAATGCTCCTATTGCCATGCGCATGGGTGAAATCAACGGTTTGGCTGAAAAGATTAACGCTCCTATTATTGCTGCCGATGCAACAAGCGAAGCAGATTTAGAAAACCTTTTCGATAAGTCTATGGAACACTTCGGTGGGAAAGTAGATTTCGTTTTGCACAGCATTGGCATGTCGCCAAACGTTCGCAAAGGCAGACATTACACAGATTTGAACTACGAGTGGTACAAGCAATCGTTGGACGTAAGCGCAATGTCGCTTCACAAAATGTTGGCCACTGCTTATAAGAAAGACGCCATTAGCGATTGGGGAAGTGTGGTTGCATTAAGCTACATTGCTGCACAGCGCACGTTCCCAGATTATTCAGACATGGCAGATGCAAAGGCGTTGTTGGAAAGCATTGCGCGCAGTTTCGGTTACCATTACGGTACAGCGAAGAAAGTGCGTATCAACACCATTTCTCAATCTCCAACAGTGACCACTGCTGGATCAGGCGTAAAAGGATTCGACGGCTTCATTAGTTTCGCCGAAGAAATGTCTCCGCTTGGAAACGCA
>CAZEFR010000056.1:0-12490 GCA_964511555.1 uncultured Chryseobacterium sp.
ACATAATGCTTTTTCTACTGAGTTTTTGGCTACTGTCCAAACGTTTTTACGTGAACCGAAGTAACCTTTTGCCATTTTAAGAACTTTTCTTCTTCTGGCTCTACTGGCGACTGCATTTTTACTGCGTGGCATAACTTTTTGTTTTTAGGCGAAGGCGTTCTTTCGAACTTAAGACCTTTTACCGGGTTAAACTTTACCTTGCTTCTTTAATGAATGAACATTAGGCTACAAGCAACTGCGCCTTGATCGATTTCTCGTCAGATGGGTGTACAAGACCAGTCTTTGTCAAGTTGCGCTTTTGCTTAGTGCCCTTCTTGGTTAAGATGTGTCTCTTGAACGCCTTCTTACGCTTAATCTTACCGGATCCAGTTACCTGGAAACGCTTCTTAGCGCCGGATTTTGTTTTCGCTTTTGGCATTTTATTTAGGTGTTAGAATTATTTCTTTTTTGGGTTAATCACAACAAACATTTTCTTCCCTTCCAATTTCGGCAATAGCTCTGGAGTTCCTAACTCTTCGAGCTCTTGAACGAACTTCAACAACAATATTTCTCCTCTCTCTTTAAAAACAATGGAACGTCCTTTAAAGAAAACGTAAGCTCTTACCTTACTTCCCTCTTTCAAAAACTCTTGCGCGTGCTTCAACTTAAATTGAAAATCGTGATCATCCGTATTAGGACCGAAACGAATTTCTTTTACAGTTACGTTCACCTGCTTCGCTTTCATCTCCTTCTGTTTCTTTTTTTGATCGTAAAGAAACTTGCGGTAATCGATGATTCTGCAAACCGGTGGAACGGCATTCGGCGAAATCTCCACGAGATCAGCCTCTAACTCTTGAGCCAGTTTTAGTGCCTTTTCTCTAGAATACACTCCAACTTCCACATTTTCTCCAACCAAACGTACTTCGGCTGCGCTAATGCGATCGTTAATTTTGTGCTCTGGTTCAAAGATGCGTCTGCCTCTCATCTCGCGCTTTATGATATTTCCTCCTTGTTTATTAAATTTCTTTTAACATGCTCGCCACTTCATCGTTCACCATAGTAGCGAAATCTTCAATGCTAAACACTCCCAAATCTCCTTCGCCTTTCTTGCGTGCAGATACTGAATTTGCTAGCATCTCGTTCTCTCCTACTACCAACATGTACGTCACTTTTGCAAGCTCCGCTTCACGTATTTTCTTACCCACTTTCTCGTTCGTGTCGTCAACGAGCGCGCGAATATCGGAAATTTCTAGCGTATTTGCTACTTTTTTTGCGTATTCGTTGTATTTCTCACTCACTGGAAGAATTCGAACCTGTTCTGGCGTTAACCACAACGGGAATTGTCCAGCGCAATGTTCAATCAAAATGGCCACAAAACGCTCCATACTTCCGAACGGTGCGCGGTGAATCATTACCGGTCTGTGCTTCTGATTGTCTGCACCCGTGTATTCCAATTGGAAGCGTTCCGGAAGATTGTAATCCAACTGAACAGTACCCAATTGCCATTTTCTTCCGATCGCATCACGAACCATGAAGTCTAGCTTCGGCCCGTAGAATGCGGCTTCACCGTATTCCACTACTGTACGTAGTCCCTTCTCATTGGCCACTTCTTGAATAGCCAATTCCGCCTTCTCCCAATTCTCTTCCGATCCAATATACTTCTCGCGATTAATAGGATCGCGAAGCGATACTTGCGCCAAGAAGTCTTGGAAATTCAATGTCTTGAAAATATAAAGCACCAAGTCAATGACCTTCCCAATTTCTTCCTTCACCTGATCTTGCATGCAGAAAATGTGCGCATCGTCTTGAGTGAATCCGCGAACACGGGTTAATCCGTGCAGCTCTCCTGTTTGCTCGTAACGATAAACCGTTCCGAACTCAGAAAAACGAAGCGGTAAATCTTTGTAACTGCGTGGCTCTGCGTTATAAATTTCGCAGTGATGGGGACAGTTCATCGGCTTCAACATATACATTTCTCCTTCTTGCGGAGTGTGTATCGGTTGGAAACTATCTGCACCGTATTTCGCCCAGTGACCGCTGGTTTCATACAATTCTTTCGAACCGATGTGCGGAGTAATAACCGGTTGATATCCTGCTTTCTTTTGAGCAACCGTCAAGAAATTTTGAAGACGTGTGCGCAAGTCTGTTCCTTTCGGCAACCACAACGGCAAACCACTTCCAACTTTTTGAGAAAAATGGAACAAGCCCAATTCCTTTCCAAGCTTTCTGTGATCGCGTTTCTTCGCTTCTTCCAACTGAACCAAGTACTCTTCTAACTCAGCAGCTTTTGGAAAGGTAATCGCGTAGACACGCGTTAACATTTTGTTTTTCTCGTCGCCTCTCCAATAAGCACCGGCTACATTCATAAGCTTCGCAGCCTTAATGAATCCTGTGTTTGGAATATGGGGACCACGACACAAATCCGTAAAATTACCTTGTGTGTAGAAGGTTATTTCTCCGTCTTGAAGACCCTCAATTAATTCCAACTTGTATTGATCTCCCTTTTCTGTAAAATAAGAAATCGCATCGGCTTTAGACACTTCCTTACGCACGAATTCGTTCTTCTGACGCGCCAATTCCAACATTAATTTTTCCACTTTCGGAAAATCTTCCTGAGTGAATGAATGTCCGTTGAAATCTACGTCGTAGTAAAATCCATTTTCAATAGGTGGACCAATAGCCAGCTTTATTCCTGGATAAAGGCTTTCCAATGCTTCGGCCATTAAGTGAGCCGAGCTGTGCCAAAGAGTTGACTTTCCGTTTTCATCGTTCCACGTGAGCAACTTCACCGTAGCATTTTCCGGAAGCGGACGCGAAGCGTCTACTACGTTTCCGTTAACTTCTGCGGCTAGCACGTTGCGCGCTAAACCTTCACTAATTTGAGCAGCCAATTGCATTGCAGAAGTACCTTCTTCTACAGAGCGAACGCTACCATCGGGTAAAGAGATGTTTAACATAGGGAAAAATGAGGTGCAAAGATAGCAACAACGGGGCTATTCTATTTTAAGAACTTTGCAATATTCGGTTTGAAATAATTCGTGCTCTTCATCACCTTTCCATCTTCGCGATAGATTGGCTGACCATTATCATCGAGCTTGCTCATGTTGCTTCGCTGAATCTCTGCGAAGATCTCGCCCATTTGCTCGTGCAAACCGTGGGCATTCATGGTACCGCAAAGGATGTAGAGCATATCGCCTAACGCATCTGCTATTTCAACAATATCTCCGTTCTGCGCGGCTTCCAAATACTCTTCATTCTCTTCCTTCATTAAATTGAATCGAAGCGTGTATTCACGCTCTTCCAATTCTCCGGTTGGTGTTTTTCGAACAGGAATACGAAAAGCGTTGTGAAATTCTTCCACGCAACCAATGAGGTGCGCTAGCGATGGATTTTTTTCATTATTCATATTTCGAAATTAATTCAAGTGTCCCGAAAGATTTTTTTTTCTTATCCACACAATTTAACAAAGCAGCCATGCGTTCAGACCCTAAGGTTCACCCATTCGGGTGTAGGTTTTGGTTAAGGAATCGGAAACGCTCTTCAACGGAAGGGCGTTTTTGATTAGAAAAATAAAAAAGGGTTCCGAAGAACCCTAATCTATACTCTATCAAAGTATTCTTATTTCGAAGCCACTGGCCCGAAGTATTTTCTTTCTTGAATACGACTTGCTTTACCAGTCAGGCTGCGCAAGTAGAAGATACGTGCACGACGTACTTTACCGCGTTTGTTCACTTCAATGGTATCAATGAATGGTGAAGCAATTGGAAAAATACGCTCAACACCAACACTGTTCGACATTTTGCGAATGGTGAAGGTTTCTGTTGAACCTGTTCCTCTTCTTTGGATTACTACTCCAGTGAAGGTTTGAAGACGCTCCTTCGCACCTTCAATAATTTTATACGTTACAGAAATTGTGTCACCAGCTGCAAATTTTGGATATTCTGCGATTGGGTTTATTCTGCTCTCAAGTTCCTTAATGCGGTTCATAGTCGTCTGATTTTCGTCCCTAAAAATAGGGGTGCAAATATATGCATTATTCTGAAAGGAACAAGGGAGAGTTCATTTTTTTTTGATTTTCCTCCCGAACGTACCATTTTACTGCTATCCTCTCGGCTTCTTGTCCTTGTGTTTCCAACGCTTGTGGGTCCATAACCACAAATAGGGTTTCTTGTATATATTATCGGCTACTCGATCATTGGCCAACTGAATAAGTCCTCCAATTTCGAATTCACGAGGGCTCTCAGTCAGCACTTCAAAGTGTGATTCATAATATCCTCTTCGAATTTTATTCAAATGCCCGAATACAACAGGCAAGTTTAATTCTTTCGCATACTTCTCTGCGCCATAATACGCAGGAGTCTCAATGCCCAAGAAATTAATCCAAACACATTTCTTTGGGTCCGCCGGAGATTGATCCACTGCGAAGACCATTCCCATAAGCTCGCCTTGGTGCTCTTCCAAGTATTCTTTCGTTGCACGTGTTGCAACCAATTGCATTCCGTATTTCTTGCGCGATTCGCGCATTTTGCGATCGAAATACGGATTGCTCAATCTCTTGTAAATAGCCACAAGTGGCATGTGACTTTGCATCGGCGCTGCCAATGCCCACATCTCCCAATTGGCATAATGACCGCCACAAACAATTACGCTTTGTCCCCTCTCTACATAGGCCTTCAGCACATCTGAATTATGTACCACAAAGCGTTTACGCAACTGCTTTTCAGTCACCGAGAAATTCTTAATGACCTCCAAAATCAGATCGCAGAAGTGACGATAAAAATCCCAAGCAATTTGCTCTCGTTCTTTTTTTGTCTTGGTTGGAAAAACCAATTCCAGATTGTACATGACCACCTTCTTGCGATAGCCCATGCACACGTACAAGATGAAGAACGCCAAATCAGATATTCGATAAAGAATAAAATAAGGCAACAAACTCAATGGCTTCAGGAAAAGCCAAAACAACAATCGACTCATTTCTTTTACAAGTTCTGAATCAGATTCTTCTTCGGATATTTCACCGTGAATCGCAATTGACGCTTCTCTGTCTTCTCGGGTTCAACCGTCATCTTCCACATTACCTTCCCAGTAGCAGCTTCCTGTGTAGCACCTGAAAGTTCTTCAACCACTACTTCCAAATCTGCATTCTGCGTTAGTGGAACTTGGTCATAGACTTCAATACTAATAGCTTTCTTCTTCGTGTTAACAATAGTGATTTCATAAGCCTTCGAAGTAGATTTCTTCACTCCGAAAACACTGGTCTTGCAGAAGTCTTTCACTTGGTCGCGCTTCACAGTAATGGCGTTGTCGCGTCCCAATGAAAGTTGCAGGGTATCGTTCGCTAAAGCTGGATCTATGTATCCGTTTCCAACAAAAGTTCCTTTGAAGTAAATGTTACTTTCGCCGCTCAACAAGCTGTATTGCATCCAGTCGATGATGTCTGCTTGCAAATATGCTGCTGCTTCCAACTTAGGAATTGCTACATATTTGTATGAAGCCTTCAAACGTTGTTTTTGCATCACCACCTCAACCGGCTGGTTATCGCTGGCGATATCGTATTTGATGGAAATTTTAAATTCAGTGCTCACAGAATTAGAAACTATGGTTGTGTAAGATGCCGATGTTAACTTGTTATTCATTGCCCGAGATGATATTTCAATGTCGTCTGCATAACCTGAAACAGCAGACGGCGCCATAAAATCAGCACGTTGTTCAGCTTTTGCTTTGCCCCTGTATGCCTGAGGGGTGTATATGTTGACGTACCATGGATTCAATGCTGGCACCTGCGCACCAACATTCGGGTTGCCTGTTGAAATAGTCAAGTTAACGCGCTTCCAATCAGCGCCTGTGCCTTGCCATACTTTCGCGCGGTAGGTGAATTCGATGTCAGACTCAATGTCTTCAGCACGCAAGTCATAGTAAGGCGTCCATCCCGCATTGGTTGCTAAATAAGTAATCACCACATCTGCTTTTTTGTCTTCGTCTGTGGTTACTACGAATTCAATTTCACCGGGATTGGTCACGTTTTGCGATTGCAATTGAGACAACTGTGTTTGAAGTCTTTGTAACTTTTCGTTGCTTTCACGATCGGTCTGATTCAAGTCTAAAATCTTGTATTCAATTTCCTTCATGCGGCTTCTGTAGAAGTCTGCCATCTCTGCAAGATCTTCACGAATAAGCAATCCGTTGTCTCCTTTAATGGAGCGATTCGCTTGCAAGAACGCTTTCTCTTCCTGATATACGGCGCGTAAACTTGCGCGCTCAGAAGTTTGAAAACCTAACAATTTAATGCTGTCTTGAATAGCCCGCACGCGGGTATTTGAAACCTTCGAGGTGTAATTCATCTGATGCTTCACACTTAGAATTGTATATTCCTTATTTCCTAAAATCTGAATAGAGTTAACATCCATGCCAGCTGTAAGTCCAGATAGAACAAGGGTATTCTCCCCTTTCTTCAAGGTTACATCGCCCTTGTGCGTCACTTGCGCACCGCTAAGAAACAGGGTTACATCGGTAATTGGAGCAGTAACGCTCTTCGATTGAGAGAAAGAAACAAACGCACAAAGCGCGAAGAAAAGGGTTAACCTTCTTTTCATGGTCTAATAATTTTTTGTAAAAATAAGTCTTTTGTCAAACAGAATCGGAATTCAAATATTGCCCATTCTTAGAATTGAAGGGTTCGCGTCGCGAATTGCTTGTTCAATTGAAGTTCATGCGAGCACAAAAGCACGAGTTTATTCTCCACCTTCGCCCACTTCAACAATTCATTGAAGAGTTCTTGTCGCGCATTTGCATCGAGATGCGCAGCGGGTTCGTCGAGCAAAACAATGGGTGTGTCCTGCACCCAAACCCTTGCCAGCTGGACCCTTTGGAATTCACCATCGCTCAATTCAGTAAGCAAATTGTCTTGAAGATTTTTCAAGTTGAATTTTTCAATGGCCTCTTCCACCCGACTCATCTTCCTTCCAACTAAATCTCCAACGGCTATGGCTGTTCTTACCTCCAGCGCAGCAGCGGTAGTCTTTCTGGAAGGAATAAATGAAATGTATTTGGCGCGTTCCGCGAAGGAAAGTTTGGAAAGACTGTTTCCTTCCAACCAAATTTCTCCTTGTGCGGGTTGAATTAATCCGGCAAGCGTTTCGAGGAACGTCGATTTACCCGAGCCGTTGTTTCCTTCAATAGCCACCAAATCTCCGAAAGAGAATGACATATTTAAGTTGGAAAGAACCGATTTCTTTCCACGAACAACGCTGACTTCCTTCACCACTAACTGATCCATACGCCGCTTCGTTTAGGGTTGAACACAATGTAAAACACGCACGGGATGCCTATTGCAGCGGTCACAGCGTTGAGCGGCAATGCGTAATAGCGCGAGAGAGCGTCGGCAGTTATAAGCAAAAGCGCTCCAACAACCGGAATGAAGAATATGAGTTGAAGTTGATTGAATGTTCGAATGAATAAACGAGCAACATGCGGTGCCATGAGTCCGATGAAAGCAATAGGTCCGCAAAACGCCGTGATGGTCGCCGTTGAAATTCCAACTGCAATTAAAAACACCCAACGCAATTTCACAACGTCTACTCCGGAAGTTGCAGCGATCTGTTCGCCCATGGCGAACGCATTTAACTTCCGCAAGAAATAAAACGTTGGAATGAAGGGAATAAAAGCACCAGCGACGAGCCACGGCAATTGCTTCAGCGTAATTCCGTCCAATGAACCCATGCCCCAGACCACGAGTTGATTGACATTATTGGCACCCGCCATTTTCTGAAGAATGCTTTCAATGGCACCGGTAAAGTGCGAGAAGAGCAGTCCAACAACCAAAAGCGTTGAAGCCATTGGAAGTTTTCGCTGAATAAGAAGAAGCAACGTCAAGACGAGCATGGCACCTATGAAGGCCGGAATAAACAAAGCCCATGTCCCGGCATTCAAGAACCAAGTGGCACCCCATGAAGTAAGAAAAATAACGGCCATGGCCAGCGACGCTCCGCCTGTAATGCCTAAGACCGAAGGACCTGCGAGTGGATTTCGGAAGATGACCTGCATGTAATTTCCGCTTAACGCGAGTGAACTTCCGACAATTAAAGCACCCAGCACATGAGGAAGTCGGTGCTGCCAGAGGACGCGTCCGGCGGGAGATTCACTTCCTTCCAACAACGTATTCAAGGAAAGGAATTGGCTACCCAACATGAGGGCAACTGTGCTTACCACAATCAGCAATACGAGCAAAAGGAAAAACTTTCTTGGTGAATGGGTTAGCTTCATGATTTTGGCAAAATTCACGATTAATTGAAGTGAACACAAAAAAAAGTGGAAGTTTTATGAATACTTCCGACTTTTGCACCTCATTTACTAAACATGAAATTCGATAAAAACACCGTCATTGGTCTTTCGTTAATGCTGTTGATTGCCGTTGGCTTCAGTTGGTATTCTGCCAAGACTAAAGCTGAAGCGATGGCTAACGCCCCGCAACAAACCGAGCAAACTGCGCAACAGTCGAGCACTCCAACTCCAGAGAACACGGCAGTTGTTGCAACTACAGATACCGCTGCGCAAGCGCAAGTTGCATTATTAAACACTGCGCGATATGGCTCATTGGATGCAGCAGCTATGCCTGCAGAAGAGACCTACACGGTTCTTTCCAACAATAAAATAAAAGTTAAGATTTCTTCGAAAGGAGGACTTTTACATTCAGCAGAATTGCTTGAAGCCGATTACAAAAAATACAATTCTAATGAACAAATTCAGCTTTGGGATACTACTCAAAGTAAGATGGACATTGCTTGGAAGAACGGCAGTGGTTCTGTTTTGTTTTCGAGCGAATTGAACTTTGTTGCTTCTACCAGTATCGCAAATGCAACAGACGGTGCAGCGACAGTTGTTTTAACAGCGACTGGAAGCAACAATGCGCAATTGCAATGGACCTATACACTTGAACCGAACTCGTACAATGTAAAATGTAGCTTCGAGGCGAAGGGATTGGAAAATGAAATGTTCGGATCGCCTTTGGTTTTCCGTTGGTTGTTGAACGGATTGGCGCAAGAAAAAGGTATTCAAGCAGAGCGCAGCAAGTCTTCTATTTTCTATCGTGAAGTGGACCAAGACCGCAATTACTTGAGCGAAGGTTCTGGTGATCAGAAGCGTCCAGAAAAAGAATTGAACTGGGTGGCGATGAAGCAAGATTACTTCACGGCTGCAATTATTAGCGCTGAAGGATTCGACAAGAATGCCGACTTAAGTGTTATGGTTCCTGCAGATTCGCAGCACACCAAATCATATTACGCTGAATTGCCTTTGAAGACAAAAGCTTCTTCAAACGCGAAAGCTGAGTTCCAATTTTACTTAGGTCCGAATGAGTACAAGGCTCTTGAAGCCAGCGGAGCTGCTGAGTTCACCAACATCATTGACTACGGATGGTGGATCATTGGATATGTTAACAAGTACGTTGTTCGTCCCTTGTTCTGGTTCCTTTCAGATTACATATTGGATTTCGGATTGATCATTTTGATAGTGACGATTATTATTAAGATGGTTCTCTTCCCTATTACATGGAAGAACTTCTTAAGCGGCGCGAAGATGCGTGTCTTGAAACCAGAGATCGATGAGATTAACAAGAAGTTCGAAGGAAAAGATCCAATGGAAAAGCAACAAGCTACCATGGCGCTTTACCGTCAGACAGGTGTTAATCCGTTTGCCGGTTGTATTCCTGTTTTGCTTCAAATGCCAATTCTTTACGCGATGTTCCGCTTCTTCCCAGCTGAGATTGTATTGCGTGGAAAGAGTTTCTTGTGGGCGGAAGATTTAGCGGCTTACGACAGCATCTTGAATTTACCCTTCAAAATACCATTCTACGGCGCGCATGTGAGTGGATTCACCTTATTGATGGCAGCATCTACGTTTGTTTATTCGAAGATGAGCATGGGTTCACAGCCAACCATGACACAACCGGGAATGCCAAACATGAAAGTGATGATGAACATCTTCTCGTTCATGATGATCTTCTTCTTCAACAGCATGCCATCTGGATTAAGCTTGTACTACTTCACAGCGAACATTATTTCTATTGGCCAAATGTGGGCGATTAAGAAGTATTTCGTGAATGAAGATTCAATTCGTGAGAAGATTGAAGCGAACAAAAAGAAGCCAAAGAAAAAAGGTGGATTCGCTTCGCGCATTGAAGAAATGCAAAAGGCACAACAAGCGAAGTTGGATGCCAATAAGAAGAAATTAAGAAAGTAAAAAGTCAAACATCAAATAAATCAAATGAAAAAAAATCTCATTATCGCACTAACGGTGCTCATGATGATTCCAAGCGCAATGTTCGCTACGGAAGGCATGTGGGTGGTGGCTATGTTGAATAAAATTAACGAGGCTGAAATGCAAGGTCTTGGATTGAAACTTTCCAAAGACGATATCTACAACATTAATCAAGCGTCGTTGAAAGATGCAATTGTGCGCTTCGGAGCAGGATTTTGCACCGGAGAAATTGTGAGCGACAAAGGACTTGTATTCACCAATCACCACTGTGCTTACGATGCAATTCAATCTTCTTCAACATTAGAAAACAACATTCTTCAAAACGGATTTTGTGCGAAGTCATTGGATCAGGAGATTCCGATTCCAGGCTTAACACTTTCTTTTTTGGTTCGTGTTGAAGATGTAACCGAAAGTGTATTGGGCGCTGTGAATGCGAACATGACTGAAGCAGAGCGCGAAACTGCAATTATGGCTCGCAACAAAGAATTGGTGAAGGCTGCGAACGAAAGCGGTTTATACAATTCTGAAGTAAAAACATTCTACGCTGGAAACGAATTTTACTTATTCGTTTATCAAACTTATCGCGACATTCGCTTGGTAGGTAATCCTCCTGAAAGCGTTGGAAAATTCGGTGGTGACACAGACAACTGGATGTGGCCACGTCACACTGGTGACTTCAGCATGTTGCGTATTTATGCAGGTGCTGAAAACAAACCTGCAGATTACAGCAAAGACAACACGCCTTTGAAGCCCAAACACTTCTTCCCTATTAACATGGGTGGTGTGAAGCAAGGCGATTTCGCCATGATCATGGGATATCCTGCAAGAACTTCTCGTTACTTAACTTCTTATGGAGTTGAACAAGCTGTTGACGTACAGAACCCAATTTTGGTTGAATGCTTCGGCTTGAAATTAGAGACTTGGAAGAAGAACATGGATGCGAACGAAGGTGTTCGTTTGATGTATGCTGCGAAGTATGCAAGCACTGCAAACTCTTGGAAGTACTACATTGGACAAACGCGCGGATTGAAGCGTTTAGATGTTGAAGGAAAGAAAGCTGCTACTGAAGCTGGATTCACGAAGTGGTTAACTTCAAATTCTGCAGCTAACGAAAAATACGGCAAGTCACTTCCGATGTTGCAAGACTTTTATTCTTCAACCAACGAAACACAAAAAGCATTTTTGTATGCGCGTTTAACTGGAATGGGTGGAGCTGAATTCATGAGCTTGGCCTCTGAATTTCAACGCACCTTCGAAAAGTATTTTGCTGAAACCGATGCTACGAAGAAACAAGCGATGCTTGATGGATTCAAAGCTTCTGCTGAGGCGTTCTTTGTTGAATACAACACGCAAACAGACAAAGATGTGTTTGTTGCATTAACAAACTTGTACCGCAATCGCATTGCAGCAAACGCTCGTCCATCTTGGCACGCTGTGCTTGATGCGAAATACAAAGGAAACGTTCAGGCTTATGCTGACAAACTTTTCGCAACTTCTGTTATCGTTGACAAAACAAAATTGATGAACTTCCTGGCGAAGCCAAATCAAAAAGTTTTCGAAAAAGATCTTGCTGTTGCAACAGCGAAGAGTGCTGGTGAATTCGGTGACGCTTTAGGAAAACTTATTCCTCGCGAGAAGATGAGCAAAGGACAGCGTGAATTTGTAGCTGGACTTCGTGAAATGAATCCGACTAAGCAATACGCTCCAGATGCGAACAGCACCATGCGTATCACATACGGACAAGTAAAAGATTACACTGCTGCAGATGGTGTTCATTACGATTTCTATACTACTGCAAAAGGAATTATGGAGAAGCGTGATAACAGCAATCCAGAGTTCGTTGTACCAGAAGCATTGGCACAAAAAATTCAGAACAAACAATTCGGTCGTTATGCAAATGAGAAAGGTGAATTGCCAACTTGCTTCATTGCTGACTTAGACATCACCGGTGGAAACAGCGGTAGCCCTGTGTTGGATGCGAACGGTCAAATGATCGGTATTGCATTCGACGGTAACTGGGAAGCTATGAGTGGTGACATTGCATACGAACCAGAATTGCAGCGCACTATTGCGGTTGACATTCGTTACGTGTTATTCATTGTTGAAGAGCTTATGGGCGGAAAGAATATTGTAGATGAGATGTTGTTTGTGAGAGGAGCCAGAAACTAATTGAAATTAGATATTTGAAAAAAGGGAGCGAATATTCGCTCCTTTTTTTTTGCTTTCAACAATAAATTCATATATACATAAGTTTCTT
>CAZEFR010000057.1:0-11240 GCA_964511555.1 uncultured Chryseobacterium sp.
TTTCAGAAGGTCTACGAAGGTGTATACAAGGTCTTTCAGAAGGTCTACGAAGGTGTATACAAGGTCTTTCAGAAGGTCTACGAAGGTGTATACAAGGTCTTTCAGAAGGTCTACGAAGGTGTATACAAGGTCTTTCAGAAGGTCTACGAAGGTGCGTTGCAAGGACGCTTCGCGTAGCGACCTTCCTCAGGACCTTTCGAAGAACCTTGTGAAGCACCTTTCGAAGAATCTTCCTATATTTGACTGATGCGTTTCCGCCTTTTCCTTCTCTTAACCATTCTTGCGAGTTCACTTTCAGCGCAGACATTAAAAGTTCGCATTTTCGATGAAGCGTCGCGAGAACCTTTGCCGGGCGCAATGCTCTTCTCGAAAGGGGTAACCATTGGTGTTACCGACTTATCTGGAACTTCCAGATTGAATAAATCAGATATCCTGGATTCAATCACCATTCGACACCTGGGTCATACAGACAGCACCATAGCTGTTTCGAACGACATGTTCGAAAAGGAATTAAGTGTTTTTTTGAAGGTTCAAAGTTCATCTACTGGAACCGTTGTCATTGGCTCTTCGAGGTATTTACAAGCACTCGAGTTGCAAACGCTGAGCATTGACGTTATTAAAGCCACAGAACTTATTCAGCGCGTTACACCAGATTTAGCTAAGGCCGTTGAGCGCTTACCCGGTCTTACCATTATTGACGGACAGGCGAGTATTCGTGGGGGAAGCGGGTATGCTTTCGGAGCGGGAACACGCGTGTTGCTTATCGTAGACAATCAACCTTTAATCACAGCGGATCGCAACGACATCAAATGGAACTATGTTCCACTTGAATTGGCCGAACAAATTGAAGTCGTGAAAGGTGCGTCTTCTGTGCAATACGGAAGCGCTGCCCTGAACGGAGTGATTCATGTCCGCACTGCTTATCCCGGTAAAGAACCTGAAACTTTTGTTTCAACGTTTGGAACCACCTACGACAAACCGCGCGATGCATCTATGGCTTGGTGGACCGGCAATCGTATTCCTTATCAGAGTGGCCTTCAGTTCCGTCACAAAGAGCGTTTAAAGAACGGAATTGATTTCGTTGTAGGTGGAAATGTCTTACGCAGCGTAGGATGGTTGAATGGCGAATATGAAGACCGCGAGCGCATTTCGTTTCGAACCAGAAAAATATGGAAGAACGGCAGAAGAAGTGCGGGAATAGATGGAAACATCATGCATCAAAAACAAGGATTCTTTTTTATGTGGAAAGGAACCGGTTCCGACTCTTATTTGCCCTACAGCACCACAACTTTATTGAACCTAAACGACCTTTGGGCGAATATAGACCCGTGGTTCACAGCCTTCGATAAAAAGGCAAACAAGCACACCGTGCGGGGTAGATATTATTACACCCTGCAAGTAGGCGGAAACGATTGGACGCCTGCAACCAATCTCATTAGCACAGAATATCAATTTCAACATAACACAAAATCGAAGGGTACATTGGTAAGTGGCTTTAGCGCTACGCAGTTCTTTTTCGACGACGGTGGCTTAGGAGGAAGACATGCCGGAAACTTCGCTGGAACTTATGTTCAGTTCGATCAGCCTTGGAAGAAGTTTCAATTCAGTGCAGGAGCACGTATGGAAATGTTCCGTTTGGATCAAATGGTTGTCCGCTCCATTCCCGTAGGAAGAGCAGGGATAAACTATGAAGCAGGAAAGAACACTTTTCTTCGCGCTTCATTCGGACAAGGATTTCGTTTCCCTTCTCCGGCGGAGCGTTTCGTGAATACCAACCTAGACATTATTCGCATTTATCCGAATCCCAATCTTCTTCCCGAACAAGGCTGGGGCGCTGAAATTGGTGTAAAGCAAAAAATTAAAATTGGTGAATGGAACACCTCTGCCGACGTTGCTTTATTCCTTACACGCTATAAAAACCTACTTGAATTTTCGTTCGATCAGTGGGGTGCTCCAACTGATCCGCTTTTCGGATTTGGATTCAAGAGTATTAATATTACTGAAGCGCAAATCGGCGGAGTTGAGCTCTCACTTAACGGCGACAGCTACATTGGCAATTGGAAAGTTAATCTCGATGGTGGATACACCTACATCTGTCCAATTGATATGAACCTTGCGCCCGAGTTGAAGGCTCTTCTTCCATATGTTAAGTATGCTGTTCAGTCGTTCGCATCCGATGAACGCGGCGCAGAAACACCCATTTTAAAATATCGCTATCGCCACATGGGGAAATTCAATATAGATGCACAGTCGCCAGAGGGATTCACCATTGGAAGCGGAATTCGTGTGTATAGCTATATGGAAAAAGTTGATTCTATTTTTGAATTGTTTGTTCCTGACTTGGCACAATTTAGAAAAGACTTTAGCGGACCTTCTGCAATCATTGACATTCGCGGTGGATACATCAAAAACGGTCATCGCTTCACCCTTCAAATTACAAATATCACCAATGCGTTTGTGACCATTCGTCCCGCAAAGCCCGAGGCGCCGAGAGGGTTTATGGTTCAATATGCCTTAACGCTTAACAGGAAGAAGTCTAAATCTGAGATTCGCACTTAAGCGTTAGATGCTTCACAAGATACTTCGTAAGATTTTTCAAAAGATGTTTCACAAGATGCAAGCAAGATGTTTCACAAGATGTGGGACAAGATGCCTTCGGCAAGATTTTAACTAGCGAAGCTTCTTTCGTAGAATCTTTCGCAGAATCTTTCGTAGAATCTTTCGCAGAACAGTATCTTTGAACTCCATGTTCCTAGAAAACACCGTAAATAGAGGAAGAAGCGCCGGCTGGATTGAAGTCGTGTGCGGATCTATGTTTTCTGGAAAGACAGAAGAGTTGATTCGTCGTTTAAAGCGCGCGGAATTCGCGAAGATGAACGTTGAAATTTTCAAACCGAAAATTGATATTCGTTACAGTGAAGAAGAAGTGGTGAGTCATGTTGGGACGAGCATTCGCTCTACTCCTGTTGAACATTCTTCGCAAATATTATTGCTTGCTTCGACAGCAGAAGTGATTGGTATAGATGAAGCACAATTCTTCGACGATGGACTTCCGGAAGTGTGCAATCAGTTAGCAAATATGGGTGTTCGCGTTATTGTTGCGGGATTAGACATGGATTATACGGGTAAGCCTTTCGGACCTATGCCGCATTTGTTAGCCATTGCGGAATACGTGACGAAGGTTCACGCCATCTGCGTTGAAACAGGACAGTTAGCGCATTACTCGCACCGAATTATTGAAGGCGACAAACAAGTTCAATTGGGTGAAAAGGAATCGTATGTTCCACTTTCACGAGCGGCGTTTGTAAAAAAACAGAAATAAAAAAAGACCTCCGAAGAGGTCTTTTCCTTCAAGATAAAAAAAATTAAATTGCTTTGTAATGAATTTCGTACGTTGAACCGTTTGAGTCTGACTCTTCGATCCATAATTCACTGTTAGTTAGACGAAGAATTTTTGAAGACTCGGTAGTTCCACCACCGTTCGTAATTTCCAATGAAGACTTATCGTCTGATAATGCCCATGTTCCAGAGATAGTTCCGCTGGTTGGCAATCCGAAAATAACGTAACTGTATTCATAGGTATATACATCGTCCTTGTCGAAAGTCACTTTTGCAGTTCCACCAAATGTTATATTTGTAGTAATGTCTACACCTCCCTGAAACGCCTTTTCAACTTCCCACTCTCCAACAATACGCGCTTTCTTTGAACGTAGAGAAAGTCCTGGTCCGTCTTCGTACTTTCCACAAGAAGCAAAAAGAACAACTGCGACTGCAGCAAAAAGAATTGATAATTTTTTCATTTTTTTAGTTATTAGTAATTAGAGCGAATTTAATATAAAATCATTTGCCAATTGCAAGGCTGCAGGTAATCCAGATTCATCGCTTCCTCCTGCCGTTGCGAAAAACGGCTGTCCGCCCCCGCCACCTTTAATGGCTTTCGCCCATTCACGCACAAGCTGACCGGCATTCCATTTCTTATCGTTCACCAACGAGTCGCTTAATGCCAATGATATGGTTGGCTTTCCGCCTTGAACATTCGCCAATAAAATAAATGCATTTGGAATTTCTGATTTCAATTGGAAACAAATATCCTTGATCGCATTTGCGTCTAGATCTACTTGATCAATCAACACATTCATTCCATTTTTCTCGGTGAACTTCTCTTTCAACACGCCTTTCATTTGCATGGCTTTCTCGTGCTTCAAAGCGTCCAATTCCTTTTCCAACAAAGAAAATTTGCTTAACAAATCTTCTACTGCCTTGCTTGCGTTTTTGTTTTTCACCAACGAACGAACCGCTTCCAATTCGTTACGCTCTTCCTCCAACAACGCATCTACCGCATCTGCTGTAATGGCTTCAATTCTTCGAATACCTGCAGCAACCGCCGCTTCAGAAGTTATTTGGAATGAACGAATATCACTGGTCTTTTGAACGTGCGTTCCTCCGCACAATTCAACACTGCTTCCGAATTGAATTACACGAACCGTTGATCCGTATTTTTCACCAAACAACATCATGGCTCCTTGCGCTTTCGCTTCGTCCATGGTTGCGTTTCTATTTTCATTCAGTGGGAAAGCTGCGCGAATGCGGCTGTTCACCAATTGCTCTACTTGCTTCAATTCTTCGTCGGTCATTTTCGCGAAATGCGAAAAGTCAAAACGCAAATAATCTGAATTCACCAACGATCCTTTTTGCTCTACGTGCGTTCCCAACACTTCGCGCAATGCCTCGTGCAACAAGTGCGTTACGCTGTGATTGCGTTGTGAACTTTCACGTTTCGTGCGATCTACAACCGCAGTAAAAGTTGCGTTCACATTCTCTGGAAGTTGTTCTACAAAATGAACACTTAGGTTGTTTTCTTTCTTGGTGTCTATGACAGCAATGCTCTCGTTAATGGTTTTCAAAACACCGGTGTCTCCTACTTGTCCACCACCTTCCGCATAGAAAGGCGTGTTGCTCAACACCAATTGAAAACTCTCTTTTCCTTTCGCTTTAATCTTTCTGTATTTCAGAATTTTCGTTTCGCATTCCAACGCATCGTATCCAACAAATGTTGGATCTCCTGCTTGCAATTCAACCCAGTCGTCGGTCTCTAATTTCGTAGCACTGCGACTGCGTTCTTTTTGCTTGGCGAGTTCTTCTTCGAATCCTGCAGCATCTACGCCCACGCCTTTTTCAGAAGCAATTAAGGATGTTAAGTCGAACGGAAATCCGAACGTGTCGTACAATTCGAATACGGTCTTTCCATCTAACACTGAAGCGCCTTTGCTCAAGTGATCGTCTAACAATTGAATGCCTTTGTCGAGTGTACGCAAGAAACTTTCTTCTTCCTCACGAATCACTCGCTTCACCAAATCTTTGTTGGAAACAATCTCTGGGAAGAAAGCGCCCATCTCTGCTGCAAGGACATCTACCAATTCAAAAATGAATGGATCTTTTCTGTTCAAGAAACTGTATCCGTAACGAATGGCTCTGCGCAAGATTCTTCGAATCACATATCCCGCTCCACCGCTTGCAGGGAGTTGTCCGTCTGCAATGGTAAACGACACCGCGCGAACGTGGTCTGCAATAACGCGAATGGCAATGTCTTGTTTTGAATCGCTACGTGTATAAGCCACACCCGATGTTTTCGAAATGCGCTCAATCAACGGCGAGAACACATCGGTGTCGTAGTTCGATTGTTTGCCTTGAAGGGCAACGCACAAACGCTCGAAGCCCATTCCGGTATCTACGTGTTTGTTTGGAAGGGGCTCTAACTCTCCGCTTGCTTTACGATTGAATTGCATGAACACGTTGTTCCAAATTTCAATCACTTGCGGATGGCTATCGTTCACCAATATTTTTCCATCGACTTTCGCACGCTCTTCGTCGGTACGAATGTCAATGTGAATTTCGCTACACGGACCGCAAGGACCCGTTTCGCCCATTTCCCAAAAATTGTCTTTTTTATTTCCCTTTAAAATTCTGTCTTCCGCAATGCAGCGTTTCCAGATGTCGAAAGCCTCTTGGTCGAATTCCAATCCTTCCTTTTCATCTCCTTCGAAAACGGTAACGTACAATCTGTCTTTTGGAAGTTTGTATACTTCAGTCAATAATTCCCATGCCCACGTGATGGCCTCTTCCTTGAAGTAATCTCCGAACGACCAGTTACCTAACATTTCGAACATGGTGTGGTGGTAGGTATCTACACCTACTTCTTCCAAGTCGTTGTGCTTTCCGCTAACGCGAAGACACTTCTGAGAGTTCGCAATGCGCTTGTGCTCTATGGTGCCGTGGCCAAGAAATAAATCTTTGAACTGATTCATACCTGCGTTGGTGAACATAAGCGTTGGATCGCCCTTCACCACAATGGGTGCCGACGAAACAATGTGGTGACCCTTCGATTTGAAAAAGTCTAAAAAAGTTTGGCGAATCTCTTGAGCTGTCATCATGCGCGCAAATTTACATCTCACAAGGGAAGAAGCGATTAAAAAAAGTGACGTAAATTCGCGAGGCATGAAGAAATTCAAGTACAAATACATCTTCAATCCGAATACCCTCAATTACGAGGCTATAACGTACACCATTCGCGACTACGCCTGGATCGTGACGCGCTATGTGCTTGCAGGGGTTGTTTTAGGTGGAATTGGTATTGTGCTTTACGCCTCTTTCTTCAAAGATCCTGAGACCGAGCAACTCGAGAAAAAAATCAATTACCTCGAAACGCAGATCGAAACATTCAATCGCAAGATTGATACACTGGAATTGTTCGCGACTGATTTGGAGCGCAGAGATGAAAACGTATACCGATCTATCTTCGGTGCAAAGCCATACGCGCGCAAATTCTCCGGACTCTCATCGAAAACGAGTAATGACTTTGCATCTGACAAAGACGTGGAAGAAACGTTGTTTCGCATTCGTAAACTGCAAGAAATGTTTGTTAGTCAAAGCAAATCATACGAGGAGATTTATTCGTTGGCGCGCGGACAAGATGCCATGTTGCAAAGTATACCGGCTATTCAGCCTGTATCGAACAAAGACTTGGAGCGCATCTCTTCCGGTTTCGGATATCGCATACACCCAATTTACAAGGTGGCTAAACTTCACACTGGATTGGATTTCACAGCCGACATTGGGACTGAAATTTATGCGACTGGAGACGGTGTTGTTGAAAAAATCGAAAGTGTTTACACGGGATATGGAAACAACGTGGTGGTGCAACACGGATACGGGTATCAGACACTTTATGCACACATGAGCAAAATTTTGGTGAAAAATGGCGAAAAAGTCAAAAGAGGCCAATTGATAGGGCTTGTAGGCAATACCGGAGCGTCAACAGGGCCTCACTTGCATTATGAAGTTATTAGAAACGGTGAAAAAGTAGATCCTGCGTTTTACTTTTACAACGACATCACACCGGAGCAATACGAAGAAGTATTGCAACGCGCTGCGAATGCCAACCAAAGTTTCGACTAATTATGTCTAAGACCTTCGAAATAGAAAAGATTTACTTCAGCATTTCTGAAGTAGCCGAGATGTTTGATGTTAACGCTTCTCTTCTACGTTTTTGGGAAAAGGAATTTCCGCAATTGCAACCGCGCAAAAACAGCAAGGGCAATCGCATGTATTCGAAGAAAGACATTGAGTTGTTCAAGAAGATTCACGAGTTGGTGCGTGTGCAAGGATTCACGCTCGAAGGCGCGAAGAACGCGCTTCGTCAGAAAGTAAACGAGACCGATGGCGCAGCTATTCAAGCGCGTTTAATTCGCGTTCGTTCTGAATTAGTGAGCATTTTAAGCAGTTTGTAAAAACAAACGAACGCATGGCTTGTTTCTAAGTCATGTTATCTGAAACAGACATTGATCGAATCATTGAAATGGCGTGGGAAGACCGCACGCCATTCGACGCTATTACCGCGCAGTTCGGCATTAGCGAAGCCGAAGTCATTGCCCTTATGCGCAAAGAAATGAAGCCCACCTCTTTCCGCATGTGGCGCGCCCGTGTGCAAGGAAGAGCCACGAAGCATGTGATGCTTCGCACAGAATCGCTGAATGACGACAGTCGCTTTAAATGCACCCGTCAGCGAAGCGTTTCCAACAACAAAATTTCCAAAAGGAAATGAAGATAGGCTTGGTCTTTCCGCACCAACTGTTCGAAGAGCACGAACTCTTCTGTTCGTGCGATTGTCTTTTGCTTATTGAAGAACCGCTGTTCTTTTCACAATATCCCTTCCACAAGAAAAAAATAATCTTGCATCGGGCAAGCATGAAAGCCTTTCAGGAAGAGCAGTCTAAAACTTCTTCCAACTGGAAATACCTTTCACATGACGAAGCTTCTTCCCTTCAAATTGAAAATGAATTGAAGTCTTTGGGAGCGACGGAATTGTTGTGGATCGACACGGTTGATTTCAACCTAGAAAAAAAAATAAACAAGTGGGCGCAACGATTAAGTCTTGCGACCAAGCGATTCGATTCACCGAATTTTTACAACACAGAAGAAGAGTTGAAGGCGTACTTCAACAAGAAAAAATTCTTCTTGAATGACTTTTACATTCACGAAAGAAAGAAGCGCAAAATTCTACTGGAAGCAAACGACGAACCCGTTGGAGGAAAGTGGACGTTCGATACCGAGAACCGCGCGAAAGCCCCGAAGGGAATGCAGTTTCCTGAACCGTATTCTTCAACACGAAATGAATTTGTAGTTGAAGCAACAACTTACGTAGAAGCGCATTTCGCGACGCATGTGGGCACTTCAGAGAATTTCATTTACGCCGTTACAAGGGACGAAGCGAAAGCGGCTTTGCGCTATTTCATTCAACATAAAATAAATGAATACGGCACCTATCAAGATGCCATAGTTCCGCAAGAATCGTGGCTGTTTCATTCTGTCATTTCTCCGTATTTGAATATTGGCTTGCTCACTCCGCAAGAGTGTGTTCAAGCGGCTTTGGACGCGAATGCTGAAATGAATAATGTGGAAGGATTCGTTCGCCAAATCTTGGGATGGCGCGAGTTCATTCGTGCGGTGTATGTGTTGAAGGGTGTGGAAGAACGTAATTCGAATTTCTTTCAACACGACCGGAAATTACCGAACGGATTTTGGGAAGGAGAAACAGGTATTCGTCCCATTGACGACTGTTTGAAAGGCTTGCGCGAAAACGCGTATTCACATCACATTGAACGCTTGATGTTGTTGGGGAATTTCATGTTGTTGAGCGAGGTTCATCCGCATGAAGTGTACGAGTGGTTCATGACGTACTACATAGACGCTTACGACTGGGTAATGGTTCCGAATGTGTACGGCATGTCGCAGTTTGCAGACGGCGGGCTCATGAGCACGAAGCCTTACATGAGTGGATCGAATTACATTTATAAAATGAGCAACTACAAGAAGGGCGAGCCGTGGGAGAAGATTTGGGACGCACTTTTTTGGAATTTCATTGAACGCAACACCCCTTTCCTTGCGCGGAATTATCGCTTGAGTATGATGGTGGCTTTGCTGAACAAAATGGACGGGCAAAAAAAACAAGGGCACCTGGCCCTTGCTCAATCTTTTTTGAATAAAGAGAATTAAGATCCGCAGTAAAGACAACTTTCGTCTGCGTCTTCCATTTCTCCAGATCCGTGCACTAGGCGCTTCACTTCGTTTTCTACATCTGCATCAGACCAAGTAGGGTTTACGGCCTTAATGCGTGCTTTTAAAAATAGGTATTCGTTCGATTCCATAGGATGTTGTTTTTGGTAAAAGGAAGTTACAAAGGTGAATATGAAGCCCGTGTTAAGTCGAATTGACTTACTAACACAGTTCGGTTCACGGACACCTATTTGCTGATTATCAGCGAAAAAACCCGTGGATAATCCGTAATGGAAATGAAATATCTTCCGTTTGGCAAGTCTGAAATATCGAGGTCTGTTTCGTGTCGAATTCTTGCCTTCTTTACGAGTTTTCCCTCGCTGTTCCTGACTTCTAGGCATAGCCACTTTTTTGGAACTTGAATGTGAACGATGTCTTTCGCAGGGTTCGGAAAAATTCGGATATCGGCAGATTCAGATAACACGTTATTCCCAAAAAGGTAATCTCCGAGAACCGGTGTCAAATCGAATTTGTGCAATTTCTGTTGGGTGGTAATGATGCTTTGACTGAAGTACTCATTGGTGAGGTAGACATCTATTCCGTTGGTGGTTGCTACTCCTTCAATTTGGTGAAAATTCAGAGAAGGATTTATTTTTTGTTGGAAGGATGAGAAGAAATTGGTTCCGTCAAAATCGAACAAGAGATACATGAACGGTTGCAGCAACGAAGAATATCCGGAAAGGATAATGAGTCTTTTGTTCGGTAGATAGGTTGCGCCAGTAATGAGTCCGTTTACCGCAGAAGAATCTTTTCGTTGCGCTAGATAATTGCCCGGAATTTTCGGCACGCTGTAACACACGGTTGAAAGGTTATTCCAATTCTTGGTGAAGAGAAACAAGCTGTCTGTTCCCGCAATAAACGCCTCGCAATCGAAGGCTGTGTTTTGGTTGGAAGGGGTGAAGTCTGTTTGATCCTCGTATGCAAAAGCAATGGTGTCTATTGCAGGCGCACCTTCAATGAGAGATGATTTCTCAATTCGAAGAATGTGCAGGTCTGTTCGGCTTCCGGCGTTGTTTCCGAAATCTCCTATGTAGAGATACAAGCTGTCTTGGGTAATTTCTTCCCAATCGAAATTGGAAGTTCCATCCAATGAAAAAGTCTGAAGAATGGCTCCATTCAACGTGTCTATCACGTAGAGCTGCTCATCTGAATTGTCGTTGTGTGTAACCAGCCCTTGCTGAAAACGAGTGATACTGGAGGTTTCAAGAAGTTCAGCTGGCAACTGCACAGAATACACGGGAGCCAATGTTACGGCGGGAAGGTTGGGTTGGGCGACAGCTGCCTCACAAATGCTTTGCAATAAAAAGATGAGAAAAATTCTTGCAAGAGACTTCATGAATCAAAGTTAAGTTAAAAGCAATGATGTAACTTGTAAATTCAAAACAGACATCCATGAAACGAATTGAATCGTTTGAAGAATATAAATCGGTATACACCGAAAGCATTACTAATCCAGATAAATTCTGGGGTGAAGTAGCTGAATCTTTTTCTTGGAAAAAGAAATGGGATACTGTTCTTTCGGGAACTTTTGCCGATGCCAAAAACCGTTGGTTCGACGGCGGTGAATTGAACATTACTGAAAATTTGCTCGACAGACATTTGGCTGAACGAGGCAATGAAGTGGCTCT
>CAZEFR010000058.1:0-2728 GCA_964511555.1 uncultured Chryseobacterium sp.
CAAAGCAAGCACACTCGGATCCCAATTGGGATATGGATTATCTATGGTACCGTCGCTGTTAGCATCTGCGAAGCTTCCCGCGATGTGCACACCGGTTGGGCTAACGGTTTGGCTCGACATATCTACTTGGAAAGTAACACTAATAAAAGTGCAATTCGTGCATTGATTAAAACACACCGTCGGAAGAACTTGATTTACCTCACCAACAACAACTGATCGCTGACCATTTGTCACACCACTGCAAATAACATTCTCCGCATAATACCAATCATTCCCATTGATAAACTTGTACTCATAAGTAGCTGGAATAAGATCTAAGGTCACAGACCACAAGCCATTGCCATCTGAAACCAACTGTATACCACTCGGCGACCAATAAGGTAATAAATTATCTTGAATTCCATCATTATTGGGATCTCCGAAACTACCTGCAACGTGAATGCCATTAGGGCTAGCCGCTGAAATGGGCATATTTAAACTGAATGTAACCTCAACTCCGAATACATTCGAAGAAAAAAAACAAAGTCCGAAAAACAAAAAAATTCTACTCATTTCAGTTGTGATTTAGCAAAGGGTAATAGTTGCCTTAAGTTATAAAATCATTCAAACTGTCGCTATTGAACTTGAAGAGTCTTCTTAAGTCTTGACTCTGCATGAACTTCGGCTCAACAATCAGAACAACTAGTTTTTTTTTATTATCAAATTAGAGTTGAAAGGTAGTGTGTAGTCCGCAGAACAAAAAAAAATAGAATCGATTCTTAAAATTTATCATAACCTCCGAATTTCTATCGACTGAAGGCATTTGATGTAGCGTCTACCCGATTTAATATCTTTTGATGAAAGGAAGATGATTCGTTGATCGAGATCTTCCAACTCTTTTCCTTTCATTTCGATTATGAAAAAAAAGTAATTTCCTGCATCTGAATTGTAAATTTCATTCCATGAAAACACCACGCGGTATCCGTCAGAAGCGGTGAAGACGAAATAGAATTCGTTTAGTTCTTTGGGCTTTTCGTATTTGAATTTTACGTCATTCAGTGCCAACTTCAACAACACACCTTTCATGCTGTTCAGCGTGTCTTTTACTTCACCCTTGTGGTTATAGATAAGTTGATCTTCTACCAACTGTTGCTTCATCTGTTTCAACTCATCAATACTCAACGTAACCTCTTTCTCTACTTCTCCGAATATGCGAATGCTGGAGGTGGGTGTCATGTTAGTTTGCGACATTGCAAGCGCATTGAAACAAAAAAGAAATGTTATTGCGAAGAAATTTTTCATGGTTATAAATATACCTCTTTCTTACCCTCTCTTCCCTTTTCTTTACCTCTCTTAACCTCTCTTACCCTTTCTTACCCTTTCTTATCTTTTCTTAACCTCTCTTAACCTCTCTTAACCTTAATTGAAAGAAATTTCGACCCTATGCATTTCGGGAATTTTCTTCCATTTTAAACCGCACTATTTTTCGAATTAAATCGAACGGCATGGGCTCGTTCAATGGAAATTGAACGGAACCTTTTCCTTGCTTGTATTTCGCCAATTCTTTTTTGAATGCACTGTGACCGGAAGGCGTGGCATACAATCCAATGTGTTTGGCGTAAGCCGCGAAATAGACCAACGGTTTTTTGAACGTCTTGTATGCCGGCATTCCATATGAAATGATCACTTCAGCATCTGGAGCTTCTTCAAGAATGAGGTTGTTCAATTCCAGTAAAAGAGTTTGCGTCTCTTTTGGGAATTTGGAGATGTAGGATTTTATTTCGGGGTGAATTGTTCTCAAATGGCTTTCAACTCCAAATTCGACAAATGCAACAACAAGACGTAGGTGTTGTCTTTCACCCTTCCTTCCAGGAATGCGCGATAGGTCTTTCCTCCGTCTTGAAAGACCAACGGCTCGTTGCCTTTGGCACCGCCGCCCAACATCATTAATGATTCTTTGTCGTGTAACTCCTTCGCCATTTCAAACAAGAAGTCGAAAATAACGAAAAAGAAATAACAGAAATTGCTCGGCTTTGGAATGAAATTGCGGAGCTGAAGGAAATGCAGGAAGAGGTTTTGAGGAAGCTGGGGAATTCTTAATTCTTTCAGAAAACACCCCTAATCGCCAATTATTACATGTTTTTGGTGAACATAATCGCTGAATAATATGTATATTTGGCGATTATGATTACCCGGGAACTGCTAAGCATTATTCAAAAACGCTTTTCACAAGGAAAGGCCATTGTCGTAATTGGCCCTAGACAAGTTGGGAAAACCACGCTTATTCAAGAACTTCTTAAGGATAAAAAACACCTTTTTCTGAATGGCGACGACATAAACACGGTTAACCTTCTTCGCGATGCTGGTGCTTCAAAATTGGAGTCTATCATTGGCTCGAATGATTTTGTATTTGTTGATGAAGCACAACGCATTCCGAACATTGGTCTAATTGCAAAAATCATTACAGATCAGTTTAAAAGAACTCAGCTCATACTTAGCGGATCTTCAGCACTCGAGTTGAATCAGTCCGTTCAAGAGCCGCTTACCGGTCGGAAATTCGAATACCTCATGTATCCAATTAGTTGGGATGAATTCGAGAAGCACAACAGCTATCTTGAAGCTGAACAACAACTGGAAGAGAGACTGGTATTCGGCATGTATCCAGATGTAATTAATCACCGTTCAGACGCACGCGAAATTCTGCAACAATTAGCATCGAGCTATTTGTATAAAGATGTGCTGTCGTTAA
>CAZEFR010000058.1:2828-10892 GCA_964511555.1 uncultured Chryseobacterium sp.
GAAATTCTGCAACAATTAGCATCGAGCTATTTGTATAAAGATGTGCTGTCGTTAACAGATGTTCGAAAACCCGAAATTCTAGACAAGTTACTGAAAGCCCTTGCCCTTCAATTGGGGAGTGAAGTTTCCTACAACGAACTTTCGAAACTCCTCGAAATAGACAAAGGAACTGTTTCCAAGTATATTGATCTCCTCGAGAAAAACTTCATTGTTTTTAAACTGAATAGCTTCAGCCGCAATCAACGCAATGAAATCAAGAACAACCGAAAAATTTACTTCTATGATAACGGCATTCGCAATATGCTTATCAATAATTTAAATCCTCTTGAACTCAGAACCGACAAGGGCGCGCTGTGGGAAAACTTCCTCATTTCCGAGCGAATTAAACTTCAAGAATACAATCGAATTTATTCCAACAATTATTTCTGGCGAACAGCCCAGAAACAAGAAATAGATTTTGTGGAAGAACGAGACGGTGAAATTTTCGCTTATGAATTCAAGTGGAACAGTCGCGGAAAAAAATCACTTCCGAAAAATTTCATGGACAAATATTCAGCGCAGGGCAAGTTCATTGATCGCGATAATTTCAGAGAGTTCATTTCGAAGAAATGAGAACTTCGAGAATAATTCAGAATGAGTAGGAGAAACAGAATGAGAATGAGTAACCCTTTAAACCAAAAACCCCCAACTTTCGTCGGGGATTTGGTTGCTTGATGGTGACACTGTAGGGATTCGAACCCCAAACCTTCGCATCCGTAGTGCGATGCTCTATCCAGTTGAGCTACAATGCCATTGCTATTAAGCGGGTGCAAATATAGGCATTTCCTTTTATTTCACAATGATTCTGACTCTTTTTTCAAAGAAGGTTCCCCTTCATTACCAAACCCTCGTCCATTCGCAGTTATTCACCACATCGTGCAACTTTATCAATCCCTGTCCATACACAATCTGCACTTCCGAAAATCTCATCGATGATACAGGTGAGGCCAAAACAACCAATGTATCACCAAAAACCTTGAAGTCGCCCAACGAACTTGGAGTTTCACTTACTTGTGTTTCAAAATAATTCGAGGAAACAAACTCCTCAGTTATGCTCAATCGGATCGAGGTCGCCTTCTCTTCTTCCGAAACTCCCAACTCAAAAGACCAATACATAGGAATAGTCATGGTAGAAGATGCCTTCAATGTCTCGTAACAAAACGGTTTCGATCCTGTTCCTCCTACACTCAAAGGATTATTCGAGAGCGTTCGAGGAACGTCACGCGAATATTGGGAAACGGGAAAAACCAACGTATCACCCAACCCATTGCTGAACTTCATTTCACTCACAGAAGGAAAATACTCTTCCATTTGCTGAGGCAAACCAGGACAATCGACAGTCTTCTTACAACTGCTTAAGAATACGGAAGGAACAATTGCAAGCACTGACAATACAGCAATAAACCTCTTCATCGAATTTATTATTTCACTTTGTACAATTTCAATTCAGAAAAATCAAAATCCGGATTCTCAACAAATACACGCATCTCTTCAACCTCACCTTCCATGTTTGATATAAACTGCACCTTGCCACTAGGTAGCATCATTTGCGTAGACCAATGCAAGGTGAACACATTGTTTTCTATATGGACAAGATTCCCCTTAAATAATGCTGTTGGTTTGAAATCGATTTTGTAGACATCACCATTCTTTACCACTTCCACATCTCCGTACATCTCGCTGCGATAAACCCCTTCGACCTTTGATGTTACAGGAGAATTCCATTCAAACGCCTCCCCATTCGAAGCGTTTAGCAAAACAGGTTCCTCTTCCTTCGGGGCGAATTCTGCCACCCAATCTTTTCCTCCCTTCACCCCTAAAAACAAATCCAAAAACTCAAAGCCCATGGCACTTGGCAACGAGTTGTTGCTATTCGTTAAAATCACAAATCCTAAATTCATATCGGGAACCAAAATCGTCTTCGAAATCATTCCGTCATACCCCCCGCCATGACTTACAATCTTGTGACCACCATATTCCATGAGTTCCCAACCCATGCCGTAACCGTTCGCATGACGCGAAGGCATATTCTCGCGCTGCCACTTGCTAACCGGCTTGTTAATGTTATACTCCCACATTTCATACGTGCGCTTTTCGTCCCAGTATTTCTTTCCACCCAACGTTCCCTTGTTCAACTGCAACATCATCCATTGGCTCAACTCATTCACACAAGCATTAATGCTTCCTGCAGGACCAATGTTGTCCCAATTCACATATGGAATGGGAATGTTCTTGCCTTTCACGGTGTTATGCGGAGAAGAAATGTCGGCGCCCGCTTGAAATGCAGTAATCGAAGTATTCGCGTTCTTCATTCCCAACGGAATAAAAAATTCATTCTTTACAAATTCGTCCCAATTTTTTCCTGTTACCCTTTTAACGATTTGTCCAGCCGCCAAGAATGCAATATTGCTGTAACCATAGGTTGTGCGAAATCCGTACTTCGGTTCAACGAATTGCCATCTGCGAAGCACTTCACTTCGAGAATGATTCGTTCCGTACCAAATTAAATCTCCAGCGAATGTTTCAAATCCTTGTCTGTGCGAAAGCAAATCGCGCACCGTCAAATTCGCCGAAACATACGGATCGTATAATTTTAATTCTGGAAGAAAATCCTGAACCTTATCGTCCCACTTCAACAATCCGCGATCGACACAGATTGCCAACGCCGCACTGGTGAAGGCCTTCGAGTTACTTGCTATAGCGAAGGAACTGTTTTCAGTCACCGGCTCTTTCGTCGCAGCGTCCTTCAAACCGAATCCTTTCGACAAAATAATTTCGTTGTTGTAGACAATGGCAATGGCGCCTCCGGGAACGTTGTACTTCGACAAGCCCTCGTTCATCTTGGCTTCCAAAGCGGTAAGTTGCGTTGCGAAAGGCTTTGCGTTTTTCTTTTGCGCCGATGCGTTCAGCACGAATGCAACCGCAATAAATGAAAGGAATATTTTTTTCATGTTGAATATTATCTGAATCTAACTTCTGTTGCGCCGTGTCCGTACTTCTGGTAATTCCCATCGAGGAATTCACACTGCGGATAATAGCTTTTCAAAAACGAACGGATCTCTGAGCGCAAGACTCCTTGCCCCACTCCGTGAATGAAGATAACCTTCTTCACTTTTTTCTTTTCTGCTATGGCCAACATGCGTTCGAAGTGTTCCATTTGAATAGTTACTATTTCTCCGTTCGTCATGCGCTCGTAATTGTCGAGCAATTCATGAATGTGCAAATCAACCTCGAACAAATCCGCATTGTGCGGAAAGTCATTCGCTGCGCGCTCTTTGTATCTGTTCTTGAAATCTTTTCCTGCCACCTTAACTGCATGGGAATCCATGTTTCTGTCTAACATCTCGCGTGTGCTTGGAAGCACTTGATTGTATTGTGAAAATTCGTGTCGCGCATTGTCTATTTTCACCAATTCACGCAAGGGATGTTCGAAAGCAAAACCACTCTTATCCTCTACTAAAGCAGAGTCAGGATGGGGAAAACCAACAATCAGTCCCTCGCCTTCATCATTTAGAAACCGAACAAAATCGCCCACCTTAAAATTCTCATTCATAGGGCTAAGTTAAAAAGCTATTGTCAATATCTATGCTTCTTCACCCGAACGCATTCAGATTTCTCAATTTAACTTGCCTCACTTATCAATTTTCACCGCAATGGTTTTTTCAAGTCTTATTTTCATATACTTTTTTCTACCCCTTTCATTGCTTGCGTACTTCCTTGTTCCGAGTATGAAAGGAAAGAATTTCATTGTGTTAATCTTCTCACTTCTATTTTACGCTTGGGGTGAGCCCATCTGGATAATCCTTTTGCTTTTTTCCAGCATTGTTAATTATTTCATGGCGCTGTACATAAGCAATCACAGAGGTAATTTCCAATCAAAAATTGCACTCGTTGTCTCTATTGCTATAAACATTGGGTTGCTCATGACCTTTAAGTACGCCGATTTTTTTGTAGACAACACGAATTGGTTATTCGGAACAGCATTCACTAAACCGGGAATTACGTTACCGCTTGGAATTTCATTCTATACTTTCCTTTCACTTTCATACACTTTAGACGTTCATCGCGGCCATATTCAAGTTCAAAAAAGCTTTTTGAATTTCATGGTCTACGTTACTATGTTTCCGCATTTGGTTGCCGGCCCTATTGTTCGTTACTCTGAAATTCAGGACACTATAAACCATAGAAAGACCTCGTGGAGCATGGTTTGGAGCGGGGTGAACAGGTTTTGCTTGGGGTTATTTAAAAAAGTTGTGATTGCCAATACGGCGAGCATTCTCGTGGAGAAATATCTCGACATGCAATTCATGAACCTCTCTTCTCCTGAAGCGTGGTTTGGAATTACCTTGTTCTCCATACAAATCTATTTCGATTTTTCAGGATATTCAGACATGGCCATTGGGCTTGGAAGAATACTCGGATTTAACTTCTTGGAGAATTTCAGACATCCGTATGCAGCAACCTCAGTTGGCGATTTTTACAAGCGTTGGCACATGTCTTTGGGCAGATTCTTCCGCGACTATGTCTACATTCCTTTAGGTGGAAATAGAAAATTTCAGCTTCGAAATATCATGATTGTTTGGTTGCTTACTGGGTTTTGGCATGGGGCTAGTTGGAATTTTGTCCTTTGGGGTGCTTTCTTCGGATGTTGCATGATTTTAGAAAAAGTTCTTCAACGTGTGCTCAATATAACCCCTCGTTTTTTCAAGCACAGCTATACACTCATTCTCATCATTTTTAGTCGCGCTATTTTTTACTACGTCGATTTCGAAAAATTAAAAATATTCATCAAAACTCTCTTCCACTCTGAATTTCCTGTTTCAATAAACCTGAAAAATGATTTGTTGGGTTATCTCTTCTATTTTATTGTTGTTGTTCTGCTTTGTATTCCTTGGGATGAAATTTTCAATGCTGAGCATAAACTACACAAGAGGGCAAGTAGGCTCTATTTCTACTTCGCACCTGCGATAAACATTCTGTTTCTTTTATTGGGCACTGTGCTCTTGATTGACGATACGTACAACCCATTCATTTATTTCCGTTTCTAGTATGTTTCAAAAAATAAGTATTTTTCTGCAAGCTTTTGTTCTAGTCGGAATAAGCACTGCATTTTTTTTCGCAGAGAAAAAACAAATATCAGATTCTGAAAATCGCACGCTGGCACAATGGCCCGTTCTAAATGATACAACTTACTTTAAAGGTACCTATTTCAAAGGAATCAGTGACTATGTCAACGACCAGTTTCCGGAGCGGGATTGGTTATTGCAACTGAGTAATTCCATTCGCTACAAAATGGGAATTCATTTCGAAGATGAAATTCGCATTGTTGCTGTTGAAGGCGGTATGGAACAACAAACACAAACCACTGACAGTCTCGAAGTGGCTGCAGATGACTTCAAGGAACTCTACAAAAACGGTCTTATTATTATCAATGGCGCTGCCTATACCCCAAATACGGGATCTCCGGCTGTATCTCCTGTTTTCGCGAAATTACTGAACGACTATGCCACTGCGTTAGGTCCGGGCGTGACGGTTTATTCATGCATTGCCCCCCTCTCTAGCGCATATATTCCTGCCAAACAATACGCACACTTGAATGGGAAGAACGAGCAGACGCTAAACGCCATTCGCAACAATCTGCAGCCTGGCGTTCGCTTTGCAGATGTGCTAAGTGAGTTGAATGCCCATCGGAATGAAAAGTTATTCTTTGGAACAGACCATCATTGGACTGCTAACGGAGCGTACCACGCATATGTGGCCTTTTGCAAATCTGCCGGAATTCAGCCGGTAGATCGCTCGGAAATGAACTACGAAAATCGTGGTGCTTTCTTAGGATCGTTGTATGACCTTACACGCGACGTTAGTATAAAAGAGCATCCAGACACGCTTGAACTTTACAAACCACGCGTAATTACAGAAAGTGTTTATTACCCTGAAAGAGGATTCAAAAACGCGAAGAAATGTTCTCTTTTCAACGGAGCTTCGGGTTATGCCTGTTTCATTTCCGGCGACCAACCTTTAGAAAAAATAACCACTAGTGTGAAGAATGGACGCAAGGCTTGTGTTATTAAAAACTCTATGGGTAATGCCTTTGCGGTATACCTTGTTCATCATTACGAAGAAATATGGGTAGTGGATTTTCGCTATTCGAAGCACAACCTCATGACGCTCATGCGTGACAACGGAATTAACGATCTAATTTTCGGAATGGGCATGTACGGTGCCATGAGCAGGGGAACCATTCAAATGATGCGCAATCTCGGATTCAAAAAGGCCGTTACTCCTTCTGCAGAGACACCCCCTCTTGAAGGACAATCTATAACTCCTGCAGACAAACCAATAGAACCGCAAGCACCATGAAGAAGAATCTCATTAGTACAACAGCC
The DNA here is from genome assembly GCA_964511555.1 of uncultured Chryseobacterium sp. Taxonomy (GTDB): domain Bacteria; phylum Bacteroidota; class Bacteroidia; order Flavobacteriales_D; family Sanyastnellaceae; genus CAIZGX01. Next base: position 9,254 of record CAZEFR010000058.1, read on the forward strand.
GCTTGCTTGATTAGCTTGTTTTCATTCTCTCAAACATTCGACGAGTCGATTAAGCTTTTAGGAATAGACACCAGTTACTCCTTCATTCAGTTTCCAACTAAAGAAGCAGGGTTGCTCTTTCAAAGAAACATGCATAAAGCCTTGAATGGAGGAAGAACCGTGGTGTATCACTACGGAGCCAGTCATATTCAATCTGAAATAGTAACGACTGAAGCCTGTAAGTTTTTAAAGAAGAAATACGGCAATGCTGGCCCAGGGTTCTTATTTCCATTTTCTGCTGCTAACACCTACAATTCCGTGAACAGCAAAACCTCTCATACAGGAGAGTGGACCTATGCGAAGAGTTTTCAACTCCCTCCTAAAATGCCATTGGGAATTCGCGGAATGACTGTGAGCACGCAGGACACTTCAGCATCATTCACCATCACACTGAACACCCCCTTTCCAACCGAAAAATATTTGCTTCAACTTTTCATGGATTTGAATGCGCTCACACCCGAATTTCAATTGTGCATTAATGAAGATGCTTGCTACGTATTCAATCAGGACTCACTTATGAATCACTTGAACGAATCGTTTCTTCCAATACATTTTGAAGGCGAAATTAAAACAGTTGAATTGGAATGGATTGGCAATGGCGAAGAAGGTGAAGTCCTTACCTGCTACGGGATAAACGTAGAGCATGAAAGTAAAAAAGGCCTGTTGTACGAATCGTTTGGTGTGGGTGCGGCGGCGTTTCAATCTGTTCTATCCATTGCAAAATTGGAAGATCAAGCACCGCAGTTTCTACCCGATATTGTGATTATAGATTTCGGAACGAACAACATTTTGTATACCAACAAAATGGACAACAACATTCCAAGATACGTGAATGAAACCGTCGTGAAATTCAAGGCTATTAATCCGCACGTCTCCATCATCTTTACTTCCATGCAAGATTTATATAAAAATGGAAGGTATATAGATGCGGGTATTCGTTTCAACGAGGTCCTTGATTCTATGGCGCATATAACGAATTCGTTGTATTGGAATTTTTATGATTTATCGGGTGGTTACAAAAAAATTAAGTTTTGGAATGAGCAAGGGTATGCGCAAAAAGATTTCATTCACTTAACTAAAAAAGGATACGAGCTCAAAGGGTATCTATTGTATTCCAGCATGGAAAACACACTTGCGTTATTGAACACCCAACTGAACCAAGACTCGCTTCACATACCCGTAAAAAAATACACCGATCTGCGAACTCAAAAGGTAGAAGAAAGTCGTTCGAACGAACATTCTGAAACAGGCACTTCCGGAAAAAAAGTTTACACTGTAAAAAAAGGAGATACGTTGTCGGGCATAGCGCAGAAGCATAAGACGACCGTTTCCAAATTGAAAAAATTAAATCACTTAAAGAGTGACAAGCTTCAAATTGGACAGAAGTTGAAACTGAAGTAACTTCACCAAAAACAACAACCATGGAACGTCGCGATTTTTTAAGCAAATTAGGAATGGCGACTGTCAGCTATACACTTGTTTCAGGGAAAGTTTTCGGGGAGTCTGATCATTTTCATTTCGAAAAAATTGAAGTCCCTTCCCCACTTGTTGGAGAAGATTTGATTCAATACATTCAACGTCAAAAAGGAAGTTTCGACGT
>CAZEFR010000059.1:0-10458 GCA_964511555.1 uncultured Chryseobacterium sp.
GTTTCGTGTTGCACAATTTCCAAACTGCTGTCTTTCACTTCAGCAATACATGGCTTCACGTAACATCCGCTCTCATAGCCTTCTCCAGTCACAACGCCTCCTTCAACAATGAAGTTCGCGCCTTCAGACTTCGCTTTTTCAATAGCCTTCAAATACGTATCAACCGCCATCGTGTCGATTAATGGACCCACGTGGTTGTTTGAATCCAATGGATTACCAATGCGAATCTGTCCATACGCAGCCACCAACTTCTCTTTCACTTCGTTGTAAACACTTTCGTGAATGATTAAGCGACGTGTTGAAGTGCAACGTTGACCAGCAGTTCCAACTGCACCGAACACCGCACCAATGATGGTCATTTTAAGATCGGCATTTTCAGTCACAATAATCGCATTGTTTCCGCCTAACTCTAACAACGACTTTCCAAAACGCTCTGCCACTTTCGCTCCAACAATGCGACCCATGCGGGTGCTGCCTGTTGCAGAGATCAATGGAATGCGATTGTCAACGGTCATCATCTCTCCTACTTTCACATCGCCAGAAACGATGGCTGAAATTCCTTCTGGAAGGTGATTCTCTGCCGCGATTTCGTTCCAAATATTTTGACAAGCGATTGCGCAAAGTGGTGCTTTCTCAGATCCTTTCCAAATACAAACGTCTCCGCAAATCCAAGCCAAGGCGCTGTTCCAAGCCCATACTGCAACCGGGAAGTTGAATGCTGAAATAATTCCAACTACACCAAGCGGATGCCATTGCTCATACATACGGTGACCCGGACGCTCGCTGTGCATGGTTAAACCATAAAGTTGACGAGACAACCCCACTGCGAAATCGCAGATGTCAATCATCTCCTGCACCTCACCCAAACCTTCTTGTAAGCTCTTTCCCATTTCATAGCTCACCAACATGCCAAGCTCTTGCTTGTAATCGCGTAGGCGATTCCCAAACTGACGAACAATTTCGCCACGCTTTGGAGCGGGCATTAGTCGCCATGTCTTGTAAGCTTCCAAGGCAGTAGTCACCACCTTATCATAATCTTCTTTTGTTGTGGTTTGCACCTTCGCAATCTCTTCTCCATCTACCGGAGAATACGACGTGATTAAATCTCCGTTCGAGAAAAAGTTTTGTCCTGTGCTGGTTCCAAGATTCTCCGCTTGAATTCCCAATTTCACAAGAACATCTGACATATCCGCTGAATGACTCATTTATTCATTTATTTTAGAATGCAAAGGTACAACGACCCAATTAACGAAAAGATGTTTTACCTTTGAAATATGCGGAAGCTCACCCTGATATTTATCTTGGGCCTATACAGCTTAATGTCTTTCGGTCTGGAAGCCAAGCTGCACTTCTGTTGTGGAAAATTACAAGCCATTCACTTCTTTGAATTCGGCGACGAGCATCACGACGATTCTCACTCCGATCACAAAGGCTGTTGCCATTCCGAAGGCTGCATGGAAGATGTGCTTGTTGCACTTCAATACGAGAGCGAACACGAGCAATGCGCATCTCCTGCTACTCCGCAATTAATTGCTTCTAATCCTGAGCCTTCTTATTTTTTATTTTATGTTGAAGGAAATTGCCAATCGGCAAGTCCAATTGCGGCAGCGTTCGTTCCGATAACGTATGAACGGTATTCTCTTTTCTGTTGCAGAAAATTCCCAACGGGATTAGTCCACGAAGTGGATATATCCCAACGGGATTGGTCCTTTCAGGATTAGTCCGCCTAGCGGATGTATCCCAACGGGATTGATCCACGAAGTGGATATGTCCCAACGGGATTGGTCCGCAAAGCGGAAAAGAAATTTAATTATTCAATAATCTTCTTAAAAATGAAAAACATATTCGTGCTTACTTTATGCATGCTTTCATTCAGCGCGTTTGCGCAAAAAACAAAAAACACAACTGCAGATTTCTGGGTGGCTGGTGCCTGCGGCATGTGTGAAACCACCATTGAAAAAGCAGTTGATGTAAAGGGTGTAGTGGCCTATGATTACGACTTGACTGCACATAGATTGGAAATTACTTTTAATCCGACGAAGATTACGCTCGATAAAATTCATGCGCTGATCAATGCTGCCGGATATGACACGGAAAAATCAACAGCTACAGATGAGCAGTACAATCGCGTTCATGCCTGTTGCAAATACAGAACAATTAAGCCTCACAAATAAGTTATGAAGTACTTCATTGCATTACTTACCTGTATTTCGGTTTGGAACATTGGGCATGCCCAAGTGAAAGGTGTTGTGTTAGACGACGCGGGAAATCCCGCCTACGCTTTGGTTTATTACAAAGACACTCAACTTGGAACTGTCACTAATTCAGAAGGTGAATTTTCCATTGGTATTCCGAAAGAAGCGAAATGGCTCATGGTTACTTCCACCGGTCATTACAGCGATTCTCTTTTTATAGATCCGGCTGTCGATTCATTCAGAGAAGTAAAGTTCAGTCTGCGCGAAAACAGCACACTCGGAACCGTGCACATAGATGAGCATGACGGTGGAACGCACATCAATGGAAAAGATCCACAGACCTTTCAAGTCTTAACCGAAAAGGAACTGTGCAAAGCAGCTTGCTGCAGCCTTTCGGAAAGCTTCGAAACAAATGGTTCTGTAGATGCGTCTTTCACCGATGGAATTACAGGCACCCGTCAGATTAAAATGCTAGGATTAGATGGAAAATACACCCAGATTCTTTTCGATAACATGCCCGCGGTTCGTGGTTTATCGAGCACACTTGGCCTTAGTTTTCTTCCTGGCCCGTGGATCAATTCCATTTCCATTACCAAAGGGGCCGGTTCTGTTGTTCATGGATACGAAGGGGTAACCGGACAAATAAACGTGGCGCACAAAGCGGCTACCATGAAAGAAAGTCTGTTCTTGAACATGTATGCAAGTTCGGCCGGACGCTACGAAACGAACATACTTTCGAATCAGGCCATTGGTGAAAAATGGAACTACCAATTGCAAGCGCACGGATCTACCGCTCAGAAATTGTACGATACGAACAGCGACGGATTTCTAGATAATCCCCTATTCAGAAATTACCTCCTTCGTAACGCATGGCAGTACACTGGAGAAAAAGGACTTCGCGGTGAATACGGATTCTCATACGGGCAAGTCAACACCGAGAGCGGACAAATCGATTACTACCGCAACCAAGGAGTCGTGCCGTTCACGCCTTGGATTTCCAACTCACAAACAGAACACGCTGAATTCACGGCGAAGACGGGATATCTGTTCGATGAGCACGGTGAAAAAAGCCTAGGCAGTCAGATTAACATTGGCTACAGCAAACAAAATGCACGTTATGGCATTCGTTTGTATGAAGGCATTCAAAAAAGCGCTCGAATAAACTTGTTGTTCGCCAATGAAATGGCCGAAGGTTATAACATTACTGCAGGTCTATCTGCAACAGCAGACGATTACCGCGAATCGCTTACTTCCTTCATTGGAAATTTGAATCGAGTTGAAACCACCTATGGTGTATTCGGAGAGCTGAATGCGAATCCAACTGAGAAGCTACAAATCGTTGCGGGTATGCGTGCCGATGAAAACAATTTATACGGATTGATTCTCACTCCGCGCATTCACATGCGTTATTCCATTACTGAAAAAACAAACATCAAGATTAGTTCCGGAAAAGCATATCGCTCGCCACAAATAGTTGTCGATCATCTTTCTGCCCTTGCGGGAAATAGAACTTGGATTTTACCCGAGAACTCAACGACCGAATATCCATTCGGTTTTGAAATGGAAGAAGCGATAAACAGCGGAATTGTTTTGGTTCACAACACCAAATTGTTCAGCAGATCCGCTACTCTAACCGTAGACGCGTTTAACTCTCGTTTCCAAAATCAATTGGTAGCCGATTACGAAACTGCAGGAACTTTTTCATTGTATAATTTAAATGGAAAAAGTTACGCGAATGCTGTTCAAACCGACTTAACGTTTAGTCCAATCAAGCGAAGTGAAATTCGTCTGGCTTATCGCTGGCTAGATGCAAAAACTACCTACACCACCGGGTTACTCGAACGTCCGCTGGTTGCGAAACACCGCGTATTCATTAACCTTGCCTACGCCACGAAAGAAAATGCGCGATCGCAAAAATGGAATTTCGATTTCACCGCGCGTTGGCTCGGACAACAACGTTTGGCTAATCAATCGAATACAGAAGTTGCAAGTAGCATTAACAGCCCGGCTTTCTGGACTTTGAATACGCAGATCTCTTTCTTCCCAAAGGAGAACCTAGAATTTTATGCCGGTGGCGAGAACATTACAGGATACATGATTCATCATCCCATTTACCTGAGTGAAGATCCTAATTCAGACTTCTTCGATGCCTCGCAAGTATACGGACCCATGTTCGGTGCGAATTACTATGTTGGATTGCGTTGGAGAATTGGTCAGGCAACCAAATCTGAGAAATAAATGTCTTTTTGAAAACCTCCTAGCCATGCGTTACCTTTTACTTGTACTCTTAAGTTCCCTTTCATTGGGTGCATTTGCTCAATTTCAGATTACTGGACTAACTGCTCAAAGCAGCCAGATTACAGACTTCTATTGCGACTCTACTGTTGCTATGTCGTTCTCTGCTTTAACAGGTGCCTCAGTAAGTTCAGGAGTTGAGATAGATCAAGTAATTCAAGGTTCCAACTTTACTGGTTTTCAGTTTACAGCATCTATTAATTGGGGAGATGGAACAACTACAACACATTCAGGAGGCACAGGCACTTCGGGAACATACATTACAATGGCACCAGCAGTTAGCCATCACTACTCCGCGCCAGGTACCTATCAAATCATTACAACAGTTTACAATCCGCAGAACCAAACTACCGCGAATAATCTTTCGACAATTGTTATTGGCGGATGCTCCATTCAATTGTTTTCATTCGTTGGTTTAGATTGCGACGGAGATGGCGTTGCCGAGCAAACCATTACTACACCGGTTCCAGCCACAATCATGCACATGTGGTCGGGCTCTCCACAAAACATTACATTGTACAATGGGTCGAATACTGTTACAGGAATGCCTTCAGGAAATTTGATGGTGAATATTGATCAAAATTGGCTTTCACAAAACGGATATACGTTAAATCCGAATTCGTACAACCAATTCTACTCTCAAGGATACGGCGCGTATACGATTTCAATTGTATTGAATTGCATCAACACAACACCTTGCTCAACATCTATCATTCAATCTTTGCTGCCGAATAACATGGCTGCATATTCCACAACATCACAATCGTCAATTAGCACATTCTCTTGGAGTGTTACGCCTTTCGATGTAAACGGACAACCCCTGGGAAGTGGGCAATTCAGCACACAACCGAACGCATATTTACCAAACACACTTGGAGTTGAATACGTTATTGTATGCCTTGATGTAACATTCAACGACGGATGTATTTTCAACCTTTGTGATACCATTCAAGTGGCAAGTGGAGTCCTTTGTACAAATGGATATGTCTTCTGTGATGCCAACAACAACTATATCTATGATTCGGGAGAGTTTGTGTTGTCAAATGTTCCTTTGACCGTTTCAAATTACAACTCGAGTGCAATCACAACCGTTACAACCAATGCCAATGGTTACTACTCAGCGGATATTCTGGGGTCTTTCGGCGATTCAATAGTCGTTAGTATTAACCCAAACTACCTCGCAAGCATGGGGTATACCGTTGCCCTAACTTCAGTCATGGACTTTGCGCAAGATTGTCAAACAGGATCAGGTCCCACCCTGATCAACTTCCCGGTTCAATGCGCTAATTTCAATCCGTTCCCATACTTGTGTTACAGCGGTTACATCTATTGCGATGCGAACGGAAATGGCATTCAGAATGTAGGTGAAGCGCCGCTCATGGGGGCTCCAATTTTAATTGGCAATACAACGCTAGGCGGGAATTCAATTACGGTATATTCCGACTCGAGCGGATACTTCTCTTATTGCGGGTCTATTCCCGGTGTAACCAGCGTAGCTGTTGCCTCGGTAAGTCAAAGTTGGTTAACCGACAACGGTAGCACATTGCCGAATAACAATAACATCTTCACCATTTTGGGTTCTACTTCTTCTATCACGCAACCGCTATCCATCGGAGTGTATTGCGCAGGAAGTGTAACGCCTTGTTCTGATTTGTGGACAACTGTAACGCCGTGGATTGGATACTTCCAAGGTCAGAATGCAACCATTCGTTTGAACTGGGGGAACTACGGTCCAGGGTCAACACCCTACACCCTCACCTTAACGTGGCCAGCCAACGTAACATTGAACACTTGGTCCATTCTAAATCCAAACTACGTCATCAACGGTAATTCCATTACATGGACGATCAATTCAACACAAACGTCTTTTAGCACAACAGACCACCTCTCGTTCACCTTGCCATCTGGATTAATTAACGGAGAGGAACACATCTTTACTTCAAGCATTTTCTCGACTGAAGGAACAGATTGCTATGAGGGAAACAACACGGGAGGATTGCTTCAAATATTAGGAAACGCCTACGATCCGAACGACAAGAATGTCTATCGCAAAAGCTATCACGACTATGGCATCAGTGGTTTCAATGAAAGCACAATTATCTATGGCGAAGATGATGTGTTGGAATACACCATTCGCTTTCAAAACACCGGAACCGCGCCAGCACAAAACGTTTATATTCTAGACACGCTTGACGCAGAATTAGACTGGTCAACTTTCCAACTGCTTCAAGCAACGCATAACATAAATGTGGTGAACTTAGGCAACGGCATTCTTCGATTTGAATTCAACAACATCTGGCTTCCAGACAGCAGCGTAAGTCAAGAATTGAGTCAAGGTCATTTAATCTTCCGCATTCGCGAAACACCGGGAAATGATTTAGGAAGCGAAATCACCAACACAGCATACATATACTTCGATTGGAATCCTGCCATTATCACGAACACCACTTACAACAGGAACGACTGGATTGAATTCGTTGGTGAAGAAAATGCGTTTCGTGTGGAAGCCTTTCCAAACCCCATGCAGAATGAATTGACGTTGAAAGTGGAAGGAAAATTCAATTACGAAATCCACGATTTAACTGGAAGAAAACTATCGGAAGGATTGGGTGTAAATCAAACTACGATCAACACCGAATCACTTGCTACAGGAACTTACCTTCTTTCAGTTTACGTGAATGGGGTTAAGCAGACAGGTAAGGTTGTAAAATACTAACCATAGCATCAATCCATACTTCCGAGTCGTTCAAGCTCGGAACAAGCTGAACTTTTTCGCCGCCGTGTTCTTCAAAAAGCTCTTGGTATTCTTCTCCAATTTCAATGGTTGTTTCCAGACAATCTGCAACGAAAGCAGGAGAAAATACCAAGAGCTTTTTCGCTCCTTTATCTCCCAATTCCTTAATGATGTCGTCTGAGAAAGGTTCAATCCATCCTTTGCCTAAGCGGCTTTGAAAACACACCGTGTATTCACTTTCTGAAAGTCCTACTCCCGCAGCAATAGCGCGAGCCGTAGCATAACACGTCGCCTTGTAACACATGTGATTCTCTTCGTTAATCTCATGCTCGCAACTGTGATTGCGACACTTGTTATCGTCGTACAATTTGTCTAACTGACGTTCAGGCAATCCGTGAAAACTGAACAGCACACGATCGTATTCCTTCAAATCGAATTGCTTCGCATTGTCTACGTAGCCTTGAATGTACAAGGGCTCGTCATAAAACTGAGAAATCAAAACTACTTCCGGAATGCTCCACCACTTCGAAACAATGTTCATCACTTTTTCATGCACACTTCCGGTTGTGGCAGATGCGTATTGCGGGAACATAGGCAACACCACAATCTTCTCTGCTCCCCACTCTTCTATCTCGCGCAGAGCGTTGTCTATACTCGGAACCTGATAACGCATAGCCAAGAAAACTTTCGTTTCGTTTTCATCAAAACGCGCTTGCAATTGCTCCTTGTTTCTCTTTCCATAATGAATCAAAGGCGAACCGTTTTCAGTCCAAAGTTTCTTGTAGATCGCAGCACTTTTTCTGTGGCGGAAAGGAACAATGATTCCATTCACCAAGATGGCTCTTCCAATGGCGGCCACGTCAATAACGCGAGGGTCATTTAAGAACTCTGTTAAATATCTGTAAACAGCCCCAGGTGTTGGTGCGTCGGGTGAACCCAAGTTCACAAGAAGAATAGCGGTCTTTTTCATTTTCATTTCGTCTGCAAAGGAAAACAACATTCTTTAACCTCCAATGTTCAATGTTGTATCTTTGCATGCAAAATTGCACACATGTTAAGATCTATGACCGGCTACGGTAAAGCCGAACTTCAGAAAGAAACCAAAAAGTTCTCGGCTGAAGTGCGCTCCCTCAACAGCAAAGGACTAGACTTAAGCGTTCGCGTTCCAAGTGTGTATCGCGACAAAGAGCTGGAATTGCGTTCAACGTACGGAGAACTCGTGATACGCGGAAAGTCAGAAGTTTCAATTTATATTGAAAACAACAGCGGCGAAAAACGCATGCACCTCGACACCGACTTAATGAATTCGTATTACAACGAACTTTCGATTTGGAAGGAAGGAAAAGACCTCGGTTCAGCCGACATCTTGGCCACGCTCATGCGCATGCCTGAAGTCATGAAGTTCGAACAAGCAGAGCCAACGGAAGACGAATGGAACTGCATTGCTGCATTGGTAAAACAAGCGTTCGATCTTTTCGAAAACTACAGACAAGCCGAAGGCGCGAAGCTTCAAAAAGAGTTTGAAATGCGCATTGCAAATATTCTTCGTTTGCGTGAAGACCTTATTGCGCCTATGGAAGAGCGCAAAGAAAAAACAAGAGAGCGCATTAAAGCGCAATTGGATGAGTTGGTAGGGAAGGAAAAAATAGACGAGAACAGATTCGAGCAGGAGTTGATTTATTATTTGGAAAAACTCGATGTGTCGGAAGAATTGCAACGTTTGCTTTCGAACTGCGAAATGTTCAACGAAGAATTAAACGGTGGTGCGCAAGGAAGAAAATTGGGATTCATTTCTCAAGAAATCGGAAGAGAGATCAACACCATTGGTTCGAAAGCCAACGACGCAACGATGCAACGCATGGTGGTAGAGATGAAAGATGAGCTAGAAAAAATTAAAGAACAAATCAACAATGTTCTCTAGTCAAGTTAAAGGAAAAGCCATTATTTTCTCTGCTCCTAGCGGCGCGGGTAAAACAACGCTTGTAAGATATTTGCTCTCTGAGCCCGCGCTCATGTTGGCTTTCAGCGTAAGCGCCACTTCACGTGAACGTCGCGGAGAAGAAGTAGACGGAAAGGATTATCACTTTTTGTCGAACGAAGAATTTCAAAATAAAATAGACAACAACGAATTCGTTGAATGGGAAGAAGTCTATGCCGGAACGAAATACGGAACACTCAAAAGCGAAGTGGAACGCATTTGGAAATGCGGTAAACACGTCATCTTCGATGTTGACGTTGTAGGCGGACTTCACCTCAAAGAAATATTTCATCATCGCGCCTTGGCTGTCTTTGTTCAGCCTCCGAGTGTGGAAGCGTTGATGGACCGATTGAAAAACAGATCCACAGAAACGGAAGAAAAAATTCAGCAACGTGTTTCGAAAGCTGGATTGGAATTAACCTACGCCGACAAGTTCGATGTGCGCTTGGTGAACGATAACCTCGACGTGGCGAAAGCAGAAGCACTGAAGTTGGTGAACGACTTTCTAGCCGAATGAACATAGCACTACTCTTCGGATCGTTTAACCCTGTTCATAACGGACATCTCGCCATGGCGCATGCAGCGCTTCAATCAAACAAATGCGATGAAGTCTGGTTCGTCGTTAGTCCGCACAACCCATTGAAATCGCTCGACACCTTGGCCTCTGCCAACGACCGAGCGCACATGGTTTCACTGGCTCTTCAAAACGAAAGCAAAATCAAAATCTGTACGATTGAATTCGACATGCCCACGCCTTCGTATACAATTCACACCATTCGCAAACTGAAAGAAGAATATCCTTCCTTCAACTTTCACATCCTCTGCGGAACCGATGTGGTGAACTCGCTTCCCGCTTGGTATAAGTTTGAAGAATTAATTCAAGCAGTGAAATTCCTCGTTTGCTCGCGTGAGATTGAAAATCAATTTGCACAACACACGTTAGTTCAAGATCATCCTGAACAGTTTGAGTTTATTGCATTTGAAGCGATGGATGTTTCTTCAACGAAGATTCGAGAACAACTTTCGCAAACTGGGGAGTCCTCTCAAGTCACTGAGCAAGTTTTGGCTTTCATACTCAGCCACGGATTATATGGATGTGTTAAAGGGAAGATAAGTTAAGAGAAGTTAAGAGAAGTTAAGAGAAGTTAAGAGAAGTTAAGAGAAGTTAAGAGAAGGTAAGAGAGGGGAAGAAATTAAAAGAGAAGAAAGGTTAAGAGAAGGTAAGAGAGGGGAAGAATGTATGTGGTTATGTTGCG
>CAZEFR010000060.1:0-10224 GCA_964511555.1 uncultured Chryseobacterium sp.
TTAGCCATAACCATTTTTGTTTTTAAATTCTTATTCAAGAAAAATTCAAAATACACTGACGATCAATTTGAAATTACAAGAGAATCGGCTCCTGAACTTTTCCAATTGATAAAAGACACTGCCGAAAAAGTAGGAACTAATTTTCCAGATAAAATTTACATAGAAGGAAGCAATAATGCACACGTAAAATCGCAGCGTACACTTATTGGAACATTGATTTCGAACAAACTCGAATTAATTATTGGAATTGGCTTAATTAATTCCGTTACCGCACTTGAATTAAAAGCCATTATTGCACATGAATTCGGGCACTTCTCGCAGAAATCGTTAAGGATAAACACGCTTGCATATCAAGTAAACAGAGCCATATGGGACATGCTTTATGACAATGAAGCATATGACAATTGGGTAACCAAATGGTTCGACAGAGGCATTTACGCTGTGTTTATCTATGTTGCTACCAAGTATAATAATTGTGTGAGATCTATACTTGCTTTTTTCTCGAAACTCGTAACGCTTAATTTTCTTGCGCTTTCCAGACAACTTGAATATCACGCCGATGAAATTTCAGCAACAGTCTGTGGTCCCACTCCATTGATAAATTACTTCTTAAGAATTGAATATTCAGAGCAATGTCTAGGAGTAGTTGCGCGCTATTACGAAAAGCAGGCAAAACTGAATTTAATGGGACGAAATATCTACAGAGACTATTTCACATACATGCAAAACCTATCTCAATGGAATGAAATACCAGTAGAGAATGGACTTCCCTTGATTTCAAAATCCATGTATTCCAATTATACAAGTTCAAAATTAGTTCTAAATAATCAATGGTCCAGCCATCCTGAAATAATCCAACGCATTTCAAATCTTGAATCGAAATTTGAAAGTAGACCAATAGAGAATGACTTTCCAGCCTTTAAGATTTTAGTAAATCACGAGGAAATTGAACTTCACTTCACCGAATTATTGAACTTGAATTTTGAATTTCCAGAAAGTCCTAAGTTTATACAAACTGACATCTTACTTCACGATCTTAAACTTGAATACGAACAATCGGAATATAACAAAGCCTACAGAGGCTATTTCGATGTCAGAGGATTTAGCAGATTCTATGAAGAGTTAGACATTCTGAAAGACATTCAATTTTCATTTGAGGAGCTCTTTAGCGATGAAAAACTTCAGAACATCTATGAGGAGCGTACTTTGAAAAATGATTTGGCAACACTTCAGCTCATAGAAACTGGCCAAATTGAAATTTCTTCCTTCGACTACGAAGGAGAACGATTCACGAAGAAAAAATTAAGCACCTTAATACCTGAAATAAAAGAGAAACAAGAACAACTTTCAGCATTACTTGAAGAATCAGACTTGCACATTTTATCCTATTTCGTAGGGATAGAAACTAAATTGAATCTTTCACCAACTCTCCTCAAAGGATATAACGAACTTTTTGAATACGATAGGGAAAGCACATCGGAAAACAATGTACACCAACGAATGCTTCGAGCCTTTCAATTTGTGCATGTCAAGTTGCATCATTCTTATATTAAATCTAATTTTTTAGGAATTCTAAAACTTGAGAATGAATTCAAAGTTGCTTTTCGATCTCTTCTAACCGATGATAGCGTTCAGGCTGTACTTGCCAATTATGAAGTAGAGAGCATTACCAACTACCTCGAGAAGGAATTGGAATATTTCGTTAAAAACACCTATGTTGAAGATAATCTTCGAATTCTTTATTTGGCCATAGATACATTTCAACAGTTGGTCAAATTCAAATACCACAAAATGAAGCAAGACCTTTTGAACTACCAGATAGAGCTTCAGAATAAAACGTTATAGCCATTAAACAGAATTAACAAATGACTCCTGAAAAACTCATACAGCGCATTGGAATACTTCTCATTCTTACTTTTCTTTTTGAAGTAATACGAAGCTATCAAATGCTCGAGGTTTTTCTTTTAACCCTAGAGGAAGAATTCAAGCTCAACCTTGTTCTTTCCATTTTTTTAACTCTGCTCCTGCCTGTTGCCGGAGTTCTTATGTGGTATAAGAAAAAATTGGGTTGGACATTATCTGCTGTTTATCTCCTAATAACTGTCGCAAGTGCTGTGTGGTTTATGGTTATTGAATTTGTAACTCCTGAACCTGAAGAAGGTTTCATTACCCTCATAGCCCCTGTTGATAACACAAGCAGACATCTATTCTCCATTCTATTCAACGGAGCCATACTTTATCTTCTTTTCAAGGAAAGCACGCGTCATTATCTTCAAATAGATCAAAAGACCATAATGAATACTGGAATCATAAGTGCTGCGGTTCTATTAATCTTGATTAGCGGGATATGAAAACAACTGTAATCAAAAGAACTTTGTTCTTTCTTGTCGTGTCGCTTGCATTGTTCTTCAATTCTTGCCAAGAGAACACAACGCCAACTCCTAAAAAAAGTGAAACATTACAACAATTTTTTGATCATATGGAACGGGTCATTCCACTCATTAATATAGTTCAATTTAAGAATTGTGAGCTGGACTCTTCAGGTTCATGTTTGACTTCCATTCATCCATTTTTCAAGACTGAGTTCGAAAAACTAGATACGAACAATGCCATACATCAAGATTTAGAAGAATGCAGATACCCAACTGATTCATTAAAAATTTTGGCACTTGAGATTCGATTTCATTTTTATGAGAATGGGATATATTTTGAAAGATTAGATGTAAGAAAAATCATTTATCAAATGCATGACTATAGAAACGGAAAACCAACTCAAGGATTTCGCGAAATTCTGGGGTAGAATGAAATAATCGCAACTATACTTTAAATTACATGAAACCTATATACATACTTTCTACACTTTTAATTTTAGCCACGAGTTGCGGTAATTCAGAAACGAAACATCAGCAAACGTCTCCAGATAAAGTATATACAGACTATATTATTTCTGCAAAGACCCTTCAACCCAATCTCGAGAATGGCGAACCTTTTGGCAATCTCGATTACGACAAAATAATTGCTTACGACTTTGCAGGTAGCGAAGAACCATATCCGACTGTCATTGATCATGAAGGTAAATTTGTTCCCGTCATTTCAAAACAACAGTACTTAACACAAGAACAAGCCGATAAGATACTATCTGCTCTTTCAAGTAAAACAACCTATGGGGAAGCAACAGCAGCATGTTTCCATCCACACTTCGCACTCGTATTCTACAAGGGAAATAGAATGATTCATCAGATCAATGTCTGCCTCGACTGCAACTACTTAATCACTGATATTGCAATTCCAGCAGAAACGCACAAAAGAGTAAATGAAGGAACCGATACAGAATATGCACTAAATGGATTTACCGAAAGTGGAAAAAGAGCTATTACAGACTTATGTAAAGAATTGAATTTCACATATGGAACAGAGAAATAGATGTTCAATCATACTAAATAAATATCACAAGCATTAACATGACCCGACTTATTACCACATTCATATTAATCATTTTGACCATTGCGACATTCGGACAAACTCGAAAAGATCTTTTATACTCTAAAATTTATTTAAAGGGAACCTCCTTAGATAACAAATATGAAATTACGGGATTTCAACTAAGATCGGATTTTTCAGACACCGTTATCGATAACCTAAAATATCGCAAATTCCAAACGTCAGACTTTACAGACTATTATGGAAAGCATACAACAAAAACTTTCTATGAATCTTTTGAAAAAGGTAATTATTGCTTATTAGATCATAACGAAGTCGTAATTCATAAAATTAACTATCATGAGATAAACGAACAGAAAGGAATAATTTACGGAAGAGAAGCGCAAATTTCTCTGGAATTCATAGATAAATCTAAGAATTTCCCTTTGGATAGCGCAGTTCATACAGATAAAACACCAAGGAGATATTATCTGAAAGATGATTCAGAAATATATCTTGTAATTATTCCTGAATTGCTTTCACTCGTTGTATCAAGCAATGGAGAATTTTATTCCAAGCAACTATTTGATCAGAAATACAATGATATTACCACAGGATTGCGCAATAATTACAAGGCTTCAACAAAATTTGACATAAATAAAGATGATGAAATCCAATTACTTTATCTAAGAAAATGGATGAACGATACAACAAATCTGGAGGAGCACACAGATAAACAATTTAAAAATTTAAAGTATCAAGGCGACACCCTTGTCAATGAATTTAAAAATCTAAAATTCGAAATTGAGGGTTATAGTTATTTGAACGGTTCTTATGACAGACCGGAAGAGCTTTTGGTTCCAATCTCTGATAGCGGATACTACATTGGAAATCTATTCATCCCTTTCAAAGAGTATAGAACAGAACTCAAAATTATTGAAACAGAAAATGGTAATGACTTCTTAATTCAAGGTATAGTCTGCGATACAATTAACGGGAGTACTTATCAAAAAATCATTCAAATAAACAGTAGGCCATACACCATGAACATTTTGCCATTCTTCCCCGTTTCTTTTGTTGAAGTTGGGAATGTACATGGTGACATAACTTATAAAAAAATCAAAGGAGTTGAAAATGGTAGTAAACGTGAAAGAACTTATATAATAGACAGAAATAATATTAGAGACATAATAAATAAAAAGAAAAACCAGGTAGAGGTAGTTATTTACTTTATGGAAGAGGCGAAAGTTGAAATCGAAATTAAGGACTATAAAACCCTTAAAACCATAGCATCAAAAAAAACAAAATCAAAAAAAGGAATAAATACGTTTATTATTCGATCTCGTAATTATGAGAAAAATAAAGAATATAGCGTTGAAATAAACTACAAATGCAAGCAGAGTTCTGGCGGTTTTTCAAATAGCGTCAAGATAAAATATTAATAGCGCACGTATTTACAACTCCGTTCCAACAGCGACATTCCACCGAATAAACAGCATATAACTAGCACATAAAAATTGGTGTTTTTGATAATTCAACTTTGTAGGTTTACAAATAAAAATGCCTACAATTTTTGAGTATTTCGGAATACGTCTTGTGTTCTTTTCAAATGAACATTTTCCAATTCACATTCATGCCTTTTACAACGAGGAATATGGGATGAGAATTGAGTTCAAGATTGAAAATAGTATTATTACTGAAGTCACCTACCGAACCCAAAAAGGTTACAAAACTTTCCCTCCAAAACAGCGAAGAGATCTGACAAAATTAATTTCAGCTCATCAGTACGAGATTGTAAACGATTGGATTAATTTTGTTATACTCAACAATCGAGTTGAACGGAAAATTATCACTCAACGCATTAAGTAATGAAACTAACTTCAGCGACATACCTCAATGACTATTCGGTTGAGTTGTTTTTTTCTGACGGAGAGAGAAGAACCGTGGACTTCAAATCTTTTTTATCTACCTCTTCCAACCCCATGACAAAAGCATTTTTGGATTTATCTAAATTCAAGAATTTCGAAGTCACTCACGGATATCTTTCTTGGAACAACGGTGAAATGGATTTTTCTGCTGACTCGCTGTATTCTTGGAGGGATTAATAAAGAATGCCTCAATAAAAGGTAAGAAAAGGTAAGAAAAGGTAAGAGAGGGGAAGATTGATGTTTTTCACTTCAGGAAATAAACTGCTTTCCCTTGCTCGAAGTTTTCAACCACGATTCCCCATTTCATGAGTTTCGCTAGTTTTCGAATTAAGATAGGTCGTGGGGTTCCCGATTTTCGGGCGAGCTGATTCAACGTATACGGTTGCTGTTTCAACAATGAAAAAAGTTGCTCTTCTCTTTCCGACATCTGAAATAGTTCATTCGAGTCTTGCTGGGAAGAAACCTCTTGCATGGCTATCCAGACGTTTGAAGCAGGGAGCGTAACGTCGTGTTCACGAATGAACGCCTTCCACCCCTCTTCAATTTTTGCCAAATGAGGTTTTGCTGAAGATTCTTCAATGTCAATTTCTAGAACCGCCTTTCCTTCTACCTTCCAAACAGAATGAGAGAAATGAACGGGAGGTTGACAGAATTCCTCAGCGCTGCGAATGATCATATGAAGCTCTTCCTCTGGACGAACACCGCATACATTGCCGTTGTCTTTCACGCCAATGAGTAATCTTCCTCCGGAGGTATTGGCAAAAGCCACCAACGAACGCGCAATTTTCTGCGCATCGTCGATACGCATTTTAAAGTCTTGCTTCAAATGCTCGCCTTCAGAAATGTAGGTTAGCACGTAAGACATAGACTAGGCTTCGAGAAGCTCGGAAACGAAAATGGATAAATGCGTAGCCGACTTCAATACCTTTCCTTTTTCAATGAGAATGGCCTGCGGAGATTCGTGCTCAACGCCGGTGTCTTGGGCAATGGCATTCGAGATGTTTCGGTGTTCCAAAAGATCTAGGTAATAAGGCTTCACTGTAGAAGTCGTATCCCAATCGCGTTCAAAGCGTGAAAGTGCTGTGGTGCTTATGCTGCAGCGCGTGCTGTGTTTAAATACAATAAACTTTTCTTCCGATTCAAGCAACGCATTCCATTGCTCAACCGAGTTCAATTGATTCCAATTCATGGTTGAATTATTTTATCAACGAAGTCAATTCAGTATCTAACGGCTTCACTCCAGATGGAAACTCAGCTAACCACTCGCCTTCCGGAGAGACTAAGAACTTGTGGAAATTCCATTTCACCGTTCCATCTGCTACACCGTTCAACGACTTCTGCGTTAACCATTGGTATACACCGTGTTGATTCTTTCCTTTAACATCGATCTTCTCGGTTAATGGAAAAGTCACTCCGTAATTTTTTTGACAAAAAGAAACAATCTCTTCGCTTGTTCCTGGCTCTTGTCCTAAGAATTGGTTACAAGGGAAACCAACAATCACAAGCTTACCCTGGTATTGTTCGTATAATTTTTCAAGGTCTTCGTACTGTGGGGTGTATCCGCATTTTGAGGCGACATTCACACACAAAACATATTTTCCTTTGAAGTCTGACATGTGCATCTCTTTTCCGTCGATGCTGTTAACTGTTAAATCGTAAAAGCTCATTTTATTTGTTCCTATTGGTTTTGAAGGTTTTTGCCATCTGCTGCGCACAGACAATGCGGCGGCTGATGAAAGTGCTAACACTAATAATCCGACGATATAAATTGTTTTCATGTTGATTTAACAATATTGAATAGAGAATGTTTAGAGATTGTGCAATTAATTTGCACGCTGAAACAAAAGTATGGAAGACATCGCACTGCAGCACCAAGCTGTTCATCATTCTTATTTAAAGAAACTTTCTCAAGGAGAATTTTCAAACATGGAAAAGGCCCTTGCTTATTTCGCATCGCAGTATGAAGGCTATAGCGTTTGGTTTCCAAAATACCTGCAGGCAGTTATAGATAAGCTCTCGAACCCGAGTCACAAATCTCATTTGCTGGAAAATCTAGCGGAAGAAAAAGGACAATTACACGAAGAAGATCTTCAAGCCATTCGCGCTTTGGGCATTGAAGACTCTTGGGTGGTTGGAATTCCTCACCCAATTTTGTTTCAACAATTCAAGAAAGCCATTTGTACGAATTACACGTTCGAAATGAACGAAGCCGTGACGAACTGGCGCACATCGTTTTTGAATTATCTCGATAACTGCACGGAAGCGGAAGCCGTTGGTGCTATTGGTCTCGGAACCGAAAGCGTGGTAAAGGTTATATATCGTCCGCTAATTGACTCCTTTTCCAATCACACTTCGTTAACCCTTCGAGATTATGTCTTCTTTCCTCTGCACACAGAGGTTGACGATGAGCACGGAAAAGTCTTGTTAGCCATAGCAAATGACCTAGCTTCGCAAAGTGAAGAGCATGCGCGCTTGGTTCGTAAGGGAATGGAAACAGCTCTTGATCTTCGCGCAGAATTTTGGAGTAATTTAGAAAAGGAAACCACACACATTTTACAATGAAGCACCCGCTAATACAGGCCTACGAGAGCGATTTTTTTGACGAAGAGGAACAGTATTTCATTCAAGATTGCTTGGGTGCTTACATACGTTCGTTCAAGTTGCGAAGCGACACAGATAAGTGGAGAGAATTTATTGCTGAATTGAATTCAACCGAGAAGCAATGGGCCCTTCATGCGCTAATGACCGATGATGAGCTAAAAGTGAATTCGTTGTTTGAAGAAGGAAAGAAAGATGTTGAAGTAGACGTGACCTTGTACGAACTGCTCGACTTTACGTATGAGCAAGTGTTATTCCTGCGTCTGAAACCCTTAACCGACGCGGTTTTGCTGAAGACGTCGTTGACTCCAGATGAACCCGAAGCTATTTTCGAACACCACATTGATCATGTCAGCGGAGAAGAATTATACAGAAACACAGTAGAGAAATTAAACATTGATTTCTTTGTGGAGCGTTTAGATTTTCCTCTGGAAGTCCTTGATCCACGCATTGTTCGTGTTTCTCCGAATAAAAACAACGAACTTCACAAGCACGCGCACGAAACGGTGTTTGTGTTTTTCAAAGGAACTGGACAAGTGGTTATTGACGATAAAGTGGTGCCCGTTCAACCTGGAAGTATTGTGTACATTCCAAGATGGTCTATGCATCAATCTCAGAATACCAGTAATGAAGAGATGATGTTCTTGGCTGTAGCCGATTTTGGTTTTACTGAAAAGGCTTTCATTGGAAACTATCTTAAGACAGCACGAATGAAATAGTTCTGTTGTAATCTTGCAACCGATATGTTGAAAGCGAGACAGCCAGGAATGGCTTTTATATTTATTACGATCTTAATTGATGTAATTGGCTTGGGAATTATCATACCGGTGCTTCCCGATTTAATTGCTTCGCTAACGCATTCTACCATTACGGAAGCTGCGACTTGGGGCGGATGGCTCATTGGAGTGTATGCCTTTATGCAATTCTTCTTTTCTCCGCTTATGGGCGCTTTAAGTGACTCTTACGGAAGACGTCCGATTATCTTAATCTCTCTTTTGGGTTTGGGTCTCGACTACTTGCTTATGGCGCTTGCGCCTAACATTACGCTTTTGTTTATTGGAAGAATTTTAAGTGGAATCATGGGCGCGAGCTTCACGGTGGCAACGGCTTATATTGCCGATGTATCTACTCCGGAAAAGCGCGCACAGAATTTCGGAATGCTGGGCGCAGCCTTTGGATTGGGATTTATTTTAGGTCCTGTTATAGGCGGGCTGCTCGGTAACATGGGGGCGCGCTTTCCCTTCTACGCCGCAGCTATTTTGTCTTTGTTGAATTTCGTCTACGGCGTATTCATTCTTCCAGAATCTCATCCGGTTGAAAACCGGAGAAGTTTCGATTGGAAAAGAACCAATCCGTTTACCAGCCTGAAACGCTTAGGCCAGTACAAGGGATTTATGGGGCTCATAGTGGCCTTCTTCTTTTTATATCTTGGCAGCTTTGCCATTCAGAGCACGTGGTCGTTTTTTGGAAAGGCGCAATTTCATTGGGATAACGCAGATGTTGGATATTCGCTCGGTGCGGTGGGCGTGCTCATCTCGTTGGTCCAAGGCGGACTGATTCGTTATACGAGCAGAGTTTGGGGACCAACGAAATCGATCGTGATCGGAATGGCATTCGCGGCAGTGGGTTTAATTCTGTTTTCGTTCGCGAATGCCGGATGGATGATGTACATCATTCTCATTCCCTATTGCATTGGCGGCATCTCCACACCTTCGCTTCAAGGATACATGAGCAATCAAGTGCCCTTGAATGAGCAAGGCGAAATGCAAGGTGCACTCTCCTCTATGGTAAGCATTACAGCGTTCTTAGGTCCGCTCATTATGACACAGACCTACGCCTATTTCGCCAGTGATCACGCGGTGGTGAATTTTCCCGGAGCGGCTTTTATGCTCGGAGCAATATTCACTTTGTTAGCACTCGTGCTTACCCTTCGAACCTTGAAAAAAGTATAACATGAGAAAAGCGTTGTTCCTCGATAGAGACGGAGTCATTAACCACGACCCTGGAGATTACACCTATTCACTCGATGAATTCGTGATTCTTCCAACCGTTATGGAAGCCTTGCAATTAGCCGTTTCCAAAGGATTCGAATTGGTTGTGGTTACCAATCAGGCCGGCATCTCTCGAGGGCTGTACACCAAAGAAGAGGTCGACCGCATTCACGATTTCTTCCAATTGGAATGCAAAAAGAACAACGTTGAAATTCTAGAGTTCTTCTACTCCATTCACCATCCCGATATCTGCAACTCGCTCTCACGTAAGCCCGCAGGCTTGTGGG
>CAZEFR010000061.1:0-7381 GCA_964511555.1 uncultured Chryseobacterium sp.
TGGACAAGCCTGATCCCGAAATTGTAAATCGATAGCTCGTTGCTCCAATCACATTGGTTGCATAGACTATCTGATTCAAGGTCACGCTTTGACCGCAGTAAGCAGACTCTAAACTCGTCGTAGGCACAACCACCGCCCCACTCACATTACTCGTCACGCTTCCGCACACTCCTGTTACAACACAGTAGTAATAGGAGGTTGAAGTTGGAACCGGAGAATAACTCGAATTCGTTGCGCCAGGTATTAAAGTGCCGTTGCTATTACTTGCCGTGGTGTTTGAATACCACTGATAAGTCAAGCCCGCTCCAGTTGCTGTTACAGATACCGCTGCACCGGAAAGTCCATTTTGAGCAGATGAAGTAGGCTGTTGGGTGATTGTAGTTGGGACTACGCAGTCTATGTATCCGCTTAACTCAAAATCATTTGCTGTAGTATTTTGCCTATCGAAAAAATACCATGTTCCTGTCGTATTGGTTCCACCCAAAGGAATAATTCTAAACGTAACAATAGTACTCGAATTTATACTTTGTAAAGATGGAATGTTACTCAAATCAATTGGATTCAAAGAAGCTCCTGAACTAGATGTATTTAGGAATTCACATGTTACAATATCAATAAATGGTCCATTATTTATAGCGTATTGAATTAATGCAGTTGAAGCACCTGAAGAAGATCTTCTATAATTAAATTTACTTATTGCCGAAAGAGAAGACGAGTAACCTTCTTTTGGTTTAAAAGTAAAAGTAAAATATTTATTCTGGTTTATTGCATCAGTAGAATTCACTTGATTAAATCCAACTCCTCCAAAAGCTCTTGCTGCAGCTGTTCCTGTTGTACCAACCCCAGAGCCTCTAGTTATCCCTTCAATTGTTATTCCTGAATGGGTGCTAGTTGAATTGTAAGGACTCGGACCAAAATTATTTGAGCCACCTGAAAGTGTTGACATATCCCAACCTGATAAAACAATCGGCGCATTTACAACAGTCAAGGTTTGAGAAACTGAAACTGCTGCATTGTAATTCTCATTCCCAACTTGTGAAGCCGTAATAGTGGTCGTTCCGACACCGACAATGGTTACTGTTGATCCAGAAACAGTGGCCACAGAAGTATTGGAAGAAGTGTAAGTAATTGCTAATCCTGAACTAGCAGTAGCAGTTAATGCAAAAGGGACATCGGCTGTGGTCTTAGTTGCCAATGAATTGAACGTAATTGTTTGATCTGCCTTTGTAATATCAGCTGTAAATCCAGATGGCTGGGTAACGGTATAGTTGGCGCTTGGTGCGGTGTAACCTGAAACAGTTACTTCTATTGAACTACCGGCATTCACACTTGTAAACACAGCTGTTGGAGTTCCCGATACCGAAAACGACTCGTTGTTCACTAAACCTTGATAGGCCGCAGTTCCAGTAATCGTTGCTGCTGCTGTTCCATTGTACACTTTGTTTGAAATAGCAATTCCAGAAATTGTCAAATTCACCTCAGTGATGTTCGCAGTAAACGAAGGTTGCGTTATTGAATAGTTCAGCGAAGGTGCAGAAAATCCAGTTACTGAAACCACTATTCCGTTTCCAACATTGGCAGAGGCAAAGGTTGCCGTTGCCGAACCTGCTACCGCGAACGTTTCTCCGTTTGCAAGGCCAGTGTATGCCGCAGTTCCATTTAGAGTGGCGGAGGTGTTTCCATCGTAACTCTTGTTATCCACGGAAAGTCCTGAGATTGTTAATGCTTTTTGAGATACCGCATTATTTGAAGACGTTGTTGTAATTGAAGCAGAAGGTGCTCCCCCTCCAGATACATTGAATGAAACGTTGTTGAAGGATCCGACTGCAGTTGTTGCAGCTATTCTAACATAAACAGCAGTTGCGGAAACTGAGTTATTTATTGCCGAGAAGGTCAATGAACTTGCGAATCCTGTAGAGCTCGAAAGAGAAATTTCAAATCCAGTTGGAGCTGTCAGAGATAAATCACCCGTAAGTGCAGCACCTGAAACCGTAAAAGATTGCACTGCCGATGCGGTGCCATAAGTTGTTGAGAAGGCAGATGCAAAATTATTAGGCGAAACTGTAATAATAGGACTTGCAGGAGCTGTAGGAGTTCCTTGGATCATATTTGAAAATGTTCCGTATCCAGCGCTGTTCACCGCACGAATTTTGACATCGTAAGTCGTCTCGTTTGTTAAACCCGAAATAACCACTGGTGAAGTTGTTTGAGCAGGTGAAAATGCTGTAAAAGTGCTACCGCCATTTGTAGAATATTCATAGTTCGTAACACTTGCACCTCCGTTTGAAGAGGGTGCCGTAAATGCTACACTCAATTGTGCGTTTCCTGCTGTAATGCTCGTAATGGTAGGGGCCGTCGGTGAAACTGCATTTATGCTAGCAGACAACGACGGTTGGGTGATTGAATAGTTAGGAGAGGGTGCAGAATAAGAACCCGTTCTTGTTAAAACTTTATTTGCTCCTACGTTTGCATCTGGGAAGGCCCAGGTGACATTATCTGCTGGAGTGAAAGCCTCACCATTTACCAAACCTGAATAGGCTGCGGTTCCTGTTAATGTTACGTTTGTATTTCCGTCGTAGTTTTTATCTGCAGCTGAAAGTCCGGTTATGGTTAAAGCTTTAGCAGAAACAGTACTTGAAGCAGTTGCAACGTTCACGCTCGTGGCGCTTGTGCTCGACAAAACAATATTCCCTGAATATGTTCCAACAGCAGTTGTTGAGGCCAGCCTTACATAAACTGCAGTTGAAGCGATTGTACCAGCAGCACCAACAGTAACCGTTGAAGCATAACCAGATTCCGCTGCTAAAGAAACCTCATATCCGGCAGGCGGAGTAACCAAAATTCCTGCAGACATATTTGCACCTGACACGTTGAACGAAGTTGGTGAAGCCGATGCTGTTCCGTAGGTTGTGTTAGTGGCTGATAAGGTGCCGGATGAGGTGATTGTTGGGGTTGACGGGGCAAAAGCAGCTGTAACACTAATATTGTCAATAGCAATACCTTGTGAACTTGCTCCAGTGGTATTGATGTTCCATCTCAAATATATGCTCCCGTTTGTGGCAATGTTCAAACCAGTAATTGAAATTCCTGTTTTGCTAACTATAGTACCAGTTGTAAAAGTATAAGCACTAGTTCCTGTTGGAAAAGAAGTTGCTGCAATATCTCCTGCTGCAACAGAAGTCCAACTTGATCCATTCAATGAATAAAAAAACTGAACAGATGCAGCTGCTGTATTAATTCTATATCTTTCAGCATCATAGGCAATTGTTAATGATGTTAAATTAGATGCGTTAGTATTTTGAAAGAAACCAATTAAGTTGTTTGGACTTGCAAAAGTTCCTGATGTCATTGCGCCTACCGATCTTTCTGATGCAGATGATCCAAAATTATATGTACCACCAGTTGCAGGAGAGCCAGATGATGCTTGCTGAGTAACTGTAGCAGCTGCGGCAGCCCAGGTCGGGCTGCTAGTACTAGCATGCATTCTCCAATTCGTTGGTAAACTAGTAGTTGCGGCCATACCATCAAAATTTTGGGTAATGGTCGTGGTATTGGGAATCGATACCTGCCCCCACCCCACATTCGCGAAAAACATCGCGAATACAAACAAAATGGGAACTAGGAAAAATTGAGATACACCAAATTTCTTCAGGTTGAATGCGGGAGAGGAGTGCTTGCGCATAGTTTTAGTTTTAGATTGAGCTTGTTCTAGGTACAAAGTTACTTTTACAACTTATTACCCATAGCTTCTAAAATTATCTTAGCGTTAATTCTTTGAGATACAGAGGTAACAAATCGCGCTTACTAAAGTAGAGGTGTACGTTGATTCATCCAAAAAAATATCACTTCCTTTTTTTATCCTTCTTGTAAAGTACAAACGAAAAAGTCCCCGACCGTTGTCGAGGACTTTCCCCTAAACCTTAACCAAAACTCCTGAAGAACTTCAGGATACTAGAGTGCAGCCTCCTGCGACTCAGCTTCTTCATTTTCCTTGCCAAAAATTCGCTTGACACGTGTTTTTGTGTTTTCGCTCATCTGATACATGACAGGAACAACTATTAATGTAATGAATGTGGCAAAACTTAATCCGAATACTATGGTCCATGCCAACGGTCCCCAAAACGCTACGCTGTCTCCTCCGAAATAAATCTTCGGATCCAATTCCGTAAACATGGTTACGAAATCAATGTTGAAGCCTATGGCCAAGGGAATCATTCCTAAAATGGTTGCTGTTGCTGTTAACAATACCGGTGTCATACGTACTCTACCTGCTTCAACAATTGCATCGTGCAAATTGTTTCCGCGCTCACGTAAAATATCGGTGAATTCAACCAACAAGATTCCGTTGCGGACAACGATACCCGCCAATGCCACAATACCCACTCCTGTCATGACAATACTGATTGACATGTCGAAAATGGCAAGTCCTAACAACACTCCTATGACACTGAACACAATTTCAGAAAGAATAATCATCGTTCTTCCAATCGAGTTGAATTGCATGATCAAGATCAACACGATTAATCCAATGGCAATCAATCCTGCCATTCCCAAGAAGCTCGCTGTTTCCTCTTGCTCTTCTTTTTCTCCACCCATCTTCACACTTACACCCTTCGGCAAGTTGTCGAACGCTGCTACTTTTTGCTCTATGCTAGCTACCACTTCATTCGGATTAAATCCTGTAAGGACGTTCGATCCAAGGGTAACAATGCGCTTCTGATCTTTTCTGCGAATACCCGCGTAGGTGCTGCTGTAATGAACGTCTGCGAACGCCGAGATAGGCACTTGACGCACCATTCCCATCATATTCATATCGCGGAAGGTGATGACCATGTTGCGAACCTCTTCTAAGTTGTTACGCTGATCTTCTTTCAAACGAATCTGAATTGGATACTCGTCTTCCTCATCGCGGAAGTTCGACGGATTGTCTATTCCGAAAATAGACTTACGCAATTCCATACCTACCTGCGCCAACGAAAGACCTTCGCGATTCAAACGCTCACGGTCTATGTCAATCACAATCTCTGGTTTGTTGCGCTGCAAATCGCTCTTCAATTCTTCTACTCCAGGTATCTGCTGCGCATCTAAATAGTTTTTCAAATTCACACTCGCTGCAATCAAGTCTTCGAAATTTTCTCCGGTGATTTCAATGCTAATTGGCTTCGCCGTAGGCGGACCGTTTTGCTCTTGATCTACAGAGATTTCAACCCCAGGAATTCCTTGAACAGCCACACGAATTTTTTCCAAATACTCCAACGTACTCTGTCCGTTACGCTTCGAAAATTCAACGAACCCAACACCCACTTTCGCTTTGTGCGAATAAGGCGCACGGTCGTCGCGCGATTCGTTCGCGCCCACAGCAACGTTGGTAATCACAGACTCTACCAATGGATTATTTTCACCAATTGCCCCGTACACGCGCTCTTCAATAATTCGAGCTACACTGTCGGTTGCTTCTGGCTTTGTTCCCACCGGAAGACTGGCATACACGTAGACAAAATTCGGGTCTGCCTGCGGGAAGAATACCACTTCAGGTTTGCGCAATCCGGTCACAAAGAACGATAAGATTAACAACGCTAAGGTGCTAAACAAAATCGTCTTCGGACGTGTTAATGCCCATGCCAAGAATCGGGCGTATACCGACTGTACACCTGGCCAAGTCTTGTTTTGGAAACGTTCGATCATACGTTTCAAAATGAAACGATAGAAGATGTAAATGATTAACATGAACAGGGTGAAGTTGCCCATTCCGACATTTCCGCTGATATAAAATAGAAGACCAACCACAATGAAAATAACCGAAGTGATTCCCAATTTCTTTACGTTCACGCCCTTGTCTTCTTTGTGCGGTTTCATGAAGTCTACCGCGAACACCGGGCTAATGATGTACGCAACAATCAACGATGCACTTAGCGTAATGATTAATGTAATGGGAAGGTATCCCATGAACTTTCCAATCACCCCATCCCAAAATGCAAGCGGGACGAACGGTGCAAGCGTAGTTGCCGTTCCAGATAAAACGGGAAGGAAAATTTCTCCTGCTGCTTTCTTCGCTGCGATCTTAATTGGAACTTTTCCGTTGTCGTAAATACGGTGTGTATTTTCAACCACAACAATCGCATCGTCTACCACAATTCCCAATCCGAGAAGAAAGGCAAACAAGACAATCATGTTCATGGTGAAGTCTAAACCGGGCAACAACAAGAAAGCTATGAACATCGAAAGCGGAACAGAAAGTCCAACGAAAATTGCGTTCGTTGCTCCCATGAAGAACATCAAAATCAACGTTACTAAAACGAATCCAATGATGATGGTGTTAATCAAATCGTGCAGCGTAATACGCGTGGTTCTACTCTGATCTCCTGTTACAACAACACTTAAATCTTGTGGAAATTTGTCTTTCTTCATCTCCTCAATTATGGCCTGAATTCCGTCAGAGGCATTAATCAGGTTCTCTCCGCCACGCTTAATAACGTTCAACGTTATTACATTCTTCTTGTCCAATCTCCCGTATGACTCCTGCTCTTTATGTCCGTCTACAACTTCCGCAATGTCTTTCAAATACATGTGCGCACCGGTCTGTCCAGATACAATCGAGTTCTTTATCTCTTCAATGTCTTTGAATTCGCCGCTTACACTTAACGTGCGCTTCATATCATCTACTACTACACTTCCACCACTAATGGTTAAGTTTTCGTAGTTCAAGGTGCGTTCAATATCGCCAATGCTAATTTGTGCAGCAGCGGCTTTGTACATGTCTACGTTGACTTGAATTTCGCGCTCCAAAGCTCCTACCATGTCAACACGCGTGATCTCTTTCATTCCTTCAATTTTATCTTGAAGTTCTTCCGCGTATTTCTTCAATTCATCGAGACTGTAATTACCTGCAATGTTCACGAACAAAATAGGCATCTCAGAAAACTCAACTTCCATAACGTTCGGATCGGCAGGAAGGTCTTGTGGAAGATCTTTCTTCGCCTTGTCCACCGCGTCTTTCACCTTTTGCTTCGCAACTGGAACGTCTACGTTCGTGTTGAATTCAACCACCACGCTCGAGAAATCTTGAATGCTCGTGCTGGTTACTTTCTTCACACCGGCAATTGACTTGATTTGCTTTTCAATGTTTTTTGAAACCAAATTTTCAACGTCCTTCGGTGCGGCTCCCGGATAAACGGTGCTTACATATATTGTAGGAATTACAATATCTGGAAACTGTTCCTTCGGAATGCTTCTGTAGGTAAGAATACCTGCTAACGTAATGAATATCGTTAGCAAATAAATGGTAGTCTTATTATCAATGGCCCAACTGGTGGGTTTGAATTCTTTAAATTTTTCTAGCATGATTCGGCTTCTTATAATTCAATTGCCATTCCTTCTGTTA
>CAZEFR010000061.1:7481-9700 GCA_964511555.1 uncultured Chryseobacterium sp.
GCTTACCATATTCGGACGAAGCATTTCGTTTGAACCCGACAACATGGCTTCAGCTGTGAACGTGCGGGTCATTGGGCTAATGAATTTTGCGGTGAACGAAATACTTCCTTCAATTTCTGTTGAAATGTCTGGGAAGTACAACAATACTTTGTTTCCTTTCTTCACTTTGTTTGCGTAAGTTTCAGCAACTTCAGACTTCACTTTCAATGAAGCCAAGTTCACAATTCGGAAGCAAGGATCTGGATTTTGTGCTGTTGCAAATTGTCCAACACGTGCGCCAATGTGATCTACCACTCCGCTAATTGGAGCCTTCACTTTTGTTAATTCAATCTGTGCTTGAATGGCACTGATTTGCTTCGTTAACGCATCTACTTGGGTCTTCGCTTGAAGGTATTGCACTTCGCTTCCGATTTTTTGCTCCCACAGACGTTCTTGTCTCAAGAACACATCTTTCGCCAATTCCAATTGTGGTTGAATAGCTGCAATCTGCGCAGAATACGCGCTGTTATCTGTCTCTGCTAACAACTGTCCTGCCTGAACAGCATCGCCTTCGTTCACATAAATTTTCGTTACCAATCCAGGAATTTGCGGAGCAACAACCACGTTGTTTTCTGCGTCTACTGTTCCTTGTATTTCAATGCAGTGTTTGAACGGAGCTGTTACAACATCTGTGGTTACAATTTTTCTCGCCTTCAAGGCGTTGGAAATACCCAACTCGCTTTCTAAAGCAGCAATTTTACCGTCGAGCTCTGAACGCTTCGACTTCAACTCATTCAACTCAGCGTTCTTATCTTTTTGTCCGCATGAAGTGAACAATACAACAGCCAAGGATAGTGCGGCTGCAAATTTCGAGATATACATGGATTTCATTTTTTTCTATTCTTTTATAAAGCGTTCAACGATTTTGAAAGTCTGGTTTGAGCGTTCATTAAACTTAAACGCGCTTGAATAAGTGATACTTGTGATTGCAACAATTGCGAAGTTTGTCTCGACAATTCGAAGCTTGAAGAAGTTCCTTGATCGAATTTAATTTGAGTCTTCTGCAAAATGCTCGAAGCTAAATTGTAAGACTGCATAGCTAAGTCCACGTTCTGCGTAGCGTTCATGTACTCAGCCATTCCAACTTGATACTCCAATTTCGCTGCGTTGGTTGAAAACGTAAGTGTCTCTTCCATGCGCTTCACTTCCACTTCCGCACGTTGAATGGTCTTCATTTTTCCTCCGCCTGAAACAATGGGAATGTTCATGGAAAGTCCCCACAGTTGCGTTGGATACCACGGCTCATTTCCATCTAGAAAATCGAACTCCTGACGTTGTGCCTGACGCTGTATGCTGTAGAAAGCGGCTAGGTTCGGAAGCAGACCGGCTTGTTTATTCTTCACGCTTAACTTTTGAAGCGACAAACCTTCCTTAATGATTTGATTGTCTATTAGATTATCTGCATTGAAGGGCGTTTGAAGCAATTGCGCATTGAAAGCCTCCAAGATGGTCTTGCTGTTGTCTGCAAGGGTAATGTTTTCGTCTACGTTCATACCTATGGTGAATTTCAATAGTGCCTTCGCAATTACTGCTTGCGTTTCTGCAACGCGAATGCGTGCTTCCAATTCATTCAATGAAAGGGTCAATTGCTCAACGTCTTGCGTTTCTACAAATCCTTCTTTGTTCAACGCGATCGTTTGGTCTAAAGTAGTCTTCAACAAATCGCGCGACGCCGTTAAAAGCGCAATGCTTTCTTGCGCAATTACAGCGTAGTGATACGCTTCTTCCGTCGCCTTCTTCACATCGATTTCGCTTTTAATGATGTTCTTGTTTTGCAAAGCAGCGTATGCTTTCGACGCTTGCAATCCAACCAACCAAGAACCGTCGAACAACAACTGCGAGGCATTAATGCCAGCCGTTATCGTTTGCGGAACACCGAATTGCACAGCAACGTTTTGTCCGGGCATACCGAAGAAATCTCCAGGTAAAATGCTTGTCGGACGATCAATGAAATTTTGGTACTGAATAGAACCGCTGATTTGCGGAAGTCCGATAGCGATAAGCTCTTCTGTTTGCAGTTTCGCCGATTGCGCGTCCATTTGTGTGTTCTTCAGTTGGAACGCATTCTTTAACGCGTACTCTTTCGCTGCAGCCAAGGTCAGCGCCTGCTGGGCGTTTCCGAGAGAAACAAAACCAAGCGCCACTGCGAGCAGGACACTTATTTTTTTGTTTATGTTGAA
>CAZEFR010000062.1:0-9657 GCA_964511555.1 uncultured Chryseobacterium sp.
TGATATTCAAAAACCATAACCGAAGTAGCAACTGATATTCCTCTTTGTCTTTCAATTTCCATGAAATCGGAAGCTGCGGTCTTCGTAATCTTATTACTCTTAACAGCACCAGCTGTCTGAATAGCACCTCCAAAAAGCAAAAGCTTTTCAGTTAATGTTGTTTTACCCGCATCGGGGTGTGAGATAATCGCAAACGTTCTTCTTCTACCTATTTCTTCTTGCGCACTGGCCATGTTCTTCCTATTTATTTCGCTGCCGACGGTTCCACGTAAGCTTTAATTTTAATGACTGTAGTTATTTCTGGTTCGGTGTTCGCCTTTATAGTTACAGATTTTTCCTGATCCTTCTCTTTCTTCGTACTGTCGAATTTCACTTTTATTGCAGCTGACTGCCCAGGCTTAATTGGGTCTTTCGGCCACTCAGGCACAGTACACCCGCATGAACCTTTGCAATCTTCAATAACCAAATCTTCTTTTCCCGTATTCGTGAATTCAAAATCGTGCTCACGCTGCTCTCCTTCCTTCATTCGACCGAAATTGTGCTCCATCTTCTTAAACTTCATTTTAGTCTTCGGACGTAAAATTGACTGCTCCCCTGTCCCCGGCTGCGGAACAGGCTTTGGGACAACAACAGGCGCAGGCTGACTAGGTATCACGTCTGCATTATTAGAGGTCGAAGTGGAACAACTTGCAAAAACAACAAGCGCACTTCCGAATAGAAAAGCAAGCTTTTTCATTTTATTATTTCTTTGGTTTTGATTTGACCATTTTGTATTCGTCGAATGCCAACGGAATTTTTTCGAACTCACCATTACCCAGTATCTCCATTCCTCGCTTGAATGATGGATTTAACTCATTAATGATTTCGTAGAACGATTCGTTCTCATAGATACCTCTTCCCACTAGCGCTTTCATTCGAATAAGAATGACATGCTTTGAACGAGCAAATTCTTCTTCGTTATACTTCACTTCTTTCTTCTCCGCCGCCGCAATAAAATTCGAAATCTCATCATCACTGAATGCGAAAGATGTAATAAAATCTTTCGAAGTTGGATACTTCTTCAGCAATGCATCTCTGTGCGCATCTACATACTCCATGGTCCAATCGTTCGTTATTCCAACACGAAGCAAATTGCTGAAATATTTACTGTTCTCAGATGTGTCTAGTGGAACAAAAATGTCGGGCATAATACCACCACCACCGTAAACGGTACGCTTGGTTATGCGTGTTTCGTATTTATCTTGTTCAGAAAACTTAATGCTATCTACGTGGAAAAACTCTCCGTTTTTCAATCGTTTCAAATAATCCATCTCATAATCTTCCAATCCTTTTTCATAAGGCTTCTGAATACATCTTCCGGCAGGGGTGTAGTACTTTTGAACGGTTAAACGAACCATAGAGCCGTCGGGCAAAGGAATTGGACGTTGCACCAAACCCTTTCCGAAAGATCTTCTTCCAACGACAACGCCACGGTCCCAATCTTGAATTGCACCACTTACAATTTCACTGGCACTGGCAGAGGATTCGTCAATCAAAACCACCAATCTTCCCTCTTCAAACCTACCCTTAATGCGAGGCTTCGCATTTGTTCGTTCTTCAGGAAAAGAACGTCCCTTGGTAAAAACAATAAGTTTATCCTTATCTAAAAACTCGTCACACATGTCAATCGCAGCGCTTAACATTCCACCGCCATTGTCTTGAAGGTCTAGCACTAAATCGCGCATTCCTTTTTTCTTCAAATCATCTAACGCTTTCCTTAATTCTTCCGTTGTTGTTTTGGCAAAACGTGAAACTTTAATGTATCCAATTCCTTCTGCCGCCATATAAGCTGCGTCAATCGAATAGATCGGAATTTTGTCTCTGATAATTACGTAATTCGAAACCCCGTTCACCCCTTTTCTCAAAATTCCTACATTCACCTTTGTGCCTCTTGGACCGCGAAGTTTTTTGAACACGTCATTGTTCTTCACTCCTATACCCGCCATATTCACCCCGTCTACCGATACAATTTTATCACCTGCGCGAATACCCAGCTTTTCTGAAGGACCGCCCTGAATAGGCTCTACAATCATAATGGTGTCACGAAGTATGTTGAACTGAACGCCAATACCATCGAAGCTTCCTTCCAAAGGCTCATTGGCTTCTTGCAATTCTTCAGCACTAATGTACGTCGAGTGAGGATCTAACTCTTCAAGCAGCGCCACAATTGCCTTTTCAGTCAAGGCCTTTGCATTGACAGAGTCTACATAGAGATAATCAATGTAGTTCAGCAACGAAGCGAACTTATCAGTTGTTGTTTTCGGGTCAGGTTGTGCCCAAGCAGTTGCAGTAAGAAGCGATTGGACAACTAAAAATAGGACTAATTTCTTTTTCATATGTTCGGGTTAAAGGTACAACGCAGTTGCGTTGTACCAATAGCCCTAACCAAAAAACCGTACCACTATTGCACGTCGAATTCAATTACGAATTCTTCCGCAGCATTTCCGCTTTCATCAACAGCCTGAAATTCCAAATGCCAAACCCCTTGTATGGTATCCGGAACTACATAATTCAATGTCTTCGTTACATTACTTCCCGACAAAGAAAAAATACGCGAGTCTACCCAAAGTCCCACATTTGGAACCACTGCAGCGGTATCTACTTCTCCTTCATGACCATGTCCATCTGCAGCATCGTGTATGCTTGCCTTTAACTGACTTAATGAATTTTCGTCGGAAATCGTGACACGAACAGACAAAGAATCGCCCGGCATAACTGCAAAATCCTGTCCCAGAACTTCGTTTACAGATACCGAACTGAAAATTGGAGCGGTCGTGTCTTCTTGCTGACAGCTTTGAAGGACGATTCCCGACACAAATAAAACGACTGCTGCTTTTAAAAAATAGTTTTTCATTTTTTTTGAATTTAAAATTTAATTAATGTTTGAATAAATACATTTCGGCCCATTTCCGGAAGATTCAGTCTTCTGTAGTTACTCGCATGATTGTAGTAAAACGTGTTAAAAACATTGTTCACTCCTGCATTGCTCTCGAGCGTTATACCTCTCAACTTCCATTCAACTTTTAGTCGAGCGTCTAACGTCTCATATCCCGGCGTTGCCTTTTCGTTACGATCAACTCTGTTCTGCGCAGCAGCCCAATTGCCCTGCACTTCCAACAGAATATTCAACCTGCTTTTCAACTCAAATAATTTATGTTGAAATAAAAACGTCGATGAAACAGGCGGAGTAAAGGGCGAAGCCGTTCCAGATGAAAACAAATACGAAAACACCGATTGCGCGCTCCATTCCAACTTCGTTCGCGTATTCAATTGAAATTCACTTTTCAATTCTCCACCCGAAAACATTGCGCGGTCTTGCGAATAAACATGAACCTGTCCTCCATCTGACAATTCAGAATAAAACGAAGACGCGCGAAGGAAAATATAGTTGGAAAAATAATGCGTATAAGCTGCTAACGACAATCGAAATTTTTCGGTTTGAAATTCATAAGCGGCATCGAAGAGATAACCAACTTCTGGACTCAGCATTGCATTGCCTTTTTCGTGGCGGAAGGTACCGTGATGCACCCCGTTAATGAACAACTCTGCAGCATTCGGCATGCGCCATGCGCGCTGAAGACTGTACTTCAAGGACTGCCCTTCGCGAATTGCAACGGCTTCTCCAATTTCGAACGACCACCCTAAAAAATTCCGAGTCGTCTCATTCGCTCGAACGTAATAGGATCCAATGCTGTCAACCGACGCATAAACTGGAGAGCGGAAAGATTCGTTCATCATTCTCCCCTGCTCCATTCGTATTCCTACCGTGCGAAAAGTTTCCTTTTTTCTATGTTGAAGCGCTCCGTTCCGTTGGAAATAAACCGCGTTCTGGGCCCCGTCATAATTTGGCAAAAGGAAATCATATCCACCTCGTGAATGCTGAAGCAGTTCAGCGAATAATCCAACCAATGTCTTTACTCCTTCCTTCGAAGTCATTCGTAAAAACGAATTGATTTGCGCCGTGCGCAAGCGTAAGTCGTGCGCAACATTGTAACTCGGCAAAGGCTGAAACCCTTCTCTTCTTGGAAGAATAAACTCTTGTCTTCTGTTCTCTTGCACACCCGCATTCGTTTCGAACCACCCCCATTTTGTGTTGGAAGAAAAATGCACCGCCGACTTAAAATGTCGCAACGACACATTTGGAAAACCAACATTCCTCGAGTCTCCATCACTTTGCACATTACCTACCGTAGGAACACCAATTGCACCCACGAAAAGACCCGCACGCTGTGTATACAAACTTTGCGACAATTGTATTTTGCCTTTGGAAAGAAGTCGGCCAAAAACAGCCTGCTCGTGAAAATCCTTACCCGCTGTATTTTGCAATGCACCCTCAGCGAGCGGATAAACTCTTCGCAAGTATGTAAATGTCTCCGCTGGCAATTTCATGTCGCCATAGTTCATAAGGGTGCTTCGAAGCTTGAAGTAATTTTTATTTTTTCGAATTGATACTTGAGCAGAATTCCCTAGGGTATTGTTGTTCGATTGGAAGATGGAACCCATGTTTCCATGCACACCTTCTTTGGAAACATCAGGCAAGCGAATAGAGAGCACGCCACCGATAGCATCGGAACCATACACGACATTGCCAGCACCCTTCCGCCATTCAATGTTTTCAACTTGAAAGGGATCAATCTCTAATCCGTGATCACTTCCCCACTGCTGCGCCTCGTGCTTCATTCCTAAATCTTGAATGAAACAGCGTGATCCTGAATACGCTCGTATTTGCGGCTTACTCATTCCTGCACCTGTAGAAATAGAAGAAATTCCGGGTTGCGATTTCAATTTATCGGAAAGAGTTAGACCGTTTGACAACGTGAGTTCAGAGGCAGAAAAGGAAACCATCGCTTGCGAAGATCTTCGAACCTCTACTTTCGAAGTTCCGTCTTCAATGACAATTTCATTCAATTGAAAATTGGACGAAACCAATTCAATGCGCAGTGTCGTTGTTGAATCACGTTCCACCGTGAAGTCAATCAGTTTTGCTGCGTAATTCTCTTTCAACACATGTAAATGATACTTTCCAACTGGAATTTCTTCCACAATAAAATATCCCTTACCATCGGTAATGACGTTGGTATTGAGTTCATGCACTTCAACATGAGCATGCGAAAGGGGCAATTGCGTAGAAGCGTCAACCACAATTCCGTGCAGTTGAGCAGATACACAAGCTCCTATTCCCAAAAAGAGAACAAGAAAAAATAAACGCATTGAAAAAAATTAAGGATGAATTCGAAGAGAATTGACAATCATCCTTGGGGCGGTCCTCTGCCCGATAGTTCTACAAAAACTGAATCTGAAAATGGCGAAACATAAACCGACATTGCTAAAGGCAATTCAACATTGCGGTGAAAAGCAAGGTCTAAAATCTCAACAGGCAAATAAGGAAGGGCCTTAATTGCGCAATACTCACATTGCTCATCCTCATCTTCATGCTCGGCAACATGTCCGAATTGATGCTCAGTATATTGATGAAATGTCTGGAATGAAAGAACACCAAGAAAAATCACTAAAAGTGATCCCGCTATTGATGTCTTTAATTTCGTCTTCATTCAGCCAATATAATTCAACAAACATTTAACAATTACCACGATCCTCCTGCACCACCTCCTCCAAAACTTCCTCCTCCAAATCCACCGAAGCCTCCTCCGCCTGAACTTCCTCCGCCCCATCCTCCGAAACCTCCGCTTCCGCCGCGAAATGAATTGTAATAACCTGAGTGACGTGTGTTCATAGAAGCCAATAGAGCCCATGCCGCCCAGAAACCAAGGTTGTTGGAACGGGCATATTGACGCGTGCTTTTCACTTTAAACAACATAAAAACGCTCGCTATAATTATGAAGAAAATAAGAGCGCCCAGGATTCCACCCTTGTTTTTCTTTCTTTCCGGAGCGTATTCACTTGCCGGATATTTCCCGCGCGACAAATCAGATAGAATCTGAATGCTTTTCGCAATGCCTTCAAAATATTTTTTCTGTTTTGCTAGAGGAATAAATTCGTTCTCGACAATGGTGTAAGAGATTGCATCTGGAATGGTTCCGTGCAATCCTCTTCCAACAGCAATGAATGCTTCTCCTTTTGAAGAGGCCTGCTTGGGTTTAATAAGGAAGACAATTCCGTTGTCTTGCTTCGCTTGTCCCACTCCCCATTGCTCACCCAATTTCGTTGCGAAAGCGTATGGTTCAAATCCACATAAATCTTCCACAATAACCACCACGATTTGGGTGCCTGTTGTGCGCGCTAAATTCTGTAAACTGTCTTCCAACAACTGCACTTCATTTGCAGCCAACAGGCCAGCTCCATCGTAGACCAATCTGCGATCATCTTTTTGAGGAAAACAATCTTGACCTTGTATGCTTGAGAATAATCCAAGAAAGACAACGACAAGAAAGAATTTAACGGCTGACTTTATTGCTAATTTCATTGATGTCGTTTTCTTGATAAGGGAAATGTGATTTTAAAGCTAAAGCGATATTCATGAAACAGTTCCCTATTCCTTCTGCATATTGATTCGATTTAAAATCTTTGATTAATGAAGAGAGTGTTTCTGAAAGAAATTGTTCAGACAAGTGGGCTTTAGCCCCACCGTCTGCAAGAATAGAGACCTTTCGATCATCAACGCTTACGTACAAGAGCACAGCGTTACGCTTTTCTGTCTTGTGCAATTCCAATTCAGAAAAAACGAAAGCTGCTCGATCCAGCACTTCCTCGTTGCACACTTCTTCAATGTGCAATTTGAATTCTGCTGAAGTGAGCAGCTCCGCTTCTTCAATGGCTTTCTCAACTGTGCGAGAGAAATCATCTTCGAAGAAAAAAGCCATTATTCGAAACTTACTTTTGGAGCGTTTTCACTTCCAGCATCTGCTTCAAACATCTTGCGAACCAAAAACTCTTCCGGGTCGTCGGCCACTAAACCAAGAGCCTTCTTTTTCCAAAAACCTCTCACGTAACTGTTGAATTGCTTTACTGCTTCGTTGTATAAATCACGCTCAGTCTTCACTTGGTTCTCAGTTCCTTCGAGTTGTGCCTGTAGCATTCCAAAGTTCTCAGTACTGCGAATTTCAGGATACTTTTCAAATACCACTTGAATGTTACGATTGATAATACTTCCCTGTTGTTGAATTTCTTCAGGAGTCTTCGCATTTTTGATTCCGGAGCGTGCATTTGTGACTTCCATTAAAATCTTCTGTTCATTTGCTGCTGCACCCTTAACCGTTGCAATTAACTGAGGCACTAAGTCGGCACGACGTTGATAAGCAGTCTGCACATTTGCCCATTTTTCGTTAACGGTTTCCTGCTTCTCAACGGCCCCGCTGTATACGCTTGTCCCGTAAAAATAGAAAATTCCGAATCCGACTACTATTACTCCAACTACTGCGAGCAGAGCGATTAACACTTTATTTGATTTCATTTCTTTTTTATTGTTGAACGAAGTTGTTCTTTTTTTTCTTGTTAAGCAAATTATTTATTGAGTGCCTCGAAGTTAGCTTGAATAAACTTCGTAAGTTCAGCACCTTTCAAAATACCTTTTGAAAGCATAGCTAATTGAACCGCTTGCTGCGCTAGGCCTTTACCCGACTCTTTGTCGGAATTGATCTTTTGCATTAACGGATGGTTCGAATTCACAACGATGGTATAGGTATCTGGCAGTTCTCCGTAGAAGCTCATTCCTCCTCCGCCTAGAGCGCTTTGTTCTTTCATGCGACGCATGAACTCATTTTGAACAATGGTTACAGGCGCTTCCGTTGAGGACATGTTTTCAAAACTCACATTGAACGATTTTGAATCGAGGTTCTCTTCAAACAAGGGCTTCAACGCTGTTTTTTCCTCTTCGGTAAGAAGTGATGCTGAGTTTTCTTCCTTCTCAATCAATTTATCCAACACATCGCTATCCACACGCTTGAACTTCAAGGTTTGATCTTTCGATTCCAATTGTGAAATCAAATGCGGTGTCAATGGCGAATTCATTTCAACCACAACATACCCACGGTCTTTCGCTGAAGCAATAAATGAGTCTTGTGCTTGACTATCGTTGCTGTATAGCACAACAGTGTTGCCGTTCTTATCCTTTTGAAGACCTTCCACCTTCGTTTTCAACTCTTCCAAATTGAAATACTCGTTTTCAGTTGTTTTGAAAAGATTGAAGTTCACTGCTTTCTCGTTGAATTTCTCTTCCGACAACATTCCATAATGAATGAAAACAGAGATATCGTCCCACTTCGATTCGAAATCTTTACGATCTCCGTTGAACATACCGTTCAACTTATCTGCAACTTTCTTCGTGATGTGAGCAGAAATCTTCTTCACGTTTCCGTCTTCTTGCAGATAGCTGCGAGACACGTTCAAAGGGATATCTGGAGAATCAATTACACCGTGCAGCAACGTAAGAAAATCGGGAAGAATGTTCTTCACTTCATCGGTGATGAAGACTTGATTGCTATACAACTGCACTTTGTTTCGGTTGTTCTCCATGTTCGCTTTCAACTTCGGGAAGAATAAAATTCCAGTTAAGTTGAAAGGATAATCCACGTTCACGTGAATATGGAACAACGGATCTTCGAATGAATACGGATACAATTCGCGGTAGAATTTATCGTAATCTTCTTGTTGAAGATCGGCTGGTTTCTTTGTCCAAAGTGGAGTGGTTGAATTAATGATATTGTCAACGGTAGTTTCAACACGCTTCACATTTCCTTTATCGTCCTTCTTTCCGCTTGGGTCATCGATGTACTCTGTTTTCGTCCCGAAAACAATTTCAACCGGCATAAAGCGACAATACTTATTTAAGATTCCTTCGAGTCGAGATTTTTCAGAAAACTCGGTTGAATCATCTGCGATGTGCAAAACAATATCGGTACCGAAGGTATCTTTCTCCACTGTTTCCATGGTGAAATTCGGAGATCCATCGCATACCCACTTAACAGCGGGAGCATCCTTTCTAGACTTCGAAATAATCTCTACTTCCTTCGCCACCATAAAGGCTGAATAGAAGCCCAATCCAAAGTGACCAATGATTTGTGCGTCTTTGTATTTGCTAACGAATTCTTCCGCACCGCTGAAAGCAATCTGATTGATGTATTTATCAACTTCCTCTTCAGACATCCCTACGCCATTGTCGCGAATGGTAATGGTCTTGTCTGTTTCATTCAAGATAACTTCAACTCTGTAGTTCTCAGCTCCTTCTTTAAGTTCTCCGAGGCTACCTAATGTTTTTGATTTTTGACACGCATCTACCGCGTTGCTCACTAATTCGCGTAAAAAGATCTCGTGATCTGAATACAAGAATTTTTTAATAATGGGAAAAATGTTTTCGGTTTGAACTGAAATATTTCCTTGTCTCATAGTTTGATAATTTTCGCTCGTACTTTCAAGCAATATGCCACGCGCGGCATTCCGACAACCTGTCAGCGAACACTGACAAATAAAAAAGGGGCCGATTGCTCGGCCCCTTTTCCTCTGCTAAAA
Organism: uncultured Chryseobacterium sp.; assembly: GCA_964511555.1. GTDB lineage: Bacteria > Bacteroidota > Bacteroidia > Flavobacteriales_D > Sanyastnellaceae > CAIZGX01. The sequence goes on from CAZEFR010000062.1 coordinate 9,505, forward strand.
AGTCTCTTAGCGAACCACTAAACGCGTAGAAGAAGCTTTACCATCTTTCACCATTTGCAATTCGTATATACCAGGAGCAATACCGTTAAGGTTAAGCTCAATGTTTTGTGTTCCTGTGCTTAAAGTAACCTGATTCGCTTGAACCATTTTACC
>CAZEFR010000063.1:0-9556 GCA_964511555.1 uncultured Chryseobacterium sp.
TGATCACACTCCTCGATGAATTGGGTTATATGAAATTGTATTGGGATATCAAGGCCTACGGAACTACTTGGGGTATTTTACAATTGTTTTTTCTTCTCTTTTTCTACGACGCTTATTTTTATTGGTCGCACCGATTCATGCATCATCCGAAGATCTATCGTTGGGTGCATAAAACGCATCACAAAAGCACGGATCCTTCTCCCTTGACCATTTTTGCCTTTCATCCATTGGAAAATCTGATTGAATTTCTACCGTTTCTCGTTTTGCCTATGATCGTTCCGATATTCTGGCCCATGCTCTTTTTGTGGCAAACACTGGATTTGCTCAATAATTTATTTGCTCATTTGGGATACGAAATCTACCCTAAAAACTGGCTTCGTTTGCCCTTTTTGAAGTATAAAACTGCCTCCACTCATCACAATTTGCACCATGAAAAATTCAATGGAAATTATGGCCTTTATTTTACTTTTTGGGATAAATGGATGAATACCGAGTTTAAGGAGTACTCTGAACGATTTGATGTGGTGCATGAGCCTAAAACAATAGGGTAACATCATTTATCACATCCACAGAGTCTGTGGGTGAAGCGTTTTTTTCAACAATTACAAATTAATGTAACATACGGGAAGCGAGTGTCGTAAATGATATTGATTGCTATAAAAATGCAATGTCAACCAAATGATCGATATTGGTAAAACGAGAGAAGAGCTTTTAGAGGAATTACGACGATTAAGGCAGGAAAATAGCCAGCTGAAATCATTGTACGAAATTCATGATAACGAAAAGGTTCTAGCTCAGAATAAATTCCGAATGCTCTTTGAACAGTCTCCCGTTGGAATGGCTTTGGTTCTTCATGAAACAGGTGAATTCTTGGAAGTTAACAATTCAGTTTTAGAGTCTACCGGTTATACAAAAGAAGAATTTTTAAATTTAAGTTATTGGGATTTAACTCCTAGAGAATACGAACAACAAGAGATAGATCAACTTGAAACCTAAAACAAAACGGGCTACTTCGGTCCAAACTTTAAAGAATAAATCGCAAAGATGGATCACGTTATCCCCTCTCAATAAGCGGAGCTCTGTTCATTGATGTTGATGGAAGAAAAGTTGTGTGGGGAATTATAGAAGACCTCTCGAACAGAAGAGAACAAGAACTTATTATTAAGAATCAAAATGAAGAACTCCTTCGCTTGAACGCCGCAAAAGATAAGTTTTTCTCAATCATTGCTCACGACTTAAAAAACCCCTTCAGTGAAATCATTGGCTCTAGCGAATTACTACTTTCAAGAGTTGATAAAAATGACATTCAGCAAATAGATAAATACGCTAAAATCATAAATCAATCTTCAAAAAAAGCACTAGACCTTCTTCTTAATCTTATGGAATGGTCTCAGATACAAACTGGGCATATGCGTTATGTGCCGGAATATTTTGATGTGAAATTCTTAGTGGAAGAAGCCATTGATTTGTTAGGTTGCAACGCTGGGGAAAAAAGTATTTTCATTCAAAACAATATTGCGGAAAAAACCACAGTATACGCTGATAAAATAATGATCAGTATTGTTTTAAGGAATCTGATTTCAAATGCATTGAAATACACAAACCTCAAAGGTTTAGTTCAAATTTCTTCGAAAAAGCAAGAACGTGAATTAATCATTTCGATAAATGACAATGGTGTTGGAATTGCAAAAGAATTAATGGATAAACTATTCCAGATATATGGCGTTATTTCAACTCCAGGAACTCTAAAAGAAAAAGGCGCTGGATTAGGATTCATTCTATGCCAAGAATATTTGGAAAAGAACAATGGGAAAATTTGGGTTCAAAGTGAAGTGAATGAAGGCACTACCTTTTATTTTTCATTGCCGTTGAAGGATTGAAAATATTATTTTTTTTCAATCTCGAAAGACCAATGAGCTCTAGCTTAATTATCTTATCTTAGCAGCCCTTAATTGGTCCTGTAGTATAATGGATATTACATGGGTTTCCGAAGCCCAGAATTCGCGTTCGATCCGCGACGGGATCACTACTTTTGAAAGAATCTATTGAAATGCCCATGTTCAAGAATCGAATTGTTCTAGCCTTTGCGTTATTATTATCCATTGCTTTCAGCGCATGTTCATCTGCTCCGAAAACCCCAGAAGAATTCGGACAAGCGGTATTTGAAGCTGTTAAATCGAAAAACGAAAAAGATTTTCGCGCTTTGTATCTGACCGAAGACGAATTCAGCGATATCATAGATCGAAGTAATCTTTCCGAGGAAGCAAAAAATCAAGAACGTGGTCGTGCCATTGGATTAGACAAGTCCATGGAAAAACTTGCCATCGAATCCTTTGAAGGATTAGAGCGACTTTCAAACAACTACAATATAGATTGGTCGAAAACTAATTTCAAAAAGGTCGATGTTTATCGCGCTGAACATATGGGTATCCAAGGTGCGCATTTCATGGATGTCTATTTCGATTACAATGGTTTCGAATATGCTCTGCATATTTACGATTGTTGGGAAACAGAGAACGGTTGGAAAACGTTCAAAGAAGTTTCATTGTCGGCTGTAGCCACGAACTAGCATGTCGGTTCTTCTTCTTCCCTTGCTATTCTTTGCGATCTCGCTTATTTATTCTAGCGCGGGATTTGGAGGTGGAAGTATGTATTTAGCCATTCTTTCTGGTGCTGTCTTCACATTGGCCCTTCCACAAGGAGAAATAAAAACATTGGCTTTACTCTGCAACGCAGCGGTAGCAACCTATAGCAGCATTCAATTCACAAGAAATAAATTTATTGATTGGAAGCAGAATCTACTCTTGCTTGCATTCAGCATTCCCTTTGTTCTTTTGGCCACTCAGATCAAGTTGGAAGAAAAAGTGTTTCTGCTTTTCCTGTCCATCGGACTACTCCTTTCCGCATTCTTTATGCTTTTACCATTGGTTGCTAAGATGAATAGTTCACTTTCATTCAATAAAAAATTACTTTGGCCATTTTCTGCTGTAATCGGATTTATATCTGGATTAACCGGCATTGGCGGAGGAGTCTACCTCTCGCCTTTTCTTTATTTTTCGAAATGGGGAGAAGAACGAGAAATAGCGGCGACCACTTCCCTCTTTATAGCTGTGAATTCATGTTTTGCTCTTGTGCCTTTGCTTTTCCAATCGAAGAATTTACTTATCGAAATTGAAACATATTATTTGATCGGAGCTGTTTTGACTGGGGCATTTTTGGGAAATTTAAGCGCGCTAAAATTCCTTCCGAAAAACGGCATTCGATTAATTACGATTGGAATCTTGCTTTATGCGGGCATTCGTTTGTTACTTCGCAGTGTATGAAAAAGGAAGTTCAACTTTTCGGAATGCTGAAGGAACAATACGGAAGCCCTGTATTTGTCGATGTTTCCGTTTTGCCTATTTCAGCGAAAGAACTTATTGCAGCTTTTCGAAATCAATTTCAAGAAGTTCAAGACCTTCCTTTTTTAATTGCGAAGAACCACTTTATGATTCAAGATGTAGATCTTATTGAAGCAGCAGATCATGTTGCTTTATTACCTCCAGTTAGCGGCGGATGAAGACACATTTTCAACTCATAGAACAGCCCAACGGCTTTCCCAATTTAGAACAATTTCGTTCTGAAAAGTCAGGAGCTGAAGTTGTTTTTAACGGGATTGTCCGCACACCGAACAAAGATTCAGAAGTTCTTTATTTGGAATTTGAAGCTTATGAAGCGCTGTTTCACAATGAAATGAAACGCATTGCAGAGACTCTCGCATCCCAATTCCAAATCAACACGATCGTTCTTCTTCACCGTGTTGGACGTGTATTTCCTGGAGAAGTGGCAGTTGTTGCCGTTGTCTATTCTCAGCACCGGAAAGATGCCTTCAATGCTTGTGAAGCCCTTATGAATGAATTGAAGTCTACCGTTCCAATCTGGAAAAAGGAGTTTAATTCTGACGGTTCTTTTTGGGTGAGTTCAACACCTTAATTCAATATTGCTGAGCAAGCTGCACAGCGCTTAGCGCGTTCATTTTTCCATAACCGTGGTGGCTATCTGGAAGCACAGGATATTGCGCCGTATATCTCAAAATCCACAACAATTGAAATCTCGAAAGAGTTGGTTTAACCGACCATACGATGGCTGCAATGGCTGCCGCTGACGCTGTTGCTGCGCTTGACCCACCGATGTATTGCGGCCACTCGTTGTTTTGATTAATCCCAACGGCCTTTCGATTGACGTCCCAACTGCGTTCCATAACAATGGTAAAATCGACTTGCGGACCATCGTGGCAGACTTGGCATGTTTGATTTTGATCATTTATTCCTGTAACAGCCTGACACTCCGTAAATGCGGCTGGATAGATTACTCCAAATGCCGAAGTAACAAAAGTCGATGTGCCCGCTGCGGCGAATAAAAGTTTACCCATAGCACTCGCATAACTCACCGCATCGAGTAAAACGCTGCTGTAAAAAGGTGTTCCCATGGACATGCTAATGATTTTAACTGCGGATTTATTAGCGAGATAGACATACGCGTTTTTCACTGCTAGTCGCTCAGCAGAGGTATTTAAAAGAACATCGTTTGAAGCCCGAACGGTGTATAGACTTGCTTTGTGAGCGCCACCGATGGTGTTGCTAAAACTGGCCCAAGGCGCGGCTATGAGTCCGGCCATAGCGTTTCCGTGGTTACATGAAGTATAGGGGCTTGAACCAAGAGTGTTAGTTGTTTCGTGAGCTCTATTGACATTCGAATAGCCGGAATTAAATTGTTGAAAGAGGAGATATTGATTTGATGAAACTCCGGCATCAATGACCCCTACTCCTATTCCCATGCCCTGTCGGATGCCCCATGCTTGCGGAACGTTATGGTGGTACCAATGCCACGAGATTTTTGCGGTTGTTCCAGTAGTCGTGTAGTCGCTTGCTTGAACAGAGTTATAGGCTGCTGTGCATCCACTTTCAGTTCTGTTGACTGTGTTATCTAGGAAATCGTTCAGGGGTTCTATGTATCGAATGTGTTCTGAACTCATGAGCCAAGCTACCAAAGCGGGACTCTTTGAATGAAATGAAACAATGGGCAGGTGAAGATCTACTTCCAGCACGAAATCTTCCCTTCGAACTCCCCTGCCCATTTCAACCGTTAAAGTGTCCTCCAAACTCTTCAGCATACTCTCTCTTAAGTTCTCCCACTCGTTGCGTTTATGCAAATCTTGAAAGGGCAAACTGTCGGTTTCTCCACGAAGTTTCAATCCAACGGCGAATTCGCCTTGCGACAACTCGATGGCTGCGAACAACTCGTCTTGAGATAAGTCTGACCATTTCCAGGAATGGCCTTCATTGAGCCAGCGAGTAATTTTCTGTTCAACTTCCTGTTGAACTTCTACATTATTCGCTTCGAGTTTCGGACTTCTTGAAGGCTTCTCAGAATTTGAAATCGATTCCGTTTGTTCCTTTCCGCACGAGAAAAGAAATAAGAAAAGGGGAAGATGTTTGAATTTCATGGTCAAATCTTACATTCACCCCTGAAAAAACCCTATATGTAATTTATTCGTAAAAAAGAGATAAGCTACTGAATTTGATAGGATTATTTAGCATATCTTTGTTCTGTAAGGAATATTTATTAGATAATTCGAAAAAAGTACTTGTACGAACAAATATTTGATGTACATTTGCAAACCAATTTTTATTAGAAATGGCGAATCACAAATCAGCAATTAAAAGAATCCGTAGCAACGACGCAAAGCGTCTTCGCAACAAATACTACCATAAGACAACTCGTAACGCTGTTCGCAAATTGCGTTCATTGAAGAGTAAGGCTGAAGCCATTGCTTTGTTACCGACTGTTTCGTCTATGTTAGACAAATTAGCCAAGAACAATGTGATTCATTCTAACAAGGCTGCCAATTTGAAAAGTAGTCTTTCAGTTTATGTGAATGGTTTGAAATAATTATTTGTTATCATTGGTTTGTTTTTTTTAAGCCGTCTAAAAGACGGCTTTTTTATTTAGCATAAACACGCATAAGTGTTTCTTGACTTCACTTGTTTCTCTAGCTTCATTTGCAAAAAAAAAAGAATGAGCATCAAAGCAGATTTATTGGAGAACGATTTACCTCGAGAAAAACTTTTAAGGCTCTCCGCAGGAAGCATTACAGATACGGAGCTCCTATCTATTCTTATTGGCTCGGGAAATGCAAAAGATTCCGCCATTCAGATAGCGGATAAACTACTTCATAAAGCTGGTAATTGTTTGCATGAGCTGAGTAGATATTCATTTTCTGAGCTTTCCGCTATACAAGGATTAGGACCCGCAAAATGCTCAACGCTGCTTGCCGCATTTGAATTGGGCAGAAGAAAGCGCGCTGCTGAACGTAAGAAAGGGGTTTCGGTTGGAAGCTCAGCTCATGCATTCGAAATTTTCCACCAACATCTTTCCGATTTGAATCACGAAGAAATGTGGGTGCTATTCCTTTCGAGAAATAATCAAGTGATAAAATTAGAGAAAGTATCGGAGGGTGGATTCAGTGGAACCGTAGTTGATCCAAAGCGCATCTTTCACTTAGCACTTCAACACAAAGCTTCTCAACTTATTATTGCACATAACCACCCGAGTGGAAACTTGACTCCAAGCGCAGAAGACATTCGAGTAACCGAAAAACTTATTCAGGCAGGCAGAGTGCTTGAGTTGCAAGTTTTAGATCATTTGATTGTAACTGAGAGCAGTTATTATAGCTTTGCAGACGAAGGAAAAATGATCGCATGAAAAAAATAATGACTGTAGTGGGTGCTCGTCCGCAAATTATAAAATCTGCGGCCATCACTCGTGCGATTGAAAACGATTCATTTCTTCAAGAAATAAAGATTCATACACAACAGCATTCTTCGGAAAGCATGTCGGGACAATTATTTTCCGATTTGAAAATTAAGTCTCCTGATGTTTTGTTGGAAGCTCCTTCCGGAAATACAGTTGAACAGATTGCGCACATGTCTATGGCGCTTCAAAAAGCTATAGAACTTCACGCACCTGATATGGTTTTGTTATATGGCGACACGAACAGCACCCTGGCTGGAGCATTGGCCGCAGCGCATATGCAAGTGCCCATTGCGCATGTAGAAGCGGGACTTCGTTCCTTCAACAGACAAATGCCCGAAGAAATCAATCGTGTCACTACTGATCATTTGAGCACGTTGCTCTTCACTCCTACTTCTGCCGCTACTCTTCAACTTCAAAAAGAAGGATTTAGCAATTCGGATGTTTCTGTTGCGACAGCTGCGAATGCCGCGGTTGTCGAATGTGGCGATGTCATGCTAGACAATGCACTTTATTATTCGAACGGAATTGCCAAAGAAAGAGAGAATTTTATTTTCCTAACGCTGCACAGACCTTCGAATGTCGATAATCCTGAATTACTCTTACCTTTTTTGCAAGAGTTGGTTCAAATCGCTTCTGACTTAAAAATGGAGCTTCATTTTTCCATTCACCCGAGAACAGCAAAATCGTTAGAAGATTCAAATTTGAAGGATGAGTGGGAACGATTGAAAATGAATTCCAATTTCAATCTATTTCCACCATTCAATTATACCGAAACACTTGGCAAACTCACGCAGGCTTCGCTTGTATGGACAGATTCTGGTGGATTGTGTAAGGAAGCGTTTTACATGGGAACTCCTTGTTTAATTCTTCGAAGCGAAACGGAATGGACCGAGCTGGTTGAGCATGGCTATGCCAAAGTGGTTCACAACGATCTTGAGAAAATCAAATCTGAAAGTATGAATTTCCTTCAACATGGCATGCCTGATTCACTTCCATTGTATGGAAAAGGTAACGCAGCGGAGATCATTCTATCAAGCATTAAATCATTTTTCGCTTGATTGCCATTTATTCTGAAATAGAATCTACGCGGTTGAATTATGCCTTGAAGGCATTGTTTCAAACTGTTTCTGTTCCTTTTTTTATTTTGAAGAACAAAAGTGAATTCGATGCATTCAAAGGTGCGAAGTTGATCTATTCTGAAAACGCTTGGGACAATCATTTACATATTCCATGTTCTCCCTTTTTTCTTGATGATTCAATTATTAAATCAGAACAATTCGATTTTCCTTTTGAAGTTCCCGAGAATGGTGCTTTTCATTTCAATTTCGATGTACTCGCAGCGAGTTTTATTTTACAGAGTCGCTATGAGGAAGAAGTTGTTTCGTCGCGTGATGCTTTTGGTCGATTTGAGAGCAAGAACAGCCTTTTAAACAAACGCAATTGGCTCGAGCGTCCGTTGGTGGACGAATGGCGTTTGGCCTTACTTAGAGCCATACAGGAGCGTTTTCCTTTCTTCGACTACTCGCCTACTTCACACCAAGTTCAATTGACGGTAGATGTTGACAGCGCTTATGCGTATTTGCACAAAGGAATGTATCGCACTACTGGAGGATTCGCGAAGGATGTTGTGAAGTTTCAATTTGGAAATTTATTTCGAAGAACGCTTGTGTTGCTACGCTTGCGCGAAGACGATTACAACACATACGATTACATAGCATCTCTTCAAGAGAAGTCTGGATTTGATTTGACCTATTTCTTTTTGTTGGCCAACTTCGGTGCGTACGATAAGAATGTTCCCTACACGAGCACAGCCCTTCAACATTTAATTCAATCTCTTTCGAAGAAGTCTCGTTTGGGAATTCATCCGGGCGTTGCTTCACACGATTCCCTTTCCACATTAAAAGAAGAAATTAGAAGACTTCAATTTATTACTGAAAAAAAAGTTCTGCATGCGCGCATGCACTATTTGAAAATGAACGGAGCGGAAACCTATCGCAATCTTCTTCAATGCGGAATTGAAAATGATTACACAATGGGGTTTGCCGATGTGATTGGATTCAAATCAGGGACTGCCCTGCCCCACTATTGGTACGACTTCAAACAGGAAAAAGAAACCACCTTGTTGTTGCATCCGTTTGTTGCCATGGACGCGACGTTGAATCGATACATGAAACTTTCGGCACAAGAAGCCATTGATAAATTGAAAGAAGTGAAGCACACGTGCTCGAGACTTCAAGTACCTTTTTGTTTGTTGTGGCACAACGAAAGTTTTTCGGAATGCAACGAATGGAAAGGTTGGAAGGAAGTGGTGGCTGAAGTTATGCGTTGAGTTTCTTCAACTCGAAAATTCCATTTTCCATAACGCCGTAGGTGTAATGATGCAGCCAATCTCCAATGTTAATGTACTCTGAATTCTCCCCCACTTTTATTTGCATGGGCAAATGACGGTGTCCGAAAATGAAATAATCGAAGTGTTCTTTTTGTAATTGTTCCTTCGCAAAGACAGCGAGCCATTCGTTTTCTTCTCCTAGAAATTTCTTGTCGCTTTCTCCGGAAACGCTTCGGCTATAGCCCGAACTCTTTTGTGCTAGCCAAATTCCAAAATTCGGATGAAGTCTTGCGAAAAGCCATTGACAGAAACTTGAAGCGAAGAATTTCTTTAAGATCTTGTATCCGTTGTCTCCAGGACCAAGGCCGTCTCCATGTCCAATGAAATACTTTTTGCCGTTCCACTCGCGCACAATGGGCGATCTGTGCAGCG
>CAZEFR010000064.1:0-9375 GCA_964511555.1 uncultured Chryseobacterium sp.
ATGCGTTGGTGTGTAAACTGTTGCAATTGTCATAGATAGCATACAGTGCTTGAAGCGTTGTACGAATATCATTGAAGTCAATTTCTTGCGCGTGCAAACTTCTTCCTGAAGTTTGAATGTGGTATTTCAACATCTGCGCGCGAGCATTCGCTCCGTACTTTTTCGCAAGTGCCTTCGCCCAAATGCGACGCGCTACTCTGCCAATTACTGCATACTCTGGATCAATTCCGTTGCTGAAGAAGAACGAAAGGTTCGGACCGAATTCGTTAATGTCCATTCCTCTGCTCAGGTAATATTCAACATAGGTAAATCCATTGGCTAGCGTGAATGCTAACTGAGTAATTGGATTGGCTCCGGCTTCAGCTATGTGATAACCTGAAATAGATACGCTGTAGAAATTTCTTACTTTGTGTTGAATGAAGTACGACTGCACGTCGCCCATTAAACGCAACGCAAATTCAGTAGAGAAGATGCACGTGTTTTGCGCTTGGTCTTCTTTCAAGATATCTGCTTGAACCGTTCCGCGAACAACGCTCAACGTTTCTGTTTTGATTTTTTCGTAAACGGAAGCCTCTAAAACTTCGTCTCCTGTGCATCCGAGAAGCATCAAGCCTAGTCCGTTGTTTCCTTCAGGAAGTGGACCTTGATAAGTAGGCCGTGCTAATCCTTTCGCATCCCACTTCGCTTTCAACACCGCTTCAACCTTCGCTTCTAATTTATTTTCACGAATGTGTTTTTCGCACGCCTGATCAATGGCTGCATTCATGAAGAAGGCGAGGAGCATAGGTGCCGGACCGTTGATGGTCATAGACACCGAAGTCTTCGGGTCAGATAAATCGAATCCACTGTAGAGTTTCTTCGCATCGTCGAGGCAGCAGATGCTAACCCCCGAGTTACCCACTTTTCCGAAAATATCTGGACGGTATCCAGGATCGTTTCCATAAAGAGTAACGCTGTCAAACGCAGTAGACAAGCGCTTTGCAGGCATGCCTAAGCTCACGTAGTGGAAGCGACGGTTGGTTCTTTCCGGTCCGCCTTCGCCCGCGAACATACGCGTTGGATCTTCGCCTTCGCGTTTGAATGGGAAGAGACCTGCGGTGTAAGGGAATTCTCCCGGAACATTTTCTTGAAGCGACCACTTCACAATGTCACCCCATGATTTGTATTTTGGAAGAGCCACTTTCGGAATGCGCGAATGGGAAAGCGATTTCGTAGACGCTTCCATTTGAATTTCTTTGTCGCGCACCTTGAAGGTGAATATCTCTCCGCTGTATGAAGCTTTCTTTGCTTCCCAGTTTTGAAGGAGGTTCCACAAGTGTGGATCGAAATCCATTTTAATGCGATCGAATGAAGCTTCCAAATGTTTGATGGAAATTTCATTGTTCTCGTTGTTCTCACCTTCGCGAAGTGCGGTGATCGCGATGTTCAGTCCGTATAGTTTTTCAGCAATCTCTGATTGCTTGTTTACCATGGCGTCGTATGCGCGATTGGTTTCAGCAATTTCAGATAGGTATCGCGTTCTGTTTGGTGGAATAATGTACACCTTCTCGCTTTGCTCGGCGGTGAGTTCAAACGTTGTTTGAAATTTCGCTTGTGTCTTTTCATTGAGCTTGTCAATGATCATGCGGAACAAGCTATTCGTCCCGGGGTCATTGAATTGCGAAGCAATAGTCCCAACCACAGGAAGGCTGTCTTCAGGCGCATCCCACAGTTGGTGGTTGCGAATGTATTGCTTGCGCACATCGCGCAGCGCATCTAGCGCTCCGCGCTTATCGAATTTATTAATAGCCACGACATCTGCAAAGTCGAGCATGTCGATCTTCTCGAGTTGGCTGGCTGCACCGAATTCCGGGGTCATGATGTACAATGCCACATCGCTGTGATCCATGATCTCCGTATCGCTTTGCCCAATGCCGCTAGTTTCTAAAACGATGAGATCGAATTGGGCAACTTTTAACACGTTAACAGCTTCGGCTACGTGTTTGGAAAGGGCCAAGTTACTTTGACGTGTTGCAAGCGATCGCATGTAGACGCGGTCGTTTTTAATGGCGTTCATTCGAATGCGATCGCCAAGTAATGCACCGCCGGTCTTTCTTTTTGAAGGATCGACCGAGATGATGCCGATGTGCTGATCAGGAAAATCTAAAAGGAAGCGACGAACGAGTTCGTCGACCATGCTTGATTTTCCTGCTCCGCCTGTTCCGGTAATACCGAGAACGGGCGTAGATGAAGCTTTCGCTTTTTCCTGCAGCTGGGCAATAAACGCGGCGTGGTCTTCAGGGAAGTTTTCAGCTGCAGATATAACCTGCGCTAGGCATGCATCTTTTTTCGAAGCAATATCCTCAATAGAATAATTCAATGTTTTTCCAGTTGGAAAATCACAGCGCTCAACCAAATCGTTGATCATGCCTTGAAGACCCATGGCCCGTCCATCATCTGGATGATAAATTCGTGTAATGCCGTAATCTTGAAGTTCTGCAATTTCTTCAGGAAGAATAGTTCCGCCTCCACCCCCGAAAATCTTAATGTGTCCGCAGCCTTTTTCCTTCAATAAATCAAACATGTATTTGAAGTATTCTGTGTGACCGCCTTGATAGCTCGTCATGGCAATGGCTTGTGCGTCTTCCTGAATGGCAGTGTTTACAACCTCTTCAACGCTTCTGTCATGCCCCAAGTGAATGACCTCACATCCCGTGGATTGAATAATTCTTCGCATGATGTTAATAGCAGCATCATGTCCGTCGAAAAGAGAGGCCGCTGTTACAATTCGTATCTTATTCTTGGGGGTATATGGAATGGCTTCTTGCATAGTTCTAAAATAGTGTGGCGAATTTACGAAGAGCGCGTCGAAAACGTTGCTTTTGTGAATGGATAGTTTGTGTTACTGAAATGTTACGCTGTTAAAGATAGATTCACCTTTATTTAACGTTGAAGAAATCTGAAAAGTGAACACCTTCAATTTCTTTGTTCCATGCAAGAGGATATAAAAACACCTTATGTTTCAACAGGAATTGAGAATGATTTTTCTCATTTTTCAAGGGCCTTGGCTCATCCTGCGAGGGTAACAATTCTTTTTGAAATAATGAAAAGTAAGGGTTGTGTAGAAGGAAGGGTAGTAGAAGTGCCAGGGATGTCGCCATCTACTGTCATACAGCATCTGAGAGAAATGAAAAAAAGCAGTCTCATTGATGGAAGGATTTTCGGAATGAGATCGAAATACTGGATTTCGAAAGAGGCAATAATTTTTTATCAGCAGATTTCCTTAGAGTTTTTCCAAGCTTTCGAAACATTGGCTTAACATTGAGAGGCTAATGTTAACTCTAAGATAATTCTCTTTTAAATTAGAGTCAATCTTCCTGCTTTTCTTTCGCATTCAGAAAAATGTGTAAAATGAGAAAATTTTTAGTTTTGTTTTTGTTGATTGGTAGTTCAGTTCTTGTGAACAGCCAGACGATTATTAAAGGTTCAGTTGTTAATTCTGCTGCAGAGCCTATAGTAGGGGCAATAATTTTTATCGAAGGAACCACTTCTGGCGCAGCTTCAAACGCTTTTGGTGAATACAGCATTGACGTTTCAAAGGGTGGAAACTATTCCATTCAAGTTAAAGCCATTTCTTACGCCACCCAGAAGATTTCAGGTATAGAGGTAGCTTCAGGAAAAGAGATTAAAGTGGATATTGTTTTACAATCGGAGTCTTTTATGGTAGGCGGAGGAGTGGAGATCAAAGATTTTCGCAAGACCAGTTCGGAAGCTTCTGTAATTATGGAAATGCGCGAAGCAAAAGGTGTTGTAAGTGGTGTAGGTGCGGTTCAAATTCAAAAGGGACAGGACAGAAACGCTTCAGAGGTGGCTCGAAGAATTCCCGGAGTTACTATTATCGACAATCGTTTCGTTATGGTTCGCGGACTTACTGAGAGGTATAATGCAGTCATGATGAATGGAATTTTGGTTCCCTCATTGGAGCCAGACGTTCGTTCATTTTCTTTCGATTTAATACCCAGTCAAGCGATAGATCGCTTCTTAATTTTCAAATCACCTTCTCCAGATCTTCCTGGAGAATTCGCCGGAGGCGCCATAAATGTTTTCACCAAGAACTTCCCAGATTATCAAACGTCCTTAGATGTAAGCTTGGCTACAAATTACAGATCAAACACAACCGGACAAGAATTTTTGAGTAATGTGAATGCAAGGTCAGAGGCTTTGGGATTCGATAATGGAACGCGTGATTTACCCTCTTTCTTTCCAGAAAATATTGACAATGATATTTCGAACGAAGCGCGAAGAGCTTTGAGCCTAGCTCTGCCCAACAACTGGGGGTATGAAACAGGAACTGCGCTTCCCGACAGACGGGCGAATGTTTCATTTGGAAAGCGATTCCAAACTGACAAAATTCAGTTCGGAAATTTCACCTCGATTAGTTACTCAAGAACAGCACTTCGCCAAAATTCAAGACGTTTGGACTATAACGTATTTGATGAAGTAACTCAAGCAAGTGATACCGTATTTGCCTTCGATGACATGATTTATCAGAAAAATGCGAATGTTGGTATTTTGCATAATTGGGGAATGAAAACGGATAAGAGTTTTATCGAGTTCAAAAACTTTTTGAATCAAAATGGACAACAATCGAATACGTTTAGAACTGGTCGTGCGTTAGAAGAAGGGAATTTCAGACAAGAGTATTCCTTCCGCTATACGGAGCGCCGCATGTACAATACGCAACTTACAGGAACTCATGAGTTGTTCAAAGGAAAGGGCAGCTTTAATTGGACGCTTGCATATGCGAATACAAGAAAGAATGATCCCGATTGGAAACGTATTCGTTACACAAAGCCGTTAGATGGATCTGATGAAAATTTTCATGCTTATTTTACAACAGTGGCCCAGCCCTTTTATTCGGGCAGACTCTTTATGAATTTGAATGAAGATGTTCGCACCTATGCGGCCAATTATGAGCATAAAATAGCGCAGTTGAATACAGATAAAGAAAAACCAAGATTTATTACATTAAAAACGGGCGTGTATGTAGAAGATAAAGACCGTGATTTCAGCTCTAGAAATTTGGGATATGTCATTAATGCCTTCACGTTCGACTGGAACAAGGACACTACGAGTTTAGCGAATATACTTGCTCCTGAGAATATGGTAGACTCCACAGGGTTTTCTATAGGTGAAGACACACGTGGCGCTGATAAATACCATGCATCTTCGAATTTATACGCGGGGTATGCAATGCTCACGCTGCCCTTTGAGAAACTAACGATATCTGGTGGAGTTAGATTGGAGCAAAATGCACAAGTGTTAACAAGTGCAGACATCACCGGAAATCCGTTGACAGCAACATTGGATTCACTTGTTTTTCTTCCTTCAGTAAACATATCGTACACGCTTTCAAAGAAAACAACTTTAAGAGCGGCGTATGGCAAAACAGTGAATAGGCCGGAGTTCCGCGAGTTAGCTCCATTCAGTTTTTATGACTTCGAAAACAACTTCATTAACTCAGGTAATCCGAATCTGACATTCGCAACCAACTCAAACGCAGACTTCCGCGTTGAACATTACCCTTCGAATACAGAGTATTTGAGTGCCGCTGTATTCTATAAGGAGTTTAATAATCCAATCGAACCGTACTTCGTTCCTGGTGTTGGATCAGGTGGAACACGAAGCTTTGCTCCGGGTAATGCTCTTGGAGCAACAAGCTACGGTGTGGAATTCGATGTTCGAAAGTCGTTGAGAGAAATGACTGCGAACAGAATTTTACAGAATCTTACTTTGGTTGCGAATGCATCATTCATTAAATCAGATATTCAAGTTAGCCCAGACGGTTTGGCGTCAGGCTTGAATCCAAATCGTCCAATGGTTGGACAATCTCCGTATATCATCAACGGAGGTTTGTATTACGACAACGATTCTTTGGGATGGCAAATTACAGTGTTGTACAACCGCATTGGTCCGCGTGTTACAATTGTTGGTATTCCCGATATCCCTGAAGTCTATGAAATGTCGAGAGACATGTTAGATATTTCGATCACTAAATCGTTTAAGAATGGTTTTTCTGTTCGCGCGGGAGTACAAGATTTGTTTAAACAAGATTTCGTATTTCTTCAAGATGCAAACAATGACGGTATCCTAAGTCGTGCGAACGATCAGCGTCTTCAGTACTTTAACAGAGGTAACTATTGGAGTGTTACGCTGAGTTATAAGTTCAGAGAGGATGTGAAAGCTCGAAATACTAAATGAGAGTTTTAACACTGGCTTAATAAACATAACATTGCCGTTAGAATAGAGTAATGATTAGTTAAGCTATCCGTCATCTTGGAATAAACTTGTGATATGAATTTTGAAGAAACAAATTCAAATCATGAAAAAACTTTTATTTTCTCTCGCATTGGCGATGGCTGCCTTGGGTAGCCAAGCTCAGATTGTGGTAAGTGGCAACATTGACATCAATGGAACTACCACATGGACAAACGATAACATTTACATTCTTTCAGGATTCGTAAAAGTTACAGCGAATGATACCTTGGTTATTCAACCAGGTACAATTATCAAAGGTGACCTTGTAACAAAAGGCTCTCTAATCATTGAGCGTGGTGCATACATTCATGCGCAAGGAACGCCTGAGCAGCCAATTGTTATGACCTCACAAAAAGCTGCTGGACAAAGAAGTTACGGCGACTGGGGTGGTTTAATTATTTGCGGAAGAGCTGCAGTGAATTCACCAGCAAACGCAGGTACAGGAACAGCAGCTGGTGAAGCGGTTGTTGAAGGTGGTGTAGGTTCAATCTACGGCGGTGGTGCAAACCCTAATCCGAATGACAACTCTGGAATTATCAGCTATGTTCGCATTGAGTTTGGTGGAATTCCTTTCCAACCAAATTCTGAAATTAATGGTATTACCATGTGCGCTGTTGGAAACGGAACACAGATAGACCACGTTCAAGTTTCTTATTGCGGTGACGATGCTTTCGAATGGTTCGGTGGTAACGTTAACGTGAAGAACATTATTTCTTATCGCAACTGGGACGATGATTTGGACACTGACTTTGGTTACAGAGGAAATGTACAATTCGCTCTTGTTATTCGCGATCCACAAATTGCTGACCAATCGGGTTCCAACGGTTTCGAGTCAGATAACGATGCTACAGGAAGCACAGCAACTCCGAATACTCAACCTCACTTCTCTAACGTTACAATAGCAGGACCTCTTTTGTTCCCGGGAGCAATGAATTCAAATTATAAGCGTGCTTTGCACTTAAGAAGAAGAACTGAAACCAGTACTTTCAACAGTGTTTTTGCAGGTTACCCAGTAGGTCTTCTTATTGAAAGTTCATCGACGATAGCAAATGCTACCGCAAATACCCTGCGTTTCAAGAACAACGTATTAGCACAAATGAACGATTCGTTAGCTACTACGACTTCAGCTAATCCTAACAACATCAGCGGAGCATTTAACATTACCAATTTCTTCAATGCGAACTCAAACTCTTTGGTGAATAATGGAACTGAATTAGGTTGGAACAACATAAGTCTTACAAACCCTGATTTCACTTTACAGAACACCTCTCAATTGGCCTCAGGTGCAGATTTCTCTGATTCATATTTGCAAGACCCATTCTTCACTCCGGTATCTTTCCGTGGTGCAATGGGTTCAGAGGACTGGACTTCTTGTTGGGCAGAGTGGGATCCACAAAATGCGGACTACTCTTCAGCTATGAACAACGCAATCACTGCGACTGTTTCAGCTACTGGTTCGACTTCAATCTGCGAAGGTTCAATGGTTACTTTGAATGCGACCTCTTCAGATGCAACTTCTGAATTCGTTTGGAGCAACAACGGTGCTGCAGGTTCAACACAAGATTTCATGACTGCGGGTAACTACAGTGTAACTGCGCGCAACGACAAAGGTTGTACTGCTACTTCTAACGTTGTTACGGTTACTGTAAACCAGAATCCAACTGTTTCTATCTCTGCTAACGGAAGCACTTCTTTCTGCACAGGTGGAAGCGTTGAAATCGCTTCTTCTCAAATTGGAGGAAACGTATGGAACACAAATGCCACTTCAAATTCAATCACAGTTTCAGAAACTGGTGACTTCTCTTTGGAATACACAGATGCTAACGGTTGTTCAGCCTCTTCAAACACCATTAGCGTAAACGTTAGTGATTCTCCAATCCCAACGATTTCTACGAATGGAAGCACCTCAATTTGCGACGGCTCTTCAGTTTCTCTTTCAGCTTCAACTGCTGATTCATATGCTTGGACATTCAACGGAGCGAGTCTTCCAAATACCACGCAAACAATAGATGCAACACTTGAAGGTATTTACACAGTAAACGTTACAAACGCTGACGCTTGCAATGGAGTAGGTACTTCAGCTCCAATCTTCATCTCTGTAAACGCTACACCAACAGCAGACGCTTCTTTCACTCAAACAAACGGAAGCTTCACAGTACAGTTCTTGAATAACTCGACTAACGCAACTTCATACACTTGGAACTTCGGTGACGGAAACACTTCAACAAGTGCTAACCCTTCGCACACATATGCTACAGGTGGAGATTTCACAGTTGTTCTTACAGCAACGAACGGAAGCTGCTCGAACACTTTCAGCATTAACTTAACAAGTGTTGCTGTGTCTGAAAACGTTGCTTTCGAAGACCTAATGGTTTTCCCTAATCCAACAGAAAACGTATTGAACATTCAATTCAGTTCTTTCGATTCAGGAATGATGAACGCTACGATCTTCAACCTAGCTGGACAAGTTGTTTCTGCTGAAGCATTCGCTGTGAACGCAGGAAACATGTTCCACACCATCGATACTTCAAACTTAGAAAGCGGAGTTTACTTCGTTAACCTAAGCAACGAAAATTCAAACGTTACCATTCGCGTAATTAAGAAATAGTAGTTTAAGTTTATGTTAGTAATGAGGAGCAGACTTCGGTTTGCTCCTTTTTTTTTTCTTACCTTCTCTTACCTTCTCTTACCTTGTTTGAACTTCTCTTACATTTGCCAAAACTTTAGAACATGCGCTCAAAACTTATCGCCGGTAACTGGAAAATGAACACCTCTTGGGAAGAGGCGAAATCGTTATTCAACAGTGTGAACGAATTTCCTTCCAACAATAAATCAATGGCGGTGTGTGTACCCGCATGTTACCTCGCAGGATTGTGTCCAACACATCCACAGTTGTCGGTGTTCGCGCAAGACTGCAGCGCACATGAGAAGGGAGCATTCACCGGAGAAATTTCAGTAACCATGTTGGCTTCGTTAGGGGTGAAGGGAAGTTTGGTTGGACATAGCGAGCGCAGACAATACCACAACGAAACGTCAGAATTGTTGAAGCGCAAAGTAGATCAGTTGTTGGCCAATAAT
>CAZEFR010000065.1:0-8861 GCA_964511555.1 uncultured Chryseobacterium sp.
TTCCATTGCGAAGGCAAGGTTGCGTTAAACACCAACTCTCCGTTCTTCACACGCATTCCACCAAATCCCATGGTAATCGCCATCCATGTACCAGCCATGGAAGTAATGTGAAGTCCTTCGTGCGCTTCGTGATTGTAATCGTCAATGTCGAGACGCGAGGTGCGTAAATACATCTCGTATGCTTTTTCACTGTAGCCAAGTTTAGCTGCAAGTATCGAATGGACACACGGAGAAAGACTGCTTTCGTGAACAGTTTTCGGTTCGTAGAAATCGAAGTTCGCTTTCAATTGCGAATCGGAAAAATCGTCTTCGAAAAAGAAAAATCCTTGAAGAACATCGGCTTGCTTAATGAAGATGCTTCTTAAAATACGATCCCAACTCCAATGCTGATTAATCGGACGCTCAGACGGATCAAGATCGTTAATGCTTAACTGCTCCTTGTCCATAAAGCCGTCTTGCTGAAGATAAACTTCCGTTCCTTCCAACTTTCCGAAATACATCTGCTCTGCTTTCTTCTGCCAATCTGCAGCTTCTTCAGCAAAGTTCAAATTCATCTTCGCACATTTCGATGCGAACAATTCTGCGTTTTCACGAGACACCTTCTCTCCCACTTCCTTCGCATACTTCATGCACCACGCCGCGAAATAATTCGTGTACCAGTTGTTGTTAATGTTGTTCTCGTATTCATTCGGACCAGTAACGCCAAGCATGACATACGCTTGTTTCGCTTCCGACCAATTCACACGCTGCGCCCAGAAACGCGCAATGCCCACCAACACATCTATTCCATATTCACCCAAATGCGCCTCGTCGCCCGTGTACTTCACGTAGTTGTAAATGGCATACGCTATTGCTCCGTTGCGATGAATTTCCTCAAACGTAATCTCCCACTCGTTATGACACTCTTCTCCATTCATGGTCACCATCGGATACAACGCAGCGCCGTTCTTGAATCCCAACTTCGCAGCATTCTCAATGGCTTTGTCTAACTGATTGTATCTGTAAACCAACAACTGCTTCGCCACGTGAGAATCGCGCGTGCTCTGATAAAACGGCAAGCAATACGCCTCTGTGTCCCAATAGGTACTTCCACCATATTTCTCTCCCGTGAATCCTTTCGGACCAATGTTCAATCGCGCATCTTGTCCAGTATACGTTTGATTCAAATGGAAAATATTGAAGCGAATACCTTGCTGCGCCTCATCGTCTCCTTCAATCACAATATCTCCCAACTCCCACACTTTCGCCCATGCAGCAACGTGTGCCGCACGAAGCGCTTCGTATCCTTCACTTGCCGCAGACTGCGCGGTTTGCGCAGCAGCCGAAGCCAAGTTTTCATTCTTTTCATTCAAAGAACTTACAATGCCCACATACTTTTCAATGATCAATGGCGCATTTTCTTCAACATGAAATACAGCAGTATTCTCTATTCGGGTTGAAGTGGTTGAAGATTCAATTTTTGCTTCTGCGTTGTAACGCACTTCTTGCGCCCATGCCACTTGAAATCCTGTCTTCAAGGTTTCAGAAACTGCCACTCCTCCACTTGCTGAAACTGCTGTTGAAACCGGCTTCCAGAATAATTCATCGTAGTTGCTATCGTGATTACGAACCTCCGTTTCAATGAAGGCTGCGTATTTAATATCCGCTTTTCCATTCAACGCAGTTATGCTGTAGCGAATAGCAGCCACATCGTCGTTGGCCAAACTGCAAAAGCGTTCTGCGATTAACGACACCTTCGTTCCCTTCGGCGAAGTAGCTATGCATGAGCGTTGCAACAGGCCTTCGCGCATGTTCAATTCTCTTCTAAAATTCGAAACCGTCCACGTATTCAAATCGAACACTTCTCCGTTTATAGTCACATCTATTCCAATCCAAAACGCCGAGTTCAACACCTTCGCGAAGTACTCGGGATAACCGTTCTTCCACCATCCCACGCGGGTTTTATCTGGATAGTACACGCCTGCCACATAACTTCCCTGCAAAGTCTTCCCCGAAAACGCTTCTTCGTGATTGGCTCGCTGTCCGAATTTCCCATTGCCAATACTGAAAATACTTTCAGAACTGCGCTGCAGATCGGCATGAAAATCTTCCTCAACAATAGACCACGGATGCGTAGATAAATATTTTATCATGATTTCTTTTTATTCGAATTGAAGACACAAAGAAAAGAAAGTGTACTTAATACACCAACTCTATTTTTTCACAACTAAAATTTCAAGGCCCACACGGTTGCTTCGCGAATTACTTTCTTCGCGTCGAGCAATGCTGTATCGTTCGCACCGCCGAGAACGTGAACAGGAACGCCCTCTTCCACCAACGATAAAATGTGCGTGGGAGTCGATTGTTGCCCCAGGCACAAAACGATTGCGTTTGGCTTCAACACATAATCTATTCCGTTTGAGTTGAACAACAATTCTCCGCCAACGATGCGAATTCCTGTGGTGCCGTTGAACACACCCACTCCCAACTGCTGCAATTCAGTGCGATGCGACCACACGGTGGTTTTGCCCAATTTATTCCCCAACTTCTTATTGCTTCGCTGAAGAATAGCCACCTTGCGAAGAGGAGTGCGTTCTTGTTTGGATTGAAGCGCACCGCGATGTTCAAGCTGCTGATCAATTCCCCAAAAAGCATTGTACGCTTCTTTCGTTTCACTTACTTGCGTGAGCAAAGATGCCACGTCCATGGCAATGCCGCCTGCACCCAGAATAACAATTTCTTCTCCTAAAGATTTGTATTGCTGAATGGCTTCAACATAATTCAACACGGGAATTGAGCCGTCGTTTTCTTCCCAAGCATATGCGCTAGGAACCACGCCAGTAGACCAAACCACCTCTTCGAAATAATTCTCTTTGAAATTTTTCAGTTGGAAGGAAGTGTTCAAATGAATCTTCACCTCGTGCATTTTCAACTGCTCGGTATAATAACGCAAAGTCTCTGCGAATTCTTCCTTACCCGGAACCTGCGCCGCCAAGCGCAACTGTCCGCCAATGGAATCTTGTTGTTCAAAGATTTCCACTTCATTGCCGCGCTGCGCCAAAACCAACGCTGCTGTTAGTCCAGATACTCCTGCTCCAACAACTGCTATTTTCTTTTTGTATGTTGAAGGAAGAAGTTGCATTGTCAGTTCTCGTGCGGCAAAAGGATTCACCAAACACGAAGCTACTTCACCCGAGAAGATCTGATCGAGACACGCTTGATTGCAGCCCACGCAGGTGTTAATGAGGTTCGACTGATTCTGTTTCGCCTTCAACACAAAATTCGGATCGGCTAAAAACGGACGCGCAAGGCTTACGGCATCGGCCTTTCCAGATGAAATAATTTCTTCGGCCAACTCGGGCGTATTGATTCTGTTCGTTGCGGAAACCGGAATGGAAACGTGTTGCTTCAACAATTCCGCAGCCCAAACAAAAGAACCTCTTGGAACGCGCATGCTAATGGTAGGAATGCGCGCTTCATGCCAACCAATGCCTGTATTCAACAAATGAATGCCTTCTTTTTCCAAGGCCTTTGCAAAGGCAATAATCTCGTCTTTGCTGCTTCCCTCTTCCACCAAATCGGCAACTGAAATACGATAGATGAGCATGAATTTTCCGTTCACTGCTTCGCGAATGCCTCGAACAATTTGAAGAGGCAAACGCATTCTATTTTCAAAAGAACCTCCGTATTCGTCTTCGCGTTTGTTGGTTCGTGGCGCAATAAACTGGTGCAAAAAATATCCTTCGCTACCCATGATTTCCACGCCGTCGTATCCTGCAAGTTCAGCCAACTCTGCGCAGCGAATAAAATCGCGAACGGTTTGCTGAATCTCTTCCACGCTTAATGCGCGAGGCGTGTAAATGTTAATGGGTGCTTGCAATGCTGAAGCGCTCACGCATTTGTCGTGCACTCCGTATCGGCCTGCATGCAAAATCTGCAAGGCAATCTTCCCTCCTGCTTCGTGAACGGCTTCGGTAATGATTTTGTGTTTCGAAATTTCATTTTCTTGGCTGAAGCAAATCGCTCCAGGCCACAAGCGTCCTTCTTCATTCGGAGAAACACCTCCGGTAATCATAAGTCCCACCTCGCCTCTTGCACGTGTTGCGAAATACTCGGCCATGGCCTCGAATCCGTTTGGAAGTTCTTCCAATCCGGTGTGCATAGACCCCATAATGAATCTATTTTTTATTTCATTCTTTCCAATAGAAAGCGGACGAAGTGCGGCGTTAATCATAGCCACGAATGTAAATGAAATTTTTGCTTTACATTTGAAAGTGTATTCAGCACACGAAGTAAAATGAGTAAGAAGAAAAGCGAACAAGCCCCTACGAACACCTTGGGAATGGATGTTTCCGTTGACTGTGTGGTTTTCGGATTTGATAACGATACCCTGAAAGTATTACTCATTGAGCAAAAGCAGCCCAATACGGTTCACTTAAAAACGCAGAAAGCGGTGCCTGGAGATTTGGTGCTCGACAATGAAAGTCTCGACGAAGCAGCTAAGCGCATTCTTCAGGAATTAACTTCATTGAAAGGAATTTACTTGAAGCAATTCCATGCCTTCGGAGATCCGAATCGTGTTCGCGGATTGAAAGATCAGCAATGGCTTCGCACCTTTCGTGTGAATCCGGAAAGACGCGTACTAACCATTGGTTATTATTCTTTGGTGAAGTTGTCTGAGTTCAAACCGAAGGCAGCGTCGTTTGCGGGAAACACCTATTGGGTAGACGTTTACAACATCCCTTCATTGGCTTTTGATCACAACGAAATTGTACACAAAGCCTTGCTTATGCTGCGTCATGAACTCATGGCCGACCACATTGGCTTCGAGCTTCTTCCCGAAAAATTCACGTTATCGCAGTTGCAGAAATTGTATGAGATTATTCTCGACAAAAAATTAGACAAGCGCAACTTCAGAAAGAATATTCTCCGCACTGAAACAGTAACCGCTTTGGAAGAAAAACAACAAGGCGTGCTGCACAAGCCGGCACAATTATTCTCCAAGAAATGAGAGCGATTCTGATTTCATTGGGAGTATTTTTTCTTTCTCAAATCTCTTTTGCTCAGCAACCTGCATTCAACGAGGCCTTCCTTCAAGATGAGGTTGCGAGTATTTCCATTACAATAGATCCTGATTCGTTGTTGGCCATGTACAACAACTTGGGGAATTCGCATGAGTTTCCTGCCTCAATGGTATATACATTCTCCTCGGGTTTTTCTGCCTATTCTGGAGTTGGAATACGCTTCCGCGGTAATACCTCTTTAAATGCGCAAAAAAAGTCATTCAAAATTATTGTCGACAAATTCGTAGATCAAAAATTCTATGGCTTGGAAGAACTTAATTTAATTGCCAATCAAAATGACCCTTCTTTGCTGCGCGCGAAATTGTGTTGGGACTTTTTTCGAAACGCAGGACTGCCCGCTTGTCGAACTTCATACATACGCGTTTATGTGAACGGAACCTACATGGGCGTCTATTTGAACGCTGAGCAAATAGACAGTCACTTCGCAGATAAGCGATTCGACGACGGAACTGGTAATTTATGGAAGTGTTTATGGGGATCTGACCTGACTTTTCAAGGCACCAATCCAACGTTGTACACCGACGACGCTTATGACCTCGTAGAAAATGAATTCCTCAATAACTACAGCAAGTTAGCTAACTTCATAAACGTTCTGAACAACACGCCTCTTTCATCACTTCCATGCCAACTCGAAAAAGTTTTCAATGTGCACGACTATTTGAAAATTATGGCGGCGGATATTCTTTTGGGAAATTGGGACAACTACATTTTCAACAAGAATAATTTCTACCTCTATCACAACGAGAAAACCGGAAAGCTCGAATACATTCCTTATGACTTAGACAATACGCTGGGCATCGATTGGGTTGGAGTTGATTGGGGACAACGAAATTTATACAACTGGACGACTTCGAGCAACAGACCGCTCTTCACACGTCTGCTTCAAGTTCCTTCCTATCGAAATGAGTTCAGCAATTACGTTTATGAATTTGTAGCAACTTCTTTTAACGCTACCACTTTTGAATGGAGAGCGCAACAAATTCAAAATTTAATTTCTTCAGCAGCTCTTGAAGATCCGTTTCGACCGCTCGACTTCGGATTTACGACAGGTGATTTTTTGAGCAGCATCACTTCTGCCTGGGGCGGACAAGTGGCTTATGGCATTGTGCCTTTCGTTCAAACGCGTGCCACGCAGGCGATGCAGCAACTCGAAAACCTTCAGCCCTATACTAGCATCTTCAACGTGTTTCCAAAATTCCAGAACGACAGTCTTTTCGTATCCTTTCAAAGCAATTTGAATGCAAATGAACTTGCCGTGGTTTGGAAAGAAATTGGAACAACAACTTGGAATGTTGAATTGCCTACATCTCTCGGATCGTATGGAATTACCGATCAGCTCTATGTGTTCGCTGGTTCTCTTCCAACCGACAGCATAAACATTTTAGTAGGAGCTATTCCGTTAATCTGGGTGAACGATATTGATGATCATGATTGCAATTTTGTGTATTTGTATGGAAAAGAATCAACCTCCACATTGGTCATAAACGAGCTTGCTCCTCGAGGAACAGACAACTGCATTGATTTTTTTGGCACGAATGAAGATTGGATCGAGCTTTATAATCCGGGGCCGTCAGCAGTCTATTTAGGAAACAAGTTTATCTCAGATGACCCCAGCGATTGGAACAAATGGCCTTTGCCAAATGTAACTCTCGACCCTGGAGAATTTCAATTGCTATACGCAGACAATGAGCCTGAACAAGGTGTAAATCACTTAGATTTCAAACTGGATGGAATTTCCGAAACTATCTATATCTCTGAAGTTCAAAATAATGCTCGTCTTCTAATAGACTCAATCACTTACTTCAATGTCCCTATAAACCAATCCTACGGAAGAGTAACCGATGCCAATCCGAATTGGATCGACTGGCCCGTTTCTACTCCGAATGCAAGCAATCTTCCGGTAAGTGTGAATGAACTTGTTTCTGGAATTTCGCTTTATCCGAATCCGGTTATTGACGAACTTCACAGCACCGAAAAGATTTCTGGAAGAATCATTTCTTCAAGCGGACAAACAGTGTTGTTTTTCAGCAATACGCAAACAATCGATTGTCGAAACTTACCTTCAGGCGTTTACACTTTGCTCAGTGACAAAAGTCTTTTTCGATTTATTAAATCGAATTAGGGTAATCTACACTTGCCTTTGTAACTTGCAGGCATGTATTACAGCGACTATCTAAAACTGGGAGACGTTCTTAACGCACAAGAACTCGAAAGCGACAAACAAGGTAAACACGCTCACGATGAGATGTTGTTTATTGTTATTCATCAATCGTACGAATTGTGGTTCAAGCAGATTTTATTCGAAATGAAATCGGTGTACGACATTTTGGCGAAAGAGAACATTAACGACAACAGTCCAGAGTTGCAAATCGCTGTAAACCGCATGCACCGAGTAACAGAGATCCTTCGCATTTTGGTCGACAAGATTAACATCTTGGAAACCATGTCGGCGCAAGACTTCCTAGATTTCCGCGACATGCTTCGTCCAGCAAGCGGATTCCAAAGCATGCAGTTCAAAGTATTAGAAACTTTGTTAGGATTGAAAGTGGAAGAACGTCATGGACAAGAATATTTCACCAGTCAGTTACGCAGCGAAGACGCGAAGCAGATTTACACCTTAGCGAAAGAAACAACGTTGTTGGAATTGGTGAACAACTGGTTAGAGCGCATGCCATTTTTCGAAGAGAAATATTGGGGAAGTGAAGACTTTTGCACGCAATACAGAAGCGCTTATTCCTCTTCATTGAGTGAAATGGAAATGCAAAACTTGAAAGCGTTCGATGAATTGTTCATGTCGAATGAACCCGTTGAAAACAGAAAGTTAAGCGCCAAAGCCAGAAGAGCTGGGCTCTTCATAATGTTGTACCGCGACTATCCGATACTTCAGAATCCGTATAGAATCATCAACTCACTCCTTGACATTGACGAGTTGTTGGCTACTTGGAGATGGCGCCACATGAACATGGTTCACCGCATGATTGGCGGAAGAGCAGGAACAGGCGGAAGCACAGGAAAAGGATATTTAAGAGAAGCGGATATGAAGCATTATGTGTTTCAAGATTTCGCTGAATTGACTTCTTTCTTGGTTGAACGAAGAAAATTCCCGGCTATTAGCGATGAGCTTGCAAAGAAACTCGGCTTCGAGAATGGATAGTTATGTTCGTGATCTTCTCTCGGACATTGTTCGGTCGATTGATGAAATAAATGAGTTCTCGGCCGGACTTACCATTGAAGACTTCAAGCAATACTTATCGAATAAAATGATGCGTCGCGCCATAGAGCGCGACCTCATTATTATTGGCGAGGCCATGCACGACATTGTGAAAGTCGATCACACGCGTGTTATGCGCATTAAAAATTCTCGACGCGTCGTAGAACTTCGCAACGATGTCGTTCATTCGTACGACGATTTAGCCAACGAGAAAATCTGGAATTTTATATGGAAGGAGCTTCCTTTTTTGCGGAAGGAAGTTTCGCATATTCTTGATCTTTATTATTAGCGTTGAAAAAGAATGTTTTCAACGAATGCCTTTGGCGAATGCTCCGCGAATGTCTTCGACGATTTTTATTACGAAATAGGAATTATGAAATAGGAACAAAATCTTCGATTTTCCAATTACATAGTAGGAATAAATCCGAAGGATTTCCACAGCCCTTGATCTTGCCAATTATTTAAAAACCCTAATTTGTAAATAGGAATATTGGGATAATTGGAAAACAAGTCTAAAATATTGTTTTTAATCTGATGATTAGGAGTTACTTCATTACATAAATAAATCATTGTACTGATAACCAAAA
>CAZEFR010000066.1:0-8082 GCA_964511555.1 uncultured Chryseobacterium sp.
TTCGAACCAGTGACCCTCTGCTTGTAAGGCAGATGCTCTGAACCAGCTGAGCTAAACTCCCTTCCGTTTTCAGGAGTGCAAATATAGAAAGCGTATTTGAATCTCCCAAAAAAATTATGCGTTTTCTTCCGATTCTTCAGCTGAGCTTTCTTCAGATGTCTCGAAATCAAGCATATCGCTACTTTTTAGAAGTCCGTACCAGCTAAATAATTTCTTAATATCACTATCGTAAACGCGATCTTCATCAAAGTCAGGAAGAATTTTTTTGAATTCTTCTCGCAATGCAGCTCCTGTCAAATTGCTCGATGGACCTTCAGCATCTCCGTAAATATTTTTCATAAGTGATAGAACCTTCTTCAAAGGTACATCCTCTTCGTAAGTGAACATGCTTATATCTGCCAAGGTGCTTACGCGTTGTGAACTTAATATTGGCTGACGTTTTCCATCTACCAAAGATTCAGCAACTACAGCAACCTTTCCTGCTGATACTACTTTAAATAATCCGGATTTACCCGAAACTGAAATAATTTTTTCCAACTCTGTTGCCATATTTTTATTTTGAATGGGGGCAAATCTAATCAGTTCGAATAGAAAATTATCAATTAGTCGTATAATTTTTCTCTCTAACTTGGTCCCATGAATGCAAACATTCTTATTCTTTACGCTGGAGGAACCATAGGGATGTGGGAAGATCCGGCTACTGGGACGCTCATTCCTCTTGACCTAAAAGACCTCAACAAATACCTGCCAGAAATACAAGGGCTCAATGTGAACTATGAAGGCATTTCTTTGAAAACGCCGATAGACAGCGCTGAACTTACTCCAACTGTGTGGACGGAATTGGTTGAAATAATTGAGGCTCAGCACTTAAAGTTTGATGGGTTTGTAATTCTACATGGCACAGATACAATGGCATATACAGCCTCTGCCTTGAGTTTCATGATTCAGGGGTTGAATAAACCAATTATTCTAACCGGATCGCAACTTCCCTTGGGAAGACTGCGCACTGATGGACGAGAAAATTTTATTACGGCAATTGAAATAGCTTCAAAAAGAAAGAATAACAAACCGTTGGTTCAAGAAGTTGCAATTTGTTTTGGAGAGCGTCTTATGCGCGGAAACCGCAGTTGGAAGGCCAATACAGAAATTTTTGATGCGTTCGACTCGCCGAATTATGGAAATCTCGCAACAATCGGAACGCATATTATTTTCAACGAGCAACTCCTATTTAGATCGAATAAGCCATTGAAGTTTATCAAAGAAATGACCGAAGGCGTTGGCGTATTGAAGTTGTATCCCGGAATTCTTCCATCATCAATTGAATACGCATTGGCCCGACCAAACATGAAGGTGTGTATCATCGAATCCTTCGGAGCAGGTAACGTACCTCGCAACGAAGAATTTTTGGATGTATTCAAAAAAGCTGTTGATCGCGGTGTTTCAATAATTAATATTTCTCAATGTAAACGCGGAAGAGTGGATGAGCGGTTGTACAAAACAGGAAAAGCCTTTGCTGAGGCAGGCGCTATTTTCGGTTATGATTTAACGTTTGAAGCAGCAATCACGAAGAGTATGTACCTGTTGGCTCAAGGGTTTCAGGGGAAGAGTTTTCGAGATGCGCTTCTAGAAAATATCGCTGGCGAGCTCAGTGAAACATAATTAACAGGAGATTTAAAAATTGATTCGTACTTTCGTGGAATGCGTATAATGCTTGCTTTGCTCGTTTTTGTACTTTTCACCATAACTACCTTCGGGCAGTTCGTGACGAATGGAAGTGCCTTTGCAACAGGTCCCAATTGTTTCACCCTCACTCCGCCAATTAATACTCAAAATGGTTCTGTATGGTCCACTTCAACCATAGATTTGAATCAAAGCTTCGATTTGAATTTCACAATGAGTTTCGGATTTAATGATTCCGGTGCAGATGGCAATTGCTTTATACTTCAACCTGCCGGAACAAATGTACTTGGCATTGGAGGAGGGGGGCTAGGTTTTGAAGGATTACCGATAGGATTCGCCGTTGAATTTGATACGTTCAGCAATGGAAACCCAAATAATGACCCTTGGTATGATCACATTGCATTTTTAAGAAATGGAAGTGTGAATCACAATTCGCCAAACAACCTCGCTGGTCCGGTGCAAGCGAACGCCAACAATGCAAACATTGAAGATAATGCAAGTCACCAAGTTCGAATGGTTTGGGATGCGCCTTCCTTTACCTACAGCTGCTACTTCGATTGCAATCTAAGATTAAGTGCAACAATTGATCTGGTTAACTCGGTTTTCTTGGGTAACCCTATTGTTTACTATGGTTTTACAGGCAGTACCGGCGGCAGCAATAATCTTCAAACTGTGTGTCTCCCGGCAAGCGTTAACCCTCTTGTAACTCCACAGCCCGTCTGTGATGGTGGTATTCTAACACTCAACGCCCCTTCAAATGCCGTTTCAAATATTCAATGGGAACCGGCAGGGATAATAGATAATCCGAATGCCTCAACCATAAACGCTGTTTTGATTTCGGACACCACATTCACTATTTCTTACTCTGACTTTTGTGGCATACCTCACCAATACTCTGTTCTTGCAACCACTCTTCCCTACCCGAACATTACTGTTCCATTAGATTCTATTGTTTGCGAAAACAGTGTGTTAACACTTAATGCCCAAGTTTCTGGTTCGTTTACAAGTATGATTTGGACCACAAACACAGGAACGATTTTGAGTGGACAAACAACCACAGCTCCATCGGTAACAGGTGCGGGAACATACACTTACACTGCGTTTAACGGAAGCTGCAGTGTTAGTGATGCAGTTATTGTCTCTGAATTATCGTACCCTACTGCCAATTGGGCCGATAGTGTGTACTTCTGCTCGGGTGAGAGTCTTCTACTGGACCCAATCTCAAACGCGAGTGCGTTCATTTGGACATTAGACGGTTCGACTAATTCAACTTTCCCAATTTCTTCCGGAGGAAACTACTCGGTTCAGTTGTTCAATGATTTCTGCGCAATAACGGAAAGCATTATTGCATTCGAAGTTTCTCCGCCGACTTTATACATCGGAGAAGATCAATTTCTCTGCATCGGTGAAACAGCGACAATCAACTCGAACTTAACTGGACTTTGGAGTATTGGAGGAGTCTCTTCTCAAATCACGACAACTTCATCAGGTTCATTTTATCAGACATTGAACACACTCGGCTGTATAAGTTCAGACACGGTGAACATTACCTTTCAATTCCCTCCGATTGTTTCTCTCGGAAATGACACTACTATTTGTGAAGGAACTACTTTAAATCTTAATGCAGGTGCTCCTGGCACCTGGAGCACGGGGAACTTTGCAACATTGTTGCCTGTAAGTTCACCTGGAAACTATAGCGTTATTGTGAATGACGGCGTTTGCGTTTCGCTCGATAGCATTAACATCTACTTGGATTTTGCACCTCTTGATGTTCTACCAGACTCGATAACGAATTGCTCTGACATCCCTATTGTATTGAATGCTGGAGAAAATTTAGCTGAATCTTTTAGTTGGAGCACTTCTGAAACGACGTCTTCAATAACTCCAACCGTATCTGGCACATACACTTTAGTCTCAACCAATTATTGCGGAACACGCACTGAAAACATCGAGATTACATATGAAAAATGTGAGTATACTCTCTTTGTCCCCAATAGCTTCACTCCGAATAATGACGGAGTAAATGACGTTTGGTTCCCTGTTTTTGACGAACTCGAAGTTGTTGAAATCACTGTCTTTGATCGTTGGGGCAAGATTATTTTCGAAGGGAACAAAAACAATTTTTATTGGTCTGGAAATGTGCGAAACGGAGATCATTACGCTCAAGACGGAACTTATGCTTATCGAATTTTATACAAGTCTAAATTTGGAGACAGTGAAATAATCTTCGGGCACGTTCTTCTATCTCGATAGGCCTCGCTTTCATTCGTTATAAGAACTTTCAGCATAAACCTCGGGCTCTTACCACCTTTAGTTATCGCGGTTTTTCAAAATTATTCCACTCTGACAAATCAATTATTATATGTTATTGACATAAGTGCTCTTCGGAATTTCAAAATGCAAATTTGAAATTTGAAAAATAAAAACAATGAAAACACCATTGCTTTCAAGAGATCAAAGAGTAAGTATTCTAATCTGGATTTCCCTGGCACTGTGCTACCTCACTTACAAAGAAATTGCAGCATTTTACTATCCTGTAAGTTCTGTGTTCATTGAATATGACATGGCTCCCATACCTGCAACAGATTCTTCAATAAGTGCTGAACAATCGACGGCGTTTCAAAGCGAAATATTAAGCATTGAAATTAACAGCGCCGATTCAGTTGAATTTGTGAAATTGAAAATACCCAGTTATCTCGTATCAAAAATTCTCACATACCGAAATCAACTGGGAGGTTTCGCCAGTAGCTTCCAACTTCTAGACATATATCACTTCCCCGAAAACATCTTCGAGCGAATTCACCCATTTCTCAAGGTCGACACATCGCGAATAAAACCTCTCGGAATAAATTCAAAATCTGAAGAAGAACTCGCTCTTCACCCTTACCTAAGTTACAAAGAAGCCAAAGCAATTGCACTTTATCGAAAGAACAATGGGAATATTTCAAGCCAAGATGAATTCGACAAAATAATTGCAATTCCTGACGAAACAAAAGAGCGATTAAAACCTTACCTTGCAAAGGATTTTCAATCTTATGCAAACACTACAGGAAAGAGTCCGTGAACTCATAATTGACACCCCGAATTTCCCAATTGAAGGTATCATTTTCAAAGACATTTTGCCCCTATTTCGTCATTCTAATTTGATAAAAGAATTGATAACTGAAATGGCTAAGGAGTTAAAACCTCATAATCCAACAGCTCTAGTGGCTATGGAGAGCCGAGGATTTCTTTTGGGAATGCCCCTCGCGCTTGAACTAAACATTCCATTTATCTGCATTCGAAAAAAAGGCAAGCTTCCCGGCGCTGTGAGTGGCATCTCTTATTCTCTCGAATATGGAGACGCCGAGATCGAAATTCAAAAATCAGCATTATCCACTTCGGACCGCGTAATTCTTCATGACGATGTTCTTGCGACCGGAGGAACAGCCAATGCGGCGGCGAAGCTTATTCGAAGTACAGGAGCTCAACTCGTAGCTTTTTCGTTTCTTATGGAATTAAATTTTCTAAATGGACGAAAAATCATTGGTTTGAATAACACAGACATCCATACTTTTGCACAGTTTTAAGAACTAGAATAACTAAACCATGAACTTCAAACAAGAAGAAAGCGAAGCAATGATCTCGCAAATGGTGCGTGACTTCGCTGAAAAAGAAATCAGACCGAATGTTATGCACTGGGATGAAGAACAAATTTTTCCCAAAGAATTATTCCACAAGATGGGTGAACTCGGCCTTATGGGCGTGCTTGTCCCTTCGGCCTACGGCGGAGCTGGATTAGGATACTACGAGTACATTTCATGTATCGTTGAAATATCCAAAGTTTGTGGTTCGATTGGATTAAGCGTTGCCGCGCACAATTCACTTTGTACGAATCACATATTGGAATTCGGAAACGAAGAACAGAAACAAAAATACCTTCCGAAATTAGCTTCGGGCGAATGGGTTGGCGCCTGGGGATTAACTGAGGCGAATACTGGTTCAGATGCTATGCGCATGAAGTGTACTGCAGTAAAAGACGGTGATCATTGGGTCATCAATGGTACTAAGAACTGGATCACCCATGGAATCAGCGGTGAAGTTGCAGTTGTGCTTGTTCGTACTGGCGATCTTCTAGATTCCCATGGAATCACTGCCTTCATTGTTGAAAGGGACACCCCTGGTTTCCGTGGAGGAAAGAAGGAAAACAAATTGGGAATGCGAGCGTCGGAAACCGCAGAGCTTATATTCGAAGATTGTCGCATTCACGAAAGTCAGATTTTAGGAAAAGTTGGAGATGGATTCGTTCAAGCCATGAAAATTCTAGATGGTGGAAGAATCAGTATTGGAGCTCTTTCCCTTGGCATAGCAAAAGGCGCTTACGAAGCCGCTGTTCAGTATTCGAAAGAAAGAGAACAATTCGGCAAGCCAATTTCTCAATTCCAAGCCATCGCATTTAAGATTGCAGATATGAGCACCGATATTGAAGCGGCGGAATTGCTTCTTCTTCAAGCGGCGCACTTGAAAAACAGCAAAAAGAAACTCACCAAAGAATCGGCTATGGCGAAGTATTATGCTTCTGAAGTAGCGGTGCGCGTAGCAACAGAAGCTGTTCAGATTTTTGGTGGTTATGGCTACACGAAAGACTTCCCAGTTGAGAAATTCTATCGTGATTCTAAGCTTTGTACCATTGGTGAAGGAACCTCTGAAATTCAAAAATTAGTAATTTCTAGAGAAATTCTTAAATAAGATTTGGAGAATCGAAAAAGTTCATTACTTTTGTCGCCCAATTAAAGAAACAGAAAAAGACATGTTAATTATTCCAGTAAAAGAAGGCGAAAGCATCGACAAGGCACTTAAGAAGTTCAAAAAGAAATTTGAAAGAACGGGTGTTGTTAAAGAATTGCGTGCTCGTCAACAATTCACTAAGAAGAGTGTTCGTCGTCGTGACGAAATAAAACATGCTGTTTACATTGCTGCAATGAAGCGTGAAGAGAATTCTTAATTGAATTAAACAATATTTATGAAAGGTCTTGGGTTATCCCAAGACCTTTTTTTATTTTCACCAAGTGAACACCACTCCATTCTTCGATTACTTAACCAACGAAAAGAGATCCTCTGTTCACACTGTCTCTGCCTATCGCAGCGACATTGGTCAATTCGAAGAATTCATGCTACTTCAATTCGAAATCACGGATATTGCCGCTGTAAGCTCTGCGCATGTCAGAAGCTGGATAAGCGAGTTAATGATTCAAGAAATATCTGAACGGAGCATTCATCGAAAACTATCGGCTTTAAACGCTTGGTTCCGATACTTACTCAAACGAAAAGAGATTAGTGTCAATCCGGCTAAAGGAGTTACCAAACCCAAACGCCCCTCTCGCCTGCCCGAAACGCTCCAAGAGCAGCAAGGTTTGGATTTATATCGACTCGAAGACACTGAAATTTCCTCTGAAAAAGAAAACGCCTTGCTTATTCAGTTGTTTTACGAAACGGGCATTCGTCTATCGGAAATGATGGGGTTAAAACACAGAGACATTGACTTCGGCATTGGGCAAATTAAAGTTTTAGGCAAACGAAATAAAGTACGCTACGTGCCCGTTAGCGACGAGATGATGCAGAAGTTGAAGGGGCATATGTTGGGGTCACATTCGAACAATGCTGATAGCACTTTGTTTCAGAATGAAAAAGGGCATGCTCTAAGCCGTTCGAGTTTCTACAGACGAGTAAAAACTACTTTGTCTGGCATTACTACCCAAGAGAAAAAAAGTCCTCACATACTGCGACATAGTTTTGCGACGCACATGTTGAACAATGGCGCTGATTTAAATCACATTAAAGAAATACTTGGGCATGCTAATTTAGCTGCCACCCAGATATACACGCACCTAAGTGCTGATAGACTTAAACAAATACACACACACTTGCACCCAAGAGAAAATAAATCAATTTAAAACCAACAACAATGCAAATTACCGTTCAGAGCATTCATTTTGACGCTGATTCTAAGTTAATCGCGTTTGCTGAGGAGAAAACATCAAAATTAGCCTTGTTTCACCCTTCAATTCACAAAGCTGAAGTTTCACTTCGGATTGACAAAAACTCGGATCAAGAAAATAAGTTAGCAGAAATAATTTTAAAAGTGCCTGGAACAGAGCTCTTTGCAAAAAAACAATGCAAATCATTTGAAGAGGCAATTGACATGGCTGTAGACGCCTTAAAAAGACAGATTGAAAAAAATAAAGAAAAGCAATAAAAAAAACTCACTAGAGTTTGGATATACCAAAATAATAACTACATTTGCACCCCTAATTTACGAGTTAGGGGTGTTTTGTTGTAGTTCTTTGAATCACTAAAAACGTTTTTACGCCGGTGTAGCTCAGCTGGCCAGAGCAGCTGATTTGTAATCAGCTGGTCGGGGGT
>CAZEFR010000067.1:0-7501 GCA_964511555.1 uncultured Chryseobacterium sp.
TGGACTCTTTATAACGTTTTCCATTATCATGGATTCAAGAATTAAGAGAGGCTCGTCTTTTTTAATTTCTTTTCCAACTTCGGCGCTTATGGAGAGCACAAGTCCGGGCATTGGAGATTTCACTTGTTTTATTTTGCTGCTGTTTGCCGAAGAGAATCCGAGTGAATTCAACAACGCATCCAACGGCTCTTCTAACCGCACTTCCGTGGTTTTATTGTTAACTTTCAATACAACTTTTTTCTCTTCCTTGGAAACAGAAAGCACCTCAACATTCACGCTTTTACCCTTCCATACAAAGTGAAGATGTGCTCCATTTTGCAACAGGTCTAACGGTAACGTTTGGTCGTTTAAAACAACGGTTTTGCTGTTTATGTTCGAAGAAACTTCGAATGCAGTTGCATTATTTACAGTGGCCTTCATTTCTTATTCGTCTTACATACGCGAAGCTAACTAAATTCGCGCAGATGATGGGTGTCTATTTTCATATTCCGTTCTGCAGGCATGCCTGTCACTATTGCGATTTTCATTTTTCGACGAAGCTAGATGCGCAAGAAGATTTGGTTGTGGCTATGTTGAAGGAAATGGAGCTTCGCAAGGAAGAAATTGTTCAACATGAAATTAATACGATCTATTTCGGCGGGGGAACGCCCTCTGTCCTCAAGGAAATGCAGTTGGGTAGACTTCTCGACGCACTGGGAAATGGCGTTGCGAATGCAACTGAAATTACGTTGGAAGCCAATCCGGAAGATTTGACTTCCGAATATCTGCGCATGGTTCAGCGACTTGGAATTAACAGATTGAGCATTGGGGTGCAATCGTTTTACGACGAGCACCTCAAATACATGAACCGCAAGCACACCGGCGCCCAAGCGGAGGCAGCGATTAAACGCGCGCAAGATGCGGGATTAACGAATATTACTGCCGACTTAATTTTCGGAATTCCGATTGCTACTTTTTCACAATGGCAGTCGAATGTAGAGCAGTTGCTTCAATTGGAAATTCCGCATTTCAGCGCCTATGCTTTAACGGTTGAAGAGAAAACAGTCTTCGGTGCGAGACAGAAAAAAGGAATTTTGGAACCTCAGAAAGACGAAGAAGTTGAAAAGAGTTTTTTGTATTTAGACGAAACAGCGAAGCTGCTTGGATACGAGCATTATGAGCTTTCGAATTACGCGAAGCCTGGATTCAGATCTGTTCACAACGGTAATTATTGGAAGGGCATTCCGTATGTTGGAATTGGGCCTTCCGCCCATTCGTTTTCGGATGGAAAACGCCGATGGAATGTTTCGAATAATGCGCAATACAATCGTTCAATTGAATTGAAAAAAGATTTTTTTGAAGTTGAAGAATTGACGGAAGTCGATCGATTGAACGAACGTATTATGGTGGGTCTTCGCACGCATGAAGGAATAGATTGGAAACACTTTCCAGCTGATTGGAAAAATGACAACGAACGAAATTTTTTCAAATTTGTTGAAGGTGGAAATGCCGTCATGGATGAAACTCGATTTCGACTTACACCAAAGGGATGGCTTATTTCCGACCACATTATTTCGACATTATTTCTCTAATCTTGTAACATGAAACTTACGCTTCAAAAAGACGGACGCATCTATTCTTTTCAAACTGAAAAAGGAAAGGACATTAGTATTTCATTGAATCCGAATGGACCTCGAGCTTGGTACGTAGAGCCTATGCGCATTGAGCCCGTTCGCACCGAACAGTTCTTGGGTTCTGTTGCAGAAGGTGGAGCGGTAAATTTTCGCGACGTGTATTTC
This sequence comes from uncultured Chryseobacterium sp., assembly GCA_964511555.1. Taxonomy (GTDB): domain Bacteria; phylum Bacteroidota; class Bacteroidia; order Flavobacteriales_D; family Sanyastnellaceae; genus CAIZGX01. The sequence continues at coordinate 1,779 of CAZEFR010000067.1, forward strand.
AATCCGCATGGACACGGCACGCACACGGAGAATGTTGGGCATATCATTGATACGGATGTTCCGGTTGTTAGAAGCATAGGTTCCTCACATTATTTTGCGAAGTTGGTTACGGTGGAGTTGATGAAACAAGTTGCTATGCAAGGTGTTTCACAAGGTTCTACGAAAGGTGCTTCGCAAGACCTTCCGCAGGACCTTTCGCAGAATCTTGAAACAGGGGATTGGGTTGTGAATGAGGAGAGTTTGATGGGAATGGATTTGAATGTGGAAGCGCTCATTATTCGCACAAAACCGAATGATCATTCGAAAACGAATAGACAATATTCAGGAACGAATTTTCCATATTTGACAATAGGCGCCATGCAGCAAATTGTTGATGCGGGTGTTCAGCATTTGTTGGTAGACCTTCCAAGCGTAGACCGAGAGGAAGACGGCGGAGCTTTGGCTGCACATCATTTGTTTTGGAACGTACCGGCAGATCCGAATTTTCAAAAAACAATAACGGAGTTGATCTATGTTCCGAATGAAATTTCAGACGGAAATTATATTTTGAATCTGCAGGTTTCAAATTTCGCTAACGACGCATCTCCGAGCAGACCTATGCTTTTTGATCTAACGGAAGAATAACGAAGAACGAACTTCCTTTATCTATTTGCGTTCTGAAAGCTACGTTTCCGTTCATTTGTGTAACAATGCTTTTCACCATAGCTAATCCAAGTCCGCTTCCGGTGCTTCGCGTGGTGAAGTTCGGCATGAAGATGCGCTTTGAAATTTCAGGAGAAATGCCGCTTCCGTTGTCGGAAATTTTTATCACCACATGATTTTCAGAGAAGCGCAATCCAAGTGAAATGTTCTTCGAACGTTCAGTTGGAATAGATTGAATTGCGTTTGTGATTAAGTTGTTCAATACGCGAATCACTTGCGATTTGTCTCCGTAAATAAATGCGGGTTCAGTATTATTTTGATGGAATGAAATTGATTGATTTTCATTTTCAAAAGTCGAGAGAACGGATTTAACAATGTCTTGAAGATTCAAGCGCTCGTTCACAGACTGTGGCATTTTAGCGAAGTTCGAAAACTCTTGCGCAATGTGTGAGAGTGTGTCTATTTGATCGGTCATGCTATGCACGAAATCATTCAGGCGTGTTTGAAATTCATCTGGATGATCTTGCCATGAACGTTGCAAATGTTGCAACCGAAGTTTCATGGGTGTAAGCGGATTTTTGATTTCGTGAGCTACTTGTTGAGCCATTTCCCGCCAAGCTGTCTCGCGTTCTTGTTGGGCTAATTTATCGGCACTCGCTTCCAATTGAAACAACATGCTGTTGTATTCTTGAATAAGCTGTCCGATTTCATCGTTGCTCTTCCACTGCAGCGGCTCGTTCTTTTTTCCAAGTTTCAGGTGGTTGATGCTTTCACTTAATTTGCTCAACGACTTTGTGAAATCGCGTGTGATAAGAAAGGCAATGCCAGCGGCTAGAATGAAAAGGATAATATAGGTTGTGCCTATTTCTTTCATGAAATTCCAGAGCTTTGCTTTTTCGACATCTTTCTTTTCGTAAAGCATCCCCACCAAAGCCAAAGGTCTTCCGTAACCGTCGCGGAAACACCAGTAAGCTAAATTCTGAGTAGGACTTGTTTCTGACGGAAGAATAATGGCTTTGTTTTGTGTGTCAGTTGTAATTCGTTTGGTGAGGTCAGGGCTCAATTCCATTGGAATTTTTTTGTATTCTGCGCTATCTGTATTCATTGAAAGACGATATCTTCCGTCGAGATAATAGATGGTAATAAAAAGATTATTAACTTCAGAAAGCTCACAGACCTTGTCGCCAAGAAGCTGGTCTATCGAGTCGGGATCAATGTATCCACCGTTTTGAAGAAGCAAGTATTCGAGCGATGCGCGTATAGATTTTTCTTTCTCTGCAATGCGCGACTCGTTGTATGTTTTATCATGTTCGTAATGATCAAAAGCCGCAACAATTCCGGTTACAACAAACGAGATTACGATGACAGAGAAAAGAGAAATGTAAATGCGCGAGCGTAAAGTCATATTTTTAAAAATCGAAATCGTCTTGTTTACTTGGTTTGGTGTTAGTAGGCAAAATGGAAAGTCCGACAACTATTGGATAGAGTTCGGTTTGAAATTTATTCGGTTTAAAAAGAGGAGTTAAAGATTGTGAGGCGAAAAAAGTCAAATTCTGAAAGCCCACTCTCACACATGCTTCCAGGTGATAGGGGTTGATATAAATATTTTCGCTGTTCTTGCGAATGATAGTTGCTCCACCGCTCAAATGTTTCTGATAAGTGCTATTGGCATAGCGATATCCGGCTTGCACCCCGAAAGCCAAATGCGTATTTTTTTCAAACGTGTTCTTGCTGTTTACTTCAAACATAATGGGAACAGAAACTGAAAAGGAGCGCAGCTGGTTTTTCAGATAATCGATGCTATCTGGTTGAAGAATGGTTTCGCTTCCAGAATTAAAAAACTTAAAGTCGTCTTGAAATCCGATTTGCTGATAGCCCAACGCTATTCCAGAAAAAACGCCAAATCTATTTTCAATCAATTGCTTTTTGTATTCAACCAGATTCAATCGGAAGGAAAAAGATTGCTTGTGGTTAATGGGAAGTGTTTCATTTTGCAGCGAAAGCAGCCCGAAGTCTACTCCCGTGAAGAAACACATGTAGCGGATATAGTCTTTTTCGTTGTAAGCATCTTCTTCCAGCATTTCAAATGGAGCCTTTTCGAAGTCCTCGATATTAATTTCCGGAAAAGGTATGATTGTGTCGGGACTTTGAACAAAATCGAGACTATCGGGTTGACCGAAACAGAAAATCGCGTCGAAAAAGATGAATATAAAAATTAGTCGCTTCATGAAAAGACAATGTGATTCAAATGTAAGCTATCTATCTTTGCACCGCATGAATACAAAAAAGGATTTGCGAGAATTGAGTTCGGAAGAGCTAATGTCCGAGTTAAAAGAACTGGGAGCACCTTCTTTTCGTGCCAAGCAGATTCGTGAGTGGATGTGGCAGCGCGGTGCGACGAGCATTCCAGAAATGCAGAATTTACCGAAAGACTTGAGAGAGAAGTTAGATGAGAAGTATTTTTTGTCGAAGGCTGTCTTGCACGAGCAACAAATAAGTACGGACAAGACTATTAAATGTGCTTTCAAGGTAGATGGAGATAAGGTGGTGGAAGGAGTTCTGATACCGACTACCAAGCGCATGACGGCTTGTATTTCTTCGCAGGTGGGTTGCAGTTTAGCGTGTAAGTTTTGTGCAACAGGAAAGTTGAAGATGATGCGTAATTTGACTGGTGGAGAGATTTTCGACCAGGTGAATTATTTGCGCAACGAAGCGCTGACGCGTTACAACACTCCTTTAACAAACATCGTGTACATGGGCATGGGCGAGCCTTTGCTGAATTACAAGAATATGATCACGTCTATTCAGTGGATTACGAGTCCGGAAGGATTGGGCATGTCGCCGCAGCGCATTACGGTGAGCACAGCGGGAATAGCCAAGATGATTAAGAAGTTGGGCGACGATAAGGTGAAGTTCAACTTGGCGCTTTCACTGCATGCAGCGAATGACGAGAAGCGCAGTAAGATTATGGATATTAATGACTCGAATAATTTGGCGGCCCTAGCTGATGCTTTGAAGTATTTTCACGAAGCAACAGGCACTCGCATCACGTTTGAGTACATCATTTTCAAAGACTTCAACGACACCATTCAAGACGCAAGAGAGCTTGCCGAATTTTCGAAGCAGCTTCCGGTTAAAATAAATATCATTGAATACAATCCGATTGACGACGGCGAGTTTCAGCAAGCCAGTCCTGAACGTGTAGATGCGTTTGCGAAGTTCTTGGAAAGTAAGAACATGATCGTGAATGTTCGTCGTTCACGCGGAAAGGATATCGATGCGGCATGCGGACAATTGGCAAACAAGAACAAATTGGCCAATGAACGTGTTTTTAAAAATTGAAAAAACAGTTTTTACTGAAATGAAAGTGGGTTAAACTTGTAAATTAAATAATTCAACATGAAAAAAGTAATATTATTTGTAGCAATCGCAGTTGGTCTTGCGTCATGCGGTGGATGGAACGACGAGAAGCGTGCTGAGGTAAAAGCGGAATGCGGAAAAACAGTTGGAAATCTATACACGAAAGAAGATGCTACAAAAATTTGTGATTGTGTTTCTTCAAAGATTACAGAGAAATTCCCGAAGGCAGATTACAAGGCGAGCGATGTAAACGACCAAACAAAAGAATGTATTAAAGACGGTAAGTACATAGATATTCTTACCAAAGAGTTGGAAGAGTCTTTCAATAAGTTGGAAAGTGATACTGACTCTTTGTCAAAGGTTCTAGAGTCTCAGATTAACGAAGAAATGAGCAAGCTTTCCGAATAATGAAACCATTCTGCGAAGATTTATTTGGTTACAAGCGTATTCAAACGCTTCCTGTTACCATTGGCGAATTAACCATGGGAGGCGATGCGCCTATTCGTGTGCAATCGATGACCACGGCAGACACGATGAATACTGAAGCAACCGTTGCTGAAAGCATTCGTATGATTGAAGCGGGTTGTGAGTTGGTTCGAATTACAGCACCCAGTAAAAACGAAGCAGAAAATTTGCGGAACATTCGCGAAGAGCTTCACAAGCTGGGGTACAACACTCCGCTTGTTGCCGACATTCACTTCACTCCGAATGCCGCAGAAATAGCGGCTCGCATTGTAGAGAAGGTTCGCGTGAACCCCGGTAATTACGCCGATAAAAAGAAGTTTGAAGAGATCGTATACACCGACGAATCTTACGCTGCAGAATTGAAGCGTATTCGCGATCGGTTTATTCCTCTTGTTGAAATTTGTAAAGAGCACGGCACTGCCATGCGCATTGGAACGAATCACGGTTCGCTTTCCGATCGTATTTTAAGCAGATACGGAGATACCCCTGAAGGGATGGTTGAGTCGGCGATGGAATTCATTCGCATTTGCCTCGACTGCAACTACAAGAATTTAGTTATTTCCATGAAGGCGTCTAATCCGCAAGTGATGGTGCAAGCCTATCGTTTGTTGGTGCAAACGCTGTTGGAAACCGGAGAAGTTTTTCCGCTGCACTTGGGTGTTACAGAAGCTGGAGATGGTGAAGATGGAAGAATTAAATCGGCCATTGGAATTGGTGCTTTGTTGGAAGACGGCATTGGCGATACCGTTCGTGTTTCGTTGACTGAAGCGCCTGAAGCAGAGATGCCGGTGGCGAAGTTGTTGGTAGATCGTTATGCGAATAGAAATTCGGCATCTCATATTCCGAAGGAAGAAATTCCGATTGACTTTTTCGCTTATTCAAGAAGGCATACGCATGAAGTTTTGAATTTAGGTGGAAAGAATGTTCCGCGTGTTTTCGCCGATTATTCCAATCGCGAAACAATAACAGCGGCCTCTCTTTTCGCTGTTGGATATGCTTATTCTGTTGATATGGACAAATGGAATTTGTCTGATTCGGCGTGCGACTATTTGTTTGTTGGAAAGAATTCGGTGAATTTTGAAATTCCTGGAACCCTTGGTGTGGTTATGGAATACGAAGCATGGCTTCAGAATAAAAACAAAGAGCGTCACTATCCAGTGCTTTCATGCAATGAATACAATCAACCGAACGAACGTTCGGGAGAGTTGAATTTTGTTGAAGTTGAATTGGAAGATTTAACGGAAACATTTCTTTCT
>CAZEFR010000068.1:0-6985 GCA_964511555.1 uncultured Chryseobacterium sp.
ATTCGCAACTGTCTTACGCTTTCCTTTGCGGGTACGAGAGTTGTTTTTGGTGCTTTGACCACGAAGTGGCAATCCAGAGCGGTGACGAACTCCTCTGTAGCAACCAATGTCCATTAATCGCTTAATGTTCAACTGAGTTTCAGAGCGCAAGGCGCCTTCTACTTTCAGCTCCTCGGTTATGAAGTTACGAATCAAACCTAATTCATCATCGTTCCATTCTTGAACTTTCTTGTCATAAGAAATTCCAGCCTGTTCCAATATTCTACGAGACGTTGAGCGTCCTATTCCGTAGATGTAGGTGAGTCCGATTTCACCTCTTTTGTTACGCGGTAGATCAATACCTGCAATCCTTGCCATAGTTATTCTTTATTTTAAGGAATTATCCTTGTCTTTGTTTGAATTTCGGGTTTTTCTTGTTAATCACATAAAGCTTTCCCTTTCGGCTAACGATCTTGCAGTCAGCTGAACGCTTTTTAATTGAAGCACGTACTTTCATATCTCTTGTACTTTATTATTTATATCGAAAACAAATTCGACCTTTTGTTAAATCGTAAGGCGACATTTCTACTTTCACTTTATCTCCTGGTAGTATTCGAATGTAGTGCATTCTCATTTTTCCAGAAATGTGAGCTACGATGATGTGTCCATTTTCAAGCTCCACACGGAACATTGCATTTGACAATGCCTCAACAATGGTTCCGTCTAGTTCTATCGATGTCTGTTTCGCCATTCAGTTTTTTATTATTTTTTCGTAGCTAATGCTGCGTCTATCTCTTCAAATGAGGACAATTTCTCCGCTCCACCTTTTCCAACTGCTACCGTATGCTCAAAGTGTGCACTAGGTTTTCCGTCTTGCGTCTCTATTGTCCAACCGTCCTTTAATTGTCTAACGTTCTTCGTTCCCAGATTAATCATTGGCTCAATTGCCAAGACCATTCCTTCTGTCATTACCAAACCATGTCCTCTTCTTCCGTAATTCGGCACTTCTGGAGCCTCGTGAAGTTGTATGCCCACTCCGTGACCAACTAACTCTCGTACTACTCCATATCCGTTCGTCTCTGCATAGTTTTGCACAGCGTAACCGATATCCCCTATTCGTTTTCCAATTGCGGCCTGTTCAATTCCTAACTCTAAACACATTCTTGTTGCATCTAACAACTTTTGTATGTCATTAGATATTTCTCCAACAGCAAATGTGAATGCAGAATCTCCCCAAAACCCTTCCCAAAGCACCCCAATATCAACAGAGACTATGTCTCCCTCCTTCAAGGGTTGCGCGCTTGGAATTCCATGAACCACTGCTTGATTAACACTTGCACAGATTGAATTGGGGAAGTCGTGATATCCAAGAAAACCAGGGTACGCCCCATGATCTCGAATAAAAGTTTCCGCAACCTTATCTAGCTGCAAGGTTGTGACACCTGGTTCAACGATTTTGGCAATTTCTGCCAACGTTTTTCCTACAAGTAAAGAACTCTTTCGGATGGCGTTTATCTCATCCTGTGTTTTTAAAACTACCTTTTTGCTCACAACTATTAAACGGTATAACCGCTACTAGCCACATTCCCACTATTTCGTCCTCTCACTCTTCCTGACTGCATAAGGCCATCATAGTGTCTAGACAGAAGATGACTTTCTATTTGCTGAAGCAAATCTAAGATAACACCAACGGTTATTAACATAGAAGTACCTCCAAAAAACTGAGCGAACATCTGAGCCTTTGTCAGTGACATTGTCAAAACTAACGCGGGCAAAATTGCAATAAGGCCGACAAAGATACCACCAGGAAGGGTAATACTCGACAAAACTCTATCAATAAATTCTGCCGTATCTTTTCCAGGCTTAATTCCCGGAACAAAATTCCCGTTTCTCTTCAAGTCATCTGCAATCTGGTTTGGATTGGTTACGATAGCCGTGTAGAAAAACGTGAATAGAATTATCATAGTCATTAACAGAAGGTTATAACCTAAACCTTGGTAATTTGTTAACGAAGCTAGCACTTTGTTGTTCTGAAAAACTTCCGTATTGCTCAGATAAAGGGGAACAAACATAATTGCTTGCGCGAAAATTATTGGCATCACGCCTGCAGCGTTGACACGAAGAGGAATATAACTTCTTGCCCCTTCTCCTTGCGGCAGATGACTACCACCCGCAGCCATTTTCGCCATTTGAACAGGGATTCTACGAACAGCCTGAATAATGGCTACCGTTCCTCCGATAACAATCACCATCACAGCAATTTCGATAAGGAAGAAAAAGGAAGTCTGTTGACTAAATTCCTGTGCAAATGCACCTGGAATATCAGACAAGATTCCCGTCATGATGATCAGAGAAGTTCCGTTGCCTATCCCTTTGTCGGTAATTTTCTCTCCAAGCCACATGACAAAAAGTGCTGCACTTGTTAAAATAATAATTGATGTAATCATCCAAAAAGGACTATTCACATGCGCATCAGCAGGAACATATTGTGCGAGATAACCCGGCGCTTGTACCACTGCTATACCAATGGTTAGGAACCTAGTCCATTGATTTATCTTACGGCGACCACTCTCTCCTTCTCGTTGAAGTTTTTGCACTGTAGGAACAGCCAAACCCAACAATTGGATAACAATGCTAGCTGAAATGTAAGGCATTACACCAAGAGCAAAAATTGAAGCTCTGTTAAATGCACCTCCTGTGAAAAGACCCAAAAAATCTGCAATTGAACCTGATCCAGCCGCATTTGGGTCTTGCATTTTCACAGCATCTATCCCAGGAAGAAGTACATAAGAACCAATTCTGTACACCAATAGGATACCCAAGGTGAAAAGAATTTTCTTACGAAGCTCTTCGTGATTCCAGATGTTTCTTATTGCCGTAAAAAACTTTTTCATATAATGTTTGCTGTTCCGCCCATTGCCTCGATAGCCGCTTTAGCAGTGGCTGTGAAAGCATGTGCTGTCACATTTAATTTTCCTTTTAATTCTCCACGCCCCATAACTTTTACAAGGGCCTTCTTGCTGCAAATTCCATTTGCCACAAGTGTATCAAAAGTAACCTCGGTTAAGTTGTGCTTTTCAACTAATAGCTGTAAAGTGTCTAGGTTTATTCCCTTGTACTCAACACGGTTCAAGCTCTTGAATCCAAATTTAGGTAAACGTCTTTGGAGAGGCATTTGACCACCTTCGAAACCAATTTTACGCTTGCTACCCGAACGTGATCCAGCACCTTTGTGGCCTCGTGTTGATGTTCCACCATGCCCAGAACCTTCACCACGTCCAATACGCTTTCTGTCCTTGATAGAACCCTCAGCTGGTTTTAAGTTATTCAATTTCATCTCTTCTGATCGTTATTTGTATTCAACTTTTAAAAGGTGATTCACAGCGCGAATCATACCTACAATATTCGGTGTCAATTCCTTTTCTACTGACACATTCAACTTTTTAATTCCCAAAGCTTCGATAGTCGCTTTTTGACGTTTTGGACGATCAATAGCACTTTTTACTTGGGTGATAACAACTTTTGCCATGATGGTATGTATTAACCGTTAAATACTTTGTCTAATTTAATTCCGCGGATACGGGCAACGTCCTGAGGAGTTCTTAGTGCCGCTAGAGCTGTTACCGTAGCTTTTACCACGTTGTGTGGATTCGAAGAACCTTTTGATTTCGCCAAAACGTCTTTGACACCGGCAGACTCAAGCACAGCGCGCATAGCACCTCCGGCGATAACTCCAGTACCCAAAGAAGCTGGCTTCAAAAAGACGCGAGCTCCACCGAACTTTCCTGCAATTTCGTGAGGGATTGTACCTCGGAAAATCGGAACACGCACGAGACTTTTCTTAGCGTCCTCGATGGCCTTGGTTACAGCCTCAGCCACTTCTTTGGATTTACCCAAACCGTGACCTACTACACCGTTTTCGTTACCTACTACAACAATCGCAGCGAAACCAAATGTTCTACCACCCTTCGTCACTTTAGTAACACGATTAACGGATACCAAGCGATCTTTTAATTCTGTTTCGCTAGCGCGAACTACTTTTCCTTCTAGCATTTGTATTAAAATTTAAGTCCGGCCTCGCGTGCTGCTTCAGCCAAAGATTTTACACGTCCATGATACAAATATCCACCGCGGTCAAAAACCACTTCTTCGATACCTGCAGCTTTAGCTCTTTCAGCAATTGTTTTACCTATGATACGCGCCTGCTCTATTTTAGCAATGTTTTGCGCTTCTTTCATAATGTTAGATGACGCAGAAGCAAGAGTTACCCCCTGGTTGTCATCTATGATTTGAGCATAAATCTGTTTGTTACTGCGGAACACACTTAAGCGTGGTTTAACATCAGTACCTTTTACTCTAGCACGTATGCGAGTGCGTATTTTAGCTCTACGAGAATCTTTTGAAAATGCCATTGTATTATCAATTATTTAGCTGCTGATTTACCCGCTTTCTTGCGAACAAACTCACCAACGTAACGAACACCTTTTCCTTTATACGGCTCCGGAGTACGAAGCGAACGAATTTTTGCTGCAACCTGACCTACGAGTTGTTTGTCATAGGACTCCAGTGTAATTTGTGGATTCTCTCCTTTTTCTGCTTTAGCAGAAACTTTTACTTCTGTTGGAAGTTCAAAAACAATCGGATGGCTGTATCCTAACGTGAGGTTCAACTTTTGTCCCTCGACATTGGCACGATAACCTACACCTATCATTTCTAAATCTCTTTTCCAGCCTGTGCTTACACCAACAATCATATTGTTAATGAGCGAACGATACAACCCGTGCTTTGCACGTACATCTTTGTGGTCACTTGAGCGAGTTAGAACGATTTCAGTTTCACCGATTTCAATTGTTATTGAAGAATCGACTTCCTGCGACAGCTCTCCTTTCGGTCCCTTAACCTTTACTACACCATTCTCCAGTAAAACATTTACGTCTTTGGGCAATGGAATTGGATTTTTACCTATTCTTGACATGGGTCAATTTTTTTTCGAGTTCTTAATATACGAAACACAATACTTCTCCACCAACTTTCTCTTGACGAGCTTTCTTGTCGGTCATAACACCTTTAGATGTTGACATAACAGCTATTCCTAGACCGTTCAATACACGAGGAAGCTCATCTGCACCAGCATATTTACGGTGACCTGGTGAGGATACTCTATCAATCTTCGCGATTGCAGGTTGCTTTGATTTAAGGTCATACTTCAATGCGATTTTAATCACACCTGGAGCACCTTCGTCGAATTTGAAATTCAGAATATAACCTGACTCGTGAAGGATTTTTGTAATTTCCTTCTTCAAATTGCTCGCAGGAATCTCTACAACCTTATGTCGAGCCTTCTGTGCATTTCGAATGCGCGTTAAATAATCTGCTATTTGATCAGTAACCATGTTCTTCTATTCTTAATTATTACCAGCTTGCTTTTTTAACCCCTGGGATTAACCCATTTAATGCCAACTCACGGAATTGATTACGACACAATCCGAATTGACGCATGTAACCTCTTGGCTTACCCGTTAACATACAGCGGTTGTGCACACGCACAGCGCTACTGTTCTTGGGAAGTTTTTGAAGTGCATCCCAATCACCTGCGGCTTTGAGCTCTTCACGCTTTTTCGCATACTTTTCAACCATTGCGATGCGCTTACGCTCGCGGGCTTTCATTGATTCTTTTGCCATTCTTTCTAATCTTATTATTTAACGAAAGGAAATCCGAATTCTTCAAGAAGAGCTTTCGCCTCTTCGTTGGTCTTTGCATTAGTCACGAATGTAATATCCATTCCGTTGATTGCCTTAACCTTTTCTAAATCAATCTCTGGGAAGATTATTTGTTCTTTTACTCCAAAAGTAAAGTTTCCACGTCCATCAAATCCTGAAGATTTAACACCACGGAAGTCACGTGTTCTTGGAAGAGCAACTGCAATCAAACGATCTAAGAATTCATACATGGTGTTTCCACGAAGTGTAACTCTTGCTCCGATTGGAACGCCCTTACGCAATTTGAAGTTTGAAATATCCTTAGTAGAATAAGTTGCCACTGCTCGCTGACCGCTAATAAGTGTCATCTCCTCTACAGCTGCATCAACTAACTTCTTGTCTGCTGTTGCTTTACCGATACCTTGGTTCAAACATATCTTCGTGATACAAGGAACTTGCATGCTCGAAGAATATTCGAAGCGTTTCTGAAGATTCGCTTTTACCTCAGACTCGTATTTTGATCTTAATCTTGGTTGATAGCTCATTTTATAACCTCCCCTGATTTTTTAGAGATTCTTACTAACTTCCCTTCATCGTTGCGTGTTTTTCCAACTCGTGTTGCATTACCAGCTGCATCAATTAGCATAACATTGCTAATGTGCAGGGCCGCTTCACGTTTTTCAATTCCACCTTGAGGGTTTTGCGCAGAGGGCTTACGGTGACGGGAGATCATATTCACTCCTTCAACTGTAACTCTGTCTTTGTCGCGATCTACAGCAATCACACGTCCTTGTTGACCTTTGTGATCACCGGCAGTTACCACTACCATATCGCCTTTTTTTATTTTGAGTCGCTTGAACATCTCGCTATCTTTTTTCTTCGTTTATAGTACTTCGGGTGCTAAAGACACAATTTTCATGTAATCCTTCTCACGTAATTCACGCGCCACTGGGCCGAAAATACGCGTTCCTCTCATTTCGCCTTGAGCGTTCAACAATACAACAGCATTGTCGTCGAAACGAATGTAGCTACCATCTGCGCGACGAACTTCTTTCTTCGTTCGCACAATAACTGCTTTCGAAACTACACCTTTTTTAACATTACCGCTTGGCATTGCATCTTTAACCGTGACCACTACTTGATCACCTACTGATGCATATCGACGACGGGTACCACCCAACACGCGTATTACGAGCACCTCTTTTGCTCCGCTGTTGTCTGCAACCTTTAGTCTGGATTCGTTCTGTATCATATCCTTCTAATCTTTATTCGATTATTTCGCTTTTTCAATTACTTCAACCATTCT
>CAZEFR010000069.1:0-6964 GCA_964511555.1 uncultured Chryseobacterium sp.
CTCCTTATTTCGTTATTTCGCCTTTTCAATGATTTCAACCATTCTCCAGCGCTTAAGCTTACTCATTGGTCGAGTTTCCATAATTTTTACTACGTCACCTACTCCGCATTCTCCGGTTTCATCATGAGCCATGAATTTCTTCGTTTGCTTCACGAATTTTCCGTATTTCGGGTGCATAATTTTCATTTCAACTGAAACAACGATGCTCTTATCCATCTTGTTCGATGTAACAGTGCCTGTTCTTTCTTTTCTTAGATTCCTTTCCATTGCTTGAGTAGGATTAACGGTTGTTTTTCATTTCGTTCATTACCGTGTGAATTCGCGCTATTTCGCGACGCTTCGCACGTAATACCATTGGATTTTCAGTGCCTGCAACCGTGTGGTTGAACGACATCTTTGCAAGCTCTGCTTTTTTCTCAATGACTTGAGCGCTCAAGTCTTCAATGGTCATATTTCTGTAGTCTGATGCTTTCATGATCTTATTCGGTATAATCTGGACGAACAATAAATTTAGTTCTGCATGGTAATTTCTGTGCTGCCAATCTCAATGCTTCTTGAGCAGTCTCCAAAGATACACCTTCTGCTTCGAAAAGTATTCTTCCTGGCTTAACAACCGCTACCCAATGATCTGGAGCTCCTTTACCCTTACCCATACGAACTTCAGCCGGCTTTGCTGTGATAGGCTTGTCTGGGAAGATGCGAATCCAAACCTTACCTTCACGCTTCATGAAACGCGTTAGCGCAACACGAGCCGCTTCTAATTGGCGAGAGGTAATGAATCCTTCGTCCATTGTCTTGATAGCAAAGCTACCGAAAGCAAGTTGAGATCCTCTGTAGGCAATTCCCTTGATTTTGCCTTTCTGCTGCTTTCTATATTTAGTCCTTTTGGGCTGTAACATAATCGTAATGTTTTAATATTATCTTCTTGGTCCGCGACGGTCGTTTGCTCCTGCGTTAGCTGGACGTTTTTGTTGTTGAGCTGCTTGTCCAAAGTTTGGAGAAAGATCACGCTTTCCGAAAACTTCACCACGACAAATCCATACTTTCAAACCAATACGACCGTAGCTGGTGTGAGCTTCTGCATGATGATAATCGATGTCCGCGCGAAGAGTGTGCAAAGGAGTACGACCTTCTTTGTATGTCTCACTTCTTGCAATCTCAGCTCCGTTTACACGTCCTGAAATTGTAACTTTGATTCCTTCCGCTCCCAATTTCATTGCTGAACTGATTGCCATTTTCGTTGCTCTTCTGTAAGAGATACGTCCTTCGATCTGACGACATATGCCTTCTGCTACTAAACGAGCATCAATTTCAGGGCGCTTGATTTCAAAGATATTTATTTGAGCATCCTTTCCAGTTAGCTTTTTCAACTCTTCTTTCAACTTATCTACTTCAGAACCCTGTTTTCCTATGATTACACCTGGGCGAGCTGTATTGATGGTAACAGTTACCAACTTCAACGTGCGCTCAATGATAATTTTCGAAACAGACGCCTTTTTCAAACGCGCCATAAGATACTTACGGATTTTATCATCTTCGACGATTTTCTCTCCGTAGCTCTTTCCACCAAACCAGTTGCTATCCCACCCTTTGATGAAACCTAAACGAAGGCCTATTGGGTTACACTTTTGTCCCATTTCTTTTGACTCTTTTAATTATTTTTTATCAAGAATGATTGTCACGTGATTGCTACGCTTGCGAATGCGGTGCGCTCTACCCTGAGGAGCTGGACTGATTCTTTTCAAAGTACGAGAAACGTCTACACGAATTTCCTTCACGATTACATTTGATTCAGCAATATCACTTCCCTCGTTTTTAGCCTGCCAGTTTGCGATAGCAGAGCGTAAAAGTTTTTCGATAGGCAAGGCATTTACTGTGCGCGTAAACTTTAAAATATTTAAAGCAGCACCTACCTCTTTTCCACGAATAATGTCTGCTACCAAACGCGTCTTACGCGGTGATGTCGGATGATTGTTCAATTTAGCGATGGCAGTTTTTTTCATCTGCTCTTTTATCGCGTTGGCCATTTCTCTTTTGCGAGCTCCCATAGTTTTTCTGTGTTTATCGGGATTGTTCGTTATTTTCTATTTCCACTGTGTCCACGGAAGGTACGTGTCGGAGAAAACTCTCCTAATTTGTGACCAACCATATTCTCTGTAACATATACAGGAATGAATTGCTTACCATTGTGCACCGCAATCGTCAACCCAACAAACTGGGGAGTGATTGTTGAAGCACGGCTCCAAGTTTTGATAACGCCTTTCTTAGCGTTTTCTTGAGCATCATCTACACGCATTTGAAGCTTGTAGTGTACAAAAGGTGGTTTTTTTAGTGACCTAGCCATTTCTCAATTATTTCTTTCTACGTTCAATGATAAATTTACTTGACGGCTTTTTGCTTTTGCGCGTCTTTAATCCTTTAGCAGGCGTTCCTTTGCGTGATCTAGGGATACCTCCAGACTGACGTCCTTCACCACCACCCATCGGGTGATCCACCGGATTCATTGCTACACCACGAACACGTGGACGACGACCCAACCAACGACTTCTTCCGGCCTTACCCGAACGGGTTAAGTTGTGCTCTCCATTCGAAACAGTTCCTATTGTAGCAAAACATTTCGCTAAAACCTTGCGCGTTTCGCCAGAAGGAAGAGTAATGATTGCGTATTCTCCGTCACGAGCGCTTAGCTGTGCGTAAGATCCTGCACTTCTAGCCAAAGAACCACCTTTACCTGGACGCATTTCAATGTTGTGAATAACAGTTCCTAAAGGAATTTCACTCAACATCATTGCATTTCCAATTTCTGGGGCACTTCCTGTGCCGTTAGATAATTTCATTCCTACGGTTAAACCGGCAGGAGAAATGATATAACGCTTCTCACCATCAGCGTATTCCACAAGTGCAATACGTGCTGAGCGGTTAGGATCATACTCAATTGTCATTACGGTACATTCAATACCGAATTTGTCTCTTTTGAAGTCGATAAGACGGTAGTTACGTTTGTGACCACCACCAATCATACGCATAGTGCGCTTTCCTTGGTTATTACGTCCACCAGACTTCTTAAGTGTTACCACCAAAGGTTTGTATGGTCGATCAGTAGTCAACTCTTCGAAGGTGGAAGCCACCTTGAAGCGAGTACCTGGAGTTATCGGATTTAATTTCTTAATGCCCATTTCCTAATCTGTTAGATGTTAGAATAAAAATCAATTGCCTCACCTGCCGCCAACTTCACGATTGCCTTTTTGTAGCTTGCGCTTCTTCCTGAAACAATCCCAGCTTTGGTGTAACGGAACTTATTTTTTCCGTCATAACGAATGGTGTTGATCTGCATAACTGTCACACCGTAGTTCTTCTCGATTGCCTTCTTGATTTCAATCTTGTTGGCGTTCAATGCTACCACGAAGCCGTACTTGCCTTGCTTTTCTTGGATTCCGGTCATTTTTTCCGTAACCAATGGTCGAATAAGGATTTCGCTCATGACAGTTATTTTTTAAGAATGTTAGTTACCAATTCGTGTGCGTTGCCTACGAAAACAACCTGGTGGCTGTTCATTATGTCGTAAGTATTAACCATGCTAGCGATTTGAACGTTAGCACCCTGTATGTTACGAGAGCTTAAGTAAAGACTATCGTTTCTTTCTGGGATAAGAATAAGCGATTTACGACTGTTTAAAGAAAGGTTCTTTAACACATTCAAAAACTCACTTGTCTTTGGTTTCTCGAATGAAAGAGCATCAACTAGCATGATTCCGTTCTCTTTTGCCTTGTAGCTTAAAGCTGACGCACGAGCTAGACGAGTAGTGCTTCTGTTAACCTTGATGTCGTAAGCTCTTGGTCGTGGACCGAAAACACTACCCCCTTGACGGAACAATGGATTCTTTGCACTTCCCTTACGAGCACCACCGGTACCCTTTTGCTTGTGTAATTTTTTTGTTGAACCATGAATTTCACCTCTATGCTTAGTCTTGTGAGTACCGGTGCGCTGAGCAGCCAAGTATCTTTTAACATCTAAGTATATCGCATGATCATTCGGCTCGATTCCGAATACTTCGGCGTCAAGTTCAACGGAACTTC
This sequence comes from uncultured Chryseobacterium sp., assembly GCA_964511555.1. Taxonomy (GTDB): domain Bacteria; phylum Bacteroidota; class Bacteroidia; order Flavobacteriales_D; family Sanyastnellaceae; genus CAIZGX01. Next base: position 4,077 of record CAZEFR010000069.1, read on the forward strand.
CCGTCTTTTGACCTTGTATGTTGAATATATCCAGTTTCATATTACTTCACGATATAAACGGTTGAACCATTGTAACCAGGGATAGCACCTTTCACGAGAATCAAATTCTCATCGGCCAATACCTTTATTACCTCTAAATTTTGCAAGGTGCGTTGGTTTCCACCCGTACGACCTGCCATGCGCATTCCTTTGAATACACGTGATGGATCTGACGATGCTCCTAACGATCCTGGTGCACGTAAACGGTTGTGCTGACCGTGTGTGCTTTCTCCTACCCCACTGAAACCATGGCGCTTTACAACACCTTGGAAACCCTTTCCCTTAGAAGTTCCGATCACGTCAACGTTCTCTCCCTCAGTGAATAGCTCAGTGATAGTAACAACATCACCTAAGTTCTTTTCTGTTTCGAAGTCGTGGAACTCTGCGATGAAACGCTTTGGAGTTGTTCCTGCTTTCTTGAAGTGACCTTGCATTGGCTTCGAAGTATTTTTTTCCTTCTTTTCGCCGTAAGCTAGTTGAACAGCGGTATAACCGTCCTTTTCCAAGGTTCTCACTTGGGTCACTACACATGGACCAGCTTCTATCACTGTGCATGGGATGTTTTTCCCAGCGGCACTGTAGACGCTAGTCATACCGATTTTTTTACCAATTATGCCTGGCATGTGTCTGTGTATTTAATTGTTAAACTTTGATTTCTACTTCCACTCCGCTAGGCAATTCTAGCTTCATTAATGCATCTACAGTTTTCGATGAAGAGCTGTAGATGTCTAGCAAACGCTTGTAAGAGTTCAATTCGAACTGCTCGCGCGCCTTCTTGTTCACGTGCGGTGAACGAAGAACTGTGTAAATACGCTTGTGTGTTGGCAACGGAATTGGTCCGTTTACAACAGCCCCGGTAGACTTTACAGTCTTCACAATCTTCTCAGCAGACTTGTCTACTAAGTTGTGGTCGTAGGACTTTAATTTGATTCTAATCTTTTGAGCCATCTAGGTTCTATATATTATGCGTTTTTGCCTTTTGCTTTTGCTATTACTACTTCAGCTACGTTGTTAGGAGCTGGAGCGTAGTTGTTGAATTCCATTGATGAAGTTGCACGTCCAGAAGTAATTGTACGAAGATCAGTTACATATCCGAACATCTCAGACAATGGAACTTTACCACTAATTACTGTTGCCCCGCTACGCTCGCTTGTTCCTTCAATCATACCACGACGCTTGTTCAAGTCACCGATAACATCACCCATGTTTTCAGATGGAGTAACGATTTCAAGTTTCATGATTGGCTCAAGAATGATTGGCTTACACTTAGGAGCAGCCTCACGGAACGCCATCTTAGCACACAATTCGAAAGAAAGTGCATCCGAGTCAACCGCGTGGAAAGATCCATCATTCAATTCAACCTTCATTGAATCAATGTTATATCCTGCCAACACACCGTTGATCATAGCTTCTTTGAATCCTTTTTCAATAGAAGGGATAAATTCGCGAGGAATGTTACCACCTTTAATATTGTTTATGAATACCAATCCTGACTTCTCTGGATCTTCGTTCGGTCCGATATTGATAACAATATCTGCGAACTTACCACGTCCACCTGATTGTTTCTTGTATACTTCTCTGTGATTAGAAGCAGCTGTGATCGCTTCTTTGTAAGACACCTGAGGTGCACCTTGGTTACACTCAACTTTAAACTCGCGACGAAGACGATCGATGATAATTTCCAAGTGCAACTCACCCATACCCGAGATAACTGTTTGACCAGTCTCTTCATCGGTTCTTACACGGAACGTTGGATCTTCTTCAGCTAATTTAGCTAAAGCCATACCTAACTTATCACTGTCTGCTTGTGTCTTAGGCTCGATAGCTAATCCAATAACAGGCTCAGGGAATACCATAGACTCAAGAACAATTGGGTGCTTTTCGTCACACAAAGTATCTCCTGTCTTAATATCCTTAAATCCTACTACTGCACCGATATCACCAGCTCCTAAAACTTCGATTGGATTCTGTTTGTTGGCGTGCATTTGGAAGATACGTGAGATACGCTCTTTATTTCCACTACGCGCATTTAGTACGTATGAACCTGCATCTAACTTGCCGCTGTACGCACGAGTAAATGCTAAACGTCCTACGAATGGGTCAGTTGCAATTTTAAATGCTAAACCTGCAAACGGCTCATCCATAGATGGCTTACGACTAAGTTCTTCCCCTGTATCAGGGTGTGTACCAGTAATACTTTCTTTGTCAAGTGGTGATGGCATTAATTCCATTACCAAATCCAACATCGTTTGAACTCCTTTGTTTTTGAAAGAAGAACCACAAACCATTGGAACAATCTTCATATCGATAACCGCTTTGCGAAGTGCGTCAAGAATTTCACGCTCAGTCATGCTGCTTGGATCTTCGAAGAATTTCTCCATCAAAGACTCATCGTATTCAGCAACTGCTTCGAGAAGTTTCTCGCGATACTCCAAAGCCTCATCCATCATGTCAGCAGGAATTTCTACCTCTTGATAAGTCATTCCTTTATCGTGCTCATTCCAAATCATTCCACGGAAGTTGATCAAATCAACAACCCCTTTGAAATCATCTTCTGCACCGATAGGTAACTGCAATGGAACTGCATTGCTACCTAACATTTCTTTAACTTGCTTAACAACATTTAAGAAGTCAGCACCTTGGCGGTCCATTTTGTTGACGAAACCTATACGAGCAACATTGTAGTTGTTCGCTAAACGCCAGTTTGTTTCTGATTGTGGTTCAACACCGTCAACTGCAGAGAACAAGAACAACAAACCATCCAATACACGCAATGAACGCTCTACCTCTACGGTAAAATCCACGTGACCTGGAGTATCAATGATGTTGATGTGATAATTTTGTTTACG
>CAZEFR010000070.1:0-6775 GCA_964511555.1 uncultured Chryseobacterium sp.
TTGGATATTGATTCAAATAAGACTCAAGTTTTCCTTTGGCCTTTGCACACTCACCCGCATAGGCAGGAGCAGAAGCCTTGGTGAAGACTCCTTCTTCAATTTCCAAAGCACTCACATCTGCAACGGTTAAACGCGTAATCTGATTTTGGAATTCAACATCGTCGATTAAGACGGGCTTCACAATTTCCAAAGCATCTAGGATGATTTTGTCATTTCCGTAGTTTGCGTAAAGCGTATTCCAAGTAGACTTCACCTTCGCGTCGTTTTCTTCGTTGCGATAGATCAAGCACAGGTTCACTAAAATTCTTCTAGTATAGTTCGAAGTAGGTTCGTCTGCCATTAACTGAAGGAACACGGTCTTCGCCTCTGAGTTTTTCCCTTCACTCAAGTAGGTTGTCCCCAACTCGAAAGCCGCATCTACCTTGAACTTCGAATTGCTCTCAGAATCTACCAAAGACTTCAGCAAATTAATTTTCCCAGCATTGTTTCCTTCATATCCTTCACAAAGCGCTTTTTGAAAAAGGATGTAATCTTTTTGCGACGGGCTACCTTTTGAATAACTCTCAATTGCTTGCTTGTAGCTTTTCGCAACGAAGAAACAATCTCCAATTCGCAAATACGCATCGCCCTTCTTTACATCGTCTGCTTCTTTCGAATCAACGAATTTTCTGAAAGCCGTGTTCGCATTAGCATAGTATGGCTTCGAAGCATCGTAGTCTTTTTGCGCCACACCCAATTTAAAATAGGTGTAACCCAAGCTGTAGTTTGCCAAGGCGTAATATTCAGAATTGAACGCCGCCGGCTCTGCGATGCATGCTTGAAAGAATTCTTTCGCTTTTGGATATTTATTCTGACGGTAGTTCATCTCTCCCATCCAATACTTCGCCTGCGCCATGAGGTATGTGTTCATCGGATACTCCAACGATTTCGCAAAGAACTCTTCCGACTTCGCAAAGCTTTCCGCTTGATACAATTCAACACCACGATTGAAAGCTACAATCTGATAAGACGTTTTGGCGCGAATGTCCTTCACCTTCATCTTATCCAAAGAAGTCAAGGCGCGCTCGTAGTTTCTTGTTTTTAAATACACATTCAACAAAAACTCGTAAGCTTCGTCGTGACGTGCAGAGTTCGGATACTTTTCCAAGTAGCCTTCAAAAGCTGAAATGGCTTCGTGGAATGGATTATAAGAAAGTTCGAACGCTAATTTCGCATAATTGAACAACGCATCTTCTTGAACATCGAGGTTATGCGTTTGCTTAGAAGCCGCCTCGAACGCTGTGCGAGCGTATTCCTTTTGTTCTAACTTCAAATAGCAATCTCCAATGTTGTAGTTCGCCAGTTGCGAAGTTGGAGAGTCCTCCTTCGTGCAGTGTGAATAGGCATCTACCGCACGTTCGAAGTTGCTGTTACGATAGTAACAGAATCCTAACTGATAGTAGTCTTCCACTGAGGGCTTCGCCGTTGGCGACATGTGATACTTCTCTAGATAAGGTAGCGCTTCTTGGTACTTTTCTAGGGTGAAATAGGCATCGCCAATGAGATGCGCAATTTCTTCATTCGCATTCGGATAGTTGTTCTTTACGTTTTCTTCCCCGTTAATCAACGGTGGCGCGTAGGCCAATAACTCATCGAATCGCTTCTGCACATAATAAATCTGTGAAATGAAATAAGGAACAACCGCCTTGAAATCTTTGTCTTCCTTCAACTTAAAAAAAGACTCCAATGCAACTTGGTAATCTTTGTTCGTGTAAGCCATATAGGCGTAGTAATAGGTTGCAGCTGGCGCATACTCTGAATCGCCGTCTTTCACTTTTGCGAAATCTACACGCGCATCTGAAAATTTCTTTTGATCGAAATTTACAAAACCTCTTTTGTAATAAAACGAAGGACGTTCCTCCACTAGAAGTTGTTTTTCTTCAACCTTATTAAACCACTCCAACGACTGTTTATAGGCCTTGCTCTTGTATTTAAAGTTTGCCAACTCCAGGTAAACACTCTGACACCAGTGCGAATCTGGATGATTCCTCACGAAGTTAGTGAGTAGGAATTCTGCATCTGGATGGAATAAATTCATTGCACACAAGCCCTGATAATATTCAGCATCTGTGTGATAGCCTTCATTGACGGGAGTTACACTTAAGTACTCTTCAAAAGCTTCCTTGGCAGGAACGAATTTTTCATTCTCAAAAAGATTCAACGCCTCTCGGTAGATTCGTTCGGGCAAAACTTTCTCGAACGATTTTTGAGCAAGGGCAGATACGGTGCTCAAAACCAATAAAACAAAACCCAGTGCAATTTTTCTCATAGTCACAATTTGTCAATGTGAAATTACCAAGACCACCTTCGTGAGAATGGGCTAATTCTGAAACTTGCGAACGGCTAATTGTTTATGGATATTGTTCAGGGATTCCACTCCCCTGCACCCTGGCGAACCACGACCGGGTTCAAACCAGAAAAATCCACGACCGTAGAGAATAACATTTTCGAAGTGTCTTCAAAGAAAATTTCAGCCACATCGTTTGACCAATCTTCTTCGAGATCGATGGCTTCTAGCGGATAGTCTTCCGCATTTTCTTTGCGGTGAACACTCGACACCACAAGGGGTTCACCCAATTGGGTGAGCACGCGTTGAAGGAAATCGTGATCGGGAACACGAAGACCAATGGTGGTTCTGCGTGAAGTAAAAAGTTTGGGGACTAGGCTGCTTGCTTCCAACAAAAAAGTAAACATGCCTGGGGTGTGCCTTTTCAATGCGCGATAATACGGCGTTGAAATGGGCTTTGTAAACGTGGCCAAGTGAGAAAGGTCGTTGCAAACAATAGAAAAGCGCGCGTTGTCTAAACGCACGCCTTTCAATTGAGCCATTTTCTCTATTGCCTTTTTATCTGACAACGCACAAGCAAAAGCATAAACTGTATCTGTTGGAAGAATACAAACGCCTTGCTTCCGAATAATCTGTGCCGCTGTGTAATCAGCGTTGTTGTCTGATATGGAAATCAAAATTATTTCGCTTCAGCAGCTTTCTTGTGATCGGCAAGGAATTGCGCCAATCCGATGTCTGTTAACGGATGCTTCATCAATTGCAAGATCACGCTTAATGGACCGGTCATAACATCTGCTCCTATTTCTGCACAAGCAATGACGTGCATTGGGTGACGAACAGAAGCTGCAAGGATTTCAGTATCGAATCCGTAATTATCAAAGATGGTTCTGATTTGTTCAATCAAATCAATACCGTCTGTAGAAATATCGTCTAAGCGTCCAACGAAAGGACTAACATATGTCGCTCCTGCCTTAGCGGCAAGAAGCGCCTGTCCTGCAGAGAAAATCAACGTGCAGTTCGTGCGGATTCCTTTGTCTGTGAAATAGCGAATCGCTTTTACTCCGTCTTTGGTCATTGGAACCTTCACCACGATGTTCTCGTGCAATGCAGCCAACTCCTCTCCTTCCTTCACCATTCCGTCGAAATCAGTTGCAATGACTTCAGCACTTACATCGCCGTCTCCAACAATTTCACAAATGTCAACATAGTGCTTCATAACGCGGTCTGTTCCAGAGATACCTTCCTTCGCCATTAAGCTAGGATTAGTTGTAACTCCGTCAAGAACGCCTAAGTCTTGAGCTTCTCTAATTTGATCTAAGTTTGCTGTGTCGATGAAAAATTTCATGGTGTAATTATTTTTTTACAAAGTTAGCCATTCGAGGCAGGAAGGTCAAACCGACTTTTCAACCAAAAGCACACACAATTTTTTAGGCCTTGCGTTGTTCTTCGTCGTGAGTATCTTTGAAGCATGCGCAAATTACTTGTCATATTGGCTTTAGCCCTTTTGGGAAACTCCTGCTTTGCGGGCATGTTGCTTATTCCAATGGACGAATCGCAGCAGAACCACATTAAATCATACGGTATAGCCTACTGGGTTTTGGAACAGAAGCTTCCCATTGAATGGTTGTTGAATTACCGTGGCGGCAGTTTTCTGATGGAAAATATTCCGACCATTCAACGCAAATGCACTGAACGCGGCGTGAGCTTCCAGGTTATAGCTGATGCGCAAGTTGAAGCCATTTACCAAGAAATAGCTGATCCCGAGGTAAACATGGAAAAGGTGAAGTTGGAAGTGGCTCCGAAGATTGCAGTGTACACTCCGTTAGGCAAGCAGCCTTGGGACGATGCGGTGACCTTGGTTTTGACTTACGCTGAAATTCCATACACGAGTATTTACGATGAAGAAATTATAACAGGAAAACTTCCCGAATACGACTGGCTACACCTGCACCACGAAGATTTTACTGGGCAATATGGGAAATTTTATGGCGCTTACAACATGGCTCCGTGGTATAGAGAAGAAGTTCGAAACCAAGAAGCTACAGCCGCGAAATTGGGATTCAAAAAAGTCTCTGAAATGAAGCGTGCGGTAGCCATAACCATAAAGAACTTTGTTCTCGGTGGCGGTTTCTTGTTCACGATGTGTAGCGGCACAGACTCATTCGACATTGCACTAGCAGCAGAAAGCACAGATATGGTAGAAAGTGTTTTCGATGGAGACCCGAGCGATCCGAATGCGCAGAAGAAACTCAACTTTTCCCAAGGGTTTGCCTTCCAAAACTACAACATCATTAAAGACCCGATGGTCTATGAATTCTCCAACATTGATGGAACTGAAGATCATTTGAAGGTGAAAGAAGAAAACGATTTTTTCACACTCTTCGATTTTTCCGCAAAGTGGGATATCATTCCAACCATACTCACACAGAACCACACCCAAGTAATTCACGGATTCATGGGGCAAACGACTTCTTTCCGTGAAGGGTATATCAAAAGCGAAGTCACCATAATGGGTGAATCGAAGAACATCAAATGCGCGAAATATGTGCATGGCGAACTGGGTCAAGGGCAATGGACCTATTACGGCGGGCATGACCCTGAAGACTATCAGCACCGCGTGGGCGATCCGCCAACAGACCTTTCATTACACCCAAATTCTCCGGGCTATCGCCTTATCTTAAACAACATTCTTTTCCCTGCAGCGAAGCGTGAAAAGCAGAAGACCTAATTTTTTTTCAAATAATTGCAACCTTTTTCAATCTTATACGTTATTACTACCATGACGAAATTCTTTCGTTAAACAGTTTTAGTTAAGGTTAAGGTTAAGGTTAAGGTATTAAAAAGCTCGGAAAACGTTCCGGGCTTTTTAATGCTCAATACTTTGGGAAATAAAAAGAGCAGCCGAAGCTGCTCTTTTCAATTCAACACATGTTCTCCATTACTTATTATGAAGATGTGAGTTCTTTCTTGAATAACCGAAGTAAATCACCAATCCAACAGCCATCCATATAGCTGCAACCTTGAGTGTTTGTTCATCAAGCGAAGCAATCATGGCACCACACACGAGTATACCCAGAATTGGAACCAAAGGAACCAACGGAGTTTTGAATGGACGCACAAACTCAGGGTTCTTCACACGCATAATCCAAACGCCTGCACTTACAAGAATGAAAGCGAATAGCGTTCCGAAGGAAGTTAAGTCACCTGCAACACTGCCCGGTACAAATGCAGCGAACAAACCAACAAATACAAATAGAATCCAATTCGCTTTGTAAGGCGTGTTGAAACGTGGGTGTAATTCTCCGAATGCCTTTGGCAACAAACCATCGTTACTCATAGAGTAGAACACACGGCTTTGACCCATTAACATAACCAAAATTACACTCGAGAAACCTGCCAAAATAGCCACGTTAACACTTGTTGCTAACCACTCGTAACCTTTCATGTAAGTGCTAATGGTGTAAGTTACTGAAGCTTCTTTTCCCAACGCAGGATCACCAAAGTCAGACCATGGCGCTACACCTGTTAATACGTGTCCGAAGAGAATGTATAAAATGGTACACACCACCAACGAACCTAAAATTCCAATAGGCATATCGCGTTTTGGATTTTTCGCTTCTTGTGCTGCGGTAGATACGGCATCGAATCCGATGAATGCGAAGAATACAATTCCTGCTCCACCAAGAACACCGCCCCATCCCCAATCGAAGAATCCTTCGTGGCCTTTCACCCCTTCCGGGATTAAATATGGCGTGTAGTGATCTGGATTAATGAACTGCCATCCGATTGCAATGAATACAAGAACAATAGCCACCTTCAAGAATACGATAATCGCATTCACAAAAGCAGACTCTTTCGTCCCTTTAATAAGAAGTAGAGTCAGCATGAAAAGAATAACCAAAGCTGGGGCATTGATAATTCCTGAAGAAGTTTGAACAAAACCAGCTAACGTTGGAAGTTTCTCCAATTGCTCTGCAGACAAAATCACTTTTCCGTGATGAACAGACTTCGACAAATCAGGAATCAAAGCGATCGCTTGGTTCATAGCGTCTCCTGTCAAGTATTTGATACTCTCAAAAGGCGAGTGGCACCATTCGTAAGGTATGGTTCCTCCAAAGAGATTATTCAAGTATTCGCTCCAAGCGATAGACACGGTAGCTGCGCCCAATGCGTATTCCATCACCAATGCCCATCCGATGATCCATGCTACCATTTCTCCCATGGTAACAAATGAGTAGGCATAAGCACTTCCTGAAATTGGAATCATTGCAGCAAACTCAGCATAGCACAAACCCGCGAAGGCACAGCCAATGGCTGCTACTACAAATGAAAGGGTAACCCCATTTCCAGAAGCTTCTGCGGCAGCGGCAGCAGTTCTAACAAACAATCCAGCGCCGATAATGGCGCCCACTCCAAGAGCAACCAACTGAAAGGCGCCCAACGTTCTCT
>CAZEFR010000071.1:0-6678 GCA_964511555.1 uncultured Chryseobacterium sp.
ACGCGTTAAATTCCCAATTAACGAGCCGGCAGAGGGAAGAAAGAAAAGTCAAATTGAAGAATACATTCAATTCTACAACGGTGCAGGCGTGCAGCACATTGCAGTTGCTACCAACAACATCATTGAAACGGTTACCGCTCTAAAAAATAACGGCGTTGAATTCCTTACCGTCCCTAACACCTATTACGAAACCGTTTTAGATCGTGTTGGAAAAATTGATGAAGACCTTGCTCCACTTCAGGAACTGGGAATCTTGATCGATCGCGACGACGAAGGATACTTGCTTCAAATTTTCACGAAGCCTGTTCTCGACAGACCAACCATGTTTTTTGAAATCATTCAAAGAAAAGGTGCGCAGTCTTTCGGAAAAGGAAACTTCAAAGCGCTTTTCGAATCAATCGAGCGTGAACAAGAAAGACGCGGAACACTCTAAGTCGTGAAGCTATCGCTCTTCATTGCTAAACGCTATTTGTTCGCGAAGAAATCGCGAAACATTATAAATGCCATATCGCTCATCTCCATGAGCGTTGTGGCATTTGTTGCTTGTGCAATGATTCTCGTAATGAGCGCTTTCAACGGATTAGAGCTGCTCATCGAAGATCTTTTTTCGAGCTTCGATGCCCCCATAACTGTGGTTGCCAAACAAGGAATTCAAATCGAGGAGAAAACCATTCCCTTCGAAAAAATTCAAAACCTTGAAGGCGTAACAGTAATCGGCAAAGTCATTGAAAATGACGCGTGGTTGCAGTACAACAATTCCAATACTGTCGCAACAATCAAAGGCATTGAACCGCATTATGTGAAGACACTTCCAACCGACAGCATGGTGTATGCAGGTGAATTTTTGTTGGAAAGAGATTCAGCAAATTTCGCTGTGGTTGGATTAGGTGTGCGCGGAGAACTTCAATTCCCCTCTTCTTTGCAACCTCCCGTAATTCTGAACATTAAAACGCCTGTTGCCGGAAGAAGACTTTCCACAAACAGAGAAAATGCCTTCAACGAAACCAACCTAAATGTGACAGGCATTTTCACAGCTAACGCCGAACTCGATAAGAAGTATATCTTCCTTCCTTTCCGTCTGGCGCGCGAGTTGTATGAAATGGATTCCACTTTTACATCGTTGGAAATTCAAACTTCACCCAACACCGATTTACCTGAATTGAAAGAAAAGCTACAAGCGCTTCTTCCAGATCTTAACGTACAAACAAGAGAAGACAAAAACGCTTTGGTATACAAAACGAACGCAAGCGAGAAATGGGCCACTTACCTCATTTTGGTTTTCATTTTAATCATTGCAAGCTTCAATATTTTAGCCTCCCTTACGCTACTGATCATTGAAAAGAAAAAAGACATTCACGTCATGTACAGCATGGGTGCTACCAAAGCCACCATTCGAAATATTTTTATTCTGGAAGGCGTATTCATTAACCTTACCGGCGCAGTCATTGGAACAGCCGTTGGTTTATTGCTCACCTACTTGCAACAAACCGTTGGTCTTGTTCGCATGCAAGGTGCGGTAGTTGAATTCTATCCTGTTCACATCATTCCTTCTTCGGTTGCATTGATTTTCGTTACGGTCTGCACCATTGGAAGCCTCTTCTGCATTGTCTTCGTACCGGCATTGTTGAAGAAATTCCAATACAACAAATCGCAAGATTAAGCGAGTTCAATTTTGTTTCCAGGTAAACAACGTACGACCCCTTTCAATTCCAATTTCAAGAGGTGCAGCGCTAAATTCTCACCTTCGAATTTCCACTTCAACACATCTAAATCGAGCGCATGCTCCCTTCGCAGCAAATTGAAAATCTTCGTTTCTTCCGAACTCAATTCGGGAATGACCAACTGCGTGTGCTTCGCTTCTAACTTCCAATCCATAAGCAAGCACAACTCCTCGGCCGAGGTAATGAGATGGGCCTTCTGCTGTCGAATCAAATTGTTACACCCCTTGCTGTAGGCATCGTTCGCGCGTCCCGGCAATGCAAATACTTCCTTGTTAAAATCATTCGCGAAATTTGCCGTTACAAGCGCTCCACCTTTCGCCGCCGATTCAACAACCAAGAGCGCATCTGATAATGCCGCTATGCACCTGTTTCGCGTCTGAAAGTATTCACGCTCGGCCTTAACAGTTGGAGCCAATTCTGAAAACACCAGACCGTTCTCTTCAATGCGACGAACCAACTTCTTGTTCTCCTTCGGATAAATATTCTCGTGTCCGTTCGCAATGCATGCCCAAGTGACCATGTTGTTCTCTAACGCAGACGAATGCGCTTGCGCATCTATACCCAAAGCCAATCCGCTAATGACAACAACTTCCAATTCGCGCAGCGATGCAATGAGTTCATTGCAGAAAGATCTTCCGTAGGCTGTTGCATTGCGTGTTCCCACAATGCCAATGGTGCGCGAAGGGTTCACTTCCGCATTGCCCCGTTTAAAGAGATAAACGGGTGCATCGTCGAAATACTTCAATCGTTTGGGAAATTCCTCGCATTCGAAACTTACAATTTCAATTTTATGTTGAAAGGCATCGCTCATCTCGCGCTCGGCCTTCTTCAGAAATTCAGTTTGTTTGGTTGTATCGAAAGAAAATCGAATGGGCAACTCCCACTTCGCAATAGGTGTGCGAAAAGCAATCTCAGCTGAACCGAATTTCTCTATGAGTTTTCGAAAACGAATGGGACCCAAATGCGGCACATTGGAAAGTGCCAGTGTATACAAAAGTTGTTGCGCGTTATTCATGCGCACAAAATTCATGAAAGGCGTTCAACACCTTCACAAACACTTATGCCATAAAAGCGAATATTATTTCTGCTGAATGTACAACTCGATAGCTTTACTCATGCTTGGCGCCTTTGGATTCGGTGCCATAACATCTATACGAAGCTTTGCATTTTCAACCGCCTGAGCCGTGGTTTGTCCGAAAACCGCAATCTTAGTTGTGTTCTGCTTGAATTTCGGGAAGTTCTTAAACAACGACTCTATATCAGACGGAGAGAAGAACACAAGCATGTCGTATTTAACATCTGCTAAATCACTCAGGTCGCTACATACCGTTTTGTACATAACGGCTTTAGAGAAATCTATTTTCTCCTTGGTTAACGTCTCTGGAATGCTTGGCTTCAGCATATCTGAACAAGGAAGCATAAACTTATCTGTTTTATGCTTTTTCACAAAATCCATGATTTCGGCGAAGGTCCCATTTCCATAAAAAATCTTACGCTTTCTAAATTGCGTGTACTTCTGCAAGTAAAAGGCTATAGCTTCGCTTAAACAAAAATACTTCGTTGCGTCTGGCACAGTTATACGCAATTCCTTGGCTAGACGGAAGTAATGGTCAACAGCATTTCTGCTGGTAAATAAGACAGAAGGATGCTCGGCAAAGTCTACACGCTGCTGGCGAAAGTCTTGTCCGCTAAGGCCTTCAACATGAACGAAAGGACGATAATCCACTTTCAACTTATGCTTTTTCGCAAGATCTACGTAAGGATTTTTATCCGAACCAGGGTCCTGTTGCGTAATTAAAATTGTCTTAATTTTCTCTGCCATCTCTGAAGGTTGAGGTTTCCCCCTAAAAAACGTTTAGCCAAATTAGTTTCGAAATCACCGCCCAAGGCAAAACTTCGAAGGTGCAAAGGTAAAAAAAGATATAGAAAATCGGTACACCCATTTGCAAAGCTGAAAACATCGCCTGTATTGAACTCAAAAAGGGAACTGTTACCAATAAAAAAAGGGAGACATTGAGTGCTATATTACTTAATTCACCAGAAGAATACACGGCAAACAACAAGGGTACCGTAAGAACAAGTACCGAAAAGCGAGCCGTAAGCGCGAGATACTTGTTGTAGTCATCTAACGCAGCAGAAGCGCCCGCTGTTATGAAAGCAACCATCCATGTCAATAGCCACTTAATGCCAAACAATCCCACCATTAGGGCCACACTGAATGAAAACTGATAAATCGTAGGGTATGGAAAGGTTTCGGAAAAATAACGCTTACTCACTAACGTAAGAACGAGCCCTCCCAAGAGAAAAAAGCAAACAAGCATTCCAAAATTCTTCCAACCGTGACCGTCTCTTCTTTCTTCCTGCTTAAAAAATCTTCTGCTTAATACAGAACGAAGCATTGCACGCAACACGGTATTGTCGCGATTTACCCACGCAATAACTCCCAACGCAAAGACAAAGATGAGTAACATCCAGTCTTCAGAAAGTTGATTGGCTATGCGAACGGTTGGATTCATTAACGAATCATTTTCAAGAATCCGACTTCACCCTCTGTAAGCGGTCTGTATCTTCCTCTTGTTAATTCCTTTTTCGTTAAACCAGCATACATCACGCGATCCAATTTCACAACGGTGTACCCGAAGTGTTCGAACATGCGACGTACAATTCTATTTCTTCCGCTGTGGATACGAATACCCACCTGCTTTTTCGCATTAACGCCTTCCACGTACTCAATCTCATCTGCTTTAATGAATCCATCGTCTAAGACAAATCCTTCGCGCATTTGATCAATGTGTTCCGATCTCACTTTCTGATCGGTTTCAACGTGATACAATTTCGGGAATTCATGTTTCGGATGCATCAAGCGTTTCGCTAATTCACCGTCGTTGGTAAACAACAACAACCCAGTGGTTGCTCGGTCTAATCTTCCAACCGGATAAATACGCTCTACGCATGCGTCTTTCACCAAATCCATGACCGTTCTTCTTCCTTCCGGATCTTCCATCGTGGTTAAGAATCCTTTTGGTTTATTCAACAAGAAGTATCGTAGTTTTTCTGGACGAAGAACGGCATCGTCGTATTTCACGACATCGTTTTTCGGATCGATCTTCAATCCCAATTCTTTCACCACAACACCGTTCACGTTAACCAAACCCAATTCAATTAATTGGTCTGCCTCTCTTCTAGACGCAATACCAGCGTTGCTTAAGAACTTATTCAAACGAATCAATCCTTCGCGCTCGGTCTTGCTTATGTATGCTTTTTCAGGAACGAACTCTTTATGAAGTCCGCCACTCTTTTCCTTCTTCTTCTCTTCTTTTATACGCTCGCGAGCGTTTGAACGATAAGGCTTCGGAGCATCTTCGTCGCGTACAAATTTCTTTGGCGCTTCCGTGCGTTTAGGTCTTGAGCCCAATACATTCTTCCCTCTGTCGTGACGGCTCGTATCCTTTGGCGCCTTTGCTGGACGCTCGGGACGTGCTGGCGCTTTCGGTTCTGGGCGCTCGGCGTTGAAACGACTTTCGTTTCTTCCACCTTGACGGTTTGAACGGCCTCCGCCTGTTGGTCTTGAACTTGCGTTTCCTCTTCCACCCTCACTTCTACCTTCGCCGCGAACAGGGCGATCTGGGCGTGAAGAGCCTGTGCGTGTTGGACGCTCAGGTCTTGGAGAACTCGAACGTTCAGGGCGCTCAGATCTAGAAGAACTTGAGCGTTCCGGACGAGCTCCTCTTTCAGGACGTTCCGATTTTGATGAACCCGAACGAGCTGGACGCCCGGTACGAGAACTGTTTGGTTTTGAGTTACGCATAATGAATTATTAATGCAAAAATAAAGGGACACCTTCAAATTGAGGTGTCCCTTTTTTAATTGGGCGAAAATTATTTTTTCTTCTTTCCTTCTGGTGCTTTGTCTGCAGTAGCAGCAGCGATAGAAGCACGAGTTGCTTGAACTGCAACAACAGCAGCAGCTTCAGCTTCCAATACTTTACAACCAGGAAGAGAAATTTCACGAACACGAATCATATCACCAATTTTCAAGTGAGTGATATCAAGCATGATTTCGTTTGGAAGTTCTTCAGGCTTTCCGAATACACGAACCTTACGGTAGTTGATCGCTAGACGACCACCCGCTTTCACACCTTCAGAGTTACCCGTTACACGAACAGGTAATGCTGTTTTAACTTCTTTTCCAGGAACCAATTCCAATACATCCATGTGCACCACTTTGTCGGTTACTGGGTGACGCTGAATTTCTTGAATAAGACCGTGACGAACAGTTCCGTTGATGTCTATTAGTAATTCCAAGGTGTCTGAAGACGCCATGATTTTGTCCATTACTTTTTCGGTAATGCTAAAGTGTGTAGAAGATGCACCACCGTAGATAACGCCTGGGATTTCTCCTTTGCGACGTAATTCCGCAGCATTTTGTCTTCCTACGCTCTCGCGGAGAGAGCCGCTCAATGAAAATTGCTTCATGTTATTTGATTTTAAGAGATAATAAATTTCGAACTGATACTTTTGTTTTCAATCAGGTTTTGAAGAACGCTTGCGAATAGCTCAGAAACGTCCAACACCGTGATTTTATCTTTTGGCTTTCCATCTTTCAACGGAACGCTATTGGTCACAATTAATTCCTTCAACACAGAATCTTGAATACGCTCATAAGCCGGACCGCTCATGATAGCGTGTGTGCACATAGCGCGAACGCTTAATGCACCGTGCTCCATCATCATTTCAGCTGCCTTGCACAAGGTGCCAGCTGTATCTACCATGTCATCTACAATAATGACATCTTTTCCTTTCACATCACCAATAACGGTCATGCTTTCAATTTGGTTAGCCGCTTTGCGTTGTTTGTAGCAAATGGCAAGATCACAACCCAATATTTTCGCGTAAGCACTAGCGCGTTTTGTTCCTCCGGTATCAGGCGCAGCAATAACCAAGTTGGTCATGTTTTT
>CAZEFR010000072.1:0-6279 GCA_964511555.1 uncultured Chryseobacterium sp.
CCCTTATATACAGGCATATCTGGCCTTTAGAGGTGGCATAAGCATTTTCAATCGTGATTGATTTGTTGAATTGTTTTGTATATTCGTATGAGTAACAACTCAATAAAACAGGAACTTCATGATGTCCTTTCAGGAAAGATCGAAATTAGGAATGGAAAACCTCTCCAAACAATTGCCTGTTACCTTAGAACAAGCCAGGAAACAAGCGTTATTGCTAAAAACGCGAAGCAGTTCAAAAGGGAAGAAGCGCAGAGATTAAAAGCATTCGCAGTTGATTCATGTTTCTGGATAGATCGAATTGATTTTGAAAATTATGTGAGTGAAGGAGCGGAACAACGGGTTTATGCAGAATTATGTTTCCGAAACAGGTCCAACTAATATGAAACATTTAAATCATTTTTTGGAATTGAACGGATTTGAAAACATTCGAAATCACGATTACATTCACAAAGATTTAGGAATTATACTCGAAGACTTGCATGATGAGAATGTTCTTACAAACAATGGGGTGCTTTATTTTATTGACACTGTCTTTTATTTAACCCCAGACTTTTGGAAAGCTCAGGGTTTCCTTGAGTGAAATAGATTAAGACATTTTTCAGCAACCGATAAACAAATTAAATTAGCATCATGGATAAGGAACTAAAGGAACTACGTTATTAGAAAACCTTCGGTTTTATTCCTATTCCGTAATTCCTACTTTGTAATTTGAACTGCGTTGTTGGAGCTTTCTTTAATTAAGCCAGTCGAAGACATTCGCCGAAGGCATTCGTTGAAAACATTCGTCACAGACATGAGTTGCTCCGTAACATGTTTCCCTTTTCTTAACTTCTCTTACCTTTAGTCAAGACTCTCGTCGAAGACCCTCGTTGCTTGCAACCCTCGTCCATAGGACCCTCGCGAAGCAATTCGCCTTCGCAACGCCAATTGCCCTCGCAACGCCATTGATCCGAAGGATTGATCATCGAAGATGATTGATCTGAAAGATTTATCACGAAGTGATTTTCCCCCTTTCTTTTCTCCAAGAAATTCCCTACCTTCGCAGCTTACATAAACAGGAAAATATGCGGATTCGCCTCCTTTTTTATACACTCTGTGTCCTAATTCTTGCCTCTTGTGCTTCTCCTGAAGATTTTTACTACCTCAGAAATGCTGGCAATGAAAAAATTGCCAGAAATTCAGCAGATACTTTAACAAGTAATCCAATGATTCAACCGGGAGATCAGTTGAGTATTGTGGTTACTTCTTCAAGTCCGGAACTTACCATGCTTCTGAACACAAATAACTTGGGAGGTGTTCAGCAAGTAAATCAAAGTTTTGTCTCCGTTACAGCAGGTTACTATGTTGCTAATAATGAAACCATAGAATTCCCTAAATTAGGAGAAATTAGCACAAGGAATAAGACTTTCAGTGAATTAGAAAGAATAATCAAAATGGGACTTTCTGACTATGTCAAGGATGTTTCGGTTACTATTCGCAGGACTAATTTCAGAGTTACCATTTTAGGTGAAGTCGCTCGACCGGGAATGTACAATATTCCTTATGACCGAATGAATATTCTTCAAGCCATAGGAAATGCCGGTGACTTAACCATTTTTGGGAAACGTGACAATATTCTCTTGGTGCGTGAAACGACTCAGGGAAAAGAGACAGTGCGTCTTAGCCTTTACGATAAAGAATTACTTAACTCGCCATATTATTATCTGAAAAGTGGCGATATTGTTTATATAGAACCAAACAGAACAAGAGTAAATACCAACACTACGTTTTTTCAAGTGTGGCCCACCATCATCAGTTCTGTTTCGGTGTTATTAGTTATCGTTAACCAAATTGTCAAATAGCGCTATGGTTGAAAATGAATTTCAAGCGCAAGAGCGCGAGGTGAATTTGGTTAATGAAATAAAAGAAACCGTTCTAGCTTTTTGGCCACTTTTTGTAGTTGGTCTTGCTATTGCTTTCACCGGTGCATTTTTGTACCTGCGTTATACCATACCAACTTACCAAGCCTCTGCAAAGGTTTTGGTTAAAGACGATTCGAAAACTGGTTTTGGAGGAGCTGCAAAAAATGTTGTTTCCCAACTCGATTTGTTTGGTACAAAATCGAATGTCGACAATGAAATTGAAATAATCAAATCTCGTCCTATACTTCGCGAAGCGGCTATACTTGCGAAATCTCAAATTAAAATATTCAGTAACGGAAAAATTTTAGATTTCATTCAATCGGATTTCCCTATTGCGTTTATCCCTGTTTTGCCGGATAGTTTAAAGGCTTCGTCGCACGATCTTATGGTTTCAAACGGAAAAATGACCATAGATGGAAATGAATATGCATTAATGGACTCATCATTGATTGATTTAAACATTAATTCCCCTTTAATGCTTCAAATAGATGAGAAGAATCTGGGCAAGATAGAAGGACAGAAATTTACGTTTACTACGAATACGCTTGAGAACGAAGTTGCGGCTATTTCAGGCTCTTTATCTGTTGCAGAGCAGAGTAAGGACGCTACGGTTATTGGAGTTACCTTGTCTTATCAGAATCCGAAATGGGCCGAACGCATTCTCGATGCAATTTTAAGGTCCTATACCGAAGCCAATGTGAAAGATAAACGGTTAACAGCTCAATACACCTTAGAGTTCATTGAAGATCGCTTGGGATTGGTTACCCAAGAACTCGATTCAGTAGAAAAGCGCATTGAAGAATACAAAACCACCAATCAGATATTCAATTTAAGCGCGCAAGGAGAGTATTTTTTAGAGTCCGTGCAAGCGCAAGATGTTGAAATCAATAAAATAAACATTCAACTTGGAGCATTGGCCGAGGTAGAGGCCTACATCAAGGGTAATCGCCTAAGTGGCACTTTCCCCTCGCTATTGGGTATCTCAGACCCGTTGCTTACCAGTTTGTTAACCAAATTGTACGAGGCTGAAAGTTTATACAATCGTCGAAAGGTAATGGTTGGCGATAAGGATCCTGAATTGTTAAACCTTCAAAATGAAGTGGAAAAATTGAGATTTGGAATCAGCACTGCAGTTGGAAATGTACGTTTGAACCTCCAATCTGCTATACGTCCACTCGAACAAGAAGTGAGTGCCCGCTTATCTGAACTTTCAACGCTACCTTCCAAAGAACGCGCTTTGTTAGACATTAGCCGTCAACAAACCATAAAGAATTCCATCTACACCTTTTTGCTTCAGAAGCGAGAGGAGTCGGCCATTTCATTTGCATCTACATTATCAGACATACGCATTATTGAACCTGCAAAGGGGTACAGCAATCCAATAAGTCCGAAACGCTCAATTATATGGTTAGCAGCATTTGTTTTAGGATTGGCAATCCCAGCAGGTTTGATAGTACTAAAGGAAAGATTGAACTCGAAGATATTGTTTCGTAGCGACATTGAAAAGTTGGTCTCCATTCCCATTATTGGAGAAATTTTTCAAACGAAGCTGACCGAAACCGATCTTATTTTCGTTGAGAATTCGCGCTCGGTAATGGCTGAAAGCATTCGCTCGGTTCGGACGAAATTACCGTTTTATTTTAACCGCGAAGATCAAAAAGTGTTATTGGTGTCTTCCTCTGTTCCAGGTGAAGGGAAATCTTTCTTGGCTTCGAATCTCGGTTTGTCCATTGCTATGATGGGCAAGAAAACGCTCATTATTGGTGGCGATATGCGTAAACCGAAGTTGCACAAGACCTTCAGTATTTCCAATGCCATTGGCTTGTCTACCTACCTCATTGGTAAATGCTCGGTTGAAGAAACCTTTGTAGAAACCGAGCACGAGAATTTATTTGTTCTTCCTTCCGGTCCTATTCCTCCGAACCCATCGGAACTGTTGGTTCAAGACCGTTGGCCGAAATTAATGGAAGAATTGAAAATTCATTTCGATTTCATTATTCTAGATACTCCACCCCTCGGTCTCATTAGCGATGCGGAAATGATGGCCAAGCAAGCCGACTTATCTCTCTTCGTTGTGCGTCACGACCACAGCCCAAAAGAAGCGGTGAAAAAGGTATTAGGAACCCAAGATTTCTCTAACCGTTTCCCTCGCACCGTATTGGTGTTTAACGGATTGAAACAACGCGGTATAGGATACTACGGATACGGATACGGATACGGATACGGATACGGATACGGATACGGATACGGAGGATATAGCTACGGTGGGTATGCTTATGGCTCTGAAGCAAAGCGCACTCCGTTGCTGAAAAGATTGAAGAAACGATTAAAGAAGGTGTTTAAATGATTGGATGAATATTGCAAAGCAATGTAAATTGAAGTAAACGCCGAGTTGCCTCGTAAAAACAAGACCAATTACCCCGAAGGGATTTACTTCAATTTATTCCGAAGGAATTTAAAAAAGGAAAAGAAGGAGATAATAAAAGAGATGAATATTCAAAGAATAGCTCTCATAACAGGAATAACCGGCCAGGACGGATCGTTCTTGGCGGAGCTGTTGCTTGAAAAGGGCTATGCTGTTCACGGTATTATTCGTCGTGCTTCATCTTTTAACACACACCGCATAGAGCATCTGTATTTCTCCGAATGGATAAAAGACGTCCATTTGGAAAAGAAAGTGCAACTGCATTACGGAGATATAACTGATTCTACTTCGCTCATCCGCATTATTCAGGAAGTAAAGCCAACGGAAATTTACAATCTCGCGGCTCAAAGCCACGTCAAGGTATCGTTTGAAGTTCCCGAGTACACAGCAGATGTCGATGCCTTTGGAACCTTACGCATTTTAGAGGCTGTTCGTATTTTAGGTATGGAGCAGTCGTGTAGAATTTATCAAGCCTCTTCCAGTGAATTGTATGGTAAAGTAGTTGAAATTCCGCAATCGGAAACCACACCGTTTTATCCACGATCACCTTACGGCGTAGCGAAGCAATACGCATTTTGGATAACCAAGAATTATCGTGAAGCATACGGCATGTTTGCGGTGAACGGCATCTTGTTCAACCACGAAAGTGAACGTCGCGGAGAAACCTTCGTGACCCGAAAAATAACCTTGGCCGCTGCACGCATAGCCAAAGGACTTCAGACAAAATTATACTTAGGAAACCTCAGCGCACAGCGCGATTGGGGATACGCGAAAGATTATGTGGAATGCATGTGGCTCATGTTGCAGCACGAAACTCCAGAAGACTTTGTTATTGCAACCGGAGAAATGCACACGGTGCGTCATTTTTGCACCTTGGCCTTCCGCGAAGCAGGAATAGAATTGAAGTGGGAAGGAGAAGGCGTGAACGAAAGAGGCGTGAATGTTAACACAAACGAAACATTGGTTGAAGTAGACCCCAAGTATTTTCGTCCAGCAGAAGTAGACCAACTATTGGGCAATCCGGCCAAAGCGAAATTGCTCCTCGGTTGGAATCCGAACAGAACGTCGCTTCAACAATTGGTTAGTATAATGGTTAAAAATGACATTGAATTGATAGAGAAGGAGAGTAGGATGTAAATCGCTGCACGGTAAATTGAAGTAAATACGGCTTCGCCGTGTAAGGGCAACACCACTTACCCCGTAGGGACTTACTTTAGTTTACACAACGAAGTTGTATTATTGAAATGAAATGTTGAAGAAAGCTAACGCAGAGAAGAAGTGGCTCGTGGTAAAGACCAAGCCTAACGCCGAGAAGAAGGTAGCCGAGCGCTTGGCCTTGAAAGAAATTGAAGTCTATTTGCCTTTGTACACAACAGTGAGGCAATGGTCAGATCGGAAGAAGAAAGTGCAAAAACCCTTGATCTCGTCAACGGTGTTTGTGCACACAAGTGAAAAAGAACGCGAGCAGTTGTGGAATGTGGTGGGTGTAAGTGGAATGTTATACTACCTGGGCAAACCCGCTGTAGTGCGCGACGAAGAGATTTTAGTTTTGCAGCAAATGTTGCAAGAAGGTATATACGAGAGTGTCGATTTCGAAACCACCTTCATTGAAGGACAAGAAGTAGAAATTACTGGCGGAGATTTTAAAGGTCTTCGCGGTATAGTGCAAGAAGAAGTGAACGCCCAGAAGGTAATTATAGCCTTGAAGGGAATGGGTGCGCAGGTGGTTTTTACGTTGAAGAAAGGAGCGGTACGGAAGGTATTGGGGCGAATGGCTTCGCGAGGGCAACCAGCGTTGCGAGGGTGAAAGTTTCACGAAGGTCCTTCGGACGAGGGTCTTCGACGAAAGCCATACCCTAAGGGCAGTGTTGAATTATTAGATTTTTTTCGAAGAACCTTTCCGAAGGAATCTTTCTGAAAGAATCTTATGAAATATCGGGGTCATCACAACGT
>CAZEFR010000073.1:0-2092 GCA_964511555.1 uncultured Chryseobacterium sp.
ATCTCTCAATCACTCCCTTTTTATTCGGGTTAAGTTGGTTTATTTCCCACAGATTGTTTGAGCATTTTATGAAGAATAAGGGTACAGTAGAAAATCCGGCCAAGGACAATTCTCTTGCTTTTGCATGTGCTTTCTCCTTCCTTTATCTTTTGGTCTTTTTTATCATACGTGACCTCTATCCAAAAAAAAATAACAAGTCGTAAATACATTACAAGATCACACATCAAAATTTGTCAAACACAATAAAAACTTAAAAAGAAAATCATGACTGAAGTAAATAAAGAAAAATTGAAAGCCCTTCAATTAACCATGGATAAGTTGGAAAAGACTTACGGAAAGGGCGCTGTAATGAAATTAGGAGACACCGCAGTTGAAGCTATGGAATACATTCCAAGTGGTTCATTGGGATTAGACCTTGCGTTGGGAATAGGCGGATTTCCGAAAGGAAGAATCGTAGAAATCTACGGTCCGGAATCTTCGGGTAAAACAACCTTAGCCATTCACGCGATTGCAGAATGTCAGAAGATGGGCGGAATTGCTGCTATCATCGATGCGGAACACGCGTTCGATAAGTTCTATGCGGAAGCATTGGGGGTAGACACCGAGAACCTCTTGATCTCGCAACCAGACAACGGTGAGCAAGGTTTAGAGATTGCCGATAATCTTATTCGTTCAGGAGCCATTGACTTGATTGTTATTGACTCTGTTGCTGCATTAACTCCACGTTCAGAGATTGAAGGAGAAATGGGCGATTCGAACGTGGGTGTGCAAGCGCGTTTAATGTCGAAGGCATTGCGTAAGCTTACAGGTACCATTAGCAAGACAGGATGTTGCTGCATCTTCATTAACCAATTGCGTGAAAAGATTGGTGTCATGTTCGGTAACCCAGAAACCACAACAGGTGGTAATGCACTTAAATTCTACGCTTCCATTCGTATCGATATTCGTCGTTCAACACAGTTGAAAGATGGAGAGAATGTAATTGGAAATCACACTAAAGTGAAAGTGGTAAAGAACAAAGTTGCTCCACCATTCAGAACGGCAGAATTCGATATTATCTATGGTCAAGGTATCAGCCGTGTAGGCGAATTGATTGACATGGGTGTTGATTTGGCTATTGTGAAAAAAGCAGGTTCTTGGTTCTCTTACGGTGAAACCAAATTGGGACAAGGACGCGATGCGGTAAAACAATTGCTAGACGACAATCCAGAATTAATGGAAGAAATCGAAGGCAAAGTGAAAGCAGCACTTGCAGCTAAAACAGCATAGGCTTACTTCATAGACAAACAAAAAGAGGAACCAACGGTTCCTCTTTTTTATTTCCACTTCATTGGAATTACTTGATATATCTCCAATCTTGATTGTTCTTAATTCCTTTCAACGAATGATAGATCAATTGAATCACAGCTTCAACGTCGTCTTTAGCAACCATTTCCACTGTCGTGTGCATGTAGCGCAGCGGAAGTGAAATAAGTGCACTCGCAACCCCAGCATTGCTGTAGGCGAAGGCATCGGTGTCGGTTCCAGTTGCGCGATAAACAGCTGCACGCTGAATGTCGATCTTATTCTTTTCAGCCGTTGTAACGATGTGCTTCAACAAGTTGTTTTGAACCGCAGGTCCATAGCTCAATACAGGCCCTCTTCCGCAGGCTAAATCTCCGCTCATGATCTTGCTCATCATTGGAGTTTGCGTGTCGTGACAAACGTCTGTTACAATGGCAACATCGGGGTTAATGCGATGTGCAATCATTTCAGCACCACGCAATCCAATTTCTTCTTGAACCGAATTCGTGAAATACACACCGAATGGAAGCTTGTCTTTTTTCTCTTTCAGCATGCGCGCTACTTCAGCAATCATGAATCCGCCAATGCGGTTGTCAAGTGCACGACCCAAATAATATCTATCATTCAAAACCATGAATTCATCTTCGAACGTTGCAACGCAACCCACGTGAATACCCAAGGCTTCTACTTCGTCTTTTGATCTTGCACCCACATCCAAGAAAATATTTTTCATGGAAGGAGTTTCTTCTTTCTCTTGACGCACGTGAATGGCTGGCCATCCGAATACGCCTTTCACCAAGCCTTTCGC
>CAZEFR010000073.1:2192-5762 GCA_964511555.1 uncultured Chryseobacterium sp.
GCGCACGCGAGAACTGTTGCAAACGGCAGACGGCTCGTTCACGTTGTTTATTCCGGAAGTGGAAGAGACGTATCACAGCACGCACGGCGCGGTGCAAGAATCGATGCACGTGTTTATTGAAAACGGATTGAAGGCCTGTGATAAAGAAGAGATTCGCATTTTGGAAGTGGGTTTAGGAACGGGATTGAACGCGTCGTTAACGCTTCAGCACGCTAAGGGAAATGTCGCCTATTGCGCTTTGGAACCTTATCCGTTGTCGAAGGAAATTTTAGAAAAATTATCGGCGAATAAATCGGATCAGTTGGAAATGAAATTTCATTTGTCAGCGCCGAACGAGTGGATCTCGATTCACGAACAATTTTCTTTTGCAAGAATGGAAGTGGGGTTGGAAGAATTTCAGTCGGAAGAAAAATTCGATATCATTTATTACGATGCCTTCGGGCCTCGGGTAGAGCCTGGCTTGTGGACGTTGGAGCGCATGCAACAATGTTTCAATTTGTTGAATGAAGGAGGAGTATTTGTCACTTATTGCGCGAAAGGCGAAGTTCGTCGCAATCTTCAAGCGGCCGGGTTTGTGGTAGAAAGGTTAGAGGGGCCGCCGGGCAAAAGAGAAATGTTAAGAGGGGTTAAGAGGAGTTAAGATAAATCGGGTCGAAACATCTTTCGACCCTAGGTAAGAGAAGTTAAGAAAAGGTAAGAGATGGGAAGAAAATTCATTCTCATTCTGTTTTGAACCTATTTCTGCTGGAGTAATTAATATCGCCGAAGGCAAAATTGGGTTGCGATTTTGGACTTGTTGAAAGTACTTGTTTGAGTATTAACGACACTTGATCTGGATTGAAATTTACTCATCCAAAAAAAGGGAAAATATATAATAATAGTTACGGAAAATTAAATGATGGAAAACAACGAACAAACAAAATATGAATGAGAAAAAGCAAAAAATTGTTGACGGTGTTACCATAAAGTATCACGCTAACGGTAAGACAATTTGGTCAAAAGGAAGAATCATTGACGGAAAAGCAGAAGGCTATTGGGAATGGTACAGAATTGACGGAACAATAAAGCGTTCGGGACACTTTGAGAATGGAGATCCTGTTGGCGAATGGACAACCTATGACGATAAAGGTAAACCATATAAAGTGACGAAAAAATAGCAACGAACCGCTAGCGCTGGCTTTAGCTTCGCTGATTTTGAATTGGCAAAAGTGGCGGTTCAGTAATGTTCGAATTATTATTTCTGTAAATCAATGGTGATTACGTCTTCACCGCCTCCAACGCAAACACCAACGGTATTTTTTTTTCGAAGTGATTTGTGTAAAAAAGATAAGAGAGGGGAACAATGTCTTTCAGACGAATGCCCTTCGGGCGAATGCTTTGCGAATGTCTGCGACGTTTATGAAGAGTTAAGAAAAGGTAAGAAAGGTTAAGAGAAGGAAGAATGTCTTTCAGACGAATGCTTCGCGAATGTCTGCGACTTCCTAATCATGAAGATGTGAGAGTATTTGAGACACGAGTCCATCCATTTTAGAAAATGCAAACCATCGTTTTCCTAAATCCTTCAATGACGCGCCAAGATTGAATACATACGGTAGTTTTCTTAATCCCATTTTTTCAGAATTGGATGTCACAATTTGTGACTTCCAATTATCGAATTCCTCAGAGGTTAGCTGACACATGAATTGTTCAGGAAATCTGTTTGCATTACGCTTTACAGTTTGATTTAGAACTCTGGTTTGAACCTTCGGGCGAATGCTTCGCGAATGTATTTGACGAAATTCTCATTCTGTTTCTCATTCTTTTTCTCATTCTTTTTTGCACCAATTTCCGGCGGAGTAATTAATATCGCCGCAGGTATTCGTTACAACGTAACATTCGCTGCAGGCATTCGTCAAAGACATTAGGGGTATGGAAGAATTGTTTTGAACAATTAATTTCTGCTCTTTACTTTTAATTACCTTTAGCTAACCGCAACAAACCTGCGCCTATCTCGCTGCAATGACATGTATTGGGTAGGTTTGTAGCGTGTATAAGTAAGTTATAGGTAAACCGCCGGGACAGACCTCGGTAGACAAAAAACATTTATCATGAAAGCAAAATGTAGAGAATGTAATAGGACAACAAATCACGAAATTGTCGGTAATTATACGGAGACAACAGAAAATGATTTAGCGACTCCATTTAACTACGACATTAAATATTGGAAAATAATTAAATGCAGTGGTTGCGAAACTATTTCTTTTTGTATGTCCAAGCATTTATCAAACGACGAAAAAAATACTATTGACTTTCTCTATCCATTAAGAGAAAAACGTTTAAAAAAGGAATTTCCAAATGCACCAGCGACAATACAACTACTATATCACGAAACGATCGGAAGTTTCAACCACTTACATAAAACACTCTGTGTTGCAGGTATCAGAGCAATTATCGAAGCTATATGCTTAGACAAAAAAATAGAAGGCAAGAAAGAAATAAAAAAGCGTGGGTGTTGTAAAGCAGAATACGAAAAACTATCGAATGACCTAAAAACAAAAATTATTCTTTTAGCAGATAATAATTATATTACCGCAGACCACTCAGCCGCAATACAAAAACTTCGAATCATCGGTAATAATGCTTTGCATCAAATAAAAGTTCCTTCGGACGAAAAACTTAAAACAGCACTTGACCTTATTGAAGACACGGTAAATTATATTTATGAAATAAAACACAAAATACGAAAATTACATATAGCTTAAACTGTGTGCCTCCAACGAAAACTCCAACGGAATTTTATTTTCGAAGTGATTGGTGTAAAAAAGATAAGAGAGGATAAGAAAAGGTAAGAGAGGGCAAGAATGTCTTTCAGACGAATGCTTCGCGAATGTCTGCGACGAAGCGTTGCTAGAATGTCTGCGACGTTCTATAGGTTAAGATGTGATAGTATTTGAGACACGAGTCCATCCATTTTAGAAAATGCAAACCATCGTTTTCCTAAATCCTTCAATGACGCACCAAGGTGGTAGAGTTCTTTCTCATCGAGAATAATAAATCGGTCGTGGGAATTT
This sequence comes from uncultured Chryseobacterium sp., assembly GCA_964511555.1. Classification (GTDB taxonomy): domain Bacteria; phylum Bacteroidota; class Bacteroidia; order Flavobacteriales_D; family Sanyastnellaceae; genus CAIZGX01. The sequence continues at coordinate 5,243 of CAZEFR010000073.1, forward strand.
TTAAGAATTCGAATTTCAATGGGTGTGTATTGAGCATTGTGTTTTTCCAGATCGAGCTTCAATTGTGCTGTGATTTTTTCAGTGTAAATAACACAGGAAACTTTTTTAATTCTTTTTGATAGTTGAAGAAGTGTGGTTTCATTAATGTAGTTATCAATTAGAATAATAGATTTCTTAGCTTTTGAAATAAGTTCACTGCTGAATACGTATGCGTCAAATATTTGGTCGTTGAAGAAGATTCCGGATTCGGTAAATGATTGATTGTCCATTTGCTTTAACAGAGCGTTTATTTTGGAATCATGATCGAGAATCTTTGTTTTCAATAACCCAATCTCATTTGAAAGATTATTGTTAGAAGTTAGCATTTTCCGCATTGAAACGAATGATTCCATGATGAATATGCTTGTCTGAATCGCGGTGGGTGTCCTTAAAACTGATGAAAGCATAGCAACACCTTGTTCTGTGAAAGCATAGGGTTTGTATTTTATATTTTTTCCTTGCTTGGTATTCAAGGTTGCAA
>CAZEFR010000074.1:0-5598 GCA_964511555.1 uncultured Chryseobacterium sp.
AATAAAACCGTAGGTTTTCTAATTACGCAGTTCCTCAATCCTTCATATAACTCAACACAATCATCTTCCGATTTAAGATGAACTTTTCAGGATCTCGAAATCTGGCACATTCGGAGATGTCGATAATCTGTCCTCTTCGAACCACAATGACAAATGAAATGCGATAGGAAGATCTATTGCCAACGAATTCAATGGCTCTGCTCAAGTAATTTTCACATCCTTTTCCTAAGCAAGTCCCATAGGTTTCAAATAATCGGTCGTCTGAATATCCTTTAAATAAATCAAATGCACGCGACAGTCTTCTAATAAATTCCGCTTTTGGAAGATCCATGTACTTTTCTTTTTCCAAGATCATATCAATCATTTCAAGATCCATTAATTGGAAGAAATGAACAAAGGCATCGCGCTGGCTCATTGGGGCGTTTTCTCTCTTACTAGTGGTTGAAAAAAGTGATAGTTGCATCTTTTACGAAGTAAATAATGTGCTTTGCACGATAGTCTTCGACGAATGTTGCGAAGCAACGAATGTCTTTGACGGTGTCGTAAAAAGCAGGTTAAAAAAATATTTAGGAAGTCGAATGTAGAATGAAAAAATGCAATTAAAGTGCACTTGAATTAATTTTTATTCTGTCCGAAATTTTATGAACAGTCACATTTATTTCCGGAAAGTAGATGTGAATAAAAATAGTTTTTTCAAGATTGAAAAGGGAAGCAGAATGATTTGGAAATGTCATGGAACTGACAAAATTTTTTTCGGCATGAATTTTCTTGTCGGGGTTTTGTGCTGAAAACTTCTTTTGGATGCGCTGCATTTTTAAGGAAGTTTTGTATCCCTCATTTTACTGCTTTACTTTTTTAAAAGTTGAATTTTTAGTGTGCAGAACTTTTGCAGGGACCTATTTTTTCTTTGTGATTAATAATATTTATTGAATGAAATATTTTCGAATAACCTTAACGGTAATCCTAATTTTAGGTGCAGCCCTGCAGCAATTGCATGGACAAGTGAAATGCTCCGTTCAGCAAGATTATGCTGTAGTTGAAGTTCCGAATAGCGACGTGAAGAACATTCAGATGTTCTACAAGGATGAGACGGGCAATCGCTTTTGTAACATATGGAACGTGAAGCAGTCGGTTGAGATACAAGGCAAGCAATTGGTCTTCGCCATGAACGGAGGAATGTATACGCCGTTGTACAAGCCAGTGGGATTATTCATTGATCAAGGGAAGGAAATTCAACCCATTAATTTAAAAAATGGAAATAATAATTTTTGTTGGAAGCCGAATGGTGTATTCGCCATTGACAACACCGGGAAGGCGCAAGTGACTGTGTCGGAAAAATTCAGCAATTCGAACATTCGCTTCGCCACACAATCGGGTCCAATGGTTTTAATAAACGGAAAGATGCATGATGGATTCGAAAAGAGCACATCTATGTACATTCGAAATGCAGTGGGGGTGAAGTCCAACGGCGATGTATTCTTCTGTATTTCGCTCAAGGCCGTAACCTTCCAACAGCTAGCAGAATTTATGTTGAAGAACAATTGCGTGAACGCGCTTTATTTCGACGGCAGTGTTTCTGAAATGTATTGTCCTCAGAATAGCCAATGGGATTGCGGGTCGTCGTTTGGGGTGATTGTGGGGGTTGTTAAATGATGGTAAGAGAAGGTAAGAATAGGTAAGAATAGGTAAGAATAGGTAAGAATAGGTAAGAGAAGGTAAGAAAGGGGAAGAATGTTGCGAAGCAACTGATGTGCAAGCACGAATGTCTTCGACGAATGCTTACAGCGAATGCCCTTTGGGTGAATGTCTTTGATGATTATTTTTTTAAAGAGAATGAATATGAGAATATTGAATGGAATATTGACTGTGACATTTGGACTGTTAATTGTCGGTTGTTCAAACACACCGACTGTTGAAGAGTCTCTCGCGAAGATTCGGGAAATGAATCCACAGGGAGAGAATTCATCAGAGTCGAAAGTGAATCCGCGTGATACATTCAAAAGTATGGAGAGTTATTCAGCATCGATGGATTCAGCTACCTATTGGAAAATGGTCAGAGACTCCTGTCCAGAATTGTTCCGAAAAGTTCCATTAAGTCCATACGAGGCATACGGCAAATGTAATTCGCGATACATGATCGGCTGGGGATGCGAAGTGGGCATGGATGATTACTTTCAGATGTATGCCAAAGTTCTGCGGAAGAGAAGTGGTAAAGCAATGGAACCCTTTCGTCAATCCACATTAGAAGCTATGCAGTTGTTGTATTTTATTGCGAATAAGTTGTCGGGAGGAGGAACGTTTTATTCACACATGCTAGCGAGATCAGAAGGAGAGATTGAATTCAGTTTATACAAGTTTGAGCAAGGTGAGATGGATTTTAGTGATTTAGATTTCGATAAAGAACGCAGCGCATTGTTTCGAAAATGGAAGAGAAACATTCATAAGTCAATAACGAGAGACGGTAGTATGAATTTCACTGAATTGTCAGACGCAGATTTAGAAAAGCAACTTTTAGATTCATTGTCGAAAATGAAGTCGTTGGTTAAAACGCCCTTTACATTGACCTATATCGATGAATTCGGCCACAGATTATATTCTGACTTAAAATTTTAAATGAAAAAAAATTATGAGCGAGGAAATAGTTACAGTTCTTAAAATCTTGGTTTTGTTTACACTGGTGGCGGCGCGTTACCATGATCGGATTCGAGATTTAAAGTTCAGTGACATGAAAGCCCCAAAACCTAAAAAAGAACGTATGAAAAAAGTGATGAAATTCATGAAGCGCACGTGGCGCTTTTGGACACCGGGAAAGGCCGATGTTCGGGTGCATAGTGATTTAATTAAATTATTAGACGAAAGAAAACTTCGTTACCGTATGGTTTCGCATAACAAGAATATTGAAGTCGGATTCGATTGTGAAAATGGACATCGATATCAAGTTGCTTGTTCCATTGAATCTAAGAACCATTTGTGTTTTTATGTTTCGTTTACACACACACTTGTTCCTGAAGCCTATGACAGATTGTGTCACTTGGGACAGTTGTTCAACGACCGAATGTCAGATGTGACGTTACAGTTGAACATGGAGGGCGGAAGTTTGCATTTGTTTTCGAGTATACCCATGGATTACGCGCAAGTTCGTCCGGAAGTGGTTGATCACAGAATGTACAATCTAACACGATTTGCAACCGATGTCTCTTGGGCTTTCGATAAGTTGCTGAAGACAGACGAGGAAGCTGTTTTTGTCTTTGCAGAGTTGGTGGAAAAGTTGAATGCAAATGAGAATAAATGAACTTGAACTCAGAGCACAAGCACTATTGATTAGTTAACTTGAGTCGTATCTGAGTAACTCGATGTGAATAAGAGAACCTTTATAAAATCGAGTTGATATTCACCGAGGTTATAGTCTTTTGCAACCTCATTAAATTGATCATCGGTGATAGGGTTTGTACCGTATTCTATTATACAGTGCAGATATGCTGAATATACATTTGGATTGAGACTTCTCATGCATTCTAAAAAACCTTCCTGATAAGCTTGTGTCAAGTCCTGAGGAGTCCGAAGTTCGTATTTTTTTGAGGCAGCGAGCCGATACTTGAAATCGGACTCAAGACGCTTTTGTACAAAGTATAATATTGATGAAGCTGTTATTCCTGCTACAACAAAGGCTATTAGGTAGGGTTTTAGTTTTTGAAACATGTATTTCGTTTGAATTAAGTTTTTTACTCTGAAAAATCTTGTTTTAGATATAATCGAAAGTAGCTTTTTCTTTTGAATGGACACGAGAAGAATAAATATATTATTTTGATTTTTGACATTTTATTTATTAATAGGTTTATCTATTTGAGCAATAACAAGCTTGTCAAAACTTTACTTCCCTCTACCAGAATCGGAACTTTGTATCGAAATTTTAAAACCATTAAAAAATGACAAAACAAATTAAGACTTACGATTTTTATCGCGTTGAAGAAACAACACAGTTAGCAGGGATACCAATCTTGGGATTATTCGGACCAAAAAGAGACAGATGGTACATAGATCTTCCTGAATGGCAGGGGCCAAGAGCGAACCTCGAAATGGTTGCGGGTGCTGACACCATGTTGGAGGTTTTCGCAAATGGTCAAGAGCGTGTGAATGTCACCTTCACGAATTATGAAGCGCATGACTTGGAAGCGGATTTAGTGCTGACTCACGTAAGCGGAGGAACTTACACTGTTACGAAGCTTCGAGATGCTTATTTAGATGCCCCAGATCGCATTTGGTTGTGCGGAGTAACCAAGTTTGTTTTCAATAGTGATTATCCGGAGTATTTGAGTGTGAAGTGCAATTGATGCGCAAGCACTAATGTTGCAGAGCAACGAATGTCTTCGACGAATGCACATGGCTGTGCGAGGGTTTTCAACGAGGGCAACTTCGTTGCGAGGGTCTTCGACGATTTTAATTACGCAGTAGGAATTATGAAATAGGAATAAAATCTTTGATTTTCCAATTACGTAGTTCTGCAAATAGGTTCAAAGAAAAAGCCCCGAATTTATCGAGGCTTTTCAAGCGGAGAGTTAGGGATTCGAACCCCAGGACCTGTTACAGTCAACAGTTTTCAAGACTGCCGCAATCGACCACTCTGCCAACTCTCCGCGGCAAAGATAATATCTTTTTCGAATCACAAAAGAGTTTTCTTAAATTCGTTGCAATGAATTTCGCATCTTACTCAAAATCAATAGCACTGTGTGCTATTATTCTTTCAATGTCTGCGCAGTGCTTCGCACAACATTATGTTATTCTTCAAAACGGAGACTCAATTTCGGGTATTCGCTTGAGCTACGATGCGCCAATTGCTCAAAATGCATACTTCACGCTGGATCAGAACAGATGGAAGGCCAATGAGATTTCGAAGTTCAGCAACAACAACGGAACCTTCGCAAACCTTTCACACATTCACGGCAACGATACCGAACGCTATGCCTTGCGCATTCGAGTGGGGAGAGCCGCTAATGCCTACGAGGAAATTCCGTTCGGGGTGTATTGCGACGATACACTGAAGGTTTATCCGGGAATGAAGAAGGTAAATAAACTCCTCGCTTCTGGAAGACATCTCGATTACTACAACATAGGCGATGGACCGGTATATGCCGCGAACTACAAAAACATGATGCGCGACTTCAGTTCGAATAGCGAGTCTGTCTACTACATTGAGCACCACCGTAAACTAAAACGCATGCAAGTGGCGTTGCTAACTGCCGGACTGGGGATTATGTCGTACGAATTAATTCGTCAAGATAACTTCGAATTCACGCCCATCTTCGCCTTGGGAACAGTGATCTCCTTAGCGCCACTGCTCGCGCAAAGCCCGAAGAAAGAAGATGTGTGGATTGCCTTCGATGAGTTCAATAAGCCGAAGGTAGGAACGGAGTGATTGGAAAATCGAAGATTTTATTCCTACTTCGTAATTCGAAAACCGTAGGTTTTATTCCTACTTCGTAATTGGAACTAGGTTATTCCTACTTCGTAATTAAAATCGTCCGCAGGACATTCGCTGTAAGCATTCGTCCGCAGGACATTCGCTGTAAGCATTCGTCCGCAGGACATTCGCTGTAAGCA
>CAZEFR010000075.1:0-5595 GCA_964511555.1 uncultured Chryseobacterium sp.
GTCTTCTTCTACGCGTGGGGTGCGCCGAAATTTATTTTTGTCATTATTGGAACCACCCTCATCGATTTTTTCTTGGTGGGAAGAATGGATCGAAGCAAGAACGAGAACGAGCGAAAAGCAATACTTGTGTTTTCGGTGTTGATGAACTTGGGGCTGCTGGTCTATTTCAAATACATGAACTTCTTCATAGAGAATGTAAATGTGGCCATGAAGGGTATGGGGTTGGAAAGCAGCATTCCGTGGACGAAGTTGGTACTTCCCATTGGGATTTCATTCTATACTTTCGAAACACTGACTTACGTAGTTGATGTGTTCAGAAGAGTTCACAAACCGCTGAAGAATTTTTGGGACTATCAGTTGTACATCATTCTTTTTCCGAAACTGATTGCCGGTCCTATTATTCGGTATCACGATATTGCCGATCAAATAACGGATCGCTCTGCACGAGACAACAGTACCGAACGTTTGTTCGGTTTTTATCGATTTTGTATTGGTCTTGGGAAGAAGGTACTCATTGCAAACACCTTCGCAGCTTTTGCCGATAGCATATACGGCAATGCCGAAACAGGTTTGGGTGCGCTCGACCCGAATACACTGGCCGCAGGAACCGCTTGGCTGGCGGCTATTTCATACACCCTGCAGATTTATTTCGACTTCAGCGGTTATTCCGACATGGCCATTGGTATTGGACGCATGATCGGTTTCAAATTCCCTGAGAACTTCAACAATCCGTATATCTCGCAGAGCATCACCGAATTCTGGCGTCGTTGGCACATGACCTTGGGTAGCTGGATGCGCAATTACCTCTACATTCCCTTGGGTGGAAACAAGGTGAGTAAAGGACGTTTGTATTTCAATTTATGGTTGGTGTTTTTACTCTCCGGATTGTGGCACGGCGCTTCATGGAATTACATCATCTGGGGCGCATGGCACGGCTTGTTCCTTGTCCTCGAACGCGCATTCTTACTGAAGGCCATGAGTTTCATTGGGAAGATCACACGCGTGGTCTTTACGTTTGTGGTGGTGGTGATCGGATGGATATTCTTCCGGGTTGAAGATCTCGCTTCAGCATGGGGATACACCGCTGCGCTATTCGGAGGAAATGGAAGAAGCGTAAGCATGCCTGTAGACATGGAGTGGATCGTATTGGGCGCATTGGCTTTTGTCTTTTCCTTTTTCCTTCTACTTCCAAAAACACAAAAAATTCAAGATGCTGTTTTCGGAGAGCGCGATTTAAGAAACGTTGGACATGTGGTGATGACGTGTGTTGCCGCTGCGCTTTTCATCTTGTCATTGAGTTACGTCACGGCCAGTGGGTTTAATCCGTTTATTTATTTTCGATTCTAATGAAGAGTAATAAACTGCATACCTTTTTGTTCGCCTTGGTCATTGCGGCTTTGTTTCTTCCCATGATTCAAATGCTTGTTCCGTTTGTTGAAGTCAGCTATTTGTACGGCGCTATTGTTCCAACAAAGAAAGAGTCAATTACCGCAGAGTCGTGGTTTAACGGCACCTACCAAGAGAATAGAAACAAGTTCATTAACGAGCAATTCGGATTTCGCAACACTGCCGTTCGCTTGCACAATCAGATTGCATTCTCACTTTTCCGAAAGGCGAAGGCCAACGGGGTAATCATTGGGAAGGAAGATTATTTGTACGAAATAAAATACATTGACGCGTTTCGCGGTGCGGAAGAGGTGAGCCAGTCGAAAGTAGATTCGAACCTCGTTATGCTGAAAGCCCTTCAAATTAAATTGAAAGAAAAAGGCATTGAACTGGTGGTGGTCATGAATCCCGGGAAGGCGTCTTTTTATCCAGAGTTCATTCCCGATGAATTCCCCATTCTTTCCAACCGAAGTTATTATTCCGAATACCAGAAAGGCTTGGAAAATCAGGGCATTCAGCACATAGACTTTGGGAAGTGGTTTCGTGAAATGAAGGGCAAAACACCTGCGCCACTCTTCCCGAAGACCGGCATTCACTGGAGTCAGTATGGCGCAACGCTAGTAGCCGATTCATTGGTGAACTATTGCATGCAACTTTTTAGTAAGAACATGAATGAGTTCGCATGGAACAAAAAAGACCTTCCACTTTCCACCACCACAGAAAGTGTAGACGACGACATTGGCATGGGCATGAACTTGCTGTTTCCCATTGAACCGTTGCCCATGGCTTATCCGCGCGTTGGCCTGAACAGCAAGTACAGCGTAGACTTCGGAAACGATGGCATTCAACCGAAGGTGGCGGTTATTTCGGACAGTTACTTTTTCAATTTGATGCAATTGCCTTGGGCGCCTGATATTTTTTCCGAATTGAATTTTTATTTCTACAACAAGCAGCTTCATCATTTGCCAGGCGGTGAAACTTCCGACGCAGACGTCTTGTCTGAGATGCAGGACATTGAGAAATCGAAGTTGGTGTTTGTTATGGCCACAGAGTGCAACATGGATAAGCTAGGCTGGGGATTTATTGCCAGTGCTTACAACTATTTTGTCATGGAAGAGACCAAAAATTCGTTTCAATTGCGTGTGGAAAAATACAAGAACAATATTCTTGCAGACCGCGTTTGGTTGGAAGCCATTGAAGAAAAGGCCAAGCAGAATAAGGTTCATATAGACTCTATGATTATGCGCGATGCGCGTTATTTGGCCGAGATGGAATATTCAGGTAGAAATTAGTATTCGACTGCGCCCTATCGTATTTTCGCCGAACAAATGAAACTGGTTATTATTCCCACTTACAACGAGCGCGAGAACATTGTTGAAATGATTCACGCGGTCCTCGACCAACCTACAGGGTTTCATTTGCTTATTGTAGACGACGGTTCCCCTGACGGAACGGCAGCTATGGTAAAAGAAAAGCAAGCTGAATTTGCTGGAAGATTGCACATCCTTGAACGTAGCGGAAAGCTGGGTTTAGGTACTGCTTACATTGCTGGATTCAAATGGGGCTTGGCTAATGATTATGAATACATTTTCGAAATGGATTGCGATTTTTCGCACAACCCGAAAGACCTTCCTCGTTTGCTTGAAGCGTGCGAAAAGAATCGCGGCGTCGCTGTCGGTTCACGCTATGTGAAAGGCGGCGGTACAGTCGATTGGCCTTGGCACAGAAGAGTCATTAGTAAAGGTGGAAGTATATACGTCAACCTAATTTTAGGATTGGGCGTAAAAGACAGCACAGGCGGATTTGTTTGTTACCACCGCGATGTTCTTTCGAAAATGAATCTCGATGCCATTCAGTTTATCGGCTATGCGTTTCAAATTGAAATGAAATACAAGGCGAAGCGCCTCGGATTCAAAATTGCAGAAGTTCCTATTCTATTCGCTGATCGCGTGAAGGGAACCAGCAAGATGAGTTTGAATATTTTTCATGAAGCATTCTTTGGCGTATTGAAAATGCGCTTTCAAAAAATATAACACTTATGCAAGTCATTAAAAACATCACCGTTGTTAACGAAGGAAAACAGACGGTTAGCGACGTATGGATTAACGGTTCAAAAATCGCGCATATTGTCGCGGTTGGAACGATCGACTACAACAACGCCACGTCCATTGTAGATGGAACCGGAAAACATTTGTTCCCGGGATTAATCGATGATCAGGTGCACTTCCGCGAGCCGGGCTTGACGCACAAAGGAGATCTCACGACGGAATCTGCAGCAGCAGCAGCGGGTGGAGTGACTTCATATATGGAAATGCCGAACACCAGTCCGAGCGCAACCACGCTTGAATTGCTCGAGCAGAAGTTCAAACGCGCGGAAGAAGTATCTACTGTGAACTACAACTTCTTCATGGGAGCTACACCTGAGAACGCCGATATTTTGGCGCAAGTGAATCCGAAGGAAGTGTGTGGCGTGAAAATTTTCATGGGCTCTTCAACCGGAAATTTATTGGTTGAAAAGCGCGAAGCGTTGGAGATTATTTTTTCGAAAGTGAAGACGATTATTGCTACGCATTGCGAAGACGACGGCATTATCAAGAGAAATTTGGAGGCGCTTCAAGCAACAGGAAGAACGCTCACTGCAGCTGACCATCCTGTTATTCGCAACGCAGAAGGATGCTACGCCTCGAGCTCTATGGCTGTTGAATTGGCGAAGAAGCACGATGCGCGTTTGCACATTTTGCACATTAGCACAGCGCAGGAATTGGAGTTGTTTACGAATGCCATTCCGATGAAGGAAAAGCGCATCACTGCTGAAGCGTGTATTCATCACTTGTGGTTTACGGAAGAAGATTACGCCACGAAAGGAAACTACATCAAATGGAATCCGGCAGTGAAATCGTTCAACGACCGAATGAACATTCGGGAAGCAGTAAACGACGGAAGAATTGACGTCATTGCCACCGACCACGCTCCGCATACCATTGAAGAAAAGGAACAAGAATACCTGAAAGCCCCAAGCGGCGGACCGTTGGTTCAACACAGTTTACAAGCGTTAATAGATCTTCACAGACAAGGTGTTTTCACCCTAGAAAAAATAGTAGAAAAGGCCTCTCATGCGGTTGCCGATCTCTTTCAAATCGACGGACGCGGATACATTCGCGAAGGCTACTTCGCAGACTTCGTAATGGTAGATCTATCTTCTCCATATACCGTTACCAAAGAAAATCTCTTATACAAATGCGGCTGGTCTCCGTTCGAAGGACATACGTTTTCCAGCACGATTGCTTCAACTTGGTGTAACGGGAAGTTGGTTTTTGAGAATGGGAAGTTGACTGGCGAGAAGAGTGGAATGGCGCTAACGTTTACCCGTTAATTTTCCCTTCGGGACGTATCCCTCTGGGATGTATCCTTTCAGGACTTATCCCTCTGGGATGTATCCTTTCAGGACTTATCCCGCAGAGACGAATTATAAATTCTTTTCGAGAAGTAATTTGATTTCAGTGAAAAGAAATGGAATGTTATTTCGAACAACATCGATAACAATTTCGTAGTCTACTCCGAAATAGTCATGTATTAGCTTATCGCGCATACCCGCCATTTCCTTCTATTCGATATGACTGTTTGATAGTCGGAATTCAGGATCAACTCTCTTGCTTGCTTCGCCAATGATTTCAATGCTTCGCACAAGAGCTCTTAGGAGAGTTTGGTCGAGGTAAATTTCGTCATCCGTTTTTGAAGATGTTGAGTTCAAAATAAAATCACATTCTTCCAAAATATGTTGAAGAAACTCTTTTCTAGACGGATACATATTCAAGCGAATTTAGAATTGAAGTTCTTAAATATGGGCTGAGAGATTTATCGGTAAGTACTTCAACTTTTCTTCCTAATGTAGACTCAAGAAAGAACACTAGACCGATAAAATTTTTATATGTCTTTTTTCCCGGTTGAAATTCAACAAAAAAATCAACGTCGCTTTCTTTCTTGGCTTGGTCACGAACAAACGATCCGAATAGAGCCAAACGAGCCACTCCAAATTTTTCAATATTGGATTGATTCATTTTAATAATATGTAGCAGCTCAGCTTTTGAAGTAACCATTAGAACAAAATTAGCCTATTTAGATTTTAAAAGGAAATTAATATTCCCTCTGAGATTTATCCTTTCAGGACTTATCCCTCTGGGATGTATCCTTTCAGGACTTATCCCGCAG
>CAZEFR010000076.1:0-5474 GCA_964511555.1 uncultured Chryseobacterium sp.
TGGCAGACATTTTTCGTCTCCGAAATCGCCAACTTCTTGTAGCTGCAAAACGTTAGAAATCAATTTGCGGTGAATAAACCATCTATTCACCGCAAAAAATGCGGAGATAATTGCCCGTGCGGAGAATAATCCGTACATTCACCGCAAATAATGCGGAGAATAATGAGCTTCATACACCAATTACCCCAGTGGCCTGAGTTCGAATTTGACTCGAAAAAAATCCTACCACTCGTCGGAAGAGTCCGAAACCTGCAAGGACAACTTTCTGGTAAAATGGAAGCTATAGGTTTCAACCTGAAAAATGAAGCCTATCTCGAAGCACTATCGTTAGACGTCATCAAATCAAGCGAAATCGAAGGAGAACTATTAGATCTCGATCAAGTGCGCTCTTCAATTGCACGACGCTTGGGCATGGAGGTTTCAGGAATGATTCCCGCCGATAGAGAGGTAGAAGGAGTGGTTGAAATGATGATGGATGCCACACAAAATGCCAAGCAAAAACTCACTTCGGATAGACTCTTTGGTTGGCACTCAGCTATGTTCCCCTCTGGAAGAAGCGGCATGTATAAAATTACAGTTGGCAACTGGCGCGACGATTCAACGGGGCCTATGCAAGTGGTCTCTGGACCTCTTGGAAAAGAAAAAGTTCACTTTCAAGCTCCTGATTCAAAAAAGATTAAAAGAGAAATCCAAAAATTTCTCACTTGGTTCAATTCAAACTCAAACTTAGACCCCGCAATTCAAGCGGGCATTGCACATCTTTGGTTTGTTACCATTCACCCGTTTGAAGATGGCAATGGAAGAATTACCCGAGCCATTACTGATATGATTTTGTCGCGCTCCGAGACCTCTTCTCAACGCTTCTACAGCATGTCTTCTCAGATCAGATTGGAAAGAAAGAAATACTACGAGATGCTTGAAAAAACGCAAAAAGGAAACCTCAACATTACTCCGTGGATGGAATGGTTTCTTGAATGCCTTGAACGAGCATTAATTTCTTCGGATCAAATAGTCAATAAAGTTCTGCAAAAACATCAGTTCTGGATAGATAACAAAGAAATCCAATTCAACGAACGACAAACCCTAATGTTAGAAAAACTACTCCATGGATTTACCGGAAAACTGAATTCAACGAAATGGGCCAAAATAAACAAGTGTTCCACCGATACAGCCCTTCGCGACATTCAAGACTTGTTAACCAAAAACATTCTCGAAAAAGAACCCGGTGGCGGAAGAAGCACCAGTTATCAATTAAAATAACAAAAGAAAATCACTCCCCGACTAGCAAATGAATTCATTCCACACACACCGATTTTTAACACTTGCCCTCTGCATTGCTATAGGCCTTGTACTGCATGAATCTGCCACCGCCCAAACCAAAATCGAAGGAACTTACGATCGGGCGACGCAGAAATTCACTCCGAAAAACGAAATCTATCGCATTTACGATTTCAGAGACGGGTTGGCGAGTTTTCGAACCAACGATAAAAAAGGAATTATTGATACACTGGGAAATGTGATTGTCCCAATGAAGTACGACGAGATTGAACCGTTCATGGATGGTCTTGCTCGCGTTGAAATTTTCGGAGACTATCCTACTCATTACGGATTCATTGACAAGCAAGGAAACGAAGTGCTTCCTGTTATTTATACCGACGCAGACGATTGGTTCTACCGCAGTATGCGATTCTCGGATTTGATTGTTGTTGGAATCGATCAGAAATACGGCTGTTTCGACAAGAAAGGAAAAAAAATTCTACCACTGGAATACGGGAGCATTGGAAACTATTCAAGTGGATTAGCAACCATTTACAAAGACGGGAAAATGGGTTGCATTAACAAAGAAGGTAAAATTGTTATTCCCATTGTTTACGACCGAATCAAAGACTTTGGTCCAGAATCAACTGTTGTGCAAAAAGATGGAAAGTGGGGTATCATTGACCAAGCCGGAAAAGAAATTCTCCCCATTATTTACGAAGCCGAAATTCGTTTCAGCGGTGAAGGCGCCATTACCAAATTGAATGGCAAATTCGGGATCATTGACAAATCAGGGAAGATTCTTATTCCCTTTCAATACGAAAGTATAGCCTACTACCGCGAAGGATTGGCACACGCCATTCTGAACGGCAAGCACGGATTCATCAATGAAAAAGGTGAAATCATTATCCCATTCGAATACGATTGGGCAGGGAATTTCAGCGAAGGATTTGTCATTGCGAAAAAGGATAACCTTTGGGGACACTTGAATAAAGAAGGAAAAATTACCACTCCCTTCGAATATGAATTAACCGGCGACTTCAACCGTGGACTTTCCAACGTAAAGAAAAATGGGAAGTCAGGAAGAATCAACACTTCCGGAAAAATTGTCCTCCCCTGCAAATACGACGGCATTAATGGCTCTTTCTCAGATGGAAGAATGATCGTAAGCATCAACTTCCCCGAAGGAAGAAAAAAAGGATTCGTAGATGAAGCCGGCAACGAAGTCATTCCGTGTATGTATTACGACGTAAAAACTTTCTCGGGCGGAAAGGCGCAAGTGCAGAAGGATGCGAATGGTCCTTGGATAACGATTGATGTGAATGGGAAGGAGGTGAAATAGTAAATTTGTTTTTTTTCAGAAATGAACCAAACCATATACTCCGACGACAACCTCAATGAAATTCGAGTTTCAGAAATAACGAAACTCGAAACTGAAATTGCGTTCACGGGTTTGGGAATAAAATATGTGGCTTCGGGTGAAGAGACTTATTACGCGAATGGAAAAAAGTTCATGGTGCGTGAAGGAGAATACATCATTGGCAACGACTTCACCAAGTCTATCGTTCAGATCAATCAAGAAAAAGCTGTAGAGGGATTGTGCATCGACATCTCAACCCAAATTGTTTCCGATGTTGCTGAGTATTACGATTTACAGGCCTCTAATCTCAAAGAGTTCTTGCTCTCCGATCAATTCTTTGTGAATAGATACAACGTGAAAAACACAAGTATCGGATATTCACTTTCAGAGATCAACAAGAAAATTAAAAACGGAAGTTTCGCCAACAGTCTTCAAGAACAAGAACTCTTCTACAGTTTGGCGGAATCGATCATTACCGATCAACGATTCATTTTCGACCACTTGAACAATCTCGACTTCAAGAAGAACATTACCAACGAAGAAGTATTCAGGGCAATTCTTCAGGCGAAAAATTTCATAGACGAGCGCATTACCGAGAATCTATCTCTCGACGAGATTTCATTAATCATTGGTATTTCGAAATACCATTTCATTCGCGTATTCAAGCAAGCGTTCGGCGTCTCGCCTTACCAATACCAAAAAAGAATTCGACTCGATCGAGCAAAACTTGACCTTTCTAAAGGAATCAGCATTCTCGAAACAGCCATAAATTATGGCTTTTCAGACGTTCCTACTTTTTCTAAGGCATTTAAGCAGCAATTCGGACAGACTCCCGGCGCAACGCGAATTAGCAATTTTTGACAACTCCGTTTTTTAAATAAAACATTTCTTTGGCAAAAATTAGTTTATGCCTCATTTTATTCTGTCTTTGCTTTTTGGAATTTTATTCTTTCAATCTTCAGCGCAGCTTACTCGCAAACCATTGCTTGGCGCTCGTATTGAATACGTGAATGAAAACGCAGTCTCCGGTTGTAAAGTAGTTTCGGTCGTAAGAGGAACCAGCGTTGAATTGAAACTTCAAGAAAACGACATCATACTTAAAATCGGAGACAAAGATTTTAAGTCTTCGGAAGAATTCACGAAACTGTTTCTCGAATACACTCCCGGACAAGAAGTTCAACTTTCTGTTCTGCGTGGCAAAAAGAAAATCACGCTGAAAGCCAAAGTCGTTGCTCGTCCATTCGAAACCGACGACAATGCCGAAGTGATTTACGACGAAGCCAATTTCAGAGGTGGACAGTTGCGTGTGATTATCAATAAGCCCTTCAAAGAAAATAAAATGCCCGCCATGCTTTTTGTTCCTGGATACACGTGCAGCAGTATTGACGAGCTCACGAACGACCATCCGTATAAGCGGATCATAGATGCTTACGTAGATGCGGGATACACCACAATGCGAATTGAAAAAAGTGGATTAGGCGATAGCAAGAACACGCCTTCCTGCGAGTCTTGTGATCTAATGGATGAGATTGAAAATTTCGAAGTGGGATTGAAAAAACTGAAAACACTTCCGTACGTAGACACCAATCAGATCATCATCGTTGGTCATTCCATGGGAGGAATTATTGTTCCAGCCATTAGTGCGAAAAACAACGTTGCCGGTGTAGTCGTTTATGGAACCACCGCTAAATCTTGGTTCGAATATCAGTTGGAAATGTATCGTGTTCAAAACGCCCTAGCGGGAATGAATCCAATTGAAGTGGAACAATCTGTTGTAGAGCAATACGATCTGAATTACAGGTATTTCGTTCAAAAGGAAAGTCTTGAAGAAATAGCCAAAGATGCAAAAGCAGATTCTGTTTTAAGAAGCGTATGGGGATATGATGGAAAAGGAAAAATCTACGATCGCAACGCTGAATACTGGAGACAGATACAAGACTTTCCGCATTTGGAAAATTGGAAGTACACAAAAGCAAAAGTTTTGGTTCAATTCGGGGAGTCCGATTTCCAAGCCTTTTCGAAAGCCGACCATCAGCAAATCGTAAACACCGTAAACCACTTCCACCCAGGAAATGCCACGCTCATCACCTACCCTTCAACAGACCACTACTTCGCGAAATCGGGCACAATGCAAGAAGCATATGACAAATTTTCGAATGGAAAAATTCAACAACTGTTCGATGAATACAATACCGAAGTTGGCCTATCTGCTGTACGATGGAGCAATGAAATTCTCAGACTAAACACTATCAACAAATAATACAAAATGAAAAGCAATCAAAAAATCATGCGCTTCCTGTACATTGGGTTCACAGCACTTGGAATTTACCAAGCGTTTCGTGGTGAATTCAACCAAGCAGCAATGTCACTGGGAGTGGCTCTAGCCTTCGACCCTTTCAACCCAAATCAAACATGGAAGGAACGTCCACTTTGGCAAAAGGCTACACTCATCATTCACCTTGGATTATGCGCAGCATTCTTCGGATATGAAATCGGATTCGCTGATCGCGGTTAATAATCAAGACAAATCAATCATAAAATTCAATAATGAAAACAAAACTAGCCTTCCTGATTCTACTGATTTTTGTTTCAATTAGCAGTCAGGCGCAGTTACTTTATAAAATTGAAGGCAAAGACCTTCAAAAACCGAGTTACATCTATGGCACGATTCACATCATGCCGAAAAAACAATTTGTAATTTCTGAGTCTATAACTACCGCTTTAAAGGAATGCGAAACTCTTGTTATGGAAGTGGATATAAACATGGATATAAAAACACAAATAGATGCAGCACAACGTTCTCTGTTGCCCGACGGAAAAACAATTGCGGATATTACCTCTGTTGAAAACGCTCAGA
>CAZEFR010000077.1:0-5268 GCA_964511555.1 uncultured Chryseobacterium sp.
ATTCGCTCTTCAATAGTTGCCGCTTTGAACGCATATAGTGCATGAGAAACAGCCTCAACTAAGCGGTCGCTTTCCGTTCGCGTTTCAATTCTGTAGTTAGACAACCATTTACTGCTTAATTCATGCGTTTCCGTTTCGATATCACTAATGAACTGAACGATTTCCTGATCATCTGTGCGCTGTAAATAAGCACTTGTGTAAAGCGCATTCTCGTTTAGTCCCTCCACGAACTTTGAATATACTTTGGCATAAATTGGGTGTTGGAGGTAAAGTTCATCCTTCGAAAGTTCATGGTGAATCCATTCCATAACGCTTGTTTCACCGTGGTATTTTTTTCCTTCTTCATCGAATTGTTCAATTTCAACAATCCGAGCACCATATTTTACCATTAATCGAATAAGCAGCCATTCGTGGTGATGGTTTTTAGGTGGAGTAGAGGATGTTGTGGCTTGTTCTGCCGTAACTGGAACTTGAATTTCTTCTAAAGCGGGTTCCTGGTTCGTTTTTATCAGTTGTCCCTTTCGCAGTTTGATCAATTCAGTTGAAAGGATATTCTCGTTCATTCCAAAACGAGATGCGATCTGTTGAATGTACACTGTCCTCGTAATTTGATCTGGAATAAGAGAGACCGAATGCACAATATCACGGATCAATTCAGCTTTTTTGATAGGATCGTCGTTCCCATCCTTCAACAGGATGTCAGCTTTAAATGAAATGAAATCTTGCGTATGGCCTTTGATGTACTCGTCCAGTTCATCTTTTGATGATTTTTTGGAAAATGAATCTGGATCCTCTCCTTCAGGGAATAGCACGACCTTTACATTCATTCCCTCCTCTAAAATCAAATCAATTCCACGAAACGACGCTTTAATTCCGGCTGCATCACCATCAAATAGAATAGTAATGTTGTGCGTATACCTTCGAATTAATTTGATTTGATCCTTTGTCAACGATGTGCCAGAAGAAGAGACCACGTTTTGAATACCCGCCTGAAACATACTGATCACATCGGTATATCCTTCGCACAGAAAACAATTGTCGTACTTAATGATATCTCCTTTGGAAAAATAAAGTCCATAGAGGATTTCACTTTTGTTATAGATAATGCTTTCAGGTGAATTGAAGTATTTCGCAATTTTTTTATCGCTCAATAATGTCCGACCACCAAATCCGAGTACACGACCTGAAACACTATGAATCGGAAACATTACTCTACCTCTGAAAAAATCGAACTGACGTTCATCTTTTGATTTAACTAGTCCAACTTTTTCTAAGTAATCCAGTTTGTATCCTTTTCCAATGGCCGCTTTTGTGAAGTCATCACCCGAATTCAAACAGTAACCGAGCTGAAATTTCTCGATGATATCTCTCCTGAATCCTCGTTCTTCGAAGTAGGCAAGTCCAACCGCTTCTCCTTCAGGTGAATTTAACAGGTTGTTTTTGAAGTGGTCACGTGCAAAATCGTTAATGATGTGTAAACTTTCACGCTCACTAATTGCGGCAAGTTCTTCGGCAGTTGCTTGTTCTTCCTCAGGTACTTGAATACCATATTTATCGGCCAGCCATCGCAATGCTTCAGGGTAGGAAAAGTGTTCTTTTTCCATGAGGAAAGAAACTACCGAACCTCCTTTTCCGGTTGAGAAGCACTTAAAAATTTGTTTGGAAGGAGAAACGACAAAGGAAGGCGTTTTTTCATCTGTGAACGGACTAAGTCCTTTGAGATTCGAACCCGCTCGTTTGAGGTTGACAAATTCACCAATGACCTCTTCAATTCTGGAGGTATTCATGATTTCATCAATGATATGTGGCGGAATTTTAGCCATTAATTTTCCGGATAACCGAAATCAGTTTCATTGATAACTTTTCCTTTTTCGTCATATGTCGTCCAGACACCAACAGTTTTGTCGTTTTTGTATTCTCCCCTGTAATGAATAACACCTGTAGGGTATTTCACAACTGTAAACCCTTCGCGAATGCCGTGTTCATAAACGGTCACGGATAATTCTTTTCCATTCTCAGAATAAAATGTCCATACGCCATTTCGCTTGTCTTGTTCGTCTTGTCCACCGCGGTATTTTATTTGTTTTTTTCCCGGATACCATTCCGTGTATATTCCGTCTTTAATTTCAACGAGTTCTTCTTTGGATAAAGGTTTTTCAACTGTTTTTTCTTCTGTTGATGTACACGAAACAAGCCAGAGGAATGTTACAAAAAGGAGAATTCTATACATATGTTTATTTTTCACGTTGTGTAGTATATTCGACAAGTCCAACTAACGCTGATTTAGCTGAAGATTCGGGGATAGTGGACAGTAAATCTAGCGCTTTTTTAGTGAGTTCCATCATTCGTTGATGGGTATACTGTACACCTCCTTCTTGAATGACAATTTCTATCGCTCGTTTTACTGATTTACTCTTTTCGTTCTTATTCTTTACTATATACAATAACTCACGCCTGACTTCAGCTGGAGCATTATTTAATGCATAAATAAGAGGCAATGTCATTTTTCGTTCCCGAATATCTAATCCAGTAGGTTTTCCTATTTTTTCACCTGTTCCGTAATCGAATATGTCGTCTTTCAATTGAAACGCTAATCCAACCAATTCGCCAAATTCCCTCATCGTTTCGCGCATGTCATTTCTTCCGCTTGCGACTGCTCCTGCTTCACAGCAAGCAGAGATCAGGGAAGCTGTTTTTTGACGAATGACTTCGAAATAAATCTCTTCAGTGATATCTAATTTTCGAGCTTTTTCAATTTGAAGTAATTCACCTTCACTCATTTCCTTTACTGCAGTAGCTACGATGTGTAAGAGTTCTAAGTTGTTTTTTTCAATAGAAAGTAAGAGCACTTTTGAGAGTAAGTAATCACCAACCAGTACGGCAATTTTGTTTTTCCAGAGTGCATTTATAGAGAAGAAACCACGTCTCTCATTGGCGTCATCAACGACATCGTCGTGAACCAGCGTGGCAGTATGCAGTAATTCAATTAATGAAGCGGCATCATAGGTGCGGTCATTGATTTCTCCGAGCATTTTTGAAGTCAGGAAGACAAACATCGGACGCATTTGTTTTCCTTTACGTTTAATGATGTAATGCGTGATTTTATCGAGAAGGGGAACCCGTGATTGCATACTTTTTCTAAAGCGCACTTCAAATTCCGTCATTTCAGGACGAATTGGATCGAGCATTTCCTTTACCGAAATCATTGCACAAATATACGGTTTAGATTCCCAGATTTCTCAATAAAAGCGATAAGAAAATTGGTAAAATTATGCCTTCAATTTGGGTTGTTTGAGCAATTCAGTTCGATCTGAAATAGCCTTGTTTTTATTGGCTAGTTGACCGCAAGCTGCATCAATGTCTTTCCCCCGGCTGCGTCTAACGTTTACAACCAGATTTTTGCTTTCTAAATGCGCTGCAAACGCACTTACTTTTTCAGGTTTTGCACGTTGAAATCCACCTTCATCAATAGGGTTGTATTCAATAATGTTTATTTTACACGGCACACATCGCGCGAATTTCGCTAGTTCGGCTGCGTCTTCAAGCGAGTCATTGAACCCATCGAAAATGATGTATTCAAAGGTAATCCGAGTGCCGGTTTTCTCATGAAAATAGATCAACGCATCAGCCAATTCGGCCAGGTTATTGGTGTCATTAATTTCCATGATTTCACTTCGTTTTTTGTCGTTCGCAGCGTGTAACGACAAGGCGAGATTGAACTTAACCTCGTCATCCCCTAATTTTCGTATCATTTTTGCAATTCCTGCGGTTGAAACGGTAATTCGTTTCGGAGACATACCCAAGCCATTAGGTGCGGTTATTCGTTCAATCGATCGAAGCGTATTTTTATAATTGAGTAAAGGTTCACCCATGCCCATGTAGACAATATTCGTTAATGGTGTTTCATACCTTTGTTCAGCTGCACGTTTGAGGTAAACGACCTGATCAACAATTTCTCCTGCAGATAAGTTTCGCATCAATTTCAACTTTCCTGTTGCGCAGAAGGTACAAGAAAGTGAACAACCGACCTGCGAAGAAATGCATGCGGTCATGCGCGAGGTTGTTGGAATTAAAACACCCTCAACTACTTTTCCCTCACCAACGGAGAATGCACATTTAATGGTGCGATCAGTGCTAATTTGTTCATCATCAATTCGAATAGCATCGATTGTATACACTTCGTCCAACTTGCTTCGCAAGGCCAAACTAAGGTTGCTCATCTGATTGAATTCGTGCACGTGGTGTGACCAAAGCCATTCGAATACTTGTTTCGCACGGAATGATTTTTCACCGAATCCCTCAAATTGAGCGATTAATTCGTTCAAGGATAATTCACGGATGGCTATTTTTTGATGAGAAGTCATACTGTGTACAAAGGTAAAGAAACAACCAAGAAAATGAGTAAAAACAATAGGGTTACTTACTTATTTAACTCGTCGATTAAGTCAACTGTCTGCTGAAAGAAATTGGATTCGCTTAAACTGAGGTTCCAACCGCTGTACAATGTTCTGTCGCACTGTTCAATAGATGCTTCAAACGCGCCGTATAATGGGTCGTTTGGTTGTTGGTTTTGCCAAATGGAACGTAACTCAAGGCTGGACAACGATTCTACTTCTAGTTTTAAGTGGCGAATTGCTGCAAAGATGAGTGCTTTTTTCAGGTGTTGAACCCCATTTGTGTAATTGGAGGAGGCGAAGTAAGCTAATGCAATTTTCTTTTCTTCATTGGCTTTTTCATTTGAAATTGTTGATGGTTTATTCGCTTTATTGGGTTGGTTTGGAGATTTTTTACCCCACCAAAGGAATAATCCAATGAACGCAAGACTTAACGGTGTGCCAATCAACAACCAACTTGACCAGCCGGAAGATGATTTCTTATTTTGAGGAGGCGAATTATTGAAGGTTTTGTTGTCCGTATGTAATGGTTTCGTGCTGTTTACAACTATGTCATTTTTAACATTATATTCTGCATTAGATTCAATAGTTACTTTTTCGCTTTTCGTTTTAAGCAAAATGTATTTTTCTTTATCGGGGTCAAAAAAGGCAAAAGTTGTTACCGGTAATTGAATTGAACCTGATTCAAGAATTTTCACATGGTATTGAATGTTTACCTTTCCTTCTGCACCATTTTTACCAAAAACAATATCTTCTTTTATTTTCGGGTCACCGTATAATTTAAATCCTTTTGGCAGTTGAAGATCTGGGGGATTAAGCGCATGAAGATTGCCTTGACCTGTTATTTCCAATTCGATGTCTATAATATCTCCCT
>CAZEFR010000078.1:0-4222 GCA_964511555.1 uncultured Chryseobacterium sp.
TCGAATCGAATTTGTTGAATTTCTTTCAGGGTGCGCCACAGGATTTTTGGAAGCACTTTCTTTAAAACTGATTTGAAAGAATTCGTATGTGTGGTCGAGTTAATTGATTTTGGGTAATTACCAAGAACTAAAATTTCAACAGTATGTCCTGCTTCTCTGAATCCATTCACCATTCCGCGCATGTGACTCCCGTAGCCAGTTGGAGCTTCGAAGTACAGGGTTGGGTGTGGGGAGTAGAATAGAATTTTCATGAATTATTGAAAGGATTTCATGTGCTCGAGCATCTCGCTTACGCGGTGTGAAAGCGAATTGCTTTCATTGGCTTCTTGGTTAAATTCTTTTGGATTCAACGGATCGTTTTTCATGAGCGATTGAAAGTATTTTTCCCAAGTCGTTCCTCTGTTCTCCTCTTCAATGCTCTGTAGCACTTGCCCCTTGGATCCAACGTAGAGGTAGGGTGTTCCCAGTGTCTGATATTCGAAGTATTTCGTAGTGAAAAAATCTTTGTTGTGTTCGGCTAACAAAATGATGCACCAGTGTGCCTGAGCGATTCTGTCTTCAATTTTTTTACCGATTGAATCGGAGATACGAACGCAAGGATGATATTTGAAAATCGATTGTATTTTTTCGAAGCTAGTCGAGTGGAAATTTATGCTGAGTCTTGCATACAGAGCGGGATCGAACTCGCGAAGCTTCTTCAGGTCAGATGCCATTTGCTCTAAAAACGGCTCAGTATCGAGGTAAATTTCTCCTCCATATTCGAAGGTTATTTCACTTGATGAAAAACCGAATGATTGTTCGGTAATTTTTGGTTCAGAATGAAAATGTTTGAGATGGTAGAATTTTTTATTCTTTTTTGAAATCAAATTCATTGAAGTGAAATGCTCAAGTATTTGCATTGCAGGCGCTGAAAGCACTGTTGCATGTTCAAGCACACTAGAAGCCTTTAGGACTTCTTCTTTCATTTTTTCTGGACTTAAAAACGGCATGCCATAGTTGCGGGCATTCAGCCAAGGGTCGCGAAAGTCTGCCCAGTATTTTATGGAACCGTGATCTTTTTTCCATTCGGCTACAATACGCAGCATGTCCCAAGGCGCACCGGTAGCGAAGATCCACTCGACGGGAAACTTTTTTATAAGTTCATTCAACTTAGGGACAAGGTGTTTTTCCCATCCCAAACTTATGTCGTACGGCGTTCCTTTGAAATTCTTTTTAACAGAATTTAGAGCTTTTCTGTATTGTAGTTTTTCGAGAAAATTCTTAGGTTGAGTGAGAAGAATACTTGGGTAAACGCGAGGCAACGAATGAACGAAGATGTTTTTGCTGTTTACCTCTTCACTCCAAACGGATTTGTCTGTATCGCTTATGGCTTCTGCTTTAACAACGTGTACGATGCAATTTTGTTCTGCGAATTCTTTGGCTAGTTTTCCCCATCTTCTTCCTCCAATTCCTTTGTTCGGAGGGAAGTCGTAATTGACAAGTATGATATGTTTTTTAGTAGTTGGCATTTACATGCTCGGCTACGTAGGCAATCTGTTCAGGAGTTAACTCTGCGTACATGGGCAGTGACAAAATTCGTTTTGCCAATCGAGCGGCTACAGGGTAATCGGCTTCGGTATGATGAAAGCGCGAAGTGTAGCAAGGCATCAAAGGCAATGGAACAGGGTAGTGCACGGCAGTATCTATTTGCGCTTCTTTGAGTTTAGCCATGAGTCCATCTCTGTTGTCATGTTGAATAACATAAAGGTGGAAGACATGACGGAAGTTTTCACGTTCGTGAGGACGTTGAACTTTTTCATGCAGCAGTGAATGATACAACTGCGCATTTTTTCTGCGTCTTTCTGTCCAGGTTTCAAGGTGCGGAAGTTTTGTATTGAGCACAGCTGCTTGAATACCATCCATGCGCGAGTTTCTTCCTTCGCGGGTGTGGTTGTGTTTTCCTTCTTGTCCGTGGTTTGCGATGGCTCGGGCGATTTTCGCTATCTCGTCGTTGTTGGTTACCATTCCGCCCGCATCGCCGTAGGCACCTAAGTTTTTACCGGGGTAAAAACTAAAACTTGCAGCGTGTCCGAAGGTTCCTGCTTTTTGTCCGTTTATGGTCGCAGCATGCGATTGCGCGCAGTCTTCTAGGACGAGGAGACCGTGTTTGTTTGCAATCGCCATTAGCGCATTCATATCAACGGGGTTTCCGTAGAGGTGAACAGGAATGATGGCTTTGGTGCGGTTTGTAATGCGCTCTTCTATTTTCGAAATGTCAATGAGAAAATCTTCGTCTACATCTACGAACACAGGGACACCTCCTGCAGTGGTTACAGCTTCGGCTGTGCTAATCCAACTGATTGCCGGAACAATCACTTCATCGCCTGGCTGAATGCCCATTGCAACAAGAAGAATTTCCAAACTATCAGTACCGTTTGCACAGGCAATAGTGTGCTTCATTCCCATGAAGGCGCTAAAGCTTTTTTCGAAAGCATCTGCAGCAGGACCACCAATGAATGAAGTGTTTGAAATAATGTTTGAAATGGCTTGATCCATTTCTGATTGAATGGATAAGTATTGTGCTTTAAGATCTACAAACGGAATATGCATTAACGTATTTTTTTTGCGGGATTACCAACGTAAACTCCCGGTTCAGTAATATTTTTAGTAACTACAGCGCCCGCACCAATCACAACGTTGTCGCAAACAGTAACAGGCAATAGCGTAACATTTGATCCAATGGAAACATGATTTCCAATTTCAGTTGAAGACCATTTCGATTTGTCATTTCCTGAAGGACCACCGTCTTTAAATAAATCATTTGTAAACATGACTCCATGTGCTACGAAGCAGTCGGAACCAATGGTTACCAGTTCACAAATAAAAGTATGACTTTGAATGCGCGTGCGGTCTCCGATTTTTACACCTTTCTGAATTTCAACAAAAGGACCAACGAAGACGTCGTTTCCAATTTCACATTCGTACAAGTTCACGGGTTCAACAACAGTAACTCATGTTCCGAATTTAACATCGCGAATTTGAGCAGTGTATTTTTTCACTTCGTTCATTGCAGTATGTTGGCGTAAATTTTTTCAATAGCATCTACACTTCGAACACCCTCAACTCCTTCCACATTCTGGCCTATTCCAGTTTGAATTTCCTTTACAATCCCGGCAATTACCTTATCGTGATTGCTGCTTGTGCCTTGGTATTTGCCGTAGGCATTGGGTTTGTCGTTGAAGTCAATGTTGCTATCTAGCTCATGTCCTTCAACTTTCCAAAATTCAATTTTATTGAGGTAGGCGCCTCCAATTTTTACACTTCCTTTTTCACCAATAATGGTGATACTTCCTTCGTAGTTTTTTTCATAAACGCAGGTCGTCCAAACCAATGAACCGAGCGCTCCGTTTTCAAATTCCATAACAGCAACGCCGCTGTCTTCGGTTTCAATGTTGTGATTTTGCGTGGCAGCTTTTGCCTTCACGCTAACCACATTTCCACACCACCAAATAAGTAAGTCTATGAAGTGGCTGGCTTGCGTGAATAATGCTCCACCTTCTTTTTCAATCTTTCCTCTCCAAGGAGAATCGTCGTAGTAACCTTGATAACGATTCCACAACACGTCACACTTCACCATGAAAATTTTTCCTAACCATCCTTCACGAATGGCTTGCTCGGCAAGGATAACAGGAACATTGAATCTGTTCTGTTTCACTACCCATAATTTCTTTCCGCACGTTGCGGCAGTCTCGTTCATGCGATTCGCTTCTTCAACAGAAAGCGACATGGGCTTTTCCACCAAAACATTGAATCCCGCTTTTAACGCAGCAATGCTTTGCTCGGCATGAAGAGCATGCGGTGTAACAACATTGATCACATCGGCTTCAATGCTTTGCAGCATCTCATCAAAAGAAGAATACACAGGAATGTTTCCATACAATTCGGAAAGTGCGCGCGCCGTTTCAATTTGGCTGTCGCACAACGCAACGATTTCGATTTCCGGATTAGCGTCTAAGACAGCAACGTGTCGCTTCCCAATACTTCCACATCCGACTACTGCAAACTTGATTTTCATCGGTTGCAAAGTAATCAATCATTTTTGAATTTCCACGACCTTTTCAGCGAGGAATTCTTTCAATGGATATTTTTCGAGTCGACATCTTCCGAAGAATTCCTTTTCAGTTTCCTCATTGGCAAGTAGAAGCGCCGCCTCGAGCGCTTCGTAATCGGAAAGACACAGGTT
>CAZEFR010000079.1:0-3985 GCA_964511555.1 uncultured Chryseobacterium sp.
CCTTTCAGGACTTATCCCGCAGGGATTTATCCTTTCAGGACTTATCCCGCAGGGATTTATCCTTTCAGGACTTATCCCGCAGGGACGTATCCTTTCAGGACTTATCCCGAAGGGACTGAGGATTTTTACTTTTCAAAAAACTCCCCAAAAACAAATACCCCAACAATCCACCGTAGGGAATGCTTATGTACCACGTGCCGCTAATCATGCATCCTCCCGAGGAACAACCTACGAAATAATAATACGCCCAACCGGCGAAGCTGCCAATGGTGACAGCAATAAATTCTTTGCGGTATTTCTTTAGGAATTCGATCATTTTTTTTAGCGAAGGTCGTGGGGGACGGGTTGGGGTTTGGTAACATGGGTTACACACACCCAAAGGGATGACACAACACGTTGTGATGACCTTCTTCGAAGGATGACGATTTACAATCGATGACGAACAAGTTCGATGACCGCTTCGCGGAGCGTCATCCACGCAGTGGTCATCACTCGAAGAGTGTCATCCGCTCCGCGGTCATCACGCAGTGTCATCCACGCAGTGGTCATCACTCGCAGAGTGTATTATCTTCGCGCTCATGAAAAATTTCGTTCTCACCTTCTTCCTCACAACAATCACCCTTCTTTCCTTCGCCCAAACCTCAACCATTACCGGTGTTGTTGAAGGGGTTGATGCCGGAAAGACAGAGAACTTGGCTTTCGTAAGTGTGAGTGTCCATGCGGTGAAGGACAGTCTGGTGTTGAAGGCTACGGCTTCGGATGACAACGGTGCGTTTAGTTTAGAAATTGAAAGTGCAGATTCAGTGTTGGTGTATTTCAACATCATCGGATACAAACCTATTTGGAAAAAGATTGCAGCGAGTGTGAGTGTGAATATCGGAACGGTGCAGCTGACAAGGACTTCAGCGGTGACCTCTGAAATGGAATTTGTAGCGAAGAAACCACTCGTTCAGGTGCAAGCAGATAAAACCATTTTCAATGTGGAAGGAACTGCGAATGCGGTTGGATTGAATGCCTTGGAGTTGTTGCGACGCGCGCCGGGTGTTGTGATTGATAACAACAACAATATTTCCGTAAAAGGAAAATCGGGAATTACGGTTTATATCGATGGAAGAATTTCTCCGCTTCAAGGTTCGCAGTTATCTGACTTCCTGAAAAGCACGCCTTCTTCATCCATTGAAAAAATTGAGATCATCACGAATCCTTCTGCACGTTTCGATGCTGCCGGTACTGCGGGTATTCTGAATATTGTTATGAAGAAAAATAGCAACTACGGTCAGAACGCCACGTTCGGATTGGGTTACGGAAATCAGGTTTACGGCAAGACCAACGGATCCTTCACCTACAACAGAAGAAAAGGAAAGACCAATGTCTACGCGACTTATGGAAATAATTTCGGAGAAGAATGGGGTTACATGCGTTTCTACAGAGAGCAGAACGATGTGTTCTTCGATCAGCGAACGTATTCGTTGTACAAAGACCAATCGCATTACGGCAAAGCGGGTATTGACATTTCCATCAACGATAAAAACACCATTGGCGTTTCGGTGAATGCGAATTTGGCGAATAACTTTTCAGACAGTCATGGCTCAACGCCTATTGGAAGTGTTTTGCTAGGCGCAGGAACAGACAGCACGCTGGAAGCAAGTTCCATTAGCGACGGCTATCGAAACAACTACGGAGCGAATGTGAACTATCAGTGGAAAGGAGAGAAAGACAAAGAGCTAACGGTAGATGCGAACTACGGCATTTACGACATTGACAATGAAAATTTCCAACCCAACAGGTACATGGGTTCGGACGGGAATTTGTTGAATGAAAAAAATTATCAGAACAACACGGCGACACAAATTGACATTGCCGTTGTTCGCGCCGACTACAGTTTCAATTGGAAAAAAGTCAAGTGGGAAGCGGGGTTGAAAGGCACACAGGTGAATACGAACAATGAATTGGATTTCTTCAATGTAATTGGAAATAACCTTGAAGTAGATTCCAACCTCACCAATAAGTTCGATTACAAGGAGCGCGTCCTAGCGGCATATGCCAACGCTTCTGGGAAGTATAAAAAATTCGGATGGCAAGTGGGAGTGCGGGCTGAAAACACGAAGAGCAATGGTGAGTTATTTGCACTAACGCCGCAACCACTTTCGAGAGTAGATCGGTTGTACACGAACTTTTTTCCTAGCGCAGCAATCACCTTCGACCACAAGGAAACAAGCACCTTCAACTTAACCTACAGTCGCAGAATTGACAGACCAAGCTATCAGGCGCTGAATCCGTTCGAGTCGCGTCTCGACGAGCTTTCGTATTCACGCGGTAACGCGTTCCTTCAACCCCAATACACCGATGCGTTGGAGTTGAGTCATACGTTGTTTTACATGATAACCAGTTCAATTGGCTACAGCAAGACCAACGGATTCTTCACCGAGATTACAGACACCACAGAGTTTTCGCGTTCGTTTATTCAAACACGTAACCTTGGATACAGAGAGAACATCACGTTCAATATTGGCAGTCCGGTTCCCATTGCCAAGTGGTGGGACGGTTATGTGAACATGGGCGTGTATTACATTCACAATCGCGCAACCTTTGAAGACGGTAACACCATTGACCTTCGCGCAACGTCGTACAACATCTTCATGCAAAACACCTTCAAGGTGAACAAGACCACCTCGTTCGAACTTTCCGGATTCTTCAACGGTCCGAGCGTGTGGGGCGGCACCTTCCGCAACAGGCCTATGGGCGGAATGGACGTTGCCTTTCAAAAAACGTTCTTAGACGACAAATTCGTTCTTCGCCTTGCCTATGGCGACATTCTTCGTACCATGCGTTGGAGAGGTATTTCGGAATACGCCGGTCTTTACATGGACGCCAGTGGCCTCTGGGAATCCCGCGTAGCGCGCATCAATCTTACCTGGAAGATCGGTAATCAGAAGTTGAAGGAGAAGAAGGCGAGTCAGGTGGATGAGTTTAAGCGGGTGAAGTAATTTCATACAAATCTTTGAAAAACCACTGAGCTCGTTTATCGAGCGACATTCGTAATGCCCCCACAGAAGGTGGGGGTTAAAATCTCTGCAAATGATTCAATCTTAAAGAGAGTAGATTCTCTTTGCTTTTGAAAGAAGAAAATCTCTAAACTCTTATCCCCCACCTTCTGTGGGGGCATTACAAATGCCGCCCTAAGGGGCTCAGTAAATCGCTTCGCGAGGAAACATTTTTTCCACTTTTCGTTTCCAATGTAATTTTTGTGTTTATCTTCGCGGCGATTTTGGAAAGCAAGAAAAAACATATCCTCTCGGAAACACTGCAGCTGTTCTTGAAGTTTGGTATCAAAAGCCTTACAATGGACGACATTGCAAAGAAGCTCTGCATCTCAAAGAAGACGCTTTATGCGCATGTGAAAGACAAAGAAGATTTGTTGGAAAATGCGGTGATTTTATTCAGCAAAGCAGAGCAACATCAGATTGAAGAAATTTGTGGAAGAGGTTTGAATGCGATAGATGAGAGTCTTGAGATTAAACGCTGGGTGCTCGATATGCTTCAAAACATTCATCCGTCTGTGGCTTACGATATGGAGAAATTTCATCCGCGTGTGCATCAGAAAATGCTCGCTTCCCGTCAGGCCATTATTTACAAATGCGTTTTTGAGAACATTGTAAAAGGACAGAAAGACGGGTTGTACAGAAAGGAGATTAATCCAGATGTATTGGCCAAACTGTATGTTGGAAGAATGGAAGCCATGTTCGATCAGGATTTGTTTCCAAGCAAAGAATACAACGTGAGTGATATTTATATGGAATGGTTTTCCTACCACATTCACGGAATGGCTACGGTAAAAGGAATAGAATTGTTGAACAAAAACATTCTGAACTCTTCCCCTTCAACCAAGAAAAAATCAACTAAAAAGCAATAATTCAATTCATGATACAATTCAACATAAACAAAAAAATAAGTGTCCTGCTCGCAGTGGCGCTTGGTTTTGTTT
>CAZEFR010000080.1:0-3970 GCA_964511555.1 uncultured Chryseobacterium sp.
GCAACGCATTCATGATACACGCTTCGGGTGTGTGGGACGGTGAGACGGGTAGAATATTCAGCGGATTCTCGGGCGTTGGAAAAAGTACCATGGCGAAAATTTGGGAAGAAGAAGGCGCGCACATTGTGAACGACGATCGCTTGATTGTACGCGAGGTAAACGGAGAGTACTTCATGTACAACACGCCCATGCCGTATGCCGATTTAAACAAGCAAGCGCAAGTTTCGAAATTCTATTTCCCCTTCCATTCGAAAAAAAATTCGGCAGAAAAACTTTCGGGTGCACAAGCACTTACACAACTCATGGCGTTCTGCTTTCAGCACAACTACGACCCACGCTATACCGAGCATCTCATTGCTCAACTGGAGAAGGCAACGCAATACGCAAGCACCTACAAACTGGGTGTTGTGCCTACCCCTTCCATCATCGATTACATTCGAAGCCTCGAGTTTAAAGGATGAACACGCAAGAGGCTACTTCATTAAGAAAACAGCTGATTGAAAACAATCACGCAGTGAAGATTGTAGCTTCCGGATACAGCATGTTTCCGTTCATGCGCAACGGCGATATTCAAACCATAAGTCCTGTTCCCATAGAAGAAATTCAAATCGGAGACATTGCAGTTTTTGAACGTAATAACTTCTGGATTTCTCATCGAGTGCTTGATATTCGAAAAACAAACAACGAAACCACCCTCATTCTTCGCGGAGACACGTGCATTCAAATTGATCCGCTTGTAACTAAGGAAAATTACATTGGCAAGACGGTGGCGTTTGAGAGGAACGGTAAGGTGTGTGAGGTTGCTTCGAAAAGGAACAAGCGTATCGCTCGGATTATACTTTCTCTTGGACTGGTCTACAACAGTTCCTTCTACTATTGCGGAAGAATGCTTTCTCTATCACTGCGCATATTACGCAAGTGCTTTCCTAATTTGAAAAAATAAGTACCGCGATAACAAGCGGAAACGACTCGATTTAGATCCAAAAAACTCTTGTAAATAAAGTTTCTCTGGAAAAGCATAATAATGGGCGAACTGCAGCTTTCCCCAAAAACTAAGTAGAGGACCGAACTGCTTGAATCTATTCAAAGATGTATGGTACTTTTCTTTTACTTCAGTCCTTTCGTAACGCAAAAAAAGAAAAAATCGTTCAGTTAATTCCTCTTGATTTTGAAGATTCAAACTGCTGAAAACTTCATCTGGAATTTCAATATCATAGTATTTCGCTGTAAGGAAAAGCATGGCAGAAACTTCATGAGCGCAACCAAAACAGCCGCTTCTTTCAAGAAGTGAATCCCAACTTTTTAGCGTTTCCAATTCAATTAATACATCAACTAAACCAGATAATTTGAAATCATAAATCTGATAGTGCGTGTAGGCATGAATGCATAAATGAATTAATCTATCTAAATCTCCTAAGTTTCTTTGTGAAGAAAAATCAGCTGATTCCGATGCCGACCAAACCAGATTAAAGTCCATTGAAAAACGCTCCAATCTATTCAATCGGTAATGCAAGTCCAATGTGATTCCGTTTCTGTCGTAATTGTATGGAGTCGGGTTGAGCGTTAACTGAGAAAGCTTTATTGGCAGAGTTAAACGTTCTGAATAATTCTCTTTCACCAATAATTCGCGAACTTTTAATTCGTCGGTTGGACTAACCAAAATATCGATATCGCTCGTTAATCGCGTATTGAAAAGCTCTTCATGTTGCTCCAATAAATAAACACCCTTTAGTGGAATGAATTCAATATTCGCATCGCCTAAAATTGCTTTCAAATTTTCGTATTCAGCCATAACACGAATGTTGTTAGCTAGCACTCGAGAAGATAAAGAGGCGCACAACGATACAATCTCCGCAGGAAATTTCAAATTGTATTTCCGAATAAGCGTGCTGTATACAAACGGACCAAGAAGCGAGTTGGAACATATATTTCCAAAAGACTTCCAATCAGAAATCAATTCAATTAATTCGCTTGCTCTCCTTTTTTGTGTTTCAGACAAATTCAATCGAGAAGCCAACAACAACAACTCTTCTTCAAGAGTTAAGGAAAGAGTTATACTTCGATTCTTTTCCTTCATGATTGTATGAAGGCATTTTTATTTACGACTCTACTTATCCCCCAAACCCAAACACTAATCGCTAACCACACACTCACCGCAGGGAAAAACCAACCGTTGACAAGAAGCATGAAAAGCTTTCCAGCGAAGGGGAAAATAGTGAGTCCAAGACTGAACGCGTTGAAGGAAAGGTGTAAAAGCACCGCTGTCCAAATACTTCCAGAATATAACACGAAATAACCCATTAATGCACCCAACAACATTCGTGGTAAAAATCCTGCGACGTGAAAGTGAATGGCGGCAAATAAGATGGCCGATATCCAAACCGCCCAGTGCTTCGAGTTGGTCCAGCTTTTTATAACGCCCTGAATCAAACCGCGAAACATAAGCTCTTCGGTTAACGGGGCTATGATGACAGTCGATAACAAAACCACAAACGGATGAACCTTCGACAACGCGCCCAACTGCTGGTAAAACGCATTGCTGTCGTCTTCCATGGCGTTCTCTAACATCCACCCAGGTAAGAGCGATTCAACCTTCGCTGAAAAATAATAAATGAACGGAATGCCTATGCCCATCACCACCAGTCCCAATAATGTTGCTCTTCCACCCATCCAACGAAACGATGTCCATTCCACTTTCGTTAACCACCTCTGCACAATAATCAACGGTCCAAATCCCACTCCCAACTGAATGAGCGCATTCAACATTAAAACAAATAAAAAGACTTGCTGATCAATTTTCGAATTCGCCAACACCGCATCCACCGCCTCCTGACTTCCACAATAAACATACAATCCTCCAAGGAAAAACAGTTGTCCAATCATGTAGATGAACCCGAAAAAGGTTAATGCGATGAGGGCTTGGTTCTTTGATGAAAGAAAATTAAACATGCAACAAAGATAAGGTTCTTTTCTAGGTAAGAGAGGGGAAGAGAAGGGATACAATCACTTCGTGATCAATCTGACGTTGTCAGATCAATTGCCACGCAATCAATCACCTGCGGTGATCAATCCTTCTGATCAATCGCAGTGCGATCAAACCTTCGGTGATTTTCTTTTGAAAGGGGAAGATTTTTTTATGTTAAGAGAAGGTAAGAAAGGGGAAGAAAAGGGAAGAAAAGGGAAGAACTAATAAGTTAAGAGAGGGGAAGAGAGGGGAAGAGAAGGTAAGATATACGAAAAAACCTCCGACTCTAAGTAGCTTAATGCTTGCTTACAGCCGAAGGCTTTTTACTTTAATTTACACCCGAAGGGTGATGATGTTCTTATCTCTTCACCACACGTATGGTCTGCTGGCGTTTGTTGTCGGTGATGTTCACCAAGTACATGCCCGAGGCCAAGCCATCGCCGTAACGCTCCTCTCCTAGCGATAATGCAACAACTGAGCGCTGTTCGATGAGTTTACCTTGCATATCCAAGATGCGAACTGTAACCACGTCTGTGCTCGACAGTCCTTGCGCGTTGTTCAATCGCAAGTAGAAGTTCTCGTCGTATGGGTTCGTGCTTGCACTCACAGTCCACAACTCTTCTTGAGCAATTTCACTTTCAGTAACCTCTACAGAAGCTTCAGCCTGAGTACCTTCTGCCGCCTCGGTCAAGTCACTCATAGCAGGAGTGTTGTCGAGAGTCATTGTTGGTGCGCTCGCGCTATACTTGATCAAACAAGCTGAACCATCGGTAGTGTAGGTGTGTTCACTTAATGTAGCTCCATTGGCACTCATCGCTACTGCAACAGAGACGTTGTAATCGCCCAATGGCACACCGTTGGTTACCATATCCAACGCATTAGTAGATGAATAATAGTATCCCGCGGAACCACCAGCCACAGAGGTGAACTTAAAGCGGTAAGCTACTGCACCCGTAATCGTATTTGCTGTTAATACCGGTGTCGCATTCGCGTAGTAGTTCTGTT
>CAZEFR010000081.1:0-3959 GCA_964511555.1 uncultured Chryseobacterium sp.
CAACAACAACATCTGCGCCCACTTCTTCACATCGTTCAACAGCACGTTTACCGGCATCAACGCTATTTCCAACATCGAATAAATAAACAGTTGCGTTTACATTACGGCCTTGCAATTCTTCTTGAGCCATCATAGCACCACGATACATATTGACTGCTACATTTCTCAACTTAACTGAACGCTCATCGAGCGAATCGGCGCTCATCTGATGCGTTGAAAAAGGCAATAACAGGGCTATTGCATAAGAATCTTTTTTCGAAGAAATGGAAGTGCGAGAAGTATCTTTCTTGCTTTCAACAGCAATAACACCGTCATACTCCGGATAAGTCTCAGAAACCTCCGAACCAATTGGCTTCACATAATTTGGCAGACATATGCGCTCGCCTAATTTAACTGTTGTGACCAAACCTGGATTAAGTGCTTGAATCTCGGCAATGGTTAAACCGTAAATACGCGAAATGCGATACAGGGTCTCACCCGAAGCAACCACATGGTAGTTTTTGCAACCTTGAGCAAAACCCGAAGTGGCAGCCAATACCAAAAGAAAAATGAATGCTATTTTTTTCATTGAATTAAAGGTAACAATTATCATTCCCATTCAATGGTTGCTGGAGGCTTGCTGCTAATATCGTACACCACGCGGTTCACACCTTTCACTTTATTGATGATATCGTTACTCACTTTCGCTAGGAACTCGTAAGGCAAATGCGCCCAGTCTGCAGTCATACCGTCGGTACTCGTTACCGCACGCAACGCAACAGCATTCTCATATGTGCGCTCATCGCCCATAACACCCACACTCTGCACAGGAAGTAGGATTGCGCCTGCTTGCCACACTTCGTCGTAGAGATTCGCTTCTTTCAATCCGTTGATCCAAACGGCATCTACTTCTTGCAGCACGCGCACTTTCTCGCGGGTGATGTCTCCTAGAATTCGAATACCTAAGCCTGGGCCCGGGAACGGATGGCGCGATAAGATTGCATTTGGAATTTCAAGCTCTCGCCCTACTCTTCTTACTTCGTCTTTGAACAACAAGCGAAGCGGTTCAACCAACGAAAGCTGCATGTAATCTGGAAGTCCGCCCACGTTGTGGTGACTCTTGATTGTTTGCGAAGGTCCTCCGGAAACAGAAACCGATTCAATCACATCTGGATAGATGGTTCCTTGTCCGAGCCATTTCGCGCCTTCCACCAATTTACTTTCGGCATCGAATACATCGATGAATGTTTTTCCGATTGCTTTTCGCTTCGCCTCTGGATCTGATAATCCCTTCAATGCGTCGTAAAACAGTTCACTCGCATCTACGCCTTTCACGTTCAAACCTAAATGCAAGTAGCTGTCTAAAACGCTTTCGTATTCGTCTTTGCGAAGCAATCCGTTATTCACGAAAATGCAATAAAGATTTTTCCCAATGGCTTTATGAATAAGCACTGCAGCTACGCTGCTATCTACGCCGCCGCTCAAACCAAGGATTACTTTATCGTCTCCAAGCTTTGCTTTCAATTCTGCAACGGTTTCATCAACGAAAGAAGCCGGCGTCCAGTCTTGTTTACATCCGCACACATCAACAACGAAGTTCTTCAACATTAATCCACCGTCTGTTGAGTGGAATACTTCCGGATGAAATTGCACTCCGAAAACCGGACGGTCTTTGAAGGCATATCCTGCTACTTTCACATTCTCTGTGCTGCAGATGATATCCATGTTTTCACCAAGTCCGGTAATGGTATCTCCATGCGACATCCACACTTGTGAATTGTCTGGAATACCTTGAAACAAGACATGATTCGCTTGATGACTAATTAAATTTGCACGACCGTATTCGCGGTGGGTACTGCGTTCAACTTTTCCTCCGTTCATGTGTGCCATGAGTTGCGCTCCGTAGCAAATTCCAAGCATTGGAAGATTCGGATTAATATCGAAAACCGCGGGTAGCGGCGCTCCTTCTTGGTGAACACTGTAAGGACTTCCAGAAAGAATTACACCAACACAATTTTCTGGGATGGAAGTGACCTTGTTCCAAGGTTTGATCTCACAATAAACGTTGTGCTCGCGCAAGCGACGAGCAATCAATTGGGTGACTTGCGAACCGAAGTCGAGGATAAGAACTAATTGATGCATGCGCGCAAATTTACGGCTTAAATTTGTAGTCATGGAAGAATTATTACCGTTGATGAACAACTACAAGTTAGTCTTGGGATCGGGCTCTCCGAGAAGAAAGGAATTGTTGGCAGGCATGGGACTAACGTTTGAAGTTCGGGTTTCCGATGTAGACGAAAGCATTGATCCTTCTTGGCCTTTGACGGAAGTGGCACAACACCTGGCGGAAAGAAAGGCCGAGGCTTTGTTGGAAACGGCAACAGCCAACGAATTGGTGATAACCGCAGATACCGTAGTTCATGTTGAAGGCCAATTGCTTAACAAACCTGCAGACTTTGAAGAAGCATTAAGTATGCTGAAGCAATTGAGTGGAAGAAGTCATGAAGTGTTTACGGGCGTGTGCCTCTCTACTTCCACCTGGAAACATTCGTTTACCGACTGTACGAAAGTAACTTTTGCAGAGATAAGTGAAGTAGAACTTCGTCATTACATTGAGCATTTCAAACCCTTCGATAAAGCGGGAAGTTACGGGGCGCAGGATTTCATTGGTTTAGTTGGAATAGTGAATTTGGAAGGAAGTTATTTCAATGTCATGGGATTACCCACTCATAAAGTCTATGCCGCCTTGAAGGAACACTTCGGTAAGGAATAGAAAAAAAATTTGAAATATAGGAATGTCGCTTTACATTTGCACTCCTTGTAAAAGAGGAACAGCCGTTAGGAAAGGTGGGTGAGTGGCTGAAACCAACAGTTTGCTAAACTGTCGTACGGGAAACTGTACCGGGGGTTCGAATCCCCCCTTTTCCGCGAAACTATGCCGACGTCATGTCGGCATTTTTTTTCCTCCGGTGTTATAACTTGAAATTTATCGGTAAAACAAAATAAGTCTTTATTGGCTTGCCGTCGCGCATAGGCGGATTAAACTTCGGGAATTTTTTACACACTTCAATTGCCGCTTGCTCCAATGACTGACCACCCGGAACACTTTTCATTATCTTAAAATCTTTGGCTGTCCCGTCAACATCAACAACAAATTTCAAATATACCTTTCCTTCTATTCCATTTTCAACAGCATCTTCTGGGTAGAGTAAATTATCTGAAATGAATTTATACATAGCCGCTTCACCTCCCGGATATTCTGCTATAGGGTGATCGACAACCATTAACAAATCATTTTTATTTTCGTCCGTAGGTGTTGCGTTTTCTATTGGTTGCGTTACTTTTTCTCCTGTTGATTCATCTTCAACTGGCAAAACAAGCCGGAACCCGCCGTAGTAGTACCTGCGGTCTGGAAAGTTCGCACCCCGAAACACTGTGCGACAGATGTTCGCAAAGTCGCCCCAACTGCCACCGCGAAGCACACGGTACTGGCCCGATGAAGCACCCGTAGGATTTGTCTCACTGTAACTGTTGTAGTTGCCGTACCAGTCTAAACACCATTCCCAAACGTTTCCGCTCATGTCGTAGACACCCAATTCATTGGCCTGCTTGCCTCCGACGATATGAGTTTTACTTCCGTTATTGTCGGCATACCAAGCCACCGCATTTAAGTCGTTCGACCCACTGTATGTGTATACTTTACTATACTTTCCTCCCTTAGCGGCATATTCCCATTCAGCCTCAGTAGGAATGCGATAGTTCTTACCGGTTTGGACGTTAAGCTTGCGAATAAAATCTTGAACATCATTCCAACTCACATTCTCTACCGGACAATTGTCGCAACCCGAGAAATTACTCGGGTTATTTCCCATTACCGCTTTCCACTGGGCTTGCGTGACTTCATATTTTCCAATATTGAAGGCACTTAACGTTACGGAATGAACCGGCTTTTCATCTGATTCACCTGAACTGCTTCCCAT
>CAZEFR010000082.1:0-524 GCA_964511555.1 uncultured Chryseobacterium sp.
AGTAATTTTTCAGGGTGTGACAATTGTCCGGTTGAAAACGTTTCATGGAGCGATGTGCAGATATATATCGGTAAATTGATTTCGCAGACGGGCAATTACTACCGCTTGCCAACCGAAGCAGAATGGGAGTTTGCAGCTAAGGGCGGCAGAACTGGCAGTGATTATACCTACAGTGGTTCGAATGATTTGAACGATGTTGGTTGGTATTACGGCATTAGTTGGAGTGTAACACATTCCGTTGGTTCAAAACGAGCGAATGAATTGGGTATTTACGATTTATGCGGAAATGTGAGAGAGTGGTGTTCGGATTGGTATGCGAACTACAGTAGTTTCAGCGTAATCAATCCTTTAGGTGCGTTATCCGGTGATGGTAAAGTGCTTCGTGGTGGCGGTTGGTATGGCAGTCCATTCAGCTGCCGATCGACGGATCGGTTTACTCAACATCCGAACTACACATACTTTGACTGCGGTTTCCGGCTTGTTTTGCCTGTAGAATAAAGTTACATTTTAAATTGTGGTTGAAT
>CAZEFR010000082.1:534-862 GCA_964511555.1 uncultured Chryseobacterium sp.
AAGTATTTTTACAAATATTTCTAGCAGTTCTTTACCTCTCATCCGACGCCCAAAAAGTCTCCAGTATCAGCGCGAAACTGCGCGGGCAGGAGATCGTTGTTTTGTATTCTTTGGAAGCAACTTTTCCATGTGAAGTGAGTTTGTTCTTAAGTCAAGATAATGGAGCAATTTGGAGTGGTCCATTGAGAAATGTATCAGGTGATGTTGGAAAGAGTATTTCAGGTGGCGAGAAGCAAATTACTTGGAAGGTTTTAGAAGAGCAAGAATATTTGGTAGGGGATAAATTGAAATTCAAAGTAATTGCCAGTGGAAGGAAATCATTCGAGCC
>CAZEFR010000082.1:872-3953 GCA_964511555.1 uncultured Chryseobacterium sp.
TCGAGCCGGAAATGGTTTTTGTTGAGGGAGGGACTTTTATTATGGGAGGTAATTCACCTTTCGATGATGATAAGCCGCCACATAAAGTTACATTAAATTCTTTTAACATAGGGAAATTTGAAATAACCCAAGCTCAGTGGCTTGAAGTAATGGGTGAGAATCCTAGTTATTTTGTTGGATGCAATGAATGCCCTGTGGAAGGTGTAGATTGGAACGATGTTCAGGAGTTTATTCGAAAATTAAATGTACAAACAGGTATGAATTACCGATTACCAACTGAAGCAGAATGGGAATTTGCGGCTAAAGGTGGTAATGAAAGTAAAAACTATGTTTATATAGGTTCGCACGACCTTAATTTAGTGGCATGGTGGGGAGATAACAGTGGAGAAAAGGTTCACCCGGTTGGCACGCTTAAGTCAAATGAGTTGGGTATTTATGATATGGGAGGGAATGTTTGGGAATTGTGTTACGATTGGTACGATAAATATAGTAGTTTGTCCGGACGAAACCCAATAGGTCCGAGGGAAGGTGAATTTCGGATACGCCGTGGTGGTGGATTTATGGAAGAATCTATCTTTTACGATCCTACTATGAGGGATTTTATGCATCCAAGCTTAAAAGGAATGAATACTGGATTTCGTCTCGTGCTACCTGTGAAGTTAGAAGTGGAAATTGAAGAACCTGAAATGGTATATGTTGAGGGAGGATCCTTTCAAATGGGGAGTGAAAGATTTTCTGCCGCTGAGAAGCCAATTCATACTGTTAAATTGAGCTCATTCAATATTGGGAAGTATGAAGTAACTCAAGCGCAATGGAAGGCAGTGATGGGTATTAATCCTAGTAACAATTTTGGTTGCGACAATTGCCCAGTTGAGAATATTTCTTGGAACGATGCACAAAATTTTATTCGAGAACTTAATAAATTAACCGGTAAGAATTACCGCCTTCCAACGGAAGCGGAATGGGAGTATGCATCCAAAGGAGGGAATAGAAGTAAGGGATACATCTATAGCGGATCAAACGATATAAATTCAGTTGCTTGGTTTAAAGATAACAGTGGAGGTAATACTCATGTATCGGGTGGAAAGGAAGCTAATGAGTTGGGTATTTATGATATGAGCGGAAATGTTTGGGAATGGTGTTTCGATTGGTACGACAGATATAACAGCTACAGCCAAACCAATCCAACGGGTAGTAGCGACTCTTCAAATTTGTTACGGGTCCTCCGTGGTGGAAGTTTTGATTACTCCAACATCAGCAGCAGTTGTGCATTTCGGAATGGGTTTGGCCCTAATGGAAAGGGCGAAATGTTCGGCTTTCGCCTCGTCCTGCCAGTAGAATAAAAATCAACAATAGAAGCTCACAATGGCATTACTAAAAACATACGAAAACTGGATACGAGGCGAATTCGTTTTCCACGAAACGCTTGTTCAAGAGTCAGATGGGAATGGACCTGTAGAGAGTGTTAAAAGGGATAAGGTTGCATATTTGGAGTTAATTAAAATCGAAAAAGCACAAATTGAAATTGGATTAAAGCAGAAAAAGGAGAGACTTGAAAAGGCAAAAAGTGAATTTTTTTCACGATTCAAAAATGCAATTTCAAAACAAGAGATGTTTTTTTTGGAGCTAAAGAGTATAGAAAATATTCTACTCGGTAAGGTGCCAAAACAATATATCATTCATTTTTCGGAAACCTTTGGATTTACGCTTACAAGATCGCAATTGAATGGTATTTCACAATTCTATTTCGAAGCAATCGAAAACGAAGATTTAGATAATTATAGATTCATAGCTAGTCCACTAGTTTTCCCTTTTACAAATGAAGCAGCTCCGCAGGGATTGGCTTATTTCTTATTCGATTTGTACAATTGGATGATTGAGCTTAAAGAAGGAAAGTTAGATCGTTTAATTGATTTTGAAAGCCATAAGTACTTTCCGATTGTTTTAGCTTTTGCTGATGGCACGATTTACAATTGGCTAAAGGATGGATTCAGATTTGAGGAGTGCGCAAGAAGATTGAATGTCACAAAGCATAGAACCAACTTATCTGAGTCTTACAGTTCCAGTTTAACATCTCCAAAATCAATCTTTCTAAGACCTACTTTAATAAGCGACGTAATAGAATACTGCGAATTGTTTGGTATCGAATTACACCCTGAATTTGTCAAGACTTGCAATGAAGTCAAGTCGAGAAAAGCAAAGTAATTAGCTTGTACAAGCACCTTTCTTTAGAGTGAATGTACGATTGTACATTTTCTGTACAATCTTTCTTGAAAAGCCATATCGTTATTGTCGACTTTCGCCGCGAACCTCATAATAGCGAGGTATATACCATGTTAACGTTTAATGAAATGCCTGCAGCATTGGAGCAAATTCAGCAAGACTTGCAGCGCGTGTTGTCCCTACTGGACAACCAAAAAGAAAAGAGTAAAGACGAAGATACTCTACTGACCCGACAAGACGTCAAGAGCTTGTTCAAAATCCACATTTCAACTTTGTACAATTGGGTGAAGTCCAAGAGGCTGAAGCAAATTTCATTTGGAGGAAGGGTCTATTTCAGAAGGAAAGATATTATGGACCTATTAAACAAGTAGATTATGCCAGTACAATTAGACAAGATTGAATGTTCCTTTTGTAAGGAAACATTCAGACCGATTCACCGTGCCCGAAAAAAGTATTGTAGCGACAAATGCACCGATGATGCTGGGAATGCCAAAAAGAGAAATAAAAGAGATAAGATTCGAGCGAACGTTACAATTTTGAAAAACATGAAGATAACAATAGGACAATCACGAGAAGTGACAAAAGAGGAACTTGATGGTCTTGGATTTGATTTGAGATATTATTCGAGGTCCGTGCCTATATGGCAAGACGGAAATGTGCATGTAGGGACAAGATTCTATTTCGAGTATTATGCACTAGCTAACCAACAAGGAAAATTAACCATTTATCACTACTAACATGGAAAACATAGAATCACTTTGGCAACAACTTGAAAATCCAGTTCCTGCATGCATGGATTTTGTTCCGAACGCGTCAGTTCAGGTGGGTCAACTTCAAAAGCAAAATCAGATGCTTAAG
>CAZEFR010000083.1:0-3643 GCA_964511555.1 uncultured Chryseobacterium sp.
GAATTATGAAATAGGAATAACGAAGTTCCCATTACGCAGTTCCAATTACACAGTAGGAATAAAATCTTCGATTTTCCCATTACGTAGTAGGAATAACGAAGTTCCAATTACGTAGTTCCAATTACGCAGTTCAAATCGGTTCTCCATTCAAATCCGTCGTAAGAATCTCGCTCATGTAATCGAAGAACGGACGCATGGCTTGGAAGGTGGTGAAGACGTTTTCGAGGTAGTTGGTAGATTGCGCTTGTTTGTCGGTGAAGCGCTTTACAAGCAAGAACTGTTTATAATTGATCAGATGAATGGCCGAATGATCTTTGTCGAATCCTTTCGGAGCGGTTTTCAGTTGTTCGCCTTCCAATTTTCCGAATGTTGAAATAAACTCTTTCGAAGAAAGTATTTCTTGAAGCGGTTCTGGATCGGCAGCAATTTGCAAGCGAATGTGTTTCAAATCCTCCGGAGAGGGTCCCCAGAATCCACCGCCTAAAAAGCAATTTCCCGGTTCTATGTGGAAGTAATATCCGCCACGCAGTTCTTTCGTCGCACGCGTGAACGCTCCGCCAATGTTAGTTTTATACGGCGACTTGTCTTTTGAAAAACGAACGTCTTTGTATATTCTGAAAATCGATTTCTTTCCGCTTGCCGTTTCAATGTTGTCTACTTGCTTCATCTTGATTAGCAGCTCATCTGCAAATTGCACCACCAAACCGTGTTGCTCTTGGTATCGCTCTTTATTCTCATTGAACCACTCGCGGTTGTTATTTTCTTTAAGCTCTTCCAAGAATGAAAAGACTGAAGCGGGAACAGATTTTTGCATGGTTTAACGATTGGGGGCGAATGTACAATTTTCCAATTACATTTTCCGTTCGATAATTAAATCCAAGCCTTATGAATACAAAATTAACATGCGCATTCGCAATTGCTTGTTCGATCATGGGAAATGTTTTCGGACAAGAGAAAAAAATAAATATTGAAATGGTTTCGGTAACGGAAGCGACTTTCAAGCTTGGCGAGAATTGGGGACATGCAATCAAGTATGATCCGACAGATACGCGGATCAAATTGTTTGATTTTGCTATTTCGAAATACGAAGTCACGCAGTCTTTGTATGAGTCTGTTATGAAGTCCAATCCGAGCAAGCACAAGTGCCCAGAATGTCCGATTGAGAATATTTCCTATTACGAAGTGCTTGAATTCATAGGAGCATTGAACGAATTAACTGGACACAACTACCGCTTACCTAGCATGTCTGAGTGGGAGTACGCTGCGAAGGGCGCAAACTTAAGCAGTCACTATCCATTTCCTGGGGGTTATTGCCTCGACAGTGTGGCTTGGAACGCATCGAATTCAGGTGGAAAAACGCATGAGGTAGGGCAATTGTTTCCGAATGAATTGGGCTTGTATGACATGGCAGGAAATGTGGCAGAATACACCATGGACAAAGACAGTAAATGGAGTTTAGCCTTTGAAGAATTCTATCAAGTGTATTACTATCCTCACGGAACGCATCAGGTTGTTAGAGGCAATTCGTTCTCTGACCGCAATCCGGATCAAGACAAATTGTATGTCGTTGGCAATTCCATATACACCAATAATTCCAATTTCAATTATGTTCAAGTTGAATACCTCAAGAACAGGAAGCGCCTGCCAGATGTTGGCTTCCGTCTAGCTGAATCGCTATTCCTCGGGGCAGAGCAGAGGGTTTATAGTTTGAGGGATGAAGTTTCAATTACGAAGTAAGAGAAGTTAAGAAGGGGTAAGAGAGGGGAAGAATGTTGCAGAGCAACTGATGTGCAAGCACGAATGTCTTCGACGAATGCTTACAGCTAATGCCCTTCGGGCGAATGCTACGCGATAAATCTTTCTTCCCTTTTCTTCTTCAATCTTACCATTTCTTAACCTCTCTTACCTTTTTTATCTACTGCATTTATTCATCAATTCTTCCAAACCAATAATCCCCGAACCATAAGCGCAGCGACATTCATTCTTCTTCGTGTCGACCCACATCATGTGTTTGCCTTTGTGAAAAAGACAAGAGGC
The DNA here is from genome assembly GCA_964511555.1 of uncultured Chryseobacterium sp. Classification (GTDB taxonomy): domain Bacteria; phylum Bacteroidota; class Bacteroidia; order Flavobacteriales_D; family Sanyastnellaceae; genus CAIZGX01. The sequence goes on from CAZEFR010000083.1 coordinate 2,038, forward strand.
TGTCCAGGTATCGGAATTGTGACTTGAAGGGAAAGGTGTATGCCCAAGGCGAACGAGCTCCTGTACAATGGGCGCGTTCTTTCGCTGCGCTTCCAATCGAATCTGCGCTTCTTTGCGTTTCTTTTCTTCAATGAAAAATTGAAAGGCTTCTCGAGAAATAACGGAGCTGCTAATGAAGGAAATTTGCCCATTGAATCCTCCGCAATTCTCGGCCCAATAGGCGCAGAAGTCTTGAAGCAAATTCGGATTCGACAAATCTTCTTCAGTAAGTAATTTCCGCAAGTTCAACTTGTCGTCTTTGTGAGGTGCGCATTCCAATTCAATGCATTTCGAATAGATTCCCAGTCCATTAGGACCATCAAAAAGGAAATACGTTTCCACCCATTCAATGGGATTGAATTCGTGTTTTAATTGCAAGAATTCAGTATTTAATCTGTCTTTTATCCAAGCGTTATTTTGAATGTTCTTCATGGTATTAAATTTTATTTATTGAATGAAATGATCGTGTGCCATGGCAATGATCTTCTGTTCACTGTTCACCAATGTTCCTCCAGATGGAATAGAGGTGCTGAAACGAATCTCACCTTCTTCGAAGTAATAGGCTTGGTCTTTTCCAACCACCACACACAAGCGGTGATTCCGATTGCTCTTGGCGTCGAGACTGCGTTTGTAATCAGCTGCAACTTCAATGAGGTAAGGGAAGTTGTCGATGAAGTTTTCTGCATCTGTTAGAACCTTAATTCCTTTCAGACCTTCCTTTTTTTCGGAAACGAAATGAATGGGCATCTGCATATAAATCGCATAATGCATTCGCACAATTACGTATGGGAATTGTCCGTGCCCTTGTGCTATGTCTTCTGCGGAAAGCGATATTCCAATGTCGTTTTTATCTGTCTGACTCATGATTTTAATTTTTTAATTTTGAATAAATGGTTTGAATTTCCTGCAACTGAAAGGGAATGGGGAAGGGAATGAGGAGCGCGAACTTGCATTGCGATTGCAGCGTGAAGTCGCCTTCATTTCTGTTTACGCAAAACGAAGCGCTCTTCGGTTCGAGGTTGTCTTTCAGGTGCAGCAGAACGCAGTCGGGCACTTTCGAAAGAAACAGATTAGAGACCAGCAGCTCATGCGTGAAATGAATGAGCAGCGGAAAGGGATTGTCGTTGAGCAGAGCGCTCACATCGACGAATGATTTTTCGAGGCAGACCTCGTTCGGGACGAACGTTAGCTCGAGTCCCGACTTTAAGCGAACAATGAGTTGCTTTTCCATACAAAAAAGTATTTAGTTAAACATTAAACTTCTTTGTACTTCGATCTAAAAAAGGGTTGATACGTTTGTTTTTGGCTTGAGGCCCGTATTGTTTTACCACCGTGGTGTCTTCACTCGGTTGGTACCATTTAAGGTTCGAAATACTTGGCAAACATAAATAAAAAATTATTTGCGGTGCAAATATTTTTTTTTAGAATGTCGAAGACGAATGTGCAAGCACGAATGCCGGAGGCGAATGTTTTCAACGAATGCCCTTAGGGCGACAGTCTTCGACGATTATTTAACAACGAAGTTCCAATTACGCAGTAGGAATAAAATCTGCGGTTTTCCCATTAC
>CAZEFR010000084.1:0-3229 GCA_964511555.1 uncultured Chryseobacterium sp.
GCGTTTTTAACTAAGTAATTAAACTCGAAGTAAGACATGGGTTCTGCGAGGATGACGTTATTTGGAGCGATACCGAAGACTTCCATGTTCTTTCTTGTGCGCGGATGAATTGGAAACACGACTGGAATATCCACCAGCATTTCGTCGATTACTTGAAACAACGCAGTGAGTTGCTCTTTGCTATCGACATTCGAAGGTCTATGCAACGTCATTACTAAGTATTCCTTTGATTTCAAATCATTGGAATGAAAAAGTGCCGGAGCCACAAAATCCTTTTCGTGATGCAGAAGCGTATCGATCATAGTGTTTCCAACAAATACAATTTGATTTTCGTTGAAGCCGGACTTCATCAAATTCTCATTCGCGCGTTCACTTGTGGTGAAGAATAAATCTGAAATACTATCTGTTACCAAGCGATTAATCTCCTCAGGCATGGTCATGTCGCCACTGCGAATACCCGCTTCTACGTGAGCTACCTTTACATTTAATTTTTTCGCAACCAAAGTGCACGCCATAGTACTTGTTACATCTCCAACTACAAGCAACCAATCACAAGGATTTTCAATTAGTTCTTTCTCGAAGGCAATTAGAATTGCAGCTGTTTGCTCTGCCTGAGAACCACCGCCACATTCTAAATTTCTATTGGGTTCTGGAATTTCCAATTGCTCGAAAAAACTTCCGGACATGGCCTTGTCGTAATGTTGTCCGGTGTGGATCAACCGGAAGTTAATATCGGCACCAAGATTTTGTTCTTTTTGAATAGCCCGAATAATCGGTGCAATTTTCATAAAGTTTGGACGTGCACCCGCTACAATTGTAATTTTCATTTTATTAAATTCAATAAATATTCTCCGTATCCGCTCTTTACCAAAGGTTTGGCCAGCGCCACTAACTGCTCTTGCTCAATGTAACCCATACGATAGGCAATCTCTTCAATACAAGAAATCTTCTGACCTTGACGTTCTTCCATGACTTGAACAAACTGTCCCGCTTGCATGAGTGATGCAAAAGTTCCAGTATCTAACCACGCGGTACCGCGATTGAAAACACTTACGGTAAGTTGTCCACGTTTTAAGTATTCTTGATTGACATCGGTAATCTCATATTCACCGCGAGCGGAGGGTTTAAGGTTCTTCGCAATTTCTACTACGGAGTTGTCGTAGAAATACAATCCAGGAACAGCGTAATTGCTTTTTGGTTCTGAAGGTTTTTCTTCAATGGAAATTACCTTTCCCTCCGAATCGAATTCCACAACACCGTATCGCTCGGGGTCGTTCACGTGATAAGCAAATACTTTTCCACCTTCAACGTGTGTACTTGCCTGAAGCAACTGACTCCAGCCGCTTGCGTAGAAAATATTGTCTCCTAAAATCAACGCGACTTTTTCCTTTCCAATAAACTCTTCTCCAATTACAAACGCCTGCGCCAATCCATTCGGCTCGGGTTGTTCGGCGTATTCAAAGGTGCATCCCAATTGCGAACCATCGCCCAATAATCTTCTAAACCCAGGTAAGTCATGAGGAGTAGAAATAATCAATATCTCACGAATACCCGCTAACATCAACACCGAAAGCGGATAGTAAATCATGGGCTTGTCGTAAACCGGCATGAGTTGTTTGCTTACTGCGAAGGTAAGCGGATGAAGACGTGTGCCGGAACCACCGGCGAGAATAATTCCTTTCATAAGCTTATCTGTTCGCGTACATGCTGTTATAATAATTCTGGTAGTTGCCCGAAGTTACGTTGTTCAACCATTCGGAATTATTCAAATACCAATCGACTGTTTTTTCCAATCCTTCTTCAAACTGAAGCGAAGGTTTCCAACCCAATTCATTCGTAATTTTGGTTGAATCTATGGCGTAACGCAAGTCGTGTCCAGCACGGTCAGTCACAAACTGAATCAGTTTCTCCGACTCGCCTTCGGCTCGATCTAATTTTCTATCGAGGATTTTGCAAAGCAATTTAACCACATCTATGTTCTTCCATTCGTTGAATCCGCCAATGTTGTAGGTTTCTCCAATTTTTCCTTTGTGAAACACATCGTCAATTGCTCGTGCATGATCTTCCACATACAACCAATCGCGCACATTCTCGCCTTTTCCGTAAACAGGAAGTGGTTTTTGGTGAATGATGTTGTGAATGATGAGTGGAATTAATTTTTCGGGGAAGTGATTCGGACCGTAGTTGTTTGAGCAATTGCTAATTACAATTGGCAGTCCGAATGTATTGCCATACGCCCGAACGAAATGATCGGAAGCCGCTTTGGAAGCGGAATACGGCGAACGCGGATCGTAAGGTGTTTGCTCGGTGAAGAACTCTTCGGGGTTATGCAATTCACCGTAAACCTCATCGGTAGAGACGTGATAGAATCGTTTCCCTTCGAAGTTATTTTTCCAATGTGTAACAGCTGCATTCAGTAAGGTAACTGTTCCAACCACATTCGTTTGTACAAATTCCATGGGATTAGAAATGCTACGATCTACGTGGGACTCGGCAGCCAAGTGAATGACTCCTGTGAAATTGTATTTCTCGAAAAGTGCTTGCACAAACGCTGCATCTACAATGTCTCCTTTCTCGAAGGTGTAATTCGGAAGATGTTCTACATCGTGAAGATTCTCGAGGTTTCCTGCGTAAGTGAGCTTGTCGAGATTCACAATGTGCGTATCACCATAGGTCCGCAAAAAGTGTCGAACTACATGAGAGCCGATGAAACCGGCACCGCCGGTGATGAGAATAGAATTAGTCACCTTCATTTAGGTCACTAATTTACAATAAATAATAAGGGAGATAACTAGATAAAGAACTTATCTAAGACTGCAAAGATTCGAGTAAAATCTTCTTCAGTCAAATTTGAACCACTTGGCAAGCATAATCCGTTTTCAAACAATTCTGCTGAAGCATTGGCCCCGTAATACAATTCATTTTGAAAAATCGGCTGCAAATGCATCGGTTTCCAAAGAGGACGCGATTCTATATTGTCCGACTCTAGAGCTAGTCGGATATCTTCACGTGTATATCCTGTTACTTTGGGATCAATAGTTAAACAAGTCAACCAACGGTTAGAAAAACTACCGTATTGTTCAGGTTGAAAAATCAATCCTTCAACATATTTGTATCTTCTATAATAGGAATTGAAATTTTCCCGACGTTGTTTTATACGAGTATCTAAAACAGTCATTTGACCCCGTCCTATTCCAGCCACAACATTGCTCATTCTATAATTGTAACC
>CAZEFR010000085.1:0-3099 GCA_964511555.1 uncultured Chryseobacterium sp.
CTGAATTTCTTGAATTACTTTTCCTCCAGGACCAATTACTTTTCCGATTTCTTCGGTTGGAATTTCGAAGCTAATGATACGTGGTGCGTGAGGTTTGTAATCTTCGCGTGGTTCAGAAATGGTTTTCATCATTTCACCCAAGATATGCAAACGACCTTGCTTGGCTTGATCCAAAGCGTCGGTTAACAATTGCATTGAAAGACCCTTGATCTTAATGTCCATCTGGCAAGCTGTAATTCCTTTCGAAGTTCCAGTTACTTTAAAGTCCATATCGCCCAAGTGATCCTCGTCTCCTAGGATATCTGATAAGATTGAATATTTTCCGTTTTCATCTGTGATTAATCCCATTGCAATTCCAGATACTGGAGAAGTAATAGGAACACCACCGTCCATTAATGCAAGTGTACCTGCGCAAACGGTAGCCATAGATGAAGATCCGTTCGACTCTAGAATGTCAGACACAATTCGCATCGTGTAAGGACATTTTTCAGTTTCAGGAAGAACAGGCTTCAATGCACGAAGTGCAAGGTTACCGTGTCCAATTTCACGACGACCCGTTGAACGAATCGGACGTGCTTCACCTGTGCTGAATGGTGGGAAGTTGTAGTGCAACAAAAACTTATCGTTACGCGCATTTACAACACCGTCAACGAATTGCTCGTCGAGTTTAGTTCCCAAAGTAAGCGTGGTCAAAGATTGAGTTTCTCCACGAGTGAAGACACTTGATCCGTGAGCACCTGGCAAATAATCTACTTCACACCAGATTGGACGAATGGTGCGAGTGTCGCGGCCATCCAAACGAATACCATCGTCAAGAATCATGCGACGCATAGCGTCTTTCAAACAATCGTGGGTATATTTCTTCAACAAGAAAGCATTTGCAGATTTTTCTTCCGCAGTGAATTGAGCGAAAAACTCTTCTTCAATTTGGTGAAACGCTGCGCTTCTTTCTTTCTTTCCAGATGGAGTTTTCACAGCAACATAGAACTTGTTGTAACACTCGTCCCATACTTTCTTCTTCAACTCTTCGTCTTTTGGTTCGTGGTTGTAAGAACGCTTTACAGCAGCCTTTTCAACTTTCGAAGCCAATTCCAATTGAGCTTTTACTTGTGCTTGAATAGCAGTGTGAGCAATAGCAATGGCTTCAACCATAACTTCCTCAGACACTTCTTTCATTTCACCTTCAACCATTACAATGCTGTCTGCACTTCCTGCAATCATCATGTCTAAATCGGCAAGTGCCAACTGAGAGCGAGTAGGGTTAACAACGAATTCACCGTTGATACGAGCTACACGAACTTCAGAGATAGGACCATTGAAAGGAATATCTGAAACTGCAATTGCAGCAGATGCTGCAAGTCCAGCTAAACTGTCAGGCATGTGCTCCGTGTCAGCAGAAATCAAGGATACAACAACTTGTGTATCGCTGTGAAAATCTTCTGGGAACATTGGGCGTAAAGCGCGGTCGATCAAACGAGAAACTAAAATTTCGTCGTCGTATGGACGTGCTTCACGTTTGAAATATCCACCTGGGAAACGACCCACAGCGGCATATTTTTCACGGTACTCTACCGTCAGAGGAAGGAAGTCTAACCCTTCTTTTGCTTCTTCGTTGGCTACAACGGTTGCCAGGAGCATCGTATCTCCTTGGCGAACGACAACAGAACCATGTGCTTGCTTCGCTAATTTACCAGTTTCAATGGTAATTGGCGCAGAAGAACCCATGTCAATGGTCGTTGTGATTGCTTCGATTTTCATTCTTTTATTTTCGGATATATAGTTCTAAGAAAAAACGCGAAAAGGCAATTGTTAAATTGCCTTTTCTTTTGAATTATGCCTGTATCTTACTTACGTAACTCAAGTTCTTTTACGATTGCACGGTAACGAGCGATGTCAACTTTTTGCAAATAATCCAATAAGCTTCTGCGCTTACCAACCAATGCAATCAACGAACGTTGTGTGCCGTAATCTTTTTTATTCTTCTTTAAGTGCTCAGTTAAGTGAGCAATACGGTAGGTGAACAAAGCGATTTGTCCTTCTGAACTACCTGTGTCTGTTGCAGATTTACCGTGTTTAGCGAAAATCTCTTGTTTTTTTTCTGTTGTAAGGTACATGCCAATACTTTCTTAGTGATTATTATGTGATCCTCCAAGTAAATATTACTTTTCTTGAAAGTGGGTGCAAATATACGAAACTTCTTTTCGTGTTTCCAAGTTTATTTTAAGTGGCTTAAGGTAAGCGCTAATCTCTTCTTCATTTCGGTACGCTTAACAATGTAGTCGAGGAAGCCATGCTCCAATACGAATTCAGAACTTTGGAATCCAGCAGGTAAGTCCTTCTTAATGGTTTCTTTCACCACACGTGGTCCGGCAAATCCAATAAGCGCTTTCGGTTCAGCAATATTTAAATCGCCCAACATGGCGAAAGAAGCGGTAACACCTCCTGTAGTTGGGTCAGTTAAAATAGAGATGTAAGGAAGTCCGGCTTCAGCCAACTGTGTCAACTTCGCAGAAGTCTTCGCCATTTGCATCAAAGAAAATCCAGCTTCCATCATGCGAGCACCACCTGATTTGGAAATACAGATGAACGGACAGTGCTCTTCGATAGCCTTGTCTACACCAAGAGCGAATTTCTCTCCAACTACGGAACCCATGGAACCGCCAATGAAGGCAAAGTCCATACAAGCAACCACAGCATTCTCATGTTCAATCTTACCGAATCCTACACGCAACGCATCTTTCAATCCGGTTTTTGCTATCGTTGTTTTAATTCGATCCTTGTAGTTTTTCGTGTCTGTGAATGTCAATGGGTCAGCACTTTTCATGTGTTCAGCAACTTCAATCCATTCGTGTTCGTCGAAAAATATTGAAAAATATTGCAACGATCCAATTTTCTCATGGTACTCACATGCTTCGCAAACCCAATCGTGTTCTGCATGTTGCTCACTTGTAACGACGTGTTTGCACTCTGGACATTGGTACCACAATCCTTCAGGAATCTCTTTCTTCTCTTGATTCTGCGTGGTAATACCTTTGTTTTTTCTTGTGAACCAACTCATTGTTTGAAATTTGATTAGACCGCAAAAATAGGTAATCCAAC
>CAZEFR010000086.1:0-3074 GCA_964511555.1 uncultured Chryseobacterium sp.
TCCACAGGACCTTGCGAAACACCTTCGGAACGAACTTGCGAAGCATTGATTATATTCGTTCAAACAAAACACACAGTTATGAAATCTATTTTTCTACTTTTTGCATTGTGCGCATTTGGAATTAGCGCGAATGCTCAGAAGATTTATTCAGTAGATGCTGAATACAAGGCGCAGGTGAAGGTTTATGTGGTAGACGCCGAGTACAAGGCAGATTTGTTGGTTTACAAGGAGAATGCGGAATACAAAGCGGGTAACAACGATGGTCGTTGGTATTTCGTAGATGCAGAATACAAAGCGAATAAGAAAATATATTTTGAAGATGCCGAGTACAAAGCTGATTTGAAAATTTATTTCGTCGATGCAGAGTACAAAGCAGGTTGGAAGAATGCTTCTAAGAAGCAGTTGTTGTACTAACCTTATTTACCTCTAGCTTTTTCATTTTTTTAATGTAAGCAACAGTCAGGGCGTCAAGGGACTTTGATTTGCCTTTGCTTTTCATGAATGATTCACCGTATTCTTTAAGATTTTTTTTATTCATTTTTGCTGAAGTATTTGTCAACGAGTTCTTTCGATTCCCTGGTGTTAATCATCATCCGGCCTCTACCAATGTGAATTGCTTTAAGCGTTTTTTTGTAATGATCAATTAATTTGGTTTTAGCATCAAAAGCAACTACACCATCGAATCCCTTTTCAAAAGACAATTTACAAATAAAAGCAACAAGATTTCCAAGAACACCGAGATATTTTTTATTGGGTTTTCTGTTTGAAGGAGCATTTTCAATCAGGATTATAAATAGAAAATTTGTTTTGTTTTCAAATGCAATTAAACCTTGTGTTTCATCCTCAAAGTCTGCAAGAGTTAATTTATAAATTGAGCAATCAGGATATTCTTTTGGAAGGGTTTTCCAATTGAAAAACCATTGATACTTCTTGTTATGTCTTTTCAATTCCTTGTGGGTAACAAGAATAGTTTTTGTGGCCTTTATTTCGCCAGAAATTCTATTTTCTATTGAACTGGTTAATTTATCGATTCGGAAGTTGAGAAATTTAGCTTGCATTGTTTTAGCACTAAATTTCAGATTAGTTTTTTACAGTCTAGGCAAATGCATATTCATATAAATGGCATAAAATGATTGAAGAGTTGTTAAATTCGTCCATGCGAAAAATAAATCTCTTTCTTCCTGTAATACTTGCATTTGCTATTACGTTAGGGCTACCGAATTGGTTGTCGTGGAATGAACGGGTAGTCTTGTCAACCGTTTTAGTTATGCTGTGGTGGTGGATATCTGAAGTGATACCCATGGCAGTGACAGCGCTTGTTCCGATGTTGGTTTTTCCAATAGCGAATGTCATGAGCATGGAAAAGGTTGTAGTGCCTTACGCCGATAAATTTGTTTTTTTATTTCTAGGTGGATTTCTTCTGGCGTTGGCCATTGAGAAACACGGATTACATAAACGGATTGCTTTTCGTTTGCTCGATTTAGCGGGTAACGCGAAGGCGAGAATTTTACTTGCAGTCATGTTGTCTTCATACGTGTTGAGCATGTGGATTAGCAATACCGCAACTGCCATGATGTTAATTCCGATAGCCGCTTCTGTTGCGCATTTACTTGCTGCTCACAATCACGAAGCGAAATTCAAACGTGCGTTGGTGTTGGGAGTCGCTTATGCAGCAAGCATTGGTGGCATGGCCACTTTAATTGGAACTCCGCCTAACGTGGCCGCTGCGGGAATCTTGAGGGAGCAATTTGGTGAAGAGATTTCTTTCGTTGGCTGGATGAAGTATGGAGTTCCATTCTCCTTGGTTCTTTTGTTTCTTGAGTTTTTAGTTCTTTCCAAAATTCATTTTAAACGGAAAGAGACCATTGATGGGGCTCATGAAGAATTGCATCGCCTTCGACAGGAGATGGGTGGAATCTCGAAGACCGAACGCAGAGTGTTGTATGTCTTCGCTGGAGCGGTGCTCTGTTGGATTTTCCAATCTCCGATTTCATCAGCTTTGAAAATCCCTGCCTTCAATGACACCTGGATTGCTTTGGCGTTCGGATTGTCTTTGTTTTTTATTCCAAGGGAGTCTGCTATACCGAATGAGCGTTCGGTTGGCTTATTGGAATGGTCAGATACGGAGAAATTATCTTGGGGAGTTTTGCTGATGTTTGGAGGAGGACTTGCGCTATCCCTTGCCTTCAAAGAAGCGGGATTGTTGGAACGCTTGTCGCAATGGCTTGCTGTGGTGAACGTAGGAAGTTCAACGCTGTATCTAATTATGTTATGTGGAATAGGTCTCTTGCTTACAGCACTCATGAGCAACCTAGCCATGGTTACTTTGTTCGTTCCAATTGTTGGCATCCTGGCTCAGGCTAACGGAATTTCACCCGCTGCGTGGGCCATTCCGGTTACGTTGGCTGCGAGTTGTGATTTCATGTTTCCAATGAGTACTCCTCCGAATGCAATTGCTTACGGGACGGGTTGGGTGAAAGCTAAGGACATGTTCACCATTGGAATAATAGTGAATGTGATTTCGTTTTTATTGCTGGTAGGGTTGGTGGTTTTAGCGAAGTAAGAATTATTTCACGAAAGAAATTAAATTTCTGTCAACCCCAATCTTCTTCAATTCGCCATTTGCACCAGCAATGATGTAGTGCTCTGCCATTTCATTTCCAAGAAGTTCATTAATCTTTCTTCTGATCTTCGAAATGGTCTCACTTATTTTTTGAGTGTTTGCGTTATCCGTCCGCTCATTGATGCGCTTAGATGCAGTATCTCTTGTTGAGGTAGGACTGACCTTTAGGTACAATTCAGTGAGTTCCTCTCTGTGCTCGTCGAGCATGTTAAGTTTCACTCCTTCAGGTTTGGCTAAGAAGAATAAATAAATTGTTTTTTCAATCTTATCGAGCTTTAATTCTATGCTAGCAAGGTCGGGGAATTGAATGGTGAAATTCGGACCTGTGATGCTCATGCGGCTCGGTTTCTTCAACAAAGAATAGCGGTCTCTGAATAAGATTTCGCTGCGAGTGGCTTCCATGATTTCAAAAACCTGATTGGCGAGAAGTGGGTCGACTTGTTTGTCTTCC
>CAZEFR010000087.1:0-2994 GCA_964511555.1 uncultured Chryseobacterium sp.
ATGCTTACATCGGACGTAAACTTCGCAAGCGCGATTTCCGTTCTTTGTGGATTGCTCGTATCAACGCCGGTGCTCGTCAGCACGGAATGTCATACAGCGCATTCATGGGTCAAATTCACGCACATGGAATCGAATTGAACCGTAAGGTTCTTGCAGATTTAGCAATGAATCACCCAGAGGCGTTCAAAGCAGTAGCAGAACGTGTAAAAAAATAATTTCTAGCAATAGAATAAGAAAAGCCCTCTTCGGAGGGTTTTTTTGTGTTTCGCACGAATGTCTGCGACTAATGTGCTCCGCACGAATGCCGATGGCTAATGTCTACGACTAATGTGCAAGCACGAATGCCGATGGCTAATGTCTACGACGAATGTGCTCCGCACGAATGCCGATGGCTAATGTCTACGACGAATGTCTGCGACTAATGTGCAAGCACGAATGCCGAAGGCGAATGTCTTTCAGACTATACGCCTTTCGACGAATAATTGGAAATCTTATATTGGTTTTGTGTGTGATTGTTTTATTTTTATTTTATGAGAAACATCTTTCTATTCCCTTTTTTGGTGCTAATTTCTTCTTTCGGATTTGCGCAGGATACCCTTCATGAACCGCGCATGTTCGTTCAGGAAATGCCCGCTTATCCTGGAGGTGATGAAGTTATGATACGTGAAATATTGAAATATGTAGTTTATCCCGAACAGGAGAAATTAATGAAGATTGAGGGCACTGTCAAGGTTCGGTTTGTTGTAGAGAAAGATGGAACACCATCGAATTTCGAGGTTATTCAGGGTGTGGTTGGTGCTCCGAGATTAGACGATGCAGCGCTTTTTGCGTGCAAACAATTAGGCAAATTTAATCCAGGAAAACAAGACGATATTCCTCAACGTGTTTATCGGATTATTCCAATAAAATTTTCTTTGCCTTGAGGAGTTATAGAAAATTGCAAATTGAAAACATTCACTTCCTCTAATCCTTGAAAGAAGGTCGTCACGAAGTGTCATCAGCTCTGCTGTCATCACTCGAAGAGTGTCATCACAACGTGTTGTGTCATCGGCTACGCCGTCATCCAGCTTCGCTGGTAATCACAACTTGTTGTGTAGTTATTCAACAACTACTTCATCACAAAACAACCAACTCGGTTCGCCTACGGCGTCGTGCCATTCCGGACAAGGACCGTTGTTTACGCCAACGACCTTGATGTATCGGGCCAATTGAACTTGACCTATCCCGTGGCTGAATTGATCAATAAGCTCTCCCGAAGTTTGCTCTTCAATGTTCGGATTTATCGTTGCCACTTTGTCCCATAAATTTCCGTCGAAGCTCTTATAAATCTCAACGACTTTCGGACGGAAGATCCACGCATTCGCGTAATGAAACCAGCGCGTTGTCACATGCTCGAAAGGCTTCACATCTCCTAAGTCAATTACCACTTCCATGTTCTTGCCTTGAACGCCCTGCCAAATACCGTCTCTGAAATTCGCAGTGCCAATTCTTCCGTCTACCAAGGCGTTCTCACCACCACCCGGATAATACACACTCGGCGTATAGGCAAGCGTTACCTTTTTACCCGTCGCCATATTCGAAGTGTATGCGCGTGATTCATAGAAAATTCCAGTGCTCCAAGGAAAGTAATATTCAAAGTTTAGCGTGGTGTATGTATCGCTTACGATGATAGGTTTGGTGTAGGTTTGTCTAGTTTCTTCCTCGTTTTTTCTGTAGTTAACAATGATTAAACTGTTCGTACTTGTCACTGCTCGAACTTCAACCTCACCGGTAGGCAATACCTGTGAACGGAAATTCAAAGGGACGTCTGGAAATCCGTATTTAATTTTCAACTGATCTAAGCGCTCGTAGTTCTTAGCAACCCGAGCCGCAAAGGCTTCGTAATCTCTGTTCTTAGGCGCTGTCCACAATACTTCACTCAACGCCAACAACCTTGGAAAAACTTTGCTGTCTACAAGCTCTTGCGGTGCTCTTTCGGTCCACATATTTCCTTCCGCACCGCGAATGTATTTTCCTTCTTCTGCGCTTAACTCAGCAGGCATTGGATTGAAGTTATAGACTTTCTCCATGTTAATGTTATCGAGGCCGTAGTCTAAATAACAATGCGAGGTCGGACTCATGACCACACCGTGCTTTTGCTTCGCTGCGGCAATGCCGCCTTCCATGCCTCGCCAGCTCTGAATCATTGCATCAGCCGGAATTCCTCCTTCCAGAATTTCATCCCATCCAATAATCTGTCTTCCTTTCGTGCTGAGGTACTTCGCCATTTCCTCAATGAGCCACGTCTGCAACTGCGCTTCGTTTTTCAATCCGTGATTGTGAATTCTCTTCTGACATTTATCGCAATGCTCCCAACGGAATTTCGGCGCTTCGTCTCCACCAATGTGAATGTACTTACTCGGGAAAAGTGCGCAGACTTCGTCCATCACGTCTTTCAAAAACTGAACAGTGCTGTCGTTCCCCGCGCAATAAATGTCTTTGAATACGCCCCATTCCGTTTCAACCGGAATACTCTCTCCAGTGCAACTGAGCCAGGGATATGCGCTAATGGCAGCAACCGAATGACCGGGCATTTCTATTTCCGGAATAATGGTCACGTGTCTGGCTTGCGCATAAGCAACAATGTCTTTGATCTGCTCTTGCGTGTAAAAACCTTCGCTCACGTGATTTCCGAATTTATCCATTCGGTAAGAACCAAGACGCGTAAGCTCTGGATATTTTTTTATTTCAATGCGCCAGCCTTGGTCTTCAGTTAAGTGCCAATGCAAGACATTCATTTTGTAAAACGCCAAAGCATCTATGTACTTCTTCACGGTAGCGACATCCATGAAATGTCTTCCGCAGTCGAGTAGCATTCCGCGATGTGGATATGCAGGCGCGTCTGAAATGTCCATGCTCGGAATTTCAAATGCAGCAAACGATGCGTTCGTTTTAAAATACATCGGAAGCAATTGCTTCAACGTCTGCATGCCCCGTGAAATGCCTTCTTCCGTT
>CAZEFR010000088.1:0-2756 GCA_964511555.1 uncultured Chryseobacterium sp.
AGATGCTCACACGCTTAATTGAATTCAAGAAGTCTAAACGATCGATCGTTAATTTGAAAGGATTTTCTTTTGGAATCACTGCTTCGTAGTTCGGGTATTTCCCTTCAATTAAACGACACATCAATGTTACGTTTTCGAAGGTGAACATGGCGTTGTTCTCTGTGTATTGCATGTTCACTTCAGACTTCAAAGAAGAAAGAGCTCCTTTCAATAAGTTCAACGGCTTGCGTGGAACAATGAATGCTGCTGACTCTCCGCCAATGTCTGAACGCGTCATGCGAACCAATTTGTGAGCATCTGTTGCAACAAAACGAACGCTTTCAGGCTCGATTTCGAAGAACACACCTGACATGATCGGACGCATATCGTCGTTACCTGCAGCGAAGATGGTTTTAGAGATTGCTCTGTTCAATACATCTGCACCAATTAACAATGCTTTCGAAGTTCCCATTGCAGGTGCCTTTGGAAACTCGTCGCCATTCTGTCCGGTTAATTTGTACTTACCGTTGTCGCTAGTGATTTCAATTCCGAATGTTTTTCCGTCTACATCGAAAGTCAACGGTTGGTCTGGTAGACTCTTCAAAATATCCAATAATAATTTCGCTGGCACAGCGATCATTCCCTCTTCCTTGCATTGAATAGCCATACGCGTGGTCATGCTTGTTTCCAAGTCAGACGCTGAAAGCGTAAGTTCGTCTTGTTTCATTTCGAACAAGAAATTATCAAGGATGGGAAGGGTATTGTTCGAGTTCAATACGCCGTTTAACAATTGCAATTGTTTTAAAAGGCCAAGGCTGTTGACAATGAATTTCATGTGTTGTCTTAATTCTAGTTTACCTGACAAATATAAAGCAGTCCGATTCGAAATAAATTAGGGGTTAAAGATGAACTTATTCACTATTCGCATCTGATAAGGTTGGCTTTTGCTCTTTTTCTTGAATCGTTTCGAGCCAAAACGGATCTTCATCGCTGAGCTCTGGCTCTACTTCGTGTCTGTATACCGGCTCTGGCGGACCTTGCTTCCGGAAGTACCAAGCTAGCATAATTCCGCATATGAATCCGCTTATGTGTCCTTCCCACGAAACTTGCTGTTCAATGGGAAACATATACCAAACGGTGTATCCGTATACAAATCCGACCGCCATTGAGATTCGCTTAGTATTCAAGTTCCTTCGGAATATTCCACTGAAAAAGAGAAAAGCGAATTCGGCATAAATGAGTACACTTGCACCGACATGGACATTGTCTCTTCCAATTACAAAAAGAATAATTGGAGAGAACAGCCACATGATTAAGAAAACAGGGATTGCAATTTCGTAGTAAAAGAAAAATATGGTGGATGTTAGAATGAAGAAAGCCAGGACGTTATTCCACAAATGCTCGGGTGAGGCGTGAACGAAAAGCATGGTTGGCATATTCAGCAGACCCTTCCAAGTGCGGGGCTCAACTCCCAAAACGGACAAAGAAAAATTAAGATAACGCGCGCCGTAAAACAGAACAATGAATATTAAAGTGAAAATGCCCGACCACAATAGAGCATCCAATAGTTTCTGTCGGTCTTGCTGTAAAATCATATGCTCGCTTAACAAGTGCTATTCCACAACGAAGATTGAGCAATAAAATGGACAAGCTGTCAGTCAGAATTCCACTTACTAAAAATTCAGTGTGAATAAAGAGTTAAATCATGTGTCTAGAAAGTTAATGCGTAAAATAGATTTGGCCTTGTTAATTAAATGCCCAACATGAGTCAGTCTGACATTCACGCCTTAATAAAGTTGCTCGATGATCCCGATGAAGTTATCTTCAATACGGTTCGCGAAGCCATTACCGATAAGGGTGAGGAGGTATTGCATACGTTAGAAGACCACTTCATTATTGGAAGCGGTGATCCGTTAGCGCTTCAGCGTTTATCGGAGATCATTGCGAATATCCAATACAAGACGACTTATGTTGCTATTAAGGAGTGGCAGAAAGGTGAGCAGGAGTTGTTGGAAGGCATGTTGATTTTGAATAAGTATTATCAGCGCAATGTTCCGAGTGAAGAGATTACATATTTATTCTCGAGACTGCGTCAGGATATTTGGTTAGAACTGAACGACCGATTGACCGCTCTCGAATCTGTGAATGTGTTGAATCACATCTTATTCAAGCTGTGTGGTTACACGAGTGTATCTGGAGAAATTCAAAACGCACCGCATTCTTTGTTCGATGTATTGAATACAAAGACAGGGACATCTTTAAGCATTGGCACTTTGTATTTGTTGTTGGCTCGTAGTTTAGACTTACCGATTTACGGTGTGAATTTACCTGGTCATTTCTTGTTGTGTTATGTTGAACAAATGCCAGAATGGTTGTTGCCTGAAGGCGAAACCAACACGGAAGAAATTTTGTTTTACATCAACCCTGCTGCCGGCGGCTCTATTCTCGACCGCGAAGAAATTGAACAATTTATTTCTAGTCAGCACTTGCCATTGGATCAGCGTTTCTTCGAACCATGTTCGAACGCAGATGTTGTAACACGCAATATCAACGCGTTAAGTCATCACTACATCGCTCAAAACAACGCCGATAAGGTGAGAGAGTTGCAGGTGCTTTTGAGTGTGCTTCTTGAGATTGAGTAGGAACTTCGTAATGGGAAAACCTCTGGTTTTATTCCTACGTTGTAATTGGAAAATCGAAGATTTTATTCCTATTTCATAATTGGAACTTCGTGACTCTTTTATGCTAATTACTATAGTAGGAATTACGTAGTAGGA
>CAZEFR010000089.1:0-2625 GCA_964511555.1 uncultured Chryseobacterium sp.
CTAACTCTCCTTCGCGCTTGGTTCTTCCGTAAACGCCCAACGGATTGCATACGTCGTCTTCGGTGTAGGGAGAATTCTGTTCACCATTAAAAACATAGTCCGTTGAAAAATGAATAAGCACAATGTCGTGCAACGAACAGAAATCAGCTAACTCACTAACGGCTTCGGCATTCACACGGTGCGCGAGTTCTTCTTCCGATTCGGCTTTGTCTACTGCAGTGTACGCAACAGTGTTGACAATGACATCTGGAATTTCATTCAGTTCAGAAAGCTGCTCAAACAGATCGTTTTCGAAATCGATTTCCTCGCGTCCGAAGAAGCGAATGTTTGCCGTTGTTTCTTCCTTAAACGAGTCAGCAAAGCATTGCGCCAGCTGACCCGTTTTTCCCAATATCCAAATTGATGCGTTACTCATGTTTTGCGAAGTTAAAAGGACTTAACTTTGTTTAGGTATAACTTTTGCACATCATAAAAAAAATTAATATGAAACAGCTACTCGTTCTGCTATTCGCTTTTACTTCTTTATTCGCCTTCGCACAAGAAAACAGACGTTCCATTCGCAATCCGCGCACGGCTACCCTCGGTTTTGGAATACAAGTAGCCGAGCCTACAGGAGAATATGCAGACCGATACAGCGGCACTCCCGCAGGTCTTACCGGCGTCTTCTCAAAGTCCATTAAGCAGACGCCTTTCGATTGGGGAGTTCAGTTCTCATGGAATCAAATGGGCGCGTTAGATCAAGACATTTCTGTCTACGGCGGAACAAATCTTGTCGGAGATTCCTTATTCAACGACGGAACATTTCGCGTTCGACACAACAACTACCGTTACCAAGGATTACTTCGCTTCCGACCGTTTAACGGCTTTTTCCAACCCTACGCTGAAGGGTTAGCAGGGGTGGAAACTTTCTCTACAAAGACTGATATTTCCATTCAGAACAACGGCGGATTTTCTTCTGTAGAAGAGACGAAAGTTCAACAAACAAGCACCTCGCTTTTATACGGATATGCCTTAGGTCTTCGCCTTCACACCAAAAATTCACAACGCGTGTGGTTCGATATTCGCTACGAAAACATTCAAGGTGGAAAAGCACAATACGTCATTCCAGAAACCGTAACCGTTCAAAACAACACGAGCATTAATTACACCACCGGAACCACCAAAACCAATCGCCAAATCATTCAATTCGGCCTTACCTTCGGCTTCTAACCTGCAGACCTGATGGCATCGACGGGTCTAAGATTCGCGGCACGTAAGGCAGGAATAAATCCTGCTACTAGCCCCACCACCAACGAAACCGTTATTCCCAAAATAATTCGACTTAGGGGAAGGAAGAAGTGAAAATCTGTTGCGCCATTCAGCAACGAAAGCACTCCGTACACCAAGAGCAATCCGAAGACTCCACCAACAAAGCAGAGGAGCATCGATTCAAAGAGGAATTGTGATAGAATGAAATAACGCTTTGCACCAAGTGCCTTCTGAATGCCAATGATGCTGGTTCGTTCCTTCACAGAGACGAACATGATGTTTGCTATGCTGAAGGCACCCACAAGAATGGCGAAGACGCCAATGAACATTCCAGCAACGTTGAAGACACCTACAATGCTATTCACCATGTCGCTAATCATGCTGGAATCGATGACACTGAAATCGTTTTCTTCTGTTGGACGAATTCCGCGAATACCGCGGAAGACAGACATGACATCGCCTTTGAGCACTTCCACATCGACATCTTTTTTCGCTTTAATTAAGAGCGTCACATCGTCGACATCTCCAACAAATCGTTGCGCATATTCGTAAGGCACATACACTGAAAGATCGCGTTCTCCGCCGAATAGCGAAGAACCCTCTTTCGCCATGACGCCTATCACTTCAGCCTTCTGTCCTTGAATTTTAATGTCCTTTCCAACCGGATATTCTGCACCGAACAATTGTTCGGCCAGCGAGTATCCGATGAGTGCAACAGGTCTTCCACCGTCGCATTCCATTTGCGAGAAGTAGCGTCCCTTTTCAATTTTTAAATCAATGGCTTGAATGTAATCATATCCCACGCCCAGAAAACCAACTCCTTCAAGCGAATTGTTCTCGTGTTCAATGGTCTTTGTGGCCCGAACTTGAATGGTGGCCACTGAGTACGAACGCAAATCTGCTTTGAGCAAGTTCAGATCGTCTTTGCTCGGTTGTCTTCGCTGCCAATACTTCCACCACTCGTATTCACCGCCATCTTTCTCGGGGCCCATGGGCCATTTCTGAATGAACAGCAGGTCTGAACCCATAACAGAAAGGCCTTCCTTCATATCGGCTTCCATACTGTCTACAATGCTCAGTACAAAAATGATCGAGAAAATTCCAATGGTCACTCCGAACAACGAAAGCAACGTCCGCAATTTATTCACCACCAACGACTGTGTGGCGAAGGCGAATGCTTCTTTGAGTTGAAGGAGGAGTTTCATGAGGCCAATATACGGCGAAGCCGATGACACGACACTGTCGTGATGACCGCGGAGCGGATGACTTCAAAATAAAACCCTTCAGGTGTAAGTTAAAGTAAGTGGCTTCGCCGTAAGTAGATTTGTTTTTTCCTTACAGCCGGAGGCTTTTTACTTTAATTTACACCCGAAGGGT
>CAZEFR010000090.1:0-2435 GCA_964511555.1 uncultured Chryseobacterium sp.
GAGGCTACGCTTATTCCTTCTTCGTATGACGGAGAGATCAAGCTGTAAAAGGCAAGTCTCGACGATTTGTTCAATTTAGAAATAACCACGGTTTACCAGTTAACATGGGAAGACGCGAAGGGTAAAGCGGGCATGCTGAAATTGTTAGAAGACGGAGCTGTTTTTCAATTTGTGTTCAACTACCGTGCAGACTATGAAGGTGCAGATGCAATAGTGCTTTCCAGTCAAAATGAAGTTTTTGTCCTTACCGGACGACTGCTCGATTTTGAATATTTGGAAAACAAATCGGCCATTCCTCCAGTTGAGGAAGCCCCGCAAGAAGAGTCGGAAGAAGAAGTAGATTTTGGAATGTTATAACTTACAAATACATGAAAGGTTTAATTAGGTTATTATCACAGCTGCTGACTATACTCTTTGTCGGCTATGTATTGGCGTTGCTGAAACAAAAAAGTCAAGCTCTCTATTATTCTATTTTGATTCCCATAACTTGTTTGTTATCGTTTTTTGTTGGAGCTTTTTTTTCTATTGTTCTAGGAGGAAGCAATACAATCGGATTCATTCGAGAGTTGCAATTGCATTGGTACTGGTACATAATTTCATTTGTATTGTGTTTTTTCTTGTTTGATAAAATTGTTAATGCAATCCAAATGGCTTTGTATTCAGATTCGGCCAAATCTAAATTTTCGCGGAGTCAATTTATAATCGGACTAATTGGCTCTTTAGCATTATTATTCACGTTTTATCTTTTAGGAGAACGCTTTGTTGTGCCGTTTTCATTTCTAATAATTGCAGTTACAGCTTTTTATCTATTTCGTTCAAAAAATGATGGTAATTCTATAAATGGTGAGGTTACAGAGTTCATCTTGAATAAAGTTGGAGACATTTCGTCCAAGGGAATCAAGGAGAGAGAGGAAATTTTAAAAAACGAAGTATACAGTGATCCGAAGTTTCGCGCCTTTGCTTCCAAATACAATATGACTGAAGATGAATTTGTGAGTAAAGTCAAGGCTTACACTAGCAAAGATCCTAAGCGATACGTTAAGTTATTGAATTATGATGTGAGAAATTCGAAATTCAAAGATTTTATTTAATTAAAAATTATGTCAAGATACATACACATATCAGATACCAAAGGGCGCGATGCCGAAGTTGTTTTTACATCGAAAACGAAAAAGCCGAAGGTGAAGTTCGTTAACTCAAAAGGTGAAGATGTAACCACAGTTCGCGTATTGAAGGGCGGGGCTCAGAATTCATTCGAAGGAATGACGAAAGTTCATGGCGATGGCGAAGCCATAGCTCAAGCCATGTTGAGCGGAGATCCGGAAATTGATCTTCAGCTTACGGGTAGGTTTGTACAAGGGAGTTCTCGGGTTTACATAGATTCAGAGCTCAAGCCCGTTTCAAGAATTACAAAGAAGGAAGTTGTTTACGCACCAGACGGAAGCGTGAAAGAAGAGCGCGTTCCAAAAGAATTGCTTGCCAATATACTTGCTGAAATTGCGCTCAAACCAGGAAAGTTATTTCCGAAGAAAGACATGTTCAATAAATTGGTTTTCGCTAAGAAGTATCAATTGCATCACATCAATGGACTCACCTTCGACTTCTTGTTTGAAATGGCGAAGGAGTTACACGACAAAGAATCGTTAATGATGTTGGGCGGCGGCGCCAAAGGCAACGAGCCGTTGGTCTTTCAAGACGGAGGAAAAACCTATCGCGCATTCCTCGAGGGAAGGGTCAAAGATAACAGCTACCTATTGTTATTGCATTTGTCCAATTTGGAGTTGAAGGGGGTTTAATAGACGATATTACTAATGACGAAATATCCTTCAACCAAGGTTAAGAGAGGTTAAGAAAAGGTAAGACTTAGGGACGAAAAATTTTTCGCCCGTTTTAAGAAGACGTTGAATCAAATACCTTCAATCAATAGAAATTCGTGAATTGTAGTTTATCTTTTTTGAGAAAAATGTTAAATTTGCAATCGCTAATTGGTTTCAATTGCAGGTCAACAAATAGACAATGAAAGAAGTGAATCAACAGTACACGCTAAAACTCAGTGCAGCCGACTCCGCATTGTTTGTGAATTTGATCACAAACTCGCCCAAGCCGAATGCAAAACTGAAAGCTGCATTTGAGCGATACAAAATGCTCAAGAAGTTCTTATTAAACTAATTCCCTTTTTGTTTCGCCAACCACACCCTACCTTTCCATTCAAATTAATTTGAAGGATTATGGTAAAGCGCGGTATTCTGTTTTTCATTGCGACGATTGTAACGATCACCCAAAGCTTTGCTTTCGCGGTGACGTTCAAAGTAGATATGTCGAACCAAACCGTGAGCCCAAACGGAGTTCATCTTGCGGGAAGCTTCGCAGATGCGAACAACGACGGTACCATAGATAATCCATATCCCAATTGGGATCCGAGTGTGCTTGCTTTG
>CAZEFR010000091.1:0-2227 GCA_964511555.1 uncultured Chryseobacterium sp.
CAAGCCCGTATGGGTTCTACCCGATTGCCGGGAAAAGTCCTAAAAGACTTGAATGGAATTCCAGTCATTCAAACCTTAATCAATCGCGTTTCACAAGCGAAGTGTATCGATAAATTAGCCGTTGTTACTTCAACCAATTCGGAGGACGATGCATTGGAGAAATATTGCAACGAAAACAACATTCTAGTCTTTCGCGGTTCAGATTGGGATGTGTTGGATCGCTTCTATTCTGCTGCGAATTTTTTTGAAGCGAAGGAAGGCGACAACATCATTCGCTTAACAAGCGATTGTCCCACCCATCACGGAAGCACCGTCGATTGGGTGTATGAGCAATTCGTGAAATTCGGAGTCGATCTGTTTTCGAACAGCAACGAAGATCCAAGTTTTTTGGAAGACGGATTCGATGTGGAAGTGGTGAAGTTTTCCGTTTTGGAATACGCCTTTCAACATGCGAAGCTCCACAGTGAACGCGAACATGTCATTCCCTATGTAAAAAATTCAAAGAAGTTCACCTTGGGTTTTCGAAAGATGAACGACAACTGTAACTTCAAATTATCTGTCGACACACCTTCAGATTTTGCTTTTGTTGAAGCACTTTTTGCCGAATTTGGAACTCGTGATTTCAACATAGACGATGTTGTACATTTGTTAGAATCGAAACCTGAATTATTGAAGTTGAACGAGGAAAGCATTATCAATGCTGGATACGCAAAATCATTAAGAGAAGATAAAATTGTGAAATGAAAACGATGTCACTTCCACACATAACAAACTTCGCGAAGAGCGACGAGTACAGAAAAAAAATCCACGATTTAATTCCGGGTGGTGCGCATACGTACTCGAAGGGAGATGATCAATTCCCTATTAAATCACCCGCGGCAATTACACATGCGAAAGGGGTGTACTGCTGGGATTTAGATGGGAATAAGTTCTTGGATACGCTTATGGGATTGTACTCTGTTTCTTTGGGACATGCCTACGAGCCTGTCTTGGAAGCAGTGAGAAAACAATTGGAGAAAGGTGTGAATTTCACTCGTCCGAGCGTTATTGAAATGGAAATGGCAGAGAAGTTTCTTTCGCTTGTTCCGCAACACGACATGATCAAATTTGCGAAGAACGGTTCTGTTGCAACTACTGCCGCAATCAAGCTTTCTCGCGCATACACAGGGAAGCATTTGATTGCTCGTCCTGCTGAACATCCGTTCTACAGTTACGACGATTGGTTCATTGGCTCAACCGCATGCGATTTCGGTATACCGAAGGAAATAAAACAGTTCACTGTTACCTACAAGCAAGATTCAATCGAAGATTTAGAGCGCTTGTTCAACGAGTATCCGGGACAGATTGCTTGTGTAATTTC
Organism: uncultured Chryseobacterium sp.; assembly: GCA_964511555.1. GTDB lineage: Bacteria > Bacteroidota > Bacteroidia > Flavobacteriales_D > Sanyastnellaceae > CAIZGX01. Next base: position 1,361 of record CAZEFR010000091.1, read on the forward strand.
CGAACCAGAAAAATGGAATGTGTTGGAGCCTGATTTTTACAAGAAGACCATTGACCTGGCACATGCAAACGGTGCTTTGTGGATCATGGATGAAATGATTACGGGATTCAAATCTGATTTTCCAGGTTCAATAAAAAAATTCAATGCAGAGCCTGATTTCTGCACGTGGGGAAAAGGTATTGCAAATGGATTTTCTTTCTGCGCACTTACGGGCAAAAAGGAAATTATGGAATACGGCGGCATTCGTAGAAAAGGCGAACCGAAAGTATTTTTAGTAAGCACCACTCACGGTGGGGAAACACACGGTATTGCTGCGGCATTAGCCACAATTAATGTGTTTGAAAACAATCCGGTTATTCAACACAACCACGCCATTGGAGATTACTTTTTGAACGGCGCGAAAGGAATTTTATCTCGAAGAAAATTGGAAGATTATTTCGAGTTTACCGGATTCAACTGGTGTGTTGGATTGGTGGTGAAGAATCAGAAGAAAGAACCGTGTATGTTCTACAGAACACTGTTCATGCAGGAAATGATTCAGCGTGGAGTTCTTTATCAGGGAATTCTTTCTCCATGTTTCTCACATACACAAGACGATATAGATTTCATGCTTGCGGCTTTCGATGAAAGTTGTGAAGTGTTTGAAAGAGCATTGGAAGACGGTGTAGAAAAGTATTTGGTGGGTGAAGAAATCAAGCCTGTTTTCCGAAAAATAAATTAAGATGGAACCACTTCGCACAACAGATGCAACGCAAATTGATTTCAGAAAGAAATTCGATTTAACCGATAAAGTTATAGTCATCACAGGTGCATGCGGATTGGTTGGAAGAGCCTTCTGCGAAGCCGTTGCGCAATTCGGAGGAATTG
>CAZEFR010000092.1:0-2120 GCA_964511555.1 uncultured Chryseobacterium sp.
TTACTGAAAATTTGCTCGACAGACATTTGGCTGAACGAGGCAATGAAGTGGCTCTTATTTGGGAACCGAATGATCATTCGGTTGAGTACAGAAAATTCACGTACACCGAACTTCACAACGAGGTTTGTATTGCCGCTGAAATGCTTCGCACGATGGGTGTAAGCAAAGGCGACCGCGTTTGTATCTACATGAGCATGGTGCCTGAATTGGTGTTCAGCGTGCTGGCCTGCGCGCGCATTGGCGCGGTGCACTCTGTTATCTTCGGAGGCTTCAGTGCAAAGAGCATTGCAGATCGCGTAGACGATGCCGAAGCAGACTTCGTAATAACCATGGACGGAGGACTTCGCGGCAACAAGACTATTCCGTTGAAATCGTTGGTAGATGAAGCATTGACTTCAACAAGAAAAATAAAAAATGTGTTGGTCTTCAACTACCTCAACCTTCCAACCGAAAAAAAGGCAATTGATATCGATTGGAATGAATTGAAAGGACGCGTTCTTTCCACCAATAATTACATGAAACCCGGAGAGACACTTCAGTCTGAAGATCCGTTGTTTATCTTGTATACGAGCGGTTCCACAGGTAAACCGAAAGGCGTTGTGCACAGCACCGCGGGATACATGGTGTGGACGGCCTATACTTTTTTGAATGTGTTTCAGTACCAAAAAGGCGACGTTCATTTCTGCACAGCGGATATTGGTTGGATAACCGGACACAGCTATTTAATTTACGGACCACTCTTGAATGGTGCTACATCATTGATGTTTGAAGGCATACCTACTTATCCGGATGCCGGAAGATTTTGGGACATTGTCGCGAAGCACAAGGTGAATATTTTCTACACCGCACCTACAGCCATTCGCAGTTTAATGTCGGCCGGAGATGAATTTCTAGAAGGAAAAGATTTGTCTTCGTTGCGCATACTCGGAAGCGTAGGCGAACCCATTAACGAAGAAGCATGGCATTGGTATCACGAAAAAATTGGAAAAGGAAACTGTCCGATTGTCGATACGTTCTGGCAAACAGAAACAGGCGGTGTCATGATTTCTAGCTTAGCTGGAGTAACACCATCGAAGCCGGTGTTTGCTACGTTGCCTATGCCGGGAGTTCTTCCCGTTTTGTTAGACGATAAAGGGAATGAAATTCTTGAAAACGATTTAACGGGAAACCTGTGTTTCAAGCAGTCGTGGCCTTCGATGATTCGCACCACGTATGGCGATCACGAGCGTTGTATTTTGAATTACTTCAGTACATATAAAAACTATTACTTCACAGGTGATGGTGCTTATCGCGACGAGAACGGCATGTATCGTTTAGCAGGAAGGGTAGACGATGTATTGAATGTAAGCGGACATCGCATAGGCACAGCGGAAGTAGAGAATGCCATTAATCATACGCACGGAGTTATAGAAAGCGCGGTGGTGGGGTATCCGCATGACATCAAGGGTCAAGGGATTTATGCGTTTGTTATTTGTGCAGAGCAAGGTGCGATGCAAGGTCCTGCGGAAGGTGGTGAACAAGGTGCGATGCAAGGTCCTGCGGAAGGTGGTGAACAAGGTGCGATGCAAGGTCCTGCGGAAGGTGCTTCGCAAGGGTTTGAGCAGGAGATGGTTTATTCGATAACGAAGACCGTAAGTGAGCAGATTGGCGCCATAGCGAAACCGGATAAGATTGTTCTTGTGAGTGGCTTGCCGAAAACAAGAAGTGGAAAAATTATGCGTCGCATTTTAAGAAAAATTGCAGAAGGAGAATTCGATGCCATTGGCGATACCACTACCTTACTTGATCCAAGTGTAGTGCAGGAAATTATAGCGAAGGCGAAATAATTGTTCGAAAAAAAACCAACGAAACAATCGTTGGTTTAATTTGTAGCGGAGAGAGAGGGATTAGCTTCGCTGTTCCCGCCAATAAAATTCATCTGCTAACAAATTTGCGGAAGGGGCGGGATTAGCTTCGCTGTTCCCGCCAATAAAATTCATCTGCTAACAAATTTGCGGAAGGGGCGGGATTAGCTTCGCTGTTCCCGCCAATAAAATTCATCTGCTAACAAATTTGCGGAAGGGGCGGGATTAGCTTCGCTGTTCCCGCCAATAAAATTCATCTGCTAACAAATTTGCGGA
>CAZEFR010000093.1:0-2078 GCA_964511555.1 uncultured Chryseobacterium sp.
TCCCGATTTAATTTCCGGGAATGGAAGTGAAAATAATTCCCGTTGTGTGTGCCATTATTGAACAAGACGGCCTGGTCTTGTGCGCGTTGAGGAGCGAACACATGTCCCTACCCGGGAAATGGGAGTTTCCTGGAGGTAAGTTGGAATTGAATGAGCTTCCAGAAGAGGCGTTGATTCGTGAGATTAAAGAGGAATTAAATGTTGAGATTAAAATCATTGAAGCGCTGCCCATTGCCGAACACGCCTACGTTCCTGAAAAAATAATTCAGCTTATCCCCTTCCGATGTGTTGTTGAAAGTAACGAAACTCCAAGCGCAACAGAACATGCAGAACTGCGCTGGATGAAGAAAGATGACCTTCTCCAATTGGATTGGGCGGCAGCAGATATTCCTATTGTGTTAAATTATATTCAAACCAAATGAAAGAGGGTTTTTACGAGAAGATCATTACAGAGGCTGTTGCGACAGCCTTAGAAAACGAAGCCGATAAAACCTTTCTCATTGAATCGTTTAACAAAACCGATGGGCCCGGATTCATTTCACGCTACTTTCAAGATATCTTGAATCGTGCGTTGAATCAGATAGCTGAAGAAAGCGATGAAAAAGCGAAAAAGAAACTCATCGATTTTTCCAATGAACTCGTTCAACTGACTTCAAAGTTTCTAGACGATCCTGAATTTATCGATGATCAAATTTCCAATAAAGGTGAAATTCTCAAAGCGTTCTTTCACAAATCAACCTTCGCGCAGGCGAACTTGAAGGAACACATCAAAGAAACTTTTCCCATAACCGGACTCTCAGAATCGGCGCTATTCAACGGAAGCAAGCATACGCCTAGCCTTGAAAGCGAATTGAAAAAAGAAATGCTCACTTCAGATGAAGTCTGGTGGCTCGTTTCGTTTTTGAAATTCGAAGGGGTGCGATTGTTCGAGCAAGTACTTCGCAAATTGGAAGCGGCGAATAAGCCCGTAAAAATTATTTGCACCGTCTACATGGGTGCAACAGATTTGAAAGCCATCGATTTCCTTTCGAACTTCAGTAACGTTGAAATAAAAATTTCCTTCAACACGAATCAAGAAAGACTGCATGCCAAGTCCTACTTGTTCATGCGAAATACGGGCTTCCACACGGCTTACATTGGCTCTTCCAACCTCAGTAGATCGGCTTTAACAAACGGACTCGAATGGAATCTGAAAGTGACGCAACAAGAAATTCCGCATATCATTTCAAAATGCAGAAGCACTTTTGAAACTTATTGGAACGACACGAATTTTGAATTGTATGATCCAGAGCTTCATCGTGATAAGCTTCAACAGGCTTTGGAGAAAGGTAAAATGAAAAAGACCGATGACGACATTTCGAAATTCTTCGACCTCTCGCCTTTCCCCTTTAAACAGCAAATTCTATATCAACTACAAGAGTGCTGAGAGAAAGGCGTAAACAAAAATCTTGTTGTTGCCGCTACTGGAACAGGAAAGACCGTAATTTCTGCATTCGACTTCAAGCGTTTTCTAAAAGAAAATCCATCTGCGAAATTTCTATTCGTGGCGCACCGCGAGGAAATACTTCGACAAGCGTGTTACACATTCCGACAAGTGTTGAAGAACAACGATTTCGGAGATCTCTGGTTCAGTGGACAAACACCGAAGAGCTACGACCAATTGTTCGTTTCCATTCAAACATTAAACAATCGAATTAAAGAAATTCAATTAGCGCCAAACTTCTTCGACTACATTGTTATAGATGAAGTGCACCACAGTGCTGCTTCATCGTATCAGTCCTTACTGAATTATTTCCAACCGAAAATATTACTCGGGCTAACGGCTACTCCAGAGCGACAAGACGGTGAGGACATTTCGAAATATTTCGGACATACGCTTTCTGCTGAAATTCGTTTGCCCGATGCGCTTAATCAGAAACTACTTTGCCCTTTTCAATACTTCGGTGTTTCAGAACAGGTAGACATTAGTCGCGTTTCTTGGCGCAGAGGACGCTACGACATTGCTGAATTGGAAAAAATATATAGCGAAGACAACCGACGTGTTCTAGACATTTTAAGAAATTGCCAAAAGTATTTGA
>CAZEFR010000094.1:0-1846 GCA_964511555.1 uncultured Chryseobacterium sp.
AACGGTGCTCATGATTTCGAGCGACAAACTCGATTTTGTAGAAAGAAAAGAAGATTTATTGTTCTTGAATGAAACCATAGCCAAGAGCTATGTATCCGGCATTCACAGAGTGGAGCCGTAAGTGTTCATCCAATTGCAAATGCGCTCAATGCCTTGAGCAGCAATCTCAGGAGTGGTTGCAAGACTAATTCGAAACGTACCAATAGCCCCTGGACCAAACCATTTTTCCAATCCGGGAACAACGTGAATTTTCGCTTCATTCGCTAATCGTTCACAAAGCCGTTCAGTGTTCCATGTTGAAGGGTGACGAACAGAGAGAACGAACGTCCCTTGTGGCATTTCGCAACTTAAAAAATCGGTTTTGTTGAATGCGCTAACGGCGTGTTCAAGATTTTTCTTGAATAGTGAAACAGCTTCTTGCGTGTGTGCCCAGCCCTTTTCAATGGCAGCTGATGCGGCTATTTGTGAGAGCGTGCTTGCACCTTCAATGGTGCGTGCATAGCCTTGACAATCTGCGAGCAACGATGCTTGTTCTTCATTTGGAGCTACAATTGCACCAATGCGAAGACCCGCTAGTCCAAATCCTTTCGATAATCCATAGACAATCCAAGCGTTTGAATTCACCGCCCGAATAGAAGCGAAGGATTCTTCCGTGTGAACAATGTCGCTCCACACTTCATCTGAAATAATCACAAGTCCTTTTTCATCGGCCCAGTTGGAAAGGGATTCAAGTTGAACTCTGGATAGGACATATCCCAAAGGGTTATGCGGATTACAAATAACAAGAGCTTTCGTTTTCGAAGTGAGAAGTTTTTCTAACTCAGCAAGGTCAATTCCACTTGACCGCTGCTGATAACGTTTAATTCCGATGTTCTTTCTACGCGCACATTCTGCCAATAAGAAGTCAACCGGATCAGCAATAAGTATCTCGTCTCCTTCCTTCAACAAGAAAGAATAAACATCGTCAATGGCTTTGGCTGCGCTGTTGGTCGCAATAACTTCTTCTGAATGTATGCTTGCGTTTTTTCGATTGTTGAAATGAAAAGTAACGGCATTTTGAAAAGCTTTCAACCCCGAATTGTTTCCGTAAGGAAATGAATTGAATTGAAGGTAATCCTTTACCGCTTCGCTCACTGCACTCGAAGCCTCAATGTCCCAATCGGCTGCTGTTAGCGGAATATGGCCTTCTTCCACATTTGCCCAACGCATATTGAATGCGTTTTCAGAAAGGAAGTTCTTATTCGTAGCCTTCATTTATTTCATGATGGTAATTGGAATCTTCGCTGCAACTTCGGAGAAAACGGTGAAGCAGAAGTCGTGCATCATTTCAATGCCAGATTTCACCATGGCATTGGTTTCCGCCAAGCGTTCTACGCTGTATTGATTAGCAAATTCGGGAAGTGTTTTTCCAGATTTAAGGAGTCGAATGAAGTGGGCAACATCTTCAATGGCACTGTTGGTTCCTTGACTGGTAAAGGGAAGGAAGAGGTGAGCGGCATCTCCGAAAAGGAAAACGTTTTCTTTGGCTATGGCGGTTACATTTTTCAATGTTCTTCCTTGCCAAACATATGTTGTTTCAATATTGGAATTCAAAAGCGCTTGAATCATCGGGTTCTCACATTCTCCAACTTTTTCTTTCAAAAAAGAAATGAGAGAGTCGTGGTCTCTGTTCGGATTTCCGTGATCAATACTGTTCACTTGAAGATACCAAATAATTTCACCGTCTTTTATTGGAACTATGCCCAATGATAGTCCGTTGTCTGCTATGGCATACTTGTACAATTCTTTACCCAGCATGTTGTATAAGAATTCGTTTTTCACAACACCAACGACTTCATAGGTGGCG
>CAZEFR010000095.1:0-1643 GCA_964511555.1 uncultured Chryseobacterium sp.
GTAATTGGAACTTCGTTGTTAAACCCTCGTCGCAGACATTCGCCCTTCGGGCATTCGTCCATAGGACATTCTAAGGACTACGTCCTTATTGCCCCCATACCACCATCCAACCCTAAAACCTGTCCAGTCATCCAACTGCTTTTGTTGCTTAAGAGGAAGGTAATGGCTTCGGCAAGATCGTTCGGTTGGCCTATTCGGCCTAGTGGATGACGCTTGTTAGAGGCTTCGATTTTTTCGGGAGTGTTGATGAATTTGTCGGCCAATTGCGTTTGTGTTAGCGATGGGGCAACGACGTTCACGCGAATCTTCGGAGCCAGCTCAGCTGCTAGGCTTTTGCCCAATCCTTCCAAAGCACCTTTCGCCATAGCCACACTCGCGTGAAAGGGCATGCCCAATTTCACAGCAACAGTACTGATGAATACGATAGAGGCCGACTCTGATTTTTTCAAATAGGGAAGTGCCAACTGAGTCGCCTTCAGCGCGCCGTAGGCATTAATGTTCATGTCGGAAAGAAACACGTCGTGAGAAATGCGGTGGGCCGGAAGTAGGTTTATACTGCCCGGACAATACACCAATCCGTCTAGAACCAATCCTTCTGGAAGATTCAGTGAATCGTCTTCAATATTCCAAACTAAACTGTTCACATGGGAAGACGCTTCGCGTGAAGTGAAGTAAACCGTATGTCCTTGCGCTTCGAGTATTTCTACCGTAGCAGCGCCAATGCCCTTCGAACCACCAATAACTAGATAATTCATTACTTGTCGAGGTTAACGTATTTCAAAAATTCATTGCGATTGGCTTCGTTGTTGAAAGCACCCGAATAAGATGAGGTAACTGTTGCGCTGTTGAAGTCTTGCACGCCGCGACTGCTCACACACAAGTGAACAGCATCTATAAGCACTGCCACATCTTCTGTTTCCATCACGCGCTTTAATTCTTCAGCAATCTGAATGGTCAGGCGCTCTTGCACTTGTGGACGCTTGGCAAAGAATTGCACTATGCGATTCAATTTCGAAAGTCCAATTACTTTTCCGTTTGAAATGTAAGCCACATGCGCTTTTCCAATGATGGGGACGAAATGGTGCTCGCAGTTCGAGTAGAACGTAATGTTGCGTTCTACCAACATTTCCTTGTATTGGTATTTGTTTTCGAAGAGTTTTACCGCCGGTTTATTCGCTGGATTTAGTCCCGAAAAAATTTCCTTGATATACATTTTCGCAACGCGATGGGGAGTTCCTTGAAGCGAATCATCTGTAAGATCAAGTCCCATGATGTTCATGATGTCTCTGAACTTGTCCTCAATTTGAGCTATTTTTTCTTCGTCGGTGAGTATGAAAGCATCAACACGCATGGGTGTTTCAATGGAAGTCATTACGTGCTGGTCGCCCATTTCGTCTATTTGGATTGAAATAAGCTCTTTTTCGGTTTGTATCATTCTTTGTAATTGTAAAGTTTAAACCACTTAAATTGAACTTTGTTCGAATCCATTATATTTGTCAAATACCTAAACCTAGTATTATGTCACTTTGGAGGAAAAAAGATTTAGCCGCTATGCTATCAGATGCAGAAGGCGGAGAGAAATCGTTAAAGAGAACGTTGGGCGCCTTTCAGTTGGTTGCTCTTGGAGTGGGCGCCATTATCGG
>CAZEFR010000096.1:0-1630 GCA_964511555.1 uncultured Chryseobacterium sp.
GCTGTTTCAGCAAGGATATTTGATCTGCTATGGAGTATGGAACTTTATTGGCCATAGCGATATAAAAAAAATGACCCGCTAGCAGATCTTACGGTATGCTGAACGGGTACTGTTGTTGCAAATATAAAACTATTTTCTAACGCTGTATACATTTTCAGTTTGATTTCTGTTTGGCCAAGTTTATCATTGCCGAAAGCCCAAGCCAATAAACAAAACTAAATCTCGAATTTTGAAAACACCCTAATTTTTATAGGCAAGTTATATGCTGTTTATTCGGCGGCGAATGCCGATGACACCTTTGGTGATGACCTTCTTTGAAGGATGACACTTTGTGATTACCGTTCCGGATGACATCATCGTGATGATTTAACAACGAAGTTCCAATTACGCAGTAGGAATAAAATCTTCGATTTTCAAATTACGAAGTAGGCATAAAACCGAAGGTTTTCCAATAACGTAGTTCTCTATTTTCGAACTAAGTAAAGCATCGTCCACTCATCGCGAACGCGCGTCTCTTTCCATTCGAATGCTGAAAAAGCTTCAAGCAAGGCGGGGACGTCGTTTTCGTAGAATCCACTGAGCAGCAGAGGCGCTCCAGACTTCGTGGCGTTTTCGTAATGCTTGGCTTGAGCTAAGAGAATGTTCCGATTGATGTTGGCAATGAAAACATCCGCCATCTTTCCTTCCAGCAAATCTTCAACGCCTAAAAGCGCTTCAATCTTCGTGCAGCTGTTACGCTCTATATTTTCAATGGCGTTCTCATACGCCCACTCGTCTATGTCAATGGCCCAAACTTTCTTTGCGCCGAGTTTCTCAGCAGCAATAGCCAAGACTGCTGTTCCACTGCCCATGTCAATGACTGCCTTATCTTTCAAATCGAGCTCGAACATTTTCTGAAGAACCAAATATGTCGTGGCATGATGACCAGTACCGAAGCTCATCTTCGGTTCAATGATTAAGTCGAGTACACCTTCCTTCACTTCGTGAAAAGGGGCTCTAACGCGACAAAGATTATCGACGTCAATTGGATCGAATTGTGATTCCCACTCGGCATTCCAATTGATGTCTTCCATTTCCTTCTTCGAGAAATTAATGTTCACATCTTCAATGGTTAATTCTAATAAAGCGTTTTGCAATTCTACTGTATCGAATTGTGTTGGCACATAAGCCTCTACTCCACTTTCCGTTTCCTGGAAACTATCGAAAGCCAATTCGCTTAATGAAGCAATAACTAAATCGTTTCCCGGAATTAGCGGAGAAACTTCAAAGGTGTATACCGTGTATTGCATTAGGCGTTGTAGATAAATTCAAAGTCAGCCACCTTCAAAGAAGCGCCGCCAATAAGCCCGCCATCAACATCTTCACATGCCAACAAAGCTTGTGCATTCGCGGCATTCATACTTCCTCCATATAAAATCTGAATGTCGTTGGCGACTTCTCCGAACATTGTTTTCAAAAACGAACGAATGTGTGCATGCATCTCTTGAGCCTGTTCATTGCTAGCCGTAACGCCAGTTCCAATGGCCCAAACGGGTTCGTAAGCAATAACAATATTTTTCATTTGTGTTGAAGAGAGATGTCCTATTACTTCTTCAATCTGTTTCGTCACGGTAGCGAAATGCAATTCGTT
>CAZEFR010000097.1:0-1571 GCA_964511555.1 uncultured Chryseobacterium sp.
TCGGTCCAACTTCTGCACCAAGGCCAACTTTCTTTCCGTTGATTGTTACAACACATCGTTCAATACTCTTGTCGTCTTCTCTTCGGCTACAAAGTCCCGATTCACTTATGAATTTGTTTATACGCATGGGTTCAGATTAGAAAGCGAAGTTAGTTATGGCATAAACAAATTCGCTGCTTTCCTTTTCTTTTCTTAATTTTATGCTCTTATTGAAAACCTATGCCAGCACTTAGCGAAAGAAAGATTGTAGAAGTATGTTACGCCCCAAGTCACTTTCCGTTGTATGATAACGGATTCGACATTGTGGTTGTTATTGATGTGCTGCGCGCTACCAGTGCCATTACCACAGGAATTCATTGTGGCATTAAAGAAATAATTCCAATAAACTCGGTTGAAAAAGCAGTAGACTACAAATCGAAAGGATACATCACAGCAGCCGAAAGAGATGGCCAAGTGGTAGAAGGTTTCGACTTTGGAAACTCTCCGTACGCATTCATGAATCCAGATTTAGTTGGAAAAACAGTTGTACTTACAACAACGAACGGCACGAATGCCATTGAAGTAGCGAAAGAAAAAAGCATTGTTGTTATTGGTTGTTTGAACAACCTCACCTACCTCAGCAATTGGCTTATTGCACAGAACAAAAATGTTCTGATTCTTGCTTCTGGTTGGAAAGAGAAAATGAATTTAGAAGATACCATCTGCGCGGGTGCATTTGCCGATAATTTGCTCGAAAGTAGAAAGTTCATTTCGAATGAAGACAGCACAATCTCTGCTAAGTTTTTATACCGCTCTGCGCGCGACAACTTCTATAGCTTCCTCCGCGCTAGTTCACATCGCAAGCGTCTTATGAAATTAAAAATTCAGAAAGACGTAAAGTATTGCCTCACACTAGACACCGTTCCATGCATTCCAATTCTTCGCGATGGAAAGTTGGTGAAGTTGGAAATCGATAACGCGTAAATCCTTCAACATGAAAACGAAGTCCTTACTCCTTTGGATACTTTGTTTTCCATTCTGCTCATTCGCTTCAGAACCCGAACCTCCTATGTGTTTAGATTGGGGTTTCTTCGGACACAAGAAAATTAATGAGCTTGCTATTTATACGTTGCCACCGGATCTTTTCGGATTCTACAAGTACAACATGAATTACTTGATTGAGCATAGCGTTGATCCAGATAAAAGGAGGTACAGCGTGAAAGGTGAAGCAGAATGTCATTTTCTAGACGTTGATCGTTATGTAACAGAAACTTCTTCTTCCCCTTTTGAAAATTTACCTGAACGCTGGAACGATGCGGTTTCGAAATACGGAGAAGATAGCCTTCGTGCACATGGCATTGTTCCTTGGAATCTGTATTTCGTTTATTCCAAATTGGTGAAGGCATTTGTGGAAAAGGACGTCAACAAAGTGCTGCGCCTTTCCGCGGAAATAGGCCATTACGTTGGCGACGTGCATGTGCCACTTCACTCCACTTCCAATTACAACGGACAAAAGACCAATCAAAAAGGCATACACGGCTTTTGGGAAAGTCGCGTCCCTGAAATCCAGTTTCCGCAATACGATTTCTTTG